>NZ_JAJOHV010000098.1 GCF_021129175.1 Chromobacterium piscinae | reverse complement strand
GGGCCAGGCGCCGGCGCGCCAGGCGGCGTTGGGCGGCGGCCTGCCGCAGGCCACGCCGTGCACCACCATCAACAAGATGTGCGGCTCCGGCATGAAGGCGCTGATGCTGGCGCATGACCAGCTCTTGGCCGGGAATGGCGGCGTGGTGGTGGCCGGCGGCATGGAGAGCATGAGCAACGCGCCCTACCTGATGCCGAAGGCACGCGGCGGCCTGCGCCTGGGGCACGGCGAGATCAAGGATCACATGTTCCTCGACGGCCTGGAAGACGCCTACCAGAAGGGCACGCTGATGGGTGTGTTCGCCGAGCAGTGCGCCGAGAAATACGGTTTCAGCCGCCAGGATCAGGATGAATTCGCCATCGCCTCGCTGACCCGCGCGCAGCAGGCGATCAAGGGCGGCTTGTTCAAGGATGAAATCGCAGCGGTGACGGTGCCGGGCCGAGGCGGCGACACGGTGGTGGATACCGACGAGCAGCCGCTGAAGGCGAATCTGGACAAGATCCCGACACTGAAGCCGGCGTTCAAGAAGGACGGCACCGTCACCCCGGCCAACTCCAGCTCCATCTCCGACGGCGGCGCCGCGCTGGTGCTGATGACGGCGTCCGAGGCGGCCAAGCGCGGCCTCACGCCCATCGCCCGCATCGTCGGCCACAGCAGCTACGCCCACGAGCCGGGCTGGTTCACCACCGCCCCGGTGCACGCCATTGAAAAGCTGTTGGTCAAGACCGGCTGGAAGGCAGGCGAAGTGGATCTGTACGAAATCAACGAAGCCTTCGCCGTGGTGACGATGGCGGCGATGCACGATCTGAAGCTGCCGCACGACAAGGTGAACGTGCATGGCGGCGCCTGCGCGCTGGGCCACCCGATCGGCGCGTCCGGCGCCCGCATCGTGATCTCGCTGTTGTCGGCGCTGAAGCAGCGCGGCGGCAAGCGCGGCGTGGCCAGCCTGTGCATTGGCGGCGGCGAGGCCACTGCGCTGGCGGTCGAGCTGATCTAAGCGCTTGTCGCGCCAGCCGACGAGCCGCAGGACATTCCTGCGGCTCGTTTGTTTTGTAACTTGCCTTGTCGTCGGCGATGGCGGATTTTGATAGAGTCGCATCATGCTGGCGTGCCGCCGCCGGCTGCTTTATCATCGCCCGCCTTTAGCACCGTAACGAAAGCCGACATGACCGACACCCTTGAAGCATTGCCGCCCGAGATCCAGCTGGACGATTACCTGGCCGAGCATAACGCCACCATCGTCACCACCGAGGGCAGCCATGCGGTATCGGTGCATGGCGAACTGGATCTGGACGGCCATCGCGTCCCGTATCACTTGGTGCCGGACGAAGGCTTTCTCGGCAAGAGCGGCAAATGGCGCAAGCTGGACGGGGCGGCGAAGCTGGCGCTGGTCAAGGAGCGCTGGAACGACGCCGCGCGGCTGAAGCTGGAAGGCCAGCTCGCCGCCTGCGCGCGCGAAGTGTTCGCGGTGGACGGCATCGACCCGCTGCGCGCGCTCAGCGCCTTCATGGCCAAGTACGAGCGCGCCAAGGTGCGCTGCAATATCGCGCTGGACCGGGTGGCCGCCGCCCGCAGCCGGCAGAGCGCCGACAAGGCCGCCGCCAAGACCCGCGACGCGGTCAACCTGTCGCGCTATCCGGAATCGTTCGCCACCGCCTACGCGATGCAGCGCCACTTCATCGCGGTGCTGGGGCCGACCAATTCCGGCAAGACCCACGCGGCGATGGAGCATCTGCAGAAAGCCAAGAGCGGCGTTTATCTCGCGCCCTTGCGTCTCTTGGCGCTGGAGAACTACACCCGTCTGCAGCAGGCTGGCGTCGCCGTCAGCCTGATCACCGGCGAGCAGCGCAAGCTGCACCCCGAGGCCACGCACGTCGCCAGCACGGTGGAGATGTTGAACCCAGAGCGGCAGGTGGAAGTGGCGGTGATCGACGAGATCCAGCTGCTGGATGATCCGGACCGCGGCGCGGCCTGGACCGCCGCCGTGTGCGGCGTGCCGGCGCAGACCATCTATCTGGTCGGCGCGCCGGAGTCGCGCGAGGCGATCGAATCGCTGGTGGCGCGCGTCGGCGGCACGCTGGAAGTGCGGACGTTGGAGCGCAAGACCGCGCTGCAGATGGACAAGGCGCCGCTGCTGTCGCTGAAAAACCTGCAGCCGGGCGATGTGCTGATCGCCTTTTCCCGGCGCGAGGTGCTGAACTGGCGCGACAAGGTGATCGAGCAGGGGCTGACCGTGTCGGCGATTTACGGCAACCTGTCGCCCGAGGTGAGGCAGGCGCAGGCCGAGCGCTTCGTCGCCGGCGAGACCCAGGTGGTGGTGGCCACCGACGCCATCGGCATGGGCCTGAATACCCCGGCTCGGCGCATCATCTTCACAACCGCCAGCAAGTGGGACGGCTACGCGGAAGGCATCGTCGCCGCGCCGCTGGCCAAGCAGATCGCCGGCCGCGCCGGCCGCTTCGGCAAGCATGAAACCGGCTATGTCGCCGGTTTCGACGGGCTCACCCATAAGACCATAGGCGCGCTGCTGCGCCAGAAGGCGGAACCGCTGCCGAACAACGGCTTCTTCGTCGCGCCCAGCCTGAAATATCTGGAAGCCATTTCCCAGGCGACCGGGGAGGCCAAGCTCAAGCCCCTGCTGGGCCTGTTTGCCAAACACATCAATGTGCACGATGAATTCTTCCTGCCGGCCAATCTGTCCGACCAGATGGAGAAGGCGGAATGGCTGGATAGCCTGCCGCTGAGCCTGGCCGATCGCTTCACTTTCAGCTTGTGCCCGGTGTCGACCAAGATTCCGATGCTGGACAATGCGCTGCACGACTGGGCCGAACAGCGCGCGCGAAGCAAGACCGCGCCTCTGCTGCGGATGATGGGAACGGGCGGCCGCAACGAACTGCAATATCTGGAAGACAGCTGCAAACTGTACGCCGCCTATGCCTGGCTGGGCTACCGCATGCCGGACACCTTCCCGGACGGCGAAATGGCGCAGCTGCTGATGCAGAGCACATCCGAGCGCATCGATGCGCTGCTGCAGGCTCAGAACGCGCAGAAGAGAAAGAGCCGGGGAGGGCGCGAACCGATGAGGCGCAAGTCCGGGGCGGGGCGCCAACGCTGAATCGACGGGGGCGAGTCTTGACGAATGTCCGGCAAGGCTTTGCTCGGAGCCAGGCCGAGGCGGGCGGCGCAAGCGAATCACAATGGGACGGCTTGCCGGCGGTCGCGCGCGCCAGCTCGGCCAGAATTTGGAGTGCGCACAAAGGCCGCGCGATGATCGCGCTGCGTGTCAGCGAACCGCCGCTCATTCTAGATGGCGCTCGGCGCGCCTGCGGAGCAATGGTCGGCTGAGCAATCACAAGAAGATTTAGCGGATCCGTTAGGAGCAAGGCCGGAAAGGGCATAGATGCGTTACCAGCCCGCTCCTGCGTGGGCGCCGCTGGAAAGTCAAAGCCCCGCTGTCGCGGGGCTTTGCTGTTTGCGTTTCCGGCGGCGGGCAGTCAGGCCGTTGTGGAGATATTGGTGCTGGATACGCTGGGTTGCAGCAAGGATTGGTTGGTCTGGTATTGCGATACCGCCAACTGGCCGCTGCCGTTGCGCCGTTGAGCCTGCTCTACCGGGCGGGTGGCTTGGGCCGCGGGTTCGGTCGCCGTTTGGGCGGGCGTCGATGCCGGGGGCGTTGCTTGCTGTTTCGCGGCGGATGCCTGGGCCGTGTTTCGCGTTGCGGCCGGAGCCTGGGTTGTCACGTTGTTATTGGCGGCGGCGTTGTTGCCGGCGCCTGCGGCCGCGGCGGAAGGCGGATTGCCGTTTACTGCAGGAGCAGCCGCGGCCGCGGCCGCAGGTTGCGGCGCGGTGGCCAGCGTGGCCTTGCTCGCAGGCGCGGTGGCGGTTTGCGCGGTCGTTTGCTGAACGGAAGCCTGTTGAGCGACCTGCTGTGCTCGGCTATTGGTCAGCTGCTGCTGCAGTTGTTGCTCAACCCGGGCGGAGTCTGGATTCTGCCGGACCGCGGTCTGGGTTTGAGGTTCGCTGGTGGCTTTCTGAACGGCGGCCTGGCCGTTTTCCAGCGATGCCTGCACTTGCCGGGTGTTTTGCCCGGCATAGAGCGTTTGCGGGGCGGGGTAGCCTACGCTCGCGATATTTGCCATGGCTAGGGTCCCAATGTTCCTATATCGCTGATATTAGAACATTTTTCTTATTTTGATAAGGTTTTTTCCTGTCTAGTCGAACAGTACCAATTGCAACATGCGCTGGGCCAGGGCATCCACGTCCAGCTCGCCATCCCGCCTATACCATTGAACGGTCCAGTGCAGGCTGCCGAGCAGCGTGCGGCGCAGCAGCCGGGTGTCTTGCTTGACCAGACCGGCGTCGGCCGCTTCGTCCAGCACCTGCTGCCATAGCGCTTCGTAGCGGTCGCGCAACACCACCAGGCCGGGCTTGGCCGATTCCGAGACGCTGCGCCATTCGTACAGCATGACCTCCAGCGCCGCCTGGTTGTCGCCCAGCAGCGAATGGAGGTGGACGCGGAACAGCGCGGCCAGCTTGTCGCGGGTGTCGGTTGCGGCGGCGAGGGCGGCGGCCAGTTGTTCGGTGGTGCTGGCGATGCCCAGCGCCATCACCGCCACCAGGATCTCCTCCTTGGTGCGGAAATGGTAGAACAGGCTGCCGGACTGCATGCCGACGGCGCTGCCCAGATCGCGCACTGTCGTGCGTTCGTAGCCCTGGTCGCGGAACAGGATGGCGGCGGCGCGGATCAGCTCCATGCGCCGGCTGTTTTCCTCGGGAGGGCGGGTGGATTCCACGGCGCTCATGTCAGTCCTGTGCGAGGGGGGCGAGGGAAGGGAGCAGTCTCTGCGCAGCCTGCCACACCAGTTCCGGCTGCATTTTCTCCAGGCAGTCGGTATGGCCGTACGGGCAACTGCGCTCGAAACAAGGGCTACAGTCCAGATTCAGCGACACGATCTCCGCCCGCTGCGACAGCGGCGGGGTGAAGTCGGGGCTGGAGGAGCCGTACAACGCCACCAGTGGCTTGTCCAGCGCGGCGGCCACATGCATCAGGCCGGAGTCGTTGCACACGGCCAGCTTGGCCAGCCCCATCAGATCTATCGCTTCGTCCAGGCCAGTGGCGCCGCACAGGTTGACGGCGGCGTCGCCGGCCAGCCGAGCGATGTCGTCGCCGATCTGTTTGTCCTTGGCGGAGCCGAACAGCCACACCGCGTAGCCTGCGGCCTGGAAGCGCTTGGCCAATTCGGCGAAGTGGCGTGCGGGCCAACGCTTGGCAGGGCCATATTCCGCGCCGGGACAGAAGGCGGCGATGGGGCGCGAAACATCCAGGCCCAGCTTGGCCGCGGCCTGGCGTTGGACGGATGGGGTGGCGATCAGCTGCGGATTGGGAATGGGGCGCGGCAGCGGCTGATTGCGGTCTTCGGCCAGCGCGCAGAAGCGCTCCACCATCATCGGCAGTTCTTGCTCGTCCAGTTCGCGGGCGTCGTTGAGCAGGCCGTAGCGCGACTCGCCGAGAAAGCCGGTGCGCAGCGGGATGCCGGCGAACAGCGGAATCAACGCCGATTTCAGCGAATTGGGCAGCACGATCACCTGATCGAAGCGCTCGCGCGCCAAGTGGCGGGCCACCTTCCAGCGTTCGACCAGCCGCAGCGCGCCGTGGCCGAAGGGGTTGAGGTGGGACTGGGCCACTTCCGGCATCCGCGCCAGCAGCGGCAGGGTCCAGGCAGGCGCGAACACATGCAGCTCCAGCCCGGGGTGGCGCTGATGCAGGCGGCGGTACAGCGGCTGGGCCATCACGCTGTCACCGACCCAGGAGGGGCCGATGACCAGGATTTTCTTCTTCATGCGGTATTTCCGGTTCCAAACCCAAGCCGGCTGCTCGGTTCAGCGCGGCTTGGGTTTGGCGGCGGCAAGCAAAAAAGGTGTGGCCCTGGCCACACCCTTTGCCATCGAGGCCAGCTGCGGGCTCAGTGATGGTGGCCGACGGGGCCGACCAGCTTGTACTTGGTGCCGCAGTACGGACAGAGGGCTTCGCCGGTCTTGTGCACCGGCAGGTAGACGCGCGGATGCGAGTTCCACGCCTTCATGTCCGGCATCGGGCAGTGCAGCGGCAGGTCGTGCTGGGTGACTTCGATATAGCGTTCGGTATTTTCTTTCTGTTCTGCCATGGTCATTCCTTGTTGCGGCAAGCGGGTATCCGAAATGCATGTGCCAGCAGGCCGGCTGTGACCGGTCGCTGCTGGCGCGCAGTGCGGATATTACCCGTTTTATTTCACGTATGTGAGCCAGTGTTCGTGTTCGGCGTCCAGGCCCTTGACGATGTTGAAGTAGCGCTTCTGGATTTCGGCGGTGATCGGGCCGCGGCTGCCGGCGCCGATGGGGCGGCGGTCTAGTTCGCGGATCGGGGTCACTTCGGCGGCGGTGCCGGTGAAGAAGGCTTCGTCGGCGCTGTAGACTTCGTCGCGGGTGATGCGCTTCTCGATCAGCTCCAGGCCCATTTCCTTGGCGATCTGCACCACGGTGTCGCGGGTGATGCCTTCCAGCGCGCTGGTCAGGTCCGGAGTATAAAGCTTGCCCTTGCGTACGATGAAGATGTTTTCGCCGGAGCCTTCGGCGACGAAGCCGTCAACGTCCAGTAGCAGCGCCTCGTCGTAGCCGTCGGCGGTGGCTTCGTTGTTGGCCAGGATGGAGTTCATGTAGTTGCCGTTGGCCTTGGCTTTGCACATGGTGATGTTGACGTGGTGGCGAGTGAAGGAGCTGGTCTTCACGCGGATGCCTTTTTCCAGGCCTTCCTCGCCCAGGTAGGCGCCCCACGGCCAGGCGGCGACGATCACCTGCACGTCGTTCTTCATCGGCGCCACGCCCAGCTTGCCGGAGCCGTAGAAGGCCATAGGACGGAAATAGCAGGACTTCAGATCATTGGCCTTGACCACGTCCAGATGGGCCTGGCTGATTTGTTCCGGGCTGAACGGCAGGGCCATGCCCAGGATCTTGGCGGAGCGGAACAGGCGTTCGGTATGGTCCTGCAGACGGAAGATCGCCGGGCCTTTCGGGGTTTCATAGGCGCGCACGCCTTCGAACACGCCCATGCCGTAGTGCAGGGTGTGGGTCAGCACGTGGGTGGTGGCGTCGCGCCAGTCCACCAGTTTGCCGTCATACCAGATATATCCGTCGCGATCAGCCATCGACATCTCAGTCTTCTCCTGTGTTGTGCTTGGTGTGGCGGCGGGTCGCCCCAAGGCGCCCGCGCTGTGTTGATGGACCAGTGTATACCGCGGCCCGCGGACTTGTGAACCCGGGATCAGGAAAAATCGAGCGCTTGCTCGAAAACCTGTCTCCAGAGCTCCCGGCCCCGCGCATAAGCCACCCGCAGCGGTTCGTCGACATCCACTGTTTTCTTGTCGTTGAGGCGCGCGGCGTGCTGCAGCCGGCGATACAGCCGGTAGGCGGCGCGCGCGTCTTCCGCTAGTTGCGGGTCTATCAGTCCGGCGTCGGCGGCCACCGCCAGCAGCGCGATGTTGCCGGTGTTGCCGGTGAGGGCGGGCAAGCTCTTGGCGTGGGCCAGGATCAGATACTGGACGATGAACTCGATATCGATGATGCCGCCGCGGGCATTTTTCACGTCGCCGTCGTGGGCCGGGTGTGAGTCCAGCATGCGCTGGCGCATCGCCAGCACCTCGCCGCGCAGCTTGGCCAGGTCGCGTTCCAGGGTGAGGATGGCGTGGCGCTCGGCTTCGAACTGCGCGCCGATGCCGGCGTCGCCGGCGACGAAGCGGGCGCGGGTCAGCGCCTGGTGCTCCCACGCCCAGGCTTGGTTTTCCTGGTATTGGCGGAAGGCGGAGATCGAGCTGACCAGCAGGCCGCTGGCGCCGTTGGGCCGTAGTCTGAGATCAATGTCGTACAGCACGCCGGCGGCGGTGGCGCTGGTCAGCCAGGTGGACAGCTTGCGCGCCAGCCGCGAGTACAGTTCGGGGGCGTCGGGGTGCTCGTCGTCGTACAGGAAGATGATGTCGAGATCGGACGCGTAGCCCAGCTCCTTG
The DNA here is from genome assembly GCF_021129175.1 of Chromobacterium piscinae. Classification (GTDB taxonomy): domain Bacteria; phylum Pseudomonadota; class Gammaproteobacteria; order Burkholderiales; family Chromobacteriaceae; genus Chromobacterium; species Chromobacterium piscinae. The sequence continues at coordinate 38,009 of NZ_JAJOHV010000098.1, read as the reverse complement.
CCGCCCAGCTTGCCGTAGCCTATCACCGCGAAGCGCGGCGTTTCGCAGTGGCGAGAGGGGATGTCGCGCCAGGCGTGGCGCAGGGCGGCGTCGAGGACCAGGTCGGCCAGCCGCGACAATTCGTCCGACAGCGCCTCCAGCGTCCACATGCCGGCCAGATCCTGGGCCACCAACCGGAAGGTCTGCGCATGCTGGAAGTGGCGCAGCGCGTCCATCTTGGCTTCGACATCGCCGTCGGCATGGGCCAGTTGCGCCTCCAGTTGCGCGGAGAGCTGCGGCCACTCCGGCGCGGCGTAGAGCACGCGCGCGTCCAGCAGTTCGTCCAGCAGGATGGGGTGGCGGCTGAGGTAGGCGGACACCCAGGCGCTGGACGAGTACAGCGAAGCCAGCCGCTGCAGCGTCTGCGGGTATTCGGTCAGCAGCGCCAAATAGGAGGCGCGGCGGCTGATCGCCTCCATCAGGCCGATGATGCGCGACAGCGTGTCGTCGGCGTTGGGAAAACGCGCGGCCACCTCGATCAACGCCGGCATCAGAGCGTCCAGCTTCTTGCGGCCGGCCAGCGGCATCTGCAGGTAACGCTGGCTCTGGGCCAGTCCCGTGAGCTGGCGGGCGGCGGATGCGGGATCGGCGTAGCCGAGGCCGGCCAGCCGGGCTTCGGGATTCTGCTCGGCCACGTCCAGCCACAGTTCGGACAGCGGATGGTCGGCGCTGTCTTCGCTCGGCAGGATGAAGACCTGCTCGAAGTGGCGGCTGACCTTGCGCCTGATCTCGTCCAGCGCGGCCATAAAGGCGGGCCAGTCGGCGTGGCCCATGCTGGCGGCGATCTTTTGGCGCGTTTCCGGCGCCTCCGGCAGGGTCTGGGTCTGCTGGTCGTCCAGGTATTGCAGCCGGTGCTCCAGATTGCGCAGGAAGGCGTAGGCTTCCTGCAGCTCTGCCACCGCGGCCGGCTCCAGCAGCCGCAGCGCCGCCAGCCTGTCCAGCGTGACGCGGGTGCCGCGCAGCTGCAGCGTGCGGTCGCGGCCGCCGCGTATCAGCTGGAACACCTGGGCGATGAACTCGGCTTCGCGGATGCCGCCGGGCCCCAGCTTGATGTTGTCCGCCATGTCGCGCCGCGCCACTTCGCGGCGGATCTGCGCGTGCAGCTCGCGCATCGCGCCGTAAGCGTTGTAGTCCAGGTATTTGCGGTAGACGAAGGGGCGGACCAGCTGCGCCAATCCTTCGGCGTCGCCGGTGATGGCCTTGGCCTTGATCCAGGCGTAGCGCTCCCATTCGCGGCCCTGGGAGAGCAGGTAGTTTTCCAGCGCGGCGAAACTCATCACCAGCGGACCGGAGTCGCCATAGGGGCGCAGCCGCATGTCGACGCGGAATACTTGGCCGTCGGCGGTGGCGTCGTTGAGCAGCGCGATCAGCCGCTTGCCCACCTGGGTGAAGTACTCGTGGTTGCTGATCTTGCGGGCGCCGTCGGTTTCGCCGCCTTCCGGGTAGATGAAGATCAGGTCGATGTCGGAGCTGGCGTTGAGCTCGCCGCCGCCCAATTTGCCCATGCCGACCACGATCAACTGCTGCGGCTCGCCGCTGTCCTCGCCGATGGGCTGGCCGTATTGCGGCAGCGACGCAGCGGCGCAGGCCAACGCTTGGCGGACAGCGAATTCGGCCAGCAGGCTGACGGTGGACACCACTTCGTCTAGCGAGGCCAGGCCTTCCAGGTCGCGGCAGATCAGTCGCGCCATCACCGCTTGCCGCAGGCGGCGCAGGGCTGGCGCCAGCGCTTCGGGCGCATCCAGCGCTGGCCAGTCGGCGAATGCCTGCATATCCTCAATGGCAAAGGGATGATGAAGGCATTGCTCCAGTCGGCTCCGCTCCTCAGGCCGCGCGGCAAGAAGGCGGTGCAAATATTGGGAAAACTCGCAACTGCGGGCAATGGCAGCGCTCGTGTTTGCTGGCATAATAGCTCCGGACGGCTTGGCGCGGCTCACCGCGCCGGGGGCGGCTGCGGCCGGTTTCGCGCCGTGTTTTTCCTAACGCCATTGTAACGGTTTGCCATTGTTGAAAAAGCCCTCGTCGCCGTTGTCCCATATCCACGTCCTGCGCGTCGTCAAACGCAGCCTGCTGGTGCTGGCCGTGTCGCTGTTCACGGCCTGCGCGCTGGTGTCCGCCGCGTTCGCGGCTTTCACGTACTGGCTGTTGCCCAATCTGGACCAATACCGGCCCCGGCTGGAGCAGACCCTGTCCGGCGCGCTTGGGCACCATGTCAGCATCGGCCGCTTGAGCGGCCATTGGCAGGACGTGGCTCCCCAATTCGAATTGTCCGGCGTGTCCATCGCCAATCCGGTGTCCGGCCAGGCGCTGACGCTGAGCCGCGTGACGGTGCAGCCGTCCTGGACCTCGCTGTGGACCTGGGAGCCGAGGCTGGCGATGCGGGTGGACGGCCCATCGGTGGAGTTGCGGCGAGGCGCCGACGGCGTCATCTATCTAAATGGCTTTGATCTCACCAGCGGCCCGTCCAGCGACAACGCGCTGGGCAACTGGCTGCTGCGCCAGCCATCGCTGGAAATCCTGAACGCCCGGCTGAGCTGGCAGGATGAAAGGCTGGGCCTGCCGCGGCTGGACCTGCAACGCGGCCAGCTGACGCTGGACCGCCATTTGCTGGGGCATCGGCTGCAATTGTCCGGCGTGCCGGCGGCCACGCTGGGCAAGGGCTTCCAACTGAGCGCCAGCTGGCGCGGCGACGATATCAATGGCTGGGATCGATGGTCGGGTTCGATCAAAGTGGCGCTCAACGGCGCCCGCGCCGATGTCTGGTCGCGCTATATGCGGGAGCTGGGCGTGCTGCACCGGGGCGAAGGCGACGGCACGCTGGAGATGTCGTTCTCCGATGGCAGCGTCAGCAGCTTGCTGGCCGACGTCAGCGTGCGCAATGCCGCCTACACGCCGCCCAGCGCGCGCGAGTTGGTGTTGCCGCAATTGCAGGGCAAGCTGCAGCTGGACCGACAGTCCGGCGGCAGCTACAAGATCGTCGCCAGCGACCTGACCCTGGCCAGCGCCACCGGGCTCGCTTTCGACAAGTCCTCGATCAAGGGGCGGTGGCAGCCTGGCGCGAAAGGCGGCGGCGAATTGACGCTGGACAATGTCGACGTCGGCCATCTGACGCCCCTCATCCACGCCTTGGGCGTGGACGCCAATCCGCTGTTCGCGCGCTTCTCGCCGCGCGGAGCGCTGCATGATGTGACGCTGGCCTGGCAAGGCGCGGCGGAAGCGCCTTCCAGTTTCAAGGTGAAGACCCGTTTCGAGGCGTTGGGCTGGCAACCGTTCGCCGATCTGCCGGGCGTGTCCGGCGTGTCCGGGCGCATCGAGTTCAGCGAAGCCGGCGGCCGGCTGGCGCTGAATACCGGCAAGGCCGAAGTCAATTATCCGGCGGTATTCGCCCAGGTTCTGCCTTTCGACCGCCTGTCCGCCGATGTGGAGTGGAAGCAGAAGCAAGGCCGGCTGGACATCGATTTCCACAAGGTGGCCTTCGCCAACGCGGATCTGAGCGGCGAACTGAGCGGCAGCTACCGCCACGCGGGCGAAGGCTCGGGCAGCGTGGACCTGAGCGCCGGCATCGAACAGGTCAAGGCGGCCCGGATCGCGGCCTATCTGCCGCATCACGTCGGAGAGCATACGACCCGCTGGCTGCATCAAGGCCTGCAGGATGGCGTGGCGCGCAATCTGAAGATGAAGCTGTCTGGCGATCTGGACAAGTTTCCCTTCGCCGGCGGCAAGGGCGGAGAATTCCTGGTCGAAGCGGATATCGAGAAGGCCAGACTGCTGTACCAGCAAGGCTGGCCGGCGATAGACGATATCGACGCCAAGCTGCGCTTCCACAACGAGGGCATGCAGGTGCTGGCGCAGCGGGCGACCACGGTGGGCGTGCCGCTGCGCGAGGTGACGGCGGAGATAGACCAGCTGGGCGCGGATGTGCCGTGGCTGAAGATAGACGGCAAGGTTGAGGATAGGCTGGACCGCATGCTGGCCTTCACCACCAAGAGTCCGGTGGACAGTTGGCTGGGCGGCTTTACCGGCCGCATCCGCGCCAGCGGTCCGGCGGCGCTGAGACTGAAACTGGATGTGCCTCTGGCCGGCAGCGACTCCACTCGCGTGCGCGGCGATCTGGATTTCCAGCGCAATTCGCTGAAGCTGGGCGGCTTGCCGCTGCCGGAGCTTGACGCGGCGCAGGGGCGGCTGACTTTCACCGAGCGCGGCGTGGACAGCAAGGGATTGCAGCTGAAGGCTTTCGGCGGCCCGTTCCGGTTGGCGGCCCATACCGGCGCCGACAAGCGCATGCGTTTCGAGATTGCCGGCGACGCCGACAATCGAGCGGTGCTGCAGCAGTATCTGCCGTCTCTCGCGCCGCTGGCCGGCGGCCGCTCCCACTTCGACGGGCAGTTCGTGGTCCGCGATGGGTTGGAGAGCCTGCAATTGACATCCAGCCTGCAGGGATTGTCGCTGGACGCGCCCAAACCGTTCGGCAAGACGGCGGCGGCGGCGCTGCCATTGCAGCTGCAACTGAAGCCTGCGCCGGCGCGCTTCGCCGGCGCCATGCGGCTGGAATTCCAGCTGGCTGATTTGCTGGCCGGGCGCTTGCGCCTGGGCGGGGATGGGGAGCTGCAGGCCGGCGCGTTGGGCATAGGGCGCCAGCCCGGAGAGTTTCCCGCCAGCGGATTGGCGCTGAGGCTGCAGCAGCCGCGCATCGATCTGGACGACTGGCTGCCGTGGGCCGCCAAGCTGGACGCGGGCGGCAAGGGCGGCGCGCAGTCCGGCGCGCCGTTGACGGTGGATGTGGACACGCCGGTGCTGTCCGCCGCCGGTTTCACCTTGCATCAGGTCAGCGCCCGGGTGTCCCATCGCGGACAGGGCGGGCAATGGAGCGCGCAATTGCGCTCGCGCGAAGCGGTGGGCGAGGTGGATTACCTGGCCGACGGCGGCGGGCAGCTGCATGCCGACCTGAGCCGGCTGGCGTTGAATTGGCCGCTGCGCGCCGAAAGCGGGGCCGCGCCGTCGTCGCTGAAGCAGCAGTTGCCGGCGATGAAGGTGCACATCGGGGAGCTGCTGCTGCAGAACCGCAGCATCGGCCAGTTGGACATGACGGCGCGCCGCGACGGCAGCGTGTGGAGGATGGACCCGTTGAAGCTGGTTTCTCCCGAGGGCACGCTGACCGGTAGCATGCAGGTGGACGAGCAGGGCGCGGGGCGGGTCGACAGCCGTTTTGCTCTGGATGTGAGCAATGCCGGCAAGCTGCTGGCCCGCTTTGGCCAGGGCGATGTGTTCCGCAATGGCCAGGGCCGGCTGGCGGGGCAACTGAGCTGGCCGGGCGGCTTGAGCGATCTGGACGCTGCCCACCTGTCCGGACAGATGGAGCTGGACTTCAAGAACGGCCGCTTCGCCAAGGTGGACCCGGGCGCGGCGCGGCTCTTGGGCGCGCTGAGCCTGCAATCGCTGCCGCGGCGGATACGGCTGGATTTCACCGATGTCTTCAGCGACGGCTTCGCCTTTGATACTCTGCAAGGGAAGGCCAGCGTGCGCGACGGCGTGTTCCGCTCGGACAAGGTAGAGATGAAGAGTCCGTCGGCCGAGGTCAATATCGCCGGCAGCGTGGATCTGGCCAACGAAACGCAGGCGCTGAAAGTGAAGGTGGTGCCGCACGTGGCCGAGAGCGTGGCGCTGGCGGCCGGCGCTGCCCTGCTGAACCCGGTGGTGGGCATCGCCACCCTGGCCGCGCAGAAGGTTTTGCAGGACCCGGTGGGCAAGATACTGTCGCTTGAATACGAGGTGAGCGGTTCGTTGAAGGATCCGCAGGTGAAGCGGGTGAACGTCGGCGATCCGGTCCAGATCAAGGGGAAGAAACCATGAAGCAGAAGTTCGTCGCCGCCGCCGTGCAGATGGTGTCCGGCTGCGGCCTGGAAGCCAATCTGGCGCGCGCCGACCAATTGCTGGCCGAAGCCGCCGCCCGCGGCGCCAGCCTGGCGGTGCTGCCTGAGTATTTTTGCCTGATGGGCGCCAAGGAAACCGACAAGGTGGCTGTGCGCGAAGCGTTCGGCAACGGTCCCATCCAGCAGGCGCTGTCGGAAATGGCGCGCCGCCACGGTTTGTGGCTGCTGGGCGGCACCGTGCCGCTGCTTTGCGAGGAAGAGGGCAAGGTGCTCAACAGCAGCCTGCTCTACAATCCGCAGGGAGAGGCGGCGGCGCGCTACGACAAGATCCACCTGTTCGGCTTCACCGGCCAGGGCGAGAGCTACTGCGAGTCCAACACCATACGTCCGGGCGCGACGCCGATCAAGGCGGAGACGCCGCTGGCGGACATCGCCTTCGGCATCTGTTACGACCTGCGCTTCCCGGAGCTGTTCAGGATGCTGGCGCCGTTCGACCTGCTGATCCTGCCGGCGGCGTTCACCGCCACCACCGGCGAAGCGCACTGGGAGCCGCTGCTGCGGGCCCGCGCGATAGAAAACCAGTGTTACCTGATCGCCTCCGCCCAGGGCGGAACGCATGAAAACGGCCGGCGGACGCACGGCCACTCGATGATCATCGACCCGTGGGGGCGCATCCTCGCCGAGCTGCCGGACGGCGAGGGCGTAGTCACCGCCGAGATCGATCCCGAATTGATACACTCGGTGCGGGGCCGCCTGCCGGCTCTGGCGCACCGGGCCATACGCTGAAAGAACGATATGCAAGACGCCTTCACCGCCGCAGACGAACTGCTGCTCAAACCCTATGGCCTGGACGAGGCCGCGCTGGAGCGCACGCTGGCGCACATGCGCCACCATGCCATCGACTACGCCGATCTTTACTTTCAGTACACCCGCAACGAGGGCTGGCACCTGGAGGAGGGCATCGTCAAGTCCGGCAGCTTCAGCATCGACCAGGGCGTCGGCGTGCGCGCCGTCGCCGGGGACAAGACCGCCTTCGCCTATTCCGACGCGATCAACCAGGACGCGCTCACCCGCGCGGCCGAGGCGGTGCGCGCGATCGGCAACGCCGGCGGCGACGGCAGCGCCGGCGCGGTGGAAAAGCGCAAGCCGAAGTCGCTGTATCCGTCCATCGACCCCTGTCACAGCCTGGAGGCAGCCGCCAAGGTGGCGCTGCTGGAAAAAGTGGAAAAGCTGGCCAAGGCGATCGACCCGCGCGTGATCCAGGTGATGGCCGGCCTGGCGATGGAGTACGACGTGGTCTACGTCGCGCGCCATGACGGCGTGAGGGCCGCCGACGTGCGGCCGCTGGTGCGGATGTCGGTGTCGGTGATCGCCGAACAGAACGGCCGCCGCGAGCAGGGCTCGGCCGGCGGCGGCGGACGCTTCGATCTGGCCTATTTCGACGACGCCGTGGTGGAGCGCTACGTGCGCGAGGCGGTCAAGCAGGCGCTGGTGAACCTGGATTCCCGCCCGGCGCCGGCCGGCCAGATGACCGTGGTGCTGGGGCCGGGCTGGCCGGGCGTGCTGCTGCACGAGGCGATCGGCCACGGGTTGGAGGGCGATTTCAATCGCAAGGGCACTTCGGCGTTCTCCGGCAAGATGGGCGAACGCGTGGCCGCGCCGGGCGTGACGGTGGTGGACGACGGCGTGATGGGCGGCCGCCGCGGCGCGCTGGCCATCGACGACGAGGGCAACGCCACTCAGCGCACCGTGCTGATCGAGGATGGCATTCTCAAGGGCTATATGCAGGATGCGATGAACTCGCGGCTGATGCAGGTGGCGCCCACCGGCAACGGCCGCCGCGAGTCGTACGCCAGCATCCCGATGCCGCGGATGACCAACACCTATATGCTGGCCGGAGAGCGCGATCCGCAGGAAATCATCGCTTCGGTCAAGGATGGCCTGTACGCGGTGAATTTCGGCGGCGGACAGGTGGACATTACCAGCGGCAAGTTCGTGTTCTCGGCGTCGGAGGCTTGGCGCATCGAGAGCGGCAAGCTGACCTACCCGGTCAAGGGCGCCACGCTGATCGGCAGCGGCCCCGAGGTATTGAACTACGTGTCGATGATAGGCAACGATCTGGCGCTGGACCAGGGGGTGGGCGTGTGCGGCAAGGAAGGCCAGAGCGTGCCGGTGGGCGTCGGCCAACCCACGCTGCGCATAGACGGCGGCCTGACCGTGGGCGGCACCGGCGGCTGATCATGCTTGCCAAGGCCGGGCATGCGCCCGGCCTTTTTCATGCCATTAGGGCTGTATGCCTTGCGCTTCCAGCGCGAGCGCCAGCCTTTCCAGTCCAATGCCGAAACCGGCACCTTCCCGATAGGCGCCGCCGCCTGCTAGCTGTTTCTGCGCGCCCAGCTCCGGCGCGCGCATCTCGAAGCCTTCCCCGCCCAGATAGTAGCTGAGCCCGCGCCTGGCCATGCCGCCCAGCTCGTAGCGCAGACCCAGGCTGTCCAGAAAGCCGCGGCACAGCGCCAGGCTGCGCTCACGCGCAGCGGCGGGATCAGGCCCCAGATACTCATAGCCCAGTTGGGTGAATTCCCGATAGCGGCCGGCTTGCGGCCGCTCGTAGCGATAGCAGCGCGCGGCATAGAAAAATCCGGCCTCGCGCCTGCCGTTCAAAAACATCTGGTTTCTTTCCTGAAACAGCGCGGTGGCTTCCGGTATCAGGCAGCAAGCGCGGCCTTTGCGGTCCGGAAAAGCCCACATCTGCCCGAGTATTTCGCTGCCGCCGGCCTTGGCGACGAAAGTGTCCTGCCCCCATAAGGCGGGCAGGATGGTTTCTTCCGCGCCAGCGTCAATGAAGCCAGCTCCGGAAACGGCTCTCCAGTTGGCGAAGAGCGGTGGCCTCGCGGCCGCTGACGATGCGGGTGCCTCGGATCATGGTCATGATGCTTTCCTTTCAAAATTCGCGCGGAGCGCGCGGCAAATAAAAAAGCGCCTTGCGGCGCCGGTCTGTGCGGGGCTGATTGGGTGGAGCGGATCAGCTTCCGTTTCCCTCCAGGCCTGCGCGCACCGGCACCGCGCTCTTGGTAAGAACGTGGTGGTGGCGATGGCATTGGAAGGTTTTCATGTCTGCAGCATGGCGATTGTCCAGCCCGGATGTCAAGCCATTCGCCGCTTCCATTCTTAGAACCAGGCTCGCGGGCGGAGGCGCGGCGCGGCTGATCTTGATCAATGGGTGTAATGCTTTTGTCATTTTATTCTGTTGCGGCGGTTCGCAGAGGCGGGCAGCGTCTTAAACCAAAACAAGATTGGATTACGCGATGAGCAAGATGCATAACAGGATTCTGGCGGCTGGCGCGTGCGCGCTGGCCTTGGGCGTGTGTTCCTCCGCCGGCGCGGCGACCATTACGCCGCCGGGGGCGGGAGGGGCGGCGATCCCGTTTTCCGCGGTGGGACCGGCGGTGGTCAGCAAGTCGGGCGTAGATGTCGACTGCACCGCTGTGTTCAGCGGCACGGTGGACGGCGCCGGCAACATCCTGATCACCAGCGCCGCGTTCAAGGGCATTCCGGTGTGCAGGATGATCAAGGCCAGCGCCACGGCGGCCGCGCCATGGGTGGGCAAGGTGACCTCGTTCAACCAACTGACGATCGACCAGGTGATGGTCAACGTCAACACCCCCATCCTGGGCGGACAGTGCGGTCCGAGCCTGGTCGGCGGGCAGATAGGCGATAGCGGCAGCGAGACCGCGATTTCGCTGTCGGCCGCGCCCTTGGCTGGCGGCTGCGCAATTTCGGCCACGCTGACCACCACGCCCTATATGCACGTGACGCCTTGATCATGGGCTGGCATGGGAAGCCATAGGCACAGGGCTTTCCGATGGATCAGGCGCGGACCTGGCTGGGTTGGCCGATCTCGGGCTGCGGCATCGCGTCGTCGGCACGCCATCTGCGCCGCGAGGCCCGCAGCGCGTAGGCGCGGCGATAGGCGGCGGGAGTCAGCCCGGTCTGGCGGCGGAACAGGCGGCGAAAAGCGCAGGGGTCGTCGTAGCCGCATTGCTCGACGATGCCGGGCAGATCCAGCATGGTGACTTCCAGCAGCAGCTTGGCGCGCTCCACCCGCAGTTGTTGCAGGTAGTCCAGCGGCGTCATGTCGGCCACTTCGCGGAAATGGCGCAACAAGGTGCGGCTGCTGACCGCGGCGGCGGCGGCCACCCTGCCCAGGCTATAGGGCTCGGCCACGTGTTGTTCCAGCCAGCGCCGCGCCTTGAACACCACGCTGTCCCGGGTGGGCGTGCTCAACGCGGACAGCGTCTGCGCCGATTGCTCGAACCGTGCCGGCAGGTACAACAGTCCGTTGGTACAGCGCTGCGCCAGTTCGTCTCCGGCAAAATGGCGGACCAGTTCCAGCACCAGCTCGGTAGCCGCGGCCGGCGCGCCGCTGCAGAACACGCCGCCGTCCTGAGTGACCGGCCGGTCCATCAGCAGCTTCACCCTTGGGTGGCTGCTGGAGAACCAGCCGGCGATCAGCCAGGTGATGGTGGCGTTGCGGCCGTCCAGGATGCCGGCGCGGGCCAGCAGCGCGGCGCCGTTGTAATTGGTGGCGATGACATCGCCAGCGGCATGGCGCAGGGCGATCAGCCGCAGCGCCTTGTCGGCCCGATCCAGCTGCTGCTTCAGTTGCGGCACGCTGTCCATGTCCAGCCCGGGCACCAGCAGCGCGCAGCGCGCGGCGGCCGGACGGGCGGGAGAGGCGGGCAGCCACGCGGGCAGAGGCTGCTCCGCGCCATCGCTGTCGAGCAGCCGCCAGCTGAACGGCGGCATTTTCCGCCTGGGGTGGTGAAGATGCCACAGTTTATTGGCCGCATGCAGCACGTCTATGGCGGAAAACAGCGTCCCGCTGAGGCAATTCGGCAGGCAAAGCAGGTCTATGCAGGCGTTCATGTCGGTCAGCCTTGGCGATATCCGCTTTAACCTTGGCGAAACCGGCTCGTAAAATCAAGTTCAAATGCATGTCATGCTTTTCATTTCTATGCGATTTGCTTTTCTGGCGCCTTGATATTCGTCAAGGCGGCTCTTTTCAAGGGCTGGCGATATCCGCCTGTTTATTAGCCGTTCTAGCTCCTTATCCCTTGGCGCGTCCTTCATAGACTGAGGTCAAAGCGGCGCCCCGCCTGGATTGTCCTCGCTCGACGCCGTTTTTCCCACCTCAAGGAAACGGAGTCGACACATGTCCAATCTGCCAGGGGTCATCCCCGCGATCAAACAGCGCGAAGAGCAGTTCATCGCCGTCCGGCACAGCATCCACGCGCATCCGGAACTGGGTTTCGAAGAGGTGGCCACCAGCAAGCTGGTGGCGGAGTCGCTGCGCGCCTGGGGTTACGAGGTGACTGCCGGCATCGGCGGCACCGGCGTTGTCGGCCAGCTGCGCTGCGGCGCGGGCGCGCGCCGGCTGGGCATACGTGCCGACATGGATGCGTTGCCGATACACGAGGACACCGGCCTGCCGTACGCCAGCAAGCTGCCCGGCAAGATGCATGCCTGCGGCCACGACGGCCATACCGCCATCCTGCTGGCGGCGGCGCGCCATCTGGCCGATACTCGCGAGTTCGACGGCACGCTGAACCTCATTTTCCAGCCGGCGGAGGAGGGGCAGGGCGGCGCGGCGCGGATGATGGCTGAAGGCTTGTTCGAACGCTTCCCCTGCGACGCGGTGTTCGCATTGCACAATGGCCCCACGCTGCCGGTGGGCAGCTTCATCGTCCAGCCCGGCGTTCTGGCGGCATCCGCCGACATCGTCAGCATCAAGCTGACCGGCAAGGGCGGCCATGGCGGCATGCCCCACACCTGCGTCGATCCCATCGTGGCGATGGCCTCCATCATTTTGTCGCTGCAAACCATCGTCTCCCGCAACTTGCCGCCGGATCAGCCGGCGGTGGTGTCCATCGGCTCGGTACAGGCCGGCAGCGCCAGCAATGTGATTCCCGATTGCGCCCGGCTGGAGCTGACGGTGCGCACTTACAACCCGGCCATCCAGCAGCAGATAGAAAGCCGGCTGCGGGAACTGGTCAGCCTGCAGGCGCAAAGCTTCGGCGTGACGGCCGAGATCGAGTGGACACCGGTGACCCGGGTGCTGGTCAACACGCCGGAGGAAACGCGCATCGCGCGCGAAGTGGCGGAGGCGATGGTCGGGCCGCAGGCCATCGTGCCGCTGCCGGCCGGCGCGATGGGGGGAGACGACTTCTCCTGGATGCTGGAGAAAGTGCCCGGCTGCTATGTGGTGCTGGGCAATGGAGTGGGTAGCAAGGGCGGCTGCATGATCCACAACCCCGGCTATGACTTCAACGACGAGATTCTCAGCCTTGGCGCCAGTTACTGGGCGCGGCTTGCTGAAACGTATCTGCGTTAGCGGGACTACGCGGCGCCGGGGGGCGACGCCGCGGAGACAATAAGCGCGAGGAGACAATAAGATGAAGCGGATGCACGGATGCGAGTCGCTGTTGTTGATGCTGCTGGCCGGGGCTGGCCATGCTGGCGAGATCACGGTCAGCACGCTGCCTTCAGGCTTGGGAGAGGGATACCGTTTCGATCTGGACGGCTGGACGCTGGAAACCAAGGGCGCGATGGCGATAGGAAGCGTCTACCGGACGGAGAATCCCAACGATGTTTTCACCAACCACGCCAACGCGATGGACACTCTGAACGATGGCGATCTCAACTACCGGCGCGGCGATCTGATATCCGAATCCTGGCAGGGGTACGCCCAAGGCGATCTGCGCAAGGGCGATGGCGGAGCGTTCGTCAGCGCCAAGGCCTGGTATGACTACGGCCTGATCCACCACGGGGTGCCGCATGGGCACTCGCCCAACGGCTATGCGCCCGGCGCGGCGCTGAACGACGACAAGTTCACCCAGCTGGGCCGCTTCAGCGGCGTGGCGCTGGATGACGCCTACGTGTATGGCGATTACCGCTTGGGCGATGCTTCCCTGTTGTTGAGGCTGGGACAGCAGGTGATCCCGTGGATCACGCCCACGACCATTCTGGGCGGCATCCAGCAGGTGAATGCGATGGATTTCAACGCACTGGGCCGCTCCGGTACCATTCCGGAAATGGTCAACATCCCCGCGCCGGCGTTTTACGCCAAGCTGAAGGCCACGTCCAAACTGACCGTGGATGGCTATTACCAGTTCAAGTTCGAGCCCAACGCTTATCCCGCTTGCGGCACTTTCTACTCCGGCAGCGATTACGCCCAGCCGGGCTGCAATGCACTGACCTTGAACGGCACGCTGCTTAGCAAGCTGCTCCGGCGCAATGTCGTCACCAGCGACCAGCAGTCGCTGGCCAACCCGCTGGACTATATCCAGCGGGCGCCGGACGACAAGCCGTATGGCGGCCAGTTCGGTTTCAGCCTCAGCTACCTGTTCGACAATATCGGCTTGCTGGGGCTGTTCTACTCCAACCAGGCCAGCATGATGAGCTTCAACCAGATGATACGCACCGGCCCCGGCGTCTTTCTGCCGGCGGCGGCGAATCAGGGGCGGGCGGTTCCCACCGGAATCGCCGGCCAGTTCCTGCGCGCCTATCCGGACAACATCCACATGTACGGCGTCAATTTCCGCACCCGCTTGCCGGATGGCACCGGGGTGTACAGCGAGCTCACTTATCGTCCCAACCAGCCGGTGGCGTGGAACGGTTCCGATTTCCTGTATGGCGTGCTGGCCGGAAGCGGGCCGCTGGGCTATCTGGCGGCCACCCCAGCCGGCTACCTGGCGCGTGGTTACGATACCTTCGGCAGCAGCCAGCTCACGCTGGGCGCGTCCAAAGCGCTGGGACGGTTGCTGGGCGGAGACGCCAAATTGTCGGCCGAAGCCGGCATCAAGCATCTGTCCGGTTTGCCGGACGCCTATGTAATGCGTTATGGCCGCGTGGGTTTTGGCCAGGCGCCCAGCGCGGCCACGCCTTCCTGTAACGGCACGGCGCCAAGCTGTGCGCTGGATGGTTTCGTTACCGCCAACGCCTGGGGATGGCGCGCCAAGCTGGAGGAGCGCTATTACGGCGCGCTGCCCGGCCTGGATCTGATGCCGTCGCTGGCGCTGGCCTATGACGTCAAAGGCTATTCGCACGATGGCCAGTTCATGGAAGGCAGGCGCAGCGCGCTATGGCGGGTGCAGGCGGAATACCGGAAGCGCTATCAGTTCGAGTTGTTGTATCTGAAGACGGCGGGCGGCGATTACAACACGCTGCAGGACCGCAGCCTGGCGATGATCAGCGCGGGCATCAAATTCTAATCGTCGCTGAGGGGCGGCGATGAAAACAGCTTCAGAATGTTTGGGGGCCGTATGCGCATTCCGCTTCTGGAGCTGTTTCCAGTTTTTGCCTCGCCTTGGCCAGTGAGAGGGCAAGCCGGCTATTGGGCAGGATGGCTGCAGGAATCTGCAAGCTAATTAAATGGAATGACTGGCTGATCTTGAATATGCACTGAATTATCCGTGCAAATACTAGGCCAGTGTTTTGTACTGGATTCCCACCTCGGTTAGGCGCTATGACCAGATTATCCGATATGTGATTATCGTGGGATCGAGTCCTCTCGTGGAGCGTACGCGATCACCGAGGGAGGCGGCAGATGGGAGAGGTTTCCATTCAGGCGGGCGTGCCCGCCAATGTTTTTCGTACCGGCGGCCGGATCCGCCTGGTGGACCGGCAGCGCTTGTTCGGCCATGCGTCGATGACTATCTGGCTGACCGGGCTGAGCGGCGCGGGCAAATCCACCATCGCCTACGACCTGGAGGCGAGGCTGGTGGGCGGCGGCTTTTCCGCGGTGGTGCTGGACGGGGACAATCTGCGCCATGGCATCAACCGCAACCTGGGTTTTACCGAGGAGGACCGCCGGGAAAACCTGCGCCGGGCGGCCGAGGTGGCGCGACTGATGAACGACGCCGGCCTGATCGTGATCTGTTCCTGCATCTCTCCGCTGCGCAGCGACCGAGAAATGGCGCGGGACATCGTCGGCGAGCGCCGTTTCGCCGAGGTTTACATCAGCACGCCGCTGGCGGTGTGCGAGGGGCGCGATTGCAAGGGCCTGTATGCGAAGGCGCGTTCCGGGCAGATCGCGCATTTCACCGGCGTCTCCGCGCCATACGAAGCGCCGGAGCAGGCCGCGCTGGCGTTGGACACCAGCGCGCTGAGCGTCGACGAGTGCGTGAGCCAATTGTTCGGGATGGTGTTGCACTGTTGCAGCCCGGCGGCGATGGAGGAGGTCAGCCATGAATATCATATCTGACGGGGACCGGCCGCTGCCGGTGCTGATGATCCCGTTGAGGCGTTGCGGCAGCCACGCCTTGAGGCTGAGGCTAAATTTCAACTCGGATTTCTATTCGCCCTATCCGCTGCACATCGTCGATTTCATGCCGCTGCTGCCTCTGTACGGCGATTTGTCCGAGGACCGCAATTACTTTCAGTTGGTGGTCGACGTGGTGGGTCTGCAAGCGGTCAGCATGGTGAAGTGGCCGGACGTGGTGTTCGATCCGGTGGAGATCTTCGAAGTGCTGGCCGGACAGACGCGCAGCGTGCACAAGGTGGCCTGGGAGCTGCTGCTGCGGGTGGGAGAGCGCCATCAAGCCCGCGTGGTGATGGACAAGTCGCTGGACAATGTCCATTACGCCGCCGAGTTGCTGGAGCTACTGCCGCAGATGCGCTTCCTCAATGTCGTGCGCGATCCGCGCGCCCAGGTGGCGTCAATCAATCGTGCCATCATCCATGACTTCGACACCATTCTCAATGTGCGGACTTGGCTCGCGGCCTACCAGGCAGCCGACAGGCTGCTGGCCGAACATCCGGACAAGGTATTGACCATACGCTACGAGGATTTCCTGACCGATCAGCAGATGGCGCTGCGCCAGGTGTGCGATTTCTTCGGCATTGCCTTCATGCCGCAGATGCTGGACATCCGCGGCTCGGCCGAAGCGGCACAGATCGCGCAGCGCTCGGCGCTGTGGTCGTCCAACCACTTCCCGCCCATCATCGCCCACGCCGACAAGTTCAAGCAGCAGCTGTCGATGCGCGAAATCGAGATCATCGAAACCGCCTGCCGTCCCTATATGGAGCGTTACGGCTACACATTGTTGACGGACGCCAACTTGCCGGTGGACGAGAACATGGCGCTCGAAGCGGAGGAGCGTTCGCGGCAAGGGCGCCAGCAAGCCTGGGAGGATCTGAAGCAGAAAAACTACCGCGATTACATCTTGCGGCAATGCAGGGCGGATTACCTGGCCAACCTGAAACTGCGTTTATTGAGAGAGCCACTTGCCACACCGTCAAAACCGGAGGCGCTGGCCAGCTAGCGGACAGGGCATGGCGGTAGCCATGCCTTTTTACATTCAATAAATTTCTCTATTGACAGAAATTTCAGAAATAAATATCTTATCAGGCATGGAACTGACACCTGTAAGCCAAAGATTCGTGCTTCACTGGGGCGAGATGGGCACCCGCTGGGGCGTCAATCGAACTGTCGCCCAGATTCACGCGCTGCTGTACATCAGCGGCCGCGCGATGTGCGCGGAGGAGCTGGCGGAGACGCTGAACGTCGCCCGCTCCAATGTCAGCAACAGCCTGAAGGAGCTGCAAGGCTGGAAACTGATCCGCAACGCCCATGTGTTGGGGGATCGGCGCGACCACTTTGAAACCTCCGGCGATGTTTGGGAATTGTTCCGCATCATCGTCGCCGAGCGCCAGCGGCGCGAGATCGAACCGACCTTGCAGGTGCTGCGCGAATGCATGGATAGCCCGGACTTTTCCCTGGAAAGCGCGCTGGCTCAGCAGCGGATCAAAAATACCTGGCAGTTCATGGATACCTTGACCGCCTGGACGCGCGAGATGTTGAGGCTGTCCACTTCCACGCTGAGCAAGGTGCTCAAGATGGGGGCGGGTATCCAGAAGCTGCTGGGCCGAGGCAAGCCGGGAACAGACGATTGAGTCCCCGAGCCGGGAAGGCGCCGGCTCGGATGCGAACGATGGCCAGCCGGCTGGGGTAGAAGAAGCAAAAAATTTTAACCATTAATTTCTGTTTTGACAGAAATTTCAGAAATAAAGGAGATTGCCATGAGCGGATTCGTCATCGTCATGATTTTGGTGCCGGCGCTTTGCAGCATGTTGTGCTGGTTTTTGCTGGCCGATCCTTTACGGCAGGTCACGCTAGCCCTGTGCGAGAGCGGCGAGGGCGCGCCGTTCTGGAGCCGGACCTTTCTGTTGCTGGTATTGGCCACGCCATTGCTGACGGTGTTGTTGCTGGCGCCTGAGCAGGCGTCGGCGTCTCTGTGGCTGGATATTCGCGAAATCTTGAAGTGGGCGTTGATCGGCGTGGTGGCGCAGTTATTGGTGCTGGTGCGGCTGGTGTGGCGCCAGGTGGCCTTCAGCCGGCCTAAGGCTGCTGAATCGGCGCCGACAGCTATCGCCGATCATGCCGGAGCGTCGCAATGAAGATACTGCTGTTGGGCTGCAACGGGTTTATTGGCCGGAGCCTGGCGACCAGGCTGATCGAGGCGGGACATGAGCTGTTGGCGCCGTCTCGCGCCGAATTGGACCTGGCGCGCCCGGATCAGGATTGGGCGGCCTGGCTTGACAGGACGGAGGCGGTCGCCAATCTGGCCGGGGTATTTCGTCAAGGACGGTCCGGCGGATTGGAGGCTGTTCACCATCATGGTCCGTTGTGTCTGGCCGGGGTGGCGAAAAAATACGGTGTCCGGCGTTGGGTGCAATTGTCGGCCTTGGGCGCCGCGCCGGATGCTGCCACGCTGTTCCTGGCCAGCAAGGGCAGGGGTGATGCGGCGCTGCTGGGTGGCGGACTGGATGTCGCTGTCGCGCGGCCTTCGCTGGTGTATGGCATTGACGGCGCCAGCAGCCGCCTGCTGATGCGCTTGGCGCGGCTGCCGTTATGGTTTTTGCCCGATGGCGGCCGGCAGCCGATCCAGCCGGTGGCGGCGGTTGACGTGGTCGACGGTTTGCATCGGCTGATCGAAGGCAGGGTTCGCGGCGCGGTGGATTTTGTCGGCGCGGAGGAGGCGACGCTGGCCGATTATCTGCGGCGGCTGCGCAGCTTGCAGGGCCTGGGGCCGATAGAGCGGGTCCAGGCCTTGCCCGGCTGGTTGGCGGATGGCCTGGCCTCTTGCTGCGGCCGCATCCCGGGCAGTCTGCTGGACCGCGATAGCCTGCGCATGCTGCGCCAAGGCTCGACCGCGGACCCGGCCGCCTTTGCCGCGCTGCTAGGCCGTTCGCCGCTGTCGTTCAGACAATTCGGGGAGGCGATATGAAAGTCTCGCGACGGATGGTGGAGCTGTCGTTGGCCGCTTTGTGGCTGTGGAGCGGCGTGCAGCCGCCGCTGACGGCCTGGGATGAGTCGCTCGCCATGCTGGCGCGGCTGGGCCTGCCGCAGGCTGCGCTGGGACCGCTGTTTCTTGCGTCCTGCGCGCTGGACGTGTCGTTCGCGGCATGGATAGCCTGGCGGCCCAGCATCTGGGCGTGGAGGTCACAGGCCCTGGTCGTGCTGTTTTACAGCGTGGTGGTGGTGGTGGCCTTGCCGGAGAACTGGCTGCATCCGTTCGCGCCGCTGGTGAAGAACTTGCCCATCTTGGCGATGCTGCTGTGGCTGGGCACCAATCGGGAGGAAAAATCATGAATGCCTATTTGATCGTCAAGACCCTGCACATTCTGTCCGCCACGCTGATGGTGGGCGCCGGTTTTGGTTCGGCTTTCTACATGTTCTTCGCCAATCGCGGCGGCAAGGTGGCGGCGCAGGCCGAAGTGGCGAGGCTGGTGGTGCGGGCCGATTGGTGGCTCACCACGCCGGCGGTGGTTTTCCAGTCCTTGTCAGGGCTGTGGCTGGCGCATCAGGCCGGCTGGCCGTTATCCATGTCCTGGCTGGCTTGGGCGATCGGCTTGTTTCTGTTCGCCGGCGCGTGCTGGCTGCCGGTGGTGTGGCTGCAGATCCGGATGGCGGGCATGGCGCGCGACGCGGAGGAGGCCGGCCAGGCGTTGCCGACGCGCTACTGGCGTTTCGCCCGGATCTGGGAGTGTCTGGGCTATCCGGCCTTCTGCGCGATGCTGGTTGTGTATTTCCTGATGGTGTTGAAGCCGGACTGGTCGTGAGTGCGGGGCGCGGCTGTTCCGCTGTCGACGTGTATGAGGCTGAAGGCAGAACTTCAAGAAAAATCGATGAAGGTATGGAGGACAGAAGTTAGGGCTATAGTTCAACGTCTCATCCGAGGGGCGCAAGGTTTGGGCCTGTTTGAAAGGCCATGTAGGCCGGTGTATTCCACCTCTGACAGCCGCAGGTCCCAATTCGCGTAAGTGAAGCCGTGGCGCAATCTGAGAACGATTTTGACAAACAGTTATTTGAGCTACTTGCTTCGCGTGGGCTGGCAGCCGCTTGGCTGGTCGATTCGCTTCGAGCAGCCCTTGAGATAGAGTGCCGCCAGCTCATCGTTGATCTGACTTTTCAATCCGACTTGGCCGACTATCTATCCGCTAACCCTGTGATCAGTGAGTCCATCGAAACGGTTCTTGCGCAATTGGCCTTCTCTGCTGGCGTTCATTGGCGTCAAGCTGAAAAGGTACTTCAACCGTTGGCATATCAAGGCTGGCACTTAGCGCGCTGGCTTCCTACTTGTGGATGGCCCGCTTGTTATTGGTGCCCTGGCAGGCGCCCCGCTTACGCCAAACGGTTTTTTGTCATGGAGGCGATGTCTTTCAGCCAGGGCCGTTGTCGCCAATGCTTGGCGACGAATGCGTGGATCTGGTCTTGCATGGCCAAGGTCGCGCCTATCATGTCCAGGCCTTCGAGGAACATCCGGCGATGGCGCTCGGACAGCGAGAAAGGCGCCGTCAAACTCTTGCTTCGCACCGTCATGGATGCGATATCGATCGCGACCAGGCTGTTTTCCGGCGCGGAGACGTCGGCCAGAATGGCCTCGACATCGGCTTCGGCCAGCGCCACCAGCATCAGGCTGTTGTTCATCGCGTTCGAATAGAAAATCTCGCCGAAGCTTGGCGCGATCACCGCCTGGATGCCGTATTGCCGCAGGCCCCAGACCGCGTGCTCGCGGCTGGATCCGCAGCCGAAATTGGGGCCGGAGACCAGTATCCTGGCCGCGGCGTATTCCGGCCGATTGAGAACGAACTCGGGCCGGGGAGTTCCATCCGAGCCGAAGCGCATGTCGTATAGCAGGCCTTCGGCCAGGCCCGCCTTGTCGATGCGGCGCAGGAATTGCTTGGGCATGATCTGGTCGGTATCCAGATTGGCAATCGGCAATGGCGCGGCTATGCCTTCGATTCGGGTGTGAACGGTCATGCTCGGACTCCCAATTTGCGGACGTCGGTGATGTATCCGGTCACGGCGGCGGCGGCGGCCATGGCCGGACTCATCAGGTGGGTGATCGCGTCCCGGCCTTGGCGGCCTTCGAAATTGCGGTTGGTGGTGGAGGCGCAGCGTTCGCCGGGGTTGAGGATGTCGTCGTTCATGGCCAGGCATAGGGAGCAGCCGGGTTGGCGCCATTCAAAGCCGGCCTCGATGAAGAGCTGCGCCAACCCTTCCTGTTCGGCCTGGCGGCGCACTTCGCCTGAGCCCGGCACGATCATGGCGCGCACCGAAGGGGCCACGCTGCGTCCGCGCACGATCTCCGCGACAGCGCGCAAGTCCTCGATGCGGGCATTGGTGCAAGAGCCGATGAAGACGCGCTGGACGGGCAAGCCTTCCAGTTGGGCGCCTTCGGCCAGGCCGGTATAGCGCAGCGCCCGCTGCATGGTGAGCCGCTCAGACCCCTCCGGCGCCGACGCGGCAGAGGGGACGCGGCCGCTGATCGGAATGGATTGGTCGGGGCTGGTGCCCCATGTCACATAGGGCTCGACGTCGCCGGCCTGGAATTCGAGCTCAAGGTCGAATGGGGCGCCGACGTCGCTGCGCAGGGCGCGCCAGTCGGCCTTCGCGGCTTCCAGTGTCGCACCGGCCAGATCCGGACAACGGTTCGTGACGTATTCAAGCGCGCGCTCGTCCGGCGCGATCAGCGCGCCGCGCGCGCCGGCCTCGACGGCCATATTGCACAGCGTCATCCGCGCCTCGACTGTCATCGACTCAATGGCCTCGCCGCAGAACTCGACCACGTAGCCGCGCGCGCCGTGGGCGCCTATCCGGTTGATGATCAGCAGAATCAAATCCTTGGCGGTCGTCCCAGGCGGCAAGCGGCCGGTTACATGAATGCGCATGGTTTGCGCGAGGCGATACACCAGGGTCTGGGTCGCCAGCACATGCCCGACCTCCGAGGTACCGATCCCGAAGCCCAGCGCCCCCAGCGCGCCATAGGTCGTCGTGTGGCTGTCGCCGCAGAGGACGACCATGCCGGGGCGAATCATGCCCAGTTCCGGCGCGATCACATGCTCGATGCCCTGGAAGCGGTCGTTGGCATCGAACAGCGGGATGTCGTGGAAGTCGCAATTCTTCTTCAGATTCGAGGCCTGAAGGGCAGGGTCCGGCTCCTCGATGATGCGAATCGCCACCGGGTGAGTGGGAATGATGTGGTCGACCACCGCCACGTTCTGGCTGGGCCGCAAGACGCCGCGGCCGGCCTCGGTCAAGCCAGCGAACGCTTGCGGGCTGGTGTATTCGTTCACGATGTGCAGATCGGCGTAGAGCAGCACGTTCTGCGGATCCAACTGCGCCACCGTGTGGGTTTCGACCAGCTTCTGATAAAGCGTTTGGGGTGGGGTTTGCAATGCGGCCATGCGTGTCTCCCGGTGAGTCTGAAAGCGAGGCGGCTTCCTTGGAAGGCAAGTTAGTGGATTGCAAATTTCTGTACAATAATTGAAATATCAAACTTTTTTTAACTTAAACGCAAAAATGAACTCTGTATCCGACGTCGCTTTTTTCCTGGAAGTGGTGAAGGCGGGCACCTTGTCCGGCGCGGCGCAAGAGCTTGGCGTATCCACCGCCGCCGTCAGCCGGCGCTTGGCCAATCTTGAGGCGAGGCTCGGCATCCGGTTGCTGAACCGCACGACGAGACGGACGGCAATCACGTATGAAGGCGAGTTGTATCTGGCTGAGGGGAAAAAGATTCTGGGGGATCTGGAGGAGCTGGAGCAAAGGCTTGCCAGCGCCCAATCCATCCCGAAAGGGTTGCTGCGCGTCAATGCGACTTTCGGTTTTGGCCGGCAATTCATCGCCCCGGCCATCGCGGATTTCGTGGAGATTTATCCGGATGTCGACGTCCAGTTATCCCTGTCCGACCGCCCTGCCAATCTGATCGAAGAAGGGTTCGATGTCTGCATCCGCTTCGGCGAAATGCCCGACGCTCGCGTCACGTCCAGGAAAATTGCCAGCAATCGCCGTCTGCTATGCGCATCGCCCGCTTATCTGGAATGTTTCGGCGTCCCGGTTTCCCCGATGGATCTGCAGCGCCACCGCTGTATCGTGATCCGGGAGAGTGATGAGACCTACGGCGCCTGGCACCTGCATTCAGGGGCCGCGCAAGCCAATGTGAAGGTTCGCGGGACGGTCTCGACCAACGATGGAGAAGCGGCGGTCAACTGGGCGCTGCGGGGGCTGGGGATATTGCTGCGCTCGGAATGGAATGTCGCGCCTTATCTTCGCTCGGGACGGCTGCGCGAAGTGCTAGGTGATTGGCGGTTTCCGGCAGCCGACATTCACGCGGTCTATCCGATGAAGAACAACCTGTCGGCGAAAGTCCGGGCCTTCGTCAGTCATCTGGATAAGCACTTTGATCCATATCGGCCCAGGGGGGATGGTAAGAGCGGCTGGTAGCTTCTAAAAGCGGTTGATTTTTTAAATATTTATAAGAAATGAATTTTCTTTTCTATTTATGATTATTTCCACAAACATGCCACTGTTTTGGCATGTAAATGCCGCTCCACAACAGGTGCTTGCTTGTTTCTTGAGCACATCAACACGCACCACAAGTTAGCTTGGATCTACCATCGTAGACATCACTAGGAGGCTACTGCCCCAACATAGCGCTATCCGTGGCCATGGAATAAGCAAGGCGACATCATGGAGGGGTTGGTAAACGCCATAAATAAATAAAAAGGCTCGAGTACGAGCTTGGTAGGTAAGGAAATAGGCCTACTCTGTTTCAATGGATTGTAAAGCTATTTATGCAATTCGTCGTGAGTGCGGTAAGCCTACATTTTTCAAGATCACAAATTTTGTTGACAATTGAAAAGTAATCTGTGCAAAATTGAGATGCAAGATTTTCAAGCGTCATATCTATCGATACCTCGTTGCCCACCCAATTGGTCTTCATTGTTTCCTTATCTATTCCTTGATTATCATGCCTTTGGCAATTTTATGCCCTTACCGACACAAGGAGTGCATTATGGAAACTGGTACCGTTAAATTCTTCAATGACGCAAAAGGTTTTGGTTTCATTACCCCTGATAATGGTGGTGATGATCTGTTCGCTCATTTTTCTGAAATTCGCGCCGATGGATTCAAGTCGCTGCATGAAGGCCAAAAAGTGAGCTACACCAGAGCGATGGGCCAAAAGGGTCCGGCAGCATCTGGCATTCAGCCGCTCTAAGTATTGCTGCTAGCAAAAAGCCCCTTAGTGGGGCTTTTTTTCGTGGGTCTTTTGCTCTTGGCAAGAGGTGCGAAATGGAGGGGCGTGAAAAAGCCGCCAAACCCTTTGGATTGGCGGCTTTTCGATCTGATTAGATCGCAGCGTTTACTATGTCTTCGCGCGTCAGCAGGAAGACGAAGCCATCGCCGCTCTGCGTTTCCATCCACATGAAGGGCAGGGAGGGGAAGCACTCTTCCAGCATGTCGCGGTTGTGGCCGATTTCCACCAGCAGCACGCCGCGCTCGTTCAGGAATTCCGGTGCGCGGCGCAGGATTTCGCGGGTGGCGTCCAGGCCGTCCTCGCCGGAGCCGAGCGCGATTTCCGGCTCGTGCAAATATTCTTCCGGCAGCTCCTCCACCGATTCGGCGTCGACGTAGGGTGGGTTGGAGATGATCAGATCGTACTTTTCCTCAATCCCCTCGAACATGTCGGTGTGGATCAGGTTGACGCGGTCCTGCAGGCCGTAGTGCTCGACGTTGATCGCCGCCACTTCCAGCGCGTCCAGCGAGATGTCGACGGCGTCGACCTCGGCGTCCGGATAGTGGCTGGCCAGTTGGATGGCCAGGCAGCCGGAGCCGGTGCACAGGTCCAGCGCGCGGTGCACCAGTTCCGGATGTTCGATCCACGGCGCCAGCGGCTCGCCCAGCAGTTCGTAGATGAAGGAGCGCGGCACCAGCACGCGCTCGTCGACATAGAAGTTGAACTCGCCCTGCCAGGCCTCGTTGGTCAGGTAGGCGACCGGCACCTTGTCCTCGGCACGGCGGCGGATCAGCTCCACCACGCGTTCCACTTCCTCGGGTAGCAGCCGGGCGTCCAGATAGGGCTCCAGCGTATCGATCGGCAGTTGCAGCGCCGACAGGATCAGGTAGGCCGCTTCGTCGTGCGCGTTGTGGGTGCCGTGGCCGTAGGTGAGCTCGGCCTCGTTGAAGCGCGACACGGCGAAGCGCAGCAGGTCGCGCGCGGTGGTGAAGTGGCTGGCGGCCAGTTGGTACATGGATTTCCTTTCAATGCAACGGGGACATGGATGCACCATGTCCCCTGACAGCTATTTCCACACGACCGCCAGTCGCGGTCGCGGCAGGCTTAGAACGGCAGCTTGGCGTCGGTGGCGGTGGCCAGCACGCGGCGGAAGTCGCCCTTGATGCGCTCCAGCGCCTCTTCGGTGTCGGCTTCGAAGCGCAGCACGATCACCGGCGTGGTGTTGGATGCGCGGGCCAGGCCGAAGCCATCCTTGTACTCGACGCGCAGGCCGTCCAGCGTGTTCACCTCTTCGGCGCCGTCGAACTTGGCGGATTCCTGCAGTTTGGAGATCAGCGCGTGGTTCTCGCCTTCCTTGGCCATTTTCAGGTTCAGCTCGGGCGTGGAGACGGCATTGGGCAGTGCGTTCAGGAGTTCGCTCGGGTCTTCGACGCGGGACAGCACTTCCAGCAGGCGGGCGCCGGTGTAGATGCCGTCGTCGAAGCCATACCAGCGCTCCTTGAAGAACACGTGGCCGCTCATCTCGCCGGCCAGCAGCGCGCCGGTTTCCTTGATCTTGGCTTTGATGAAGCTGTGGCCGGTGCGCGCCATTACCGGCACGCCGCCGTTTTTCTTGATCCAGGGCTTCAGCAGGCGGGTGGACTTGACGTCGAAGATCACCTTGGCCTTGGGATTGCGGTCCAGCACGTCGGCCGCGTACAGCATCAGCTGGCGGTCCGGCCAGATGATGTTGCCGTCCTTGGTGACCACGCCCAGGCGGTCGCCGTCGCCATCGAAGGCCAGGCCGATCTCGGCGTCGGTCTTCTGCAGCGCCTCGATCAGGTCCTTCAGGTTTTCCGGCTTGGCTGGGTCCGGGTGGTGGTTCGGGAAATTGCCGTCCACGTCGCAGAATAGCTCGCGCACCTTGCAGCCCAGGCGGCGGTACAGCAGCGGGCCGAACGCGCCGGCGACGCCGTTGCCGCTGTCCACCACAATGTTCAGCGGGCGTTCCAGCTTGATGTCGGAGGTGATGCGTTCCAGATAGGCTTCCGCGATGTCTTCGGTGCGGTAGCCGCCTTCGCCTTCGGCCAAGTTGCTGTCGACGATGCGCTGGTAGAGTTTCTGGATGTCCTCGCCGGCCAGGGTATCGCCGGCCAGCATCATCTTGAAGCCGTTGTAGTCGGGAGGGTTATGGCTGCCGGTCACCATCACGCCGGACAGGGTGCCCAGCTGGTGGGCGGCGAAGTACAGCATCGGGGTGGCGACGCGGCCGACGTCGATCACGTCCACGCCGGCGGCGCGGATGCCGTCGGCCAGCGCCTCGCTCAGCTCGGGGCCGGACAGGCGGCCGTCGCGGCCGATCACAATGGCCTTGACCTTGCGGGCGATGGCTTCCGAAGCCACGGCCTGGCCGATTTGCCGCGCGACGGCGGCGGTCAGGGTTTTGCCGACGATGCCGCGGATGTCATACGCTTTGAAGATATCTTTGGATATTTTGTTCATGATGGCTTTGACGCGATATGAGGTTGGAGGGCGGAGGTGCGCCGCCCCGCTGGGGAGTCAGCCGCCGAGCTTCCGGCTCAAGGCGACCAGCTGCTGTAATTTCTGCTTGGCTTTGCCGCTGTCCAAGGCTTCGCGCGCAATGTTAACACCGTCGGCCAGGCTTGGGGCGATATCGGCGGTGTAAATCGCCGCGCCGGCGTTGAACAGCACGATGTCGCGGGCGGGTCCCGGCTGGCCGTCCAATACGGATAGCAGGCGGTCGCGGGACTGTTCGGCGGTGTTGGCGCGCAGGTCTTTCAGCTCGCAGGCGGCGAGGCCGAACTCGCCTGGCTCCAGCTGGTATTCCAGTATCTCGCCATTCTTGAGTTCCGCCACCATGCTGGGACCGGACAGTGTCAATTCGTCCAGGCCGTCGCTGCCGTGGACGACCATCACGTGCTTGCTGCCCAGCTGCTTGAGCACGCGGGACTGGATGCCCACCAGGTCGGGGTGGAACACGCCCATCAGCTGGTTGTCGGCGCCGGCCGGATTGGTCAGCGGCCCCAGGATGTTGAAGATGGTGCGCGCGCCAAGCTCCTTGCGGATCGGCGCCACGTGTTTCATCGCGCTGTTGTGGTTGGGGGCGAACATGAAGCCCAGGCCGATTTCATCCAGGCATTGTCCGACCTGTTCCGCCGTCAGCTGCAGGTTGACGCCGAGCAGCTCCAGCACGTCGGCGCTGCCCGAGCTGGACGATACCGAACGGCCGCCATGCTTGGCCACGCGCGCGCCGGCGGCCGAGGCGACGAAGGCCGCGGTGGTGGAGATGTTGAAAGTGTGGGACTTGTCGCCGCCGGTGCCGCAGGTGTCCACCAGATGGTTGCGGTTGGACACCGGCACGTGGGTGGAGAATTCGCGCATCACGGTGGCGGCCGCGGCGATTTCCGATACGGACTCCACCTTGACCCTGAGGCCGATGAGGATGGCCGAAGTTTGCGCCGGCGTCAGTTCGCCGCGCATGATCTGGCGCATCAACGCCAGCATTTCTTCGTAGAACAGTTCGTTGCCGTCGATCAGGCGATTTAGCGCCGCTTGCGGGGTGATCATCTGGATTTCCTATCAGCTGTGGCGGGCGAGGTCGGCCAGCCTTTGCGTGTCGAGGTCGATTTCGCAGGCCAGCCGGGCGCGGGCCGCGCCGTTGCCGCTGGCGTAGCTGGCTTCCACCCAGTCGCAGTGCTGGCGGCGGTAGTCGCGGTAAGACTGGCGGGCGCGGCGCAGTTCGCGCGCGGCGTGGAAGCGGCCGTCGGTGGCGGCGTCAAGCTTGCGCATCGCATCCAGCGCCCTGTCTTCTTGGGCGGTCAGCTGGCGGCCCGTCTCGCTGTGGCGTTGCTGCAGGCAGGCGGCGACGGCCGGAGTGTCGGCCTTGCTTTGCTCGCAGTCGTCCAGCGCGCCGGACCAGGCGGGGGAGGCCAGCAAGACGCCGAACAGCAGCGGCGTCAATCGCATCAGGCGAATTCCTTCAGGAAGTTGTCCAGCATGCGGTGGCCATGCTCGGTGAGGATGGATTCCGGGTGGAACTGCACGCCTTCGATCGGCAGCGTCTTGTGGCGCACGCCCATGATTTCTCCATCGTCGGTCCAGGCGGTGACTTCCAGGCAGTCCGGCAGCGTTTCGCGTTCGATCACCAGCGAATGATAGCGGGTGCAGGTGACGGGATTGGGCAGGCCATGGAACATGCCCTTATCCAGATGGCTGACCGGCGACACCTTGCCGTGCATCAGTTGCTTGGCGTGGACGACCTTGCCGCCGAAAGCCTGGCCAATGCCCTGGTGGCCCAGGCACACGCCCATGATGGGCAGCTTGCCGGCGAAGTGCAGGATGGCGGGCACCGACACGCCGGCTTCGTTGGGCGTGCAGGGGCCGGGAGAGACCACCAGGTATTTTGGCTTCAGTTCTTCGATCTGCTGCAGGGTGATTTCGTCGTTGCGGAACACCTTCACGTCCTGGCCCAGCTCGCCGAAGTACTGCACCAGGTTGTAGGTGAAGGAATCATAATTGTCGATCATCAATAGCATTGAATGATTAACCTTTTGAATTCATTGTTGAATTTTAAATTTTGCTGCGGCACCAGATATCTTGCCCGGCTTTTCTGCGCAGGACAGACGGCATGCATGATTGCGGGTTGCCAACACTATACCCCATAGTCCGCGGTCGCCGTCACCCCCGGAATTCGGCTTTGCCCTGTCGTGTCGCGCCTGTTCATGAGGCGCTGCGGTTCAGCTGGTCGCCATAGCGCTCCATCCACCCCGCTAGTTGCTGCAGCGGTTGCTGCAGCGTGCTGCCCAGCGTGGTGATCTGGTATTCGACGCGGGGCGGAACCTCGGCGTAAACCGTGCGCCGCACTAGGCCGCGCTGTTCGAAAGCGCGCAGCTGGCGGGTGAGTTCCTTCTGGGTGATGGTGCCGACCGCGCGCTGCAGTTCGCCGAAGCGTACTGGGCGGTCCATCACGATCAGGCGGTAAAGAATGGGAATCGCCCATTTTCCGGCGATCAGGTCGATGAATTGCAGCATCGGACAGGTGCTGGCTGAGGCGGTTTCCTGCTGATTTTTCAAAGTCATGATGGATCATGGGTATCAATTCAATACCTACTATACATTGCATACTAATGGCCATAAAGAGGCTGCGTGGGTTGCGTCAATGGCTTGTCGCCGGGGCTGGCCCAAACGCCGGCTTTCGCAAGCTGGGCATGCCGGATGACGAATTGCCGGCGCTGCAGGAGCAGATGCGCAAGCTGGCGCCGCTGGCCTGGAGTAGCAGGAGGAACTGGCCATGGCGGCGGTGTTCCTGGCTTTCGACGAGTCCAGCTACATGCTGGGCGGCTAGCCGCGAGTGGATGGCGGCGTGGGCAATCTGCAGACGACGTTCTTCTTGAGTATGACGTTTGTGTTTCGTGACGCTAGAATGGTCCGCATGGAAATCGAAGCGTCATCTCAATGAATGATCCCAAACCCGCCGTTCTGGGCGCCGAGGCGGCAAGCGAAGACATGCGCTCGCGTCGTCGCGCGCTGCTGGCCGCAAGCGGCGCCCATGCGGTCCACGACGGCCTGACCGACCTGGTCTACGTGCTGCTGCCCATCTGGCAGGCGCAATTCGGCATCGGCTACGCGATGGTGGGCTTGCTGCGCGGCGCGTATTCCGGCGCGATGGCCGGCTTCCAGCTGTTGGCCAGCCGCTTGGCCAGGCGCTGGGGGCGCAAGCGCATGCTGGTTGGCGGCACCGCGCTGGCGGGCATGGCCTATCTGTTGGCCGGCCAGGCGGGTGGCCTGGCGGTCCTGCTGCTGGCCTTGGCGCTGGGCGGCCTGGGCGCCAGCGTCCAGCATCCGCTGGCGTCTTCGCTGGTGGCGGATAGCCATGAGGCCGGCGGCGGCTCGCGGCAGGCGTTGGCGCAATACAATTTCGCCGGCGATATCGGCAAGACGCTGATCCCGGCGTTGACAGGCTTGCTGCTGACGATGGCGAGCTGGCGGCTCAGCGTCAGCCTGATGGGTCTGCTGGGCTTGGCGGCGGCCGGGGTGCTGTGGCGGCTGATTCCGGACCGTTTGCCAAGCGCCGCGGCAAAGTCGGCGGCGCGGGCGGCGGGCAAGGGCTCGAGGGGCGGCTTGCGCGCCTTGCTGGCCACCGGGGCGATAGACAGCGCGGCGCGGATGGGCTTTCTGACTTTTCTCCCCTTCCTGCTGCAGAGCAAGGGGGCGGGTACTGCGGGCATTGGTTTGGCGCTGTCGCTGTTGTTCGTCGGCGGCGCGTTCGGCAAGCTGTTCTGCGGCTATCTGGGCGCGCGCGTCGGCATGGTCAAAACGGTATGGCTGACCGAGGGGATGACCGCATTGCTGATTGCGATGAGCCTGGCGCTGCCGCTGTTTGGAACCATGGCGATGCTGCCCTTGCTGGGCTTGGCGCTGAATGGCACTTCATCGGTGCTGTACGGCACCGTGCCGGAGCTGGCCGATGCCACTGGGCGGGAACATGCGTTCGCCTTGTTCTACACCGGCACGATAGGTGGCGGCGCATTGTCGCCGGTGCTGTTCGGCCGTCTGGGCGATCTCGCCGGCGTGCCGGTGGCGATGCTGGCGCTGGCGGCCTTTCTGTTGTTGACGCTGCCTTTGTCTTGGCGGGTGGGCAGGGATCTGGATGCATAAGAAAACGCCGGCATGAGCCGGCGTTTTGTGTTGGAAAGGTCAGGCGTCCAGCCCGTCCCGCACCATCTGGGCGGCGCGCAGCACCGCGCGCGCCTTGTTCTGTGTTTCCTGCCATTCCGATTGCGGCACCGAATCGGCGACGATGCCGGCGCCGGACTGCACGTAGAGCATGCCGTTCTTCAGCACCGCGGTGCGGATGGCGATGGCCAGGTCCATATCGCCGTTGAAGCCCAGGTAGCCCACCGCGCCGCCGTAGACGCCGCGTTTGGTCGGCTCGAATTCGTCGATGATCTGCATCGCCCGCACCTTGGGCGCGCCGGACAGCGTGCCGGCCGGGAAGGTGGCTTTGATCACGTCGATATTGCTGATCTTGCGGTCCACCTGGCCCTCCACGTTGGACACGATGTGCATCACGTGGGAATAGCGCTCGATCGCCATATTGTCGGTGATCTTCACGGTGCCGATGTCGGCGACGCGGCCGACGTCGTTGCGGCCCAGGTCCATCAGCATCACGTGTTCGGCGATTTCCTTGGGATCGGCCAGCAGCTCGGCGGCTAGCGCCTCGTCCTGCTCGCGGCTATGGCCGCGGGGGCGGGTGCCGGCGATCGGGCGCACGGTCACGGTTTCGCCTTCGCGGCGCACCAGGATTTCCGGCGATGCGCCCACCACGTGGAAGTCGTCGAAATGATAGAAGAACATGTATGGCGACGGGTTGAGGTTGCGCAGCGCGCGGTACAGCGCGATCGGCGAGCCGTGGTAGGGCTGCTGCATGCGCTGGGCCAGCACTACCTGCATGATGTCGCCGTCGTGGATATAGCGCTGACAGGACGCCACGGCTTCTTTGAACGCGTCCTCGCCGTATTCCGACACCGCCTCGCCTTCATGGGGCTGGGGTAGCGACAGCGGGATGGCCAGCGGCTCGCGCAGCTTGGCGCGCAGCTGGGCCAGCCGCGCCTTGGCTTTCTGCAGCGCGTTGGGCACTTCGGGGTCGGCGTAGACCACCAAGTAGAGCTTGCCGGACAGATTGTCCACCACAGCGATTTCTTCCGACAGCATCAGCAGGATGTCCGGCGTGCCCACCGGGTCCGGCTTCTGGACGTCGGCCAGGCGGCGCTCCACATAGCGTATGGTGTCGTAGCCGAAGTAGCCGACCAGGCCGCCGGAATAGCGCGGCAGACCGGGCAGCTCGGGGATGCGGAAACGGTGCTGGAAGGCTTCGATGAAGGCCAGCGGGTCGCCGTCGTGGCGCTCTATCACCTTGTCGCCGCACTCCACCTGCACCCGCTGGCCATTGACGCGCAAGCGGGTATCGGCCGGCAAGCCGATGATGGAATAGCGGCCGTGGCGCTCGCCGCCCACCACCGATTCCAGCAGGTAGCTGTACGGCTGGTTGGCGAGCTTCAGGTAGATGGACAGCGGGCTGTCCAGATCGGCCAGCAGTTCCTGGGTGACTGGGATGCGGTTGTAGCCGGCAGCGGCCAGCTGGTCAAACTCTTGCGCTTGCATGCGGTTCTTCCTGTGTCTTGTCAGTTTGGGCGGGGTCGTGCGGGGCGTGGGCCGGGCGACGCCATCGCCAGCTGGCGGGGCAGGGAAGAAAGGCCATGGGCGTTTGAGTTCCTTCAGGGTTGACGGGATTCAGTCATTCTTCATCAAATCGTAGAGCTCGGCAACACTGTTTACCGTCAGGTCCGCGCCCAGAGTGGACGCGTCGGCGTAGCCGTAGCTGACGGCGATGGCCGCGCTGCCGGCTGCGCGGGCGGCGGCCACGTCGTTGGCGGAGTCGCCCACCATCGCCAGTTCCTGCGGCTGGATCCCCAGCACCTGGCAGCAATGCAAGAGCGGCAGCGCCGATGGTTTCTTCTCCGGCAGCGTGTCGCCGCCGAGGATCAGGCTGAACAGGTCGCGCAGGCCCAGTTGCTCGGCTAATGGCACGGCCAGGCGTTCGGATTTGTTGGTGACCATGACCAGCGGCAGCTTGAGGGCGCGCAGCAGGGCGAGTCCGTCTAGCACGCCGGGATAGACCGTGGTGCGGACCGCCAGGCGCTCGCTGTAGCGCTGGACGAAGAAACGGTAGCCGCGCTCCCACAGCGGGCCGTCGGCCTCGGCGTGGTGCTCGTCGGTGATGGCGCGGTGCACCAGGCTGGCGATGCCGTCGCCGACGTGGCTCTTGATCCGCT
Source organism: Chromobacterium piscinae (assembly GCF_021129175.1). Classification (GTDB taxonomy): domain Bacteria; phylum Pseudomonadota; class Gammaproteobacteria; order Burkholderiales; family Chromobacteriaceae; genus Chromobacterium; species Chromobacterium piscinae. The sequence goes on along the minus strand of NZ_JAJOHV010000098.1, from coordinate 5,687 downwards.
CGGGATCAAGCGGAGGCAGCCCCAGATGCTCGCGCATCGCGTTGGCGGCGTCGGCTAGATCGGGAATGGAGTCGACCAGAGTGCCGTCCAGATCGAAGGCGACGGCTTTGATGTGCTTGAGATTCATGTGCCTGCTTTGCTGCCGCGGCCGGCGGGCCGCGGCGGAATGGGTGATGCGGAGTGCCTAGAGCTCGCGGATGTCTACGACTTGCAACTGGCCGAAGGCCGGCGAAACCAGATAGTCGACGATCTTGCGCGCGGCGTCGCCCGGGCTGCTCAACGCGCCGTCGGACTTCAGCGCGTCGAAGCGGGCCTTCTGCGGAAACTGACCCTCGTCGCTGGCGCGGATATTGCTCTGCATGTCGGTGTCCACCACGCCAGGGTACAGCGCGACGATGCGCGCCGGATTGGCCTTGCCTTCCTGCTCCACGGCCACGCTGCGGCTGAAGTGGTCCAGACTGGCCTTGGTGGCGCAGTACACGCTCCAGCCCGGATAGGCCTTGGCGGCGGCGCCGGACGAGATGTTCAGGATGCGGCGGCGCGCCGGCAGGTGATCGGTGGCGGACAGCAGCGCATCGGTCGTGAGTAGCGGCGCGGTGACGTTGACGGCGACAGCCTTGACCACCTCGTCGGTCGGATAATGGCCGGCCTGGGCGATGGGAGTGACCAAGCCGGCGTTGTTGATCAGCGTGATCGTCGCGCATTCCGGCAGCGGCAGCTGCTGCAAGGCGGTGTGAATCGAGGCGGCGGCTTGCGCGGCGTCGGCTAGGTCGGCGTTGACGGCCAGCAGCCTCTCGGGATGGCGGGCGGCCAGCCCTTCCAGCGCAGGACCGGCGTTGCGGGCGATGCCGACGGCAAAGTAGCCGTCGCTCAGCAGTGTTTCGCAGATGGCGTAACCCAGGCCGCGCGAGGCGCCGGTGACGATGAATGCATGCATTGCTTTACCCTTTGGAGAGTGGTGGTGGAGGCTGCGCTCTTATACTTGGACGCGGGCCAGCTCGGCGCGCATCGCGTCGATGACGGCTTTGTAGTCTTTTTGGCCGTAGATGGCGGAGCCGGCCACGAAGGTGTCTGCGCCGGCGGCCGCCACCTGGGCGATATTGTCCACCTTGACGCCGCCGTCCACTTCCAGCCAGATTTCGCCGCCGTGCTTGGCGGTGTATTCGTCGATGCGCAGGCGAACCTGCCGGATCTTTTCCAGTGCGTGCGGAATGAACGATTGTCCGCCGAAGCCGGGGTTCACCGACATGATCAGGATCATGTCCAGCTTGTCCATCACGTGGTCCAGGTAAGAGAGCGGCGTGGCCGGGTTGAACACCAAGCCGGCCTTACAGCCGGCATCCTTGATCAGGCCCAGCGTGCGGTCGATGTGTTCTGAGCCTTCCGGGTGGAAGGTGATGATGTCCGCGCCGGCCTTGGCGAAGGCGGCGGCCAGCGCGTCGACCGGTTTGACCATCAGGTGGACGTCGATCGGGGCGCTGCTGTGGGGGCGGATGGCCTCGCAGAACATCGGGCCCATGGTCAGATTGGGGACGTAGTGGTTGTCCATCACATCGAAGTGGATGATGTCGGCGCCGGCGGCGATGACATCGCTGACTTCCTGGCCCAGGCGGGCGAAATCGGCGGACAGAATGCTGGGGGCGATACGGAAAGTGCGCATGGCGATTGCTCTGACATCGATAAACGAGGAATGCCCGGCATTCTACCGCGCCAAAAGCGGTTTGGCCGGATAAAATGAAAACCAAGATCAATCAGGAGAAGCCGAAATGGCTGACAAACTTTACCAGATGGAGGTGCGGGCGGAGCCGCAATACGTGGCGGACCAGTCCAGCGTCGCCAATGATATTTACGTGTTCGCCTATCGCGTCCGCATCACCAATACCGGCAGCGAGCCGGCGCAACTGATCAGCCGCCACTGGATCATCACCGACGCCAACCAGCAGGTGCAGGAAGTGCGCGGCATGGGCGTGGTGGGCGAGCAGCCGCATCTCGATCCCGGCCAGGTGTTCGAGTACTCCAGCGCGGCCCACATCACCACGCCGTACGGCAGCATGAAGGGTGTCTACCAGATGATGGCGGACGACGGCCAGCGTTTCGAGGCGTCCATTCCCGAAATGACGCTGGTGGCGCCGCGGGTGCTGCACTAATCGCTTTTACAGGAAGGGTCCTTGTCGTCGCGCGGCCAGGTCCACCAGACGATGAAAGTGGCGAGCCCGCCGGCTCCCAGCGCTTCCAGCAACAGAATCCACATGATGTCCGCCCCTTTATGAAGTGAAGTGCTATTTCACTTTGGGATAGGTCTTAGTCACAGGCAAACCTTATTTATGCGTATCACCCATAGCGGCCCGGCGCCGTCCGGCCGCAACGATTGGCAAACCATCCAGACCCTGCTGCCCTATCTGTGGGCGTTCAAGTGGCGAGTTTTCCTGGCTCTGGCCTGCATGGTGCTGGCCAAAGTAGGGGCGGTGACGGTGCCGCTGTACTTGAAGGACATCGTCGACCAGCTGTCGGTGCCGGCCACGCTGCTGGCCATCCCGGTGCTGGCGCTGACCGGCTACGGCGTGGCGCGGCTGCTGTCCGGCGTGCTGGGCGAGCTGCGCGACGCCGTGTTCGCCCGCGTGATCCAGGGAGCGGTGCGCAGCGTGGCGCGCAATGTGTTCCGCCACCTGTTCAAACTGTCGCTGCGCTTCCACCTGGAGCGGCACACCGGCGGCATGAGCCGCGACATCGAGCGCGGCACCAAGGGCATAGGCTTTCTGCTGAATTTCACCGTGTTCAACATCCTGCCCACGCTGCTGGAAATCGGCATGGTGTCGGCCATCCTGCTGCACCGCTACTCGTGGGAGTTCGCGGTGGTGACGCTGGGCACCATCGGGCTATACATCGCATTCACGCTGTTGGTGACCGAATGGCGCACCGTCTACCGCCGCACGATGAATGACCTGGATTCCAAGGCCAATTCCAAGGCGATAGACGCGCTGCTGAATTACGAAACGGTCAAATACTTCAATAACGAGGAATACGAGTCCAAGCGTTATGACCGCAATCTGGAGGCCTGGGAGGCGTCGGCGATCAAGAATCAGGTATCGCTGTCGCTGCTGAACGCAGGCCAGGCCGCCATCATCGCCATCGGCGTCACGCTGGTGATGGTGCTGGCGGCGCGCGACGTGGTGGCGCACCGGATGACGGTGGGCGACGTGGTGCTGGTGGCCACCTTCATCACCCAGCTGTACGCGCCGCTGAACTTCCTGGGTTTCGTCTACCGCGAGATCAAGCATTCGCTGGCCGATATCGAACGGATGTTCAAGCTGCTGGGCGTCAATCTGGAAGTGGCGGACGCGCCGGACGCCAAGACGCTGGCGGCACGCAACGCGACGATACGTTTCGAGCGCGTCGGCTTCGCCTACGAATCCAAGCGGCAGATCCTGCATGATGTGGACTTCGCCATCCCCGCCGGCCAGACGCTGGCGGTGGTCGGCGCCAGCGGCGCCGGCAAGTCCACGCTGTCGCGGCTGATGTTCCGCTTCTACGACGCCACGTCGGGCGCGGTGAGGATCAACGGCGAGGACATCCGCGCGCTGACGCAGGATTCGCTGCGCGCCCATATCGGCATCGTGCCGCAGGATACGGTGCTGTTCAACGACACCGTCTACTACAATATCGCCTACGGCAAACCCGGCGCCACCCGCGAGGAAGTGATCGAGGCGGCGCGCTCCGCCCACATCCACGACTTTGTCAGCAGTCTGCCGGACGGCTACGACACCATGGTCGGCGAGCGCGGGCTGAAATTGTCCGGCGGCGAGAAGCAGCGCGTCGCCATCGCGCGCACTATCTTGAAGAACCCGCCGATCTTGATCTTCGACGAGGCCACCAGCGCGCTCGATTCGCGCACCGAGAAGGCGATCCAGCGCGAACTGACCGCCATCTCCGCCGACCGCACTACGCTGATCATCGCCCACCGGCTGTCCACCATCGTCGACGCCGACCGCATCCTGGTGCTCGACGCCGGCCGGGTGGTGGAGCAGGGCAGCCATCGCGAGCTGCTGGACTTGGGCGGCCGCTACGCCGAAATGTGGCGGTTGCAGCAGGAGAGCGAGGCGGTGGCGGAGTAAGGGCTCGCGGCGATCCTGCGCCTCAGCGCGAACTGGATTTGATGCTAAGGCGCTTGATCTGCCTGGATGAGATGGCGCGCCAGTGAGCGAGTGCATTGGCTGGCTTGCCTGTAATGGATGGCTTTTGCTGGCGGCGACGATTTTCTAGTCAGCCGCCACCGGCATCCCAGTGGAATGGGCGGGAGGTGTATGGCGTACAAATGCGTACTGCTATCGGTTTTTATGCTGATTGCTGGGTTTGCGCACGCGGAAAGCCGCAAGCTGACGCTGTGCTACGACAAATATCCGCCATATGCGATAGGCGAGTTTGGCGAGGCGGCCAGCGGCGGCATCAAGGTGAAGCTGCTGCAGGATATCGGCAAGCAACTCGATATCCTGGTCGCGGTCAAGATACTGCCTTGGAAGCGTTGCCTGAGCGCGGCCAAGGATGGCCTGGTGGATGGCATTCTTCCCCTATATAAGACGCCTGAGCGGGAGCAGTTCATGGCGTTTTCCCTGCCCGTCATGCGGCAGTACAACTGTTTCCTTTATAAAAAAAGCGCATTCCGCGGCCGTGTGGATTGGACCGATTATCAGGCGCTGAAAGATCATCACCTGGGAATGGAAATCGGCTCGGTGGTCGACAAGGAAATGGAAGCGATATTCGAGTCCGCCCATCCGATCGAACGGGCGGCGGATTCCATCACCTTGATGAAAATGATGGACTCAGGCCGCATCGATCTCGCCACCATAGACTCCAACGTCGGGAAGTATCTGGTCAATCAGCAGGGCGTCGCTGAAACGATAGGCGTTTCCGATGTGCCGATCGGCAAGCTGTCCTACGCCGCGTTTGGATTTTCCAAGGCGTCGGGAGCGGACAAGTGGGTCGCCGAATTCAACAAGGTCATTGAGAGAATGCGCAAGGCGGGCCTGTTGGAAAGAATTGAGACTCAGGCACAGAAATAAGGCAGGGCGCAGTCGGGGCGCATCGGCGCCGACCGCGTCGCTGGCTTAAACGGGGCTGGCGGTATTTTGCAGCACGGTGCGGTAGCCGTCGTGATCGACGAATGTGGCGCCGTGGACATTCCAGTAAGGATTGGCCGAGGGCTGCTGGGCAAAGCCGGCTGCGCGCATGCAGGCGCAGGCGGCCTCCCATTCGGCGTGGTCGGGAAGGTAGAGCACCAGCAGGTCTTCAACTGTCGGGCTGGGGTGCGCCGGGTGGCGATGGCTGACGACGAATTCCAGATGGTAGCCGGCGCCGGGCAGGCCCAGCATCACGCCGTCGAAACCTTCATGATCCTTGAAGCTGCCCAGCTGCTGCAGATTCAGGCCTTCGCAATACATCGCCTTGCTGAGGTTGAGGTTGCCGACCGGGCGGGCGATGCGCAACTGGGGCGTGTGCTTGTACATGGCGATGGAGGCGGGTGGTTTGGAGATGCTTTCATCATGGCATGAGGGCGGACGCTCAGCCAGCTTTCCCCGCCTTGATGCGCTTCATTTCTTCCATCACCAGCGCGCCCTGGCGCAGCGCCTCGCGCAGCGCGTCGGCTTGCGGCAGGCCGGCGAACTCCAGCGACGGGTCCAGCGCGGCCAGCG
>NZ_JAJOHV010000097.1 GCF_021129175.1 Chromobacterium piscinae | reverse complement strand
TCCTCCGAAGCAGCCCCGACCTAACCCGGCGGGGCTTTGGCGTTTCTGGCTTTCGAAATGGGACACTTGTTTCTATCAAACTAGATTGTTGATTTCATTACTTGTGATCTTAAAAAATAAAAGGATTTTTGGTGTCAATGCACTATTAATTTAATTCTCTTTTTTAAGGCTAGATAGTACTATTCGCGACTTTTAGCATCGTCGTGAAACATTGTTTAGCAAGAATTATTCTGGTTTGCTTCTGCATGCTTTGGGGGGAGAGGCTTTTAGCCCAAGAGTACAGTAGCAAAGTTAATCCTTTCGGCAGTACCTCAATGGAGGGGAGAATCGCCCCCTTTCCTAGGCTAATGGTAGATGCAAAGATAGTATCCATTAGCGAGCTGCATGAAGCATGTGGGGTCAGTAAATGGATTTGGTTGCTGGGGGCATTTATGCAAGGCTGTACCAGCTTCGATCAAGACATGCGTTGGGCTCGAGTTTTAATCGCCAAACATTCTGCAGTTCGTGATTTGCGTCATGAAGTAAAGCATACCTGTGGTGAATATCACGGTGATGCTATGCCGAAATATATCGATGGTTGGAGGACTCGGGTAAATTGGCGGCCAAGTGAAGTGAATATATGCACGCCGGAATATGAAGAGGAAACTTATCAGCGTCTATATCGTGAGTTGAAGCGTGATGGGTGGGAGCCGGGTGATGAGGAGCATGAGCGTTTGGCTTTGGATAGGGCCAGACGGGGCGGGGGTTAGTGCTGAATAAAGTTTATTGGGAAACAAAAAAGGCCATCATGAAGATGGCCTTTTGCATGCCGAATGTTGACGATTGGCTCAGCGATCCAGCCCGCCCAGCAGCACGTATTTGATCTCCAGGTAGTCTTCGATGCCGTATTTCGAGCCTTCGCGGCCGAGGCCGGATTGCTTGACGCCGCCGAACGGCGCAGCCTCGTTGGACAACAGGCCGCTGTTGACCGCCACCATGCCGTATTCCAGGCCTTCGGCGACGCGGAAGATGCGGCCGACGTCGCGGGCATAGAAGTAGCTGGCCAGGCCGAACTCGGTGTCGTTGGCCAGGCGGATCGCCTCCTCCTCGGTCTGGAAGCGGAACAGCGGGGCCAACGGGCCGAAGGTTTCCTCGCGCGCCACTTTCATCTCGCGGGTGACGTCTGCGATCAGCGTCGGCTCGAAGAAGGTGTGGCCCAGCGCGTGGCGTTTGCCGCCGGCGATCAGCTTGCCGCCCTTGGCCAGCGCGTCGGCGATGTGCTCTTCCACCTTCGCCACCGCGTTTTGGTCGATCAACGGCCCCTGGCTGACGCCGGCCTCCAGGCCGTTGCCTACTTTCAGCGTGGCGACCGCGGCGGCGAACTTGTCGGCGAAGGCGTCGTAGACGCCATCCTGCACGTAGATGCGGTTGGCGCAGACGCAGGTCTGGCCGGCGTTGCGGTATTTGGAGATCAGCGCGCCTTCCACCGCCGCGTCCAGGTCGGCGTCGTCGAAGACGATGAAGGGCGCGTTGCCGCCTAGTTCCATCGACACCTTTTTCACCGTGCCCGCGCATTGGGCGATCAGCTTGCGGCCGACTTCGGTGGAGCCGGTGAACGAGAATTTCTTCACCGTGTCGCTGCCGGTCAGCACTGCGCCGATTTCGCTGGAGCCGCCGGTGATGACGGAGAATACGCCCGGCGGGATGCCGGCGCGTTCGGCCAGCTCGGCCAGCGCCAGCGCCGACAGCGGCGTCTGGCTGGCCGGGCGGACCACCATGGTGCAGCCGGCGGCCAGTGCCGGCGCGGCCTTGCGGGTGATCATCGCGCTGGGGAAGTTCCACGGCGTGATGGCGGCGGTGACGCCTATCGGCTCCTTGGTCACCAGCACGCGGCGGTCGCCGGCGGGACCGGGCACGATGTCGCCGTAGACGCGCTTGGCTTCCTCGGCGTACCACTCGATATAGCTGGCGCCGTAGGCGATCTCGCCTTTGGCCTCGGCCAGCGGCTTGCCTTGCTCGGAGGTCAAGATCACCGCCAGGTCTTGCTGGTGGGCGATGATCAGGTCGAACCAGCGGCGCAGGATGGCGGCACGCTCCTTGGCGCTCTTGGCCTTCCAGGCCGGGAAGGCGCGGGCGGCGGCGGCGACCGCGCGCTCGGCTTCGGCTGCGCCCATCTTCGGCACCTGGCCTACGGTTTCGCCGGTGGCCGGGTTTTGCACGGAGATGGACTGGCTGCTGTCGGCGTCCAGCCATTGGCCGTTCAGATAGCATTGCTGGCGCAGCAGCTTGGGATCTTGCAGATTCAACATATCGGGTATTCCTTGAGCAAACGAGCGGACGCGCCTTCAGGCGGGACCGCTCGCATAGGTAGATGGTCGATCAGGCCTTCAGCGCCGCCTCCAGCTTGTCCAACGCTTCGGCGAAGATGTCGTCTTCGATGGTCAGCGGGAACAGGAAGCGCACCACATTGGCGTAGATGCCGCAGGTCAGCAGGATCAGGCCGTTGGCCAGCGCGTGCTGCTGCACTTTTTTGGCGAAATCCGGATCAGGGGTGTGGCTGCCGGGCTGGTTGAATTCGACGGCGATCATCGCGCCCAGGCCGCGCACTTCGGCGATTTGCGGCACGGCCGATTTGAGGCCGTTCAGTTTTTCCTTCAGCGCGCCGCCCAGGCGCTGGGCGCGCTCGTTCAGCTTCTCGCTGTCGATCACGTCCAGCACGGCGTGCGCGGCGGCCAGCGCCAGCGGATTGCCGGCATAGGTGCCGCCCAGGCCGCCTGGCGCCGGCGCGTCCATCACTTCGGCGCGGCCGGTGACGGCGGACAGCGGAAAGCCGCCGGCCAGCGACTTGGCCATGGTGATCAGGTCCGGCACCGCGTCGAAATGCTCGCTGGCCAGCAGCTGGCCAGTACGGGCGAAGCCGGTCTGCACCTCGTCGGCGATCAATAGGATGCCGTGGCGGTCGCACAGCGCGCGCAGCGCCTTCACCCATTCGGCCGGCGCGGCGTAGAAACCGCCTTCGCCCTGCACCGGCTCATAGATGATGGCGGCGACGCGCGCCGGGTCGATGTCGAACTTGAACAGTTTTTCCAGACCGGCCAGCGAGTCCTGCACCGACACGCCATGCAGCGCGTTCGGGTACGGCGCGTGGTAGACGTCGGAGGGGAAGGGGCCGAAGCCCAGCTTGTAGGGCGCCACCTTGCCGGTCAGCGCCATGCCCATCAGCGTGCGGCCGTGGAAGGCGCCGCCGAAAGCGATCACGCCGGGGCGGCCGGTGGCGGCGCGGGCGATCTTCACCGCGTTTTCCACCGCTTCAGCGCCGGTGGTGAACAGGGCGGTTTTCTTGGCGTGGCTGCCCGGGGTCAGCTGGTTGAGCTTTTCCGCCAGGCTGATGTAGGACTCATAGGGCACCACCTGGTAGCAGGTATGGCTGAAGCGGGACAGCTGCTCCGCCACCGCGGCTTCCACTTTCGGGTGCAGGTGGCCGGTGTTGAGCACGCCGATGCCGCCGGCGAAGTCGATGTAGCGCCGGCCCTCGGTATCCCACACTTCCGCGTTTTTGGCGCGTTCGGCGAAGAAACTGCACATCACGCCGACGCCGCGCGGGGTGGCGTCGGATTTGCGTTGCATCAGTTGCTGCTGGCTCATGGAAATCTCCTCGGGGCCGGGCGATCGTGGCGCCGCCGCGGTGGGTCGATATGGCGCCGGGATGGCCGGCGCGTCAGCGGATCATTCTATGAGGGTGTTTAGCAAAAAGCCACAGATGCATTAAAAAATTAAACGCCTGTGGCGGAAGCGGCACAGGCGTTTCATCGGGTGGTGTTTGAGCTCAGCGCACGATCAGCTGGTTCACCTCGCCCAGCGTGTCCGGCTGCAACTGGCCGGCGGATTGGGCCAGCGCCAGGCGCGCGGTCAGATAACTGTATTTGGCGTTGGCCAGCGTGGTGAGAGCGGTGTAGTAGGCCTGCTCGGCTTGCAGCAGGTCGATGCTGGTGCGGATGCCCACTTCCTTGCCCAGGCGGGTGGATTCCACCTTGCTCTTGGCCGATACCAGCAGCTGTTGCTGCGCGCGCACCAGCGCCGCGCCGTTGGTCACGCCCAAAAAGGCCTTGCGCACGTCCTCCTTCACCTGGCGGCGGGTGGACTCCAGCTGGTCGCGCGCGGCGTCGCGCAGGGCCACGGCTTCGCGTACCTGGGAGTTGATGCCGCCGCCGGCGAACAGGGGCAGGGTGACGGTGACGCCCACCTGGCTGCCGCGGGTATGCTGCGCGCTGGGCAGGGTGCCAGGCTGGTTGCTGATGTTGTCGCTGTAGCCGGCGGTGAGGTTGACCGTGGGCAGGTGGTTGCCGCGCTTCTCGGTGATGGTCTGCTCGGCCAACTGCAGGTTCTGCTCGGCGCCCTTGATCTTCAGGCTGTTGCGCTGAGCCATGTCCACCCAGGCGTCAAGGCCGGCGGGCTTGGGCGGCACCAGCGGAAGTTGGTCGCGCACTGTCTGGATGCCGGCCGGCTCCAGACCGGTCAGGCGTTTCAGATTGTTCTGCGCCAGCTCCAGATTGTTGGCGTCGCTGATCTCCTGCGCCACCGCGCCGTCGTAGCCGGCTTGCGCCTCGTGGGTGTCGGTGATGGTGGCGGTGCCGACCTCGAACGCGGTCTTGGCCTGCTCCAGCAGGTTTTGATAGGTCTTCTTGCTGGCGCGGGTGGCGGCCAGGGTGTCCTGGGCGCGCAGCACGTCGAAATAGGCCTGGGAGATGTCCAGGATCAGCTGTTGCTCGGCGGCGTCGAAGGTGGTGTCGGCCAGTTCGGTGCCGATCTTGCCCTTCTTGTAGCCGGTGTACTTGCCTACGTCGAACAGCGGCTGCTGCATATTGACGCTGTAGCCGTGGTTTTCGTAATGCATGTCGGAAACCGGCCGGCCATAGGCGTCTTGCGTCGTCTTGGGCTGCAGCGGATTGTTGTAGTTGTAATTGCCGCTGAGGCTGGCCTGCGGCAGCAACTGGCTGCGGCCCTGCACCGCCTTTTCCTGGCCTGCGTCGCGCTGGGCGCGGGCGGCGGCGAAGTCGGCGTTGTAGTCGCGGGCGGCCTGCCAGGCACCGACCAGATCGAATGCCTGGACGGGCAGCGCGGCGCCTAACATCAGCAGGGCGGCGATGAGGGGGAGGCGGTGATTCTTCATTTGTGCTCTTGTTCTTGCGGTTGGGCGGAGAGCCGCTGTTCATTACGTCCGACGCGGAACCATTGGGCGTACAGCGCCGGCAGGAACAGCAGGGTCAGCACGGTGGCGACCAGCAGCCCTCCCATGATGGCGACCGCCATCGGACCCCAGAACGTGCTGCGGGTCAATGGAATCATTGCCAAAATGGCGGCCAATGCCGTCAGCATTATGGGCCTAAAGCGGCGCACGGTGGAACCGACGATGGCCTCGAAGCGGTCTATGCCCTCGCGGATGTCGTGTTCGATCTGGTCCACCAGGATCACCGAGTTGCGCATGATCATGCCCGACAGCGCGATCACGCCCAGCATCGCGACGAAGCCGAAAGGCGCGCGGAACAAGATCAGCGTCAGGGTGACGCCTATCATGCCGAGCGGCGCGGTGAGCACTACCATCAGCGTGCGCTGGAAGCTCTGCAACTGCAGCATCAGGAGTGTCAGAACTACAACAATCATCAAGGGCGCGACCGCGGCGATCGCCTTTTGCGATTTGCCGCTGGACTCCAGTGTGCCGCCGACCTCGATGTGGTAGCCCAGCGGCAGCGTCCGCTCCAGCGCTTGCATCTGAGGCCAGAGCTGGCCAGACACGTCCGCGCCCTGCACGCCGTCCATCACGTCGGCGCTGACGGTGATCGCCGGCAGGCGGTTGCGGCGCCAGATGATGCCTTCCTCCGGCTCGTAGCGGACGTGGCCGATCTGCGACACCGGCACGAAGCGGCCGCTGCCGGTCTGCACCATCAGATTGCCCAGGCCGGCGACGTTCTTCTGCTCGCCCGGATTGAGGCGGGCGACGATGGCGATGCTCTGGTCGCCCTCGCGGTAGGCGCTGACGCTTGAGCCGGAAATCAGCATCTGCAGCTGCTGAGACAGCTGCTGCGAGCTGAGGCCCAGCGCGCTGGCCTTGTCCTGGTCGATGTCTATCCGCAGCGCCTTGACCTGCTCGCCCCAGTTCTGGTTGACGTGCAGCGTCGACGGCTGTTTGCGCACCAGCGCCTCCACCCGGTCGGCGATCTTGCGCACTTGGCCGTGCTCCGGGCCCATCACGCGGAACTGCACCGGGTAGCCGACCGGCGGGCCGTTCTCCAGCCGGGTGACGCGGCCGCGCACCAGAGGGAAGTCGCTGTCGAAGATTTTCTCCAGCCGCTTCTTCACGTCCTCGCGCACGTGCTCGTCGCGGGTCATCACCATCAGCTGCGCGTAGTTGACGTGCTGCTGCTGCTGGTCCAGCGGCAGGTAGAAGCGCGGGCTGCCGCTGCCGACGTAGCTGGTGACGCTGAGCACGTTGGCGTCGGCGCGGGCCAGCTTCTCCATCTTTTCCACCTGCTCCAGCGTGGCGTGGTAGCTGGCGCCGCGCGGCAGCCACATGTCCACCATCAGCTCCGGCCGGTTGGACGAGGGGAAGAACTGCTGGGCGACGAACAGCTTGAACGCCAGCAGCGACAGGACGAAGGCGCCCAGGGTGAAGGCGATCACCGTCTTGCGGTAGTCCAGGCACCAGGCCACTAACGCGCGGAAGCGGCGGTAGAACGGCTTCTGGTAGACGTCGTGCTGCTCGCCGTGATGCGCTTGGGAGGGCAGCAGCTTGTAGCCCAGGTAGGGGGTGAACACCACCGCGACGATCCAGGACAGCACCAGCGCGATGCCGACCACAGCGAACAAGCTGAACACATATTCGCCGGCCATCGATTTGGCCAGGCCCACCGGCAGGAAGGTGGCGGCGGTGATCAGCGTGCCGGTCAGCATCGGGAAGGCGGTGCTGGTATAGGCGTAGGTGGCGGCCTGGAACTTGTTCCAGCCCTGTTCCAGCTTCAGCGCCATCATTTCCACCGCGATGATGGCGTCGTCCACCAACAGGCCCAGCGCGATGATCAGCGAGCCCAGCGAGATGCGCTGCAGGTCGATATTGAAGAAGTACATGGCGAGGAAGGTCATCGCCAGCACCAGCGGGATGGACAGCGCCACCACCACCCCGGTGCGCAGGCCCAGGCTGAAGAAGCTGACGGCGAGCACGATCACCACCGCCTCCACCAGCGAGCGCATGAACTCGCCCACCGCGTCGTGCACCACCTTGGGCTGGTCGGACACCGCGTGGATCTCCACGCCCAGCGGCAGCTTGCCTTTGATGCGGGCGATGGCCTGGTCCAGGTTGGCGCCCAGCTTCAGCACGTCGCCGCCGCTCTTCATGCTGATGGCCAGCGCCAGCACCGGCTTGCCGTTGAAGCGCACGCTGGTGGCCGGCGGGTCGATGTAGCCGCGCGAGACGGCGGCGATGTCGCCCAGCTTGAAGGTGCGGCCACCCGCGCTGACCGGCGTCGCGGCCACGGCCGCCACCGAATCGTACTTGCCGGTGGGACGTACCCAGATGCGGTCGCTGGCGGTTTCGAAGGTGCCGGCCGGCGTCATCGCGTTCTGCTGCTGCAGCGCCTGCCAGATGGCGCGGCTGTCCAGGCCCAGGCTGGCCAGTTTGGCGCTGGACAGGTCGACGTAGATGCGCTGGTCCTGCTTGCCCAGCATCTGCACCTTGGCCACGTCCGGCGTGCGCAGCAGTTCTTTCTTGGCCGCCTCCGCGTACTGGCGCAGCTCCTCGTAGCTGAAGCCGTCTCCGCTGAAGGCGTAGATGTTGCCGAAGGTATCGCCGAACTCGTCGTTGAAGAACGGTCCCTGCACGCCGGACGGCAGCGTGTAGGCGATGTCGCCCAGCTTCTTGCGCACCTGGTACCACAGTTGCGGCACGTTTTTGGGCGGCACGTCCTCGCGCAGCGACACCACCATCAGGCTTTCGCCCGGCTTGGTGTAGCTCTGCACGTAGTCGATCTCGCCCATCTCCTGCAGCTTTTCCTCCAGCTTGTCGGTGACTTGCTGCTCCATTTCCAGCGTGGAGGCGCCGGGCCAGTTGGCCTGCACCAGCATCGCCTTGAAGGTGAATTCGGGATCCTCCTTCTGGCCCAGCTGGGTATAGGCCCAGCCGCCGGCCAGCATCAGCATGATCATCAGGTAGCGCACCAGCGCCTGATGGCCCAGCGCCCATTCGGACAGATTGAGTTTCTTCATCGGCGCGTCCTCACTGATTCAGCAACTTGACGCGCTGGCCTTCGCGCAGCAGGTGCACGCCGGCGGTGACGATCTTGTCGCCCGGCCGGACGCCCGCGGCGATGACGGCGCCGTTGCTGTCTATCGACGCCACCTGCACCGGCTTGCGGCTGACGCGCAGGGTCTGGCCGTCTATCGTCCACACGTACTGCTTGCCCTGCAGGTCCAGCAGCGCGGTCAACGGCAGCTTGAGCTCGCCGCTGGCGCGGGCGGGCAGGGTGGCGGTGGCGGTCATGCCCAGTTGCAGCGCGTGGCTGTCGCCGGCCAGCGCGATCCGCGCCGGATAAGTGCGGGTGGCTGGATCGGCGTCGGCGGCCAGCTCGCGCAGCTTGCCCTCCAGCGGCGCGCCGCCTTTCCACAGCGTCACGCGGAATGCGCCGGCCCGGCGCACCGCCTCCAGCGCGTTTTCCGGCACCTGGATGGCGATTTCGCGCGCGCCGTCCTGCGACAGCCGGGCCACCGGCTGGCCGGCGGCCACCACCAGGCCGGGCTCGGCCTGCATCTGGCTGACTACGCCGTCGGCGTCGGCCGTCAGCGTCGCGTAGCCGGTCTGGTTGCGGCTGGCGGACAGCGCGGCGCGCGCCTGGCTGACCTTGGCCTGGGCGGCGTTGACGCCGTTCTGCTGCCCATCCACCTGGGCCTGGCTGATGAACTGCTTGGCCAGCAGTTCGCGGTAGCGTTTCAGGTTGAGCTGCTGCTGGGCGAGATCGGATTCGGCAGCCGCCAGCTGCGCCTGTTTGGCCGCCAGGTCCAACTGGTAGTCGCTGGGGTCCAGTCGCGCGAGCGGCTGGCCCTTCTTCACGCGTTCGCCGCTGTTGACCAGCTTGGCGACCACCTTGCCGGCCACGCGGAAGGCGAGCTGGGTCTCGTGGCGGGCGCGGATTTCGCCGGCGTAGCTGTCTCCGCCGATTTCAGCGTTGCCGCCGGCTGTCATGTAGCGCACCGGACGGATGTCTTCCGGCGCGGCCGCCTGGTCCTTGCAGGCGGACAGGCCCAGCGCGGCGATGAGCGGCAGGGCGAGGGGGAGGATGGATTTCATGTGCGGGCGTCCTGGGGCGCGGGCTGGTGCATGCCTTGCAGCGTCAGCCGCAGCGAGGTCTTAAGGAATTCGAGCGGATTGTCCTTCAGGGCGTCGCAACAGCCGGGCACCAGGGCGAAGGAGTGGCTGAGGATCATGGTCATCATCATCGGCGCGGTCAGCGCGTCGATCGCGTAGTCGAGGTGGACTGGGCGGAACTCGCCGCTGTCCATGCCGCGCTGGATGATGTGGCCCAGCAGCTGGCGCGCCGGCAGGATGGCTTCGTCGTAATAGAAGCGGGTCAGGTCCGGGAAATTGGTGGCCTCGGCCGCCATCAGCTTGCACAGGCCGGCGGCGGGGGTGGAGCCGATGTGGGTCCACCAGTCCTCCAGCGCCAGGAACAGCAGCTCGCTGCTGCCGATGCCGTGCAGCTGGGCCAGCTGCGCGCTCATCGCGTGGACGCGGGCGACGATGGTTTCGCGCACCACCGCCTTGAAGATCTCTTCCTTGTTTTGGAAGTACAGATACGGCGTGCCCTTGGTAACGCCGGCGGCGCGGGCGATGTCTTCCATCTTGGTGGCGAGATAGCCTTTTTCGACGAACAGCGTCAGCGCTGCGTCCAGGATCTCGCTGGGCCTGGCGTCCTTCTTGCGCTGCCAGCGGCTGGTGCCGGTTTCTCCCATTGTGGTCTTTCTAAATTTCCGTTCAGCAATTCCGGCACTTTAGGCCTTTGGAATAGGGTAGGGCAATTAATAAATCACAGTTCAGCAATTGATGTGATTAAAATGCAACACCGTAATCCGAAATCGCCGGCCAGCCGTTAAGGTGCGAAAGCGATCCGCTAGCAAGGAGAAATCGAAGTGGCAACAGACGCAGCCGAAAAGGCGAACATCCTGGCCGAGGCCCTGCCTTACATCCGCCAGTTCGCCGGCAAGACCATCGTGATCAAGTACGGCGGCAACGCGATGACCGACGAAGCGTTGAAAGAAGGCTTCGCCAAGGACGTGGTGCTGCTGAAGCTGGTGGGGATGAATCCGGTGGTGGTGCACGGCGGCGGCCCGCAGATCAACGACCTGTTGGCGCGGGTCGGCAAGCAGGGCGAGTTCATTCAGGGCATGCGCGTCACCGACGCCGAAACCATGGAAGTGGTGGAAATGGTGTTGGGCGGCCTGGTGAACAAGGAGATCGTGTCGCTGATCAACAAGCACGGCGGCAAGGCGGTGGGCCTGACCGGCAAGGACGGCCACTTCATCCGCGCCCGCAAGCTGTTTCTGAAGACCGACGGCGACGAGGCGGTGGACATCGGCCAGGTCGGCGAGATCGAGTCCATCGACCCGTCGCTGGTGTCGCTGCTGGACAGCCAGGATTTCATCCCGGTGGTGGCGCCGATCGGCGTCGGCGTCGACGGCGAAGCCTACAACATCAACGCTGACCTGGTGGCCGGCAAGCTGGCCGAGACGCTGAAGGCGGAAAAGCTGGTGCTGATGACCAATACCCCGGGCGTGCTGGACAAGCAGGGCCAGTTGCTGACCGGACTGACCGCGCAGCGCATCGACGAACTGTTCGCCGACGGCACCATCTCCGGCGGCATGCTGCCCAAGATCAGCTCGGCGCTGGACGCCGCCAAGAACGGCGTGCAGGCGGTTCACATCATCGACGGCCGCGTCAAGCACGCGCTGCTGCTGGAAATCCTGACCGCGGCCGGCGTCGGCACCATGATCCGCGCCTGAGGCCGGCTGTCCGGGAGACGTGGAGCCGGCGGCGGCGGTGGGCTATAGTGATGGCATGCCGCGCGCGCAGCCGCGGCGGCTCACAAGGGGAGGCAGCATGCAGACCGTGAAGCAATTTCTGGAGAGCAAGCCCAACCGGGCCCTGGTATACGTGACGCCGGACAGCACCGTGTTCCAAGCGCTGCAGGTGATGGCGGAAAACGACATCGGCGCGGTGCTGGTGATGGAGTCCGGCGACATCGTCGGCATTTTTTCCGAACGCGACTACGCCCGCCGCATCGTGTTGCAGGGACGGACCTCGGCCGGGACCAAGGTTCGCGACATCATGACCAGCCGCGTGGTGTACGTGACGCCGTCGCAGACGCTGGACGAGTGCCGGGCGCTGATGACCGAGAAGCGCATCCGCCATCTGCCGGTGATGGAGGATCAGACCGTGCTCGGCATTCTGTCCATCGGCGATCTGGTGCGGGCGACCATAGAAGAGCAGGAGCAGGTGATCAACCACCTGGTCCATTACATCCAGTCCGCCTGATTCCACTACGCAATCCAGCCGACGGCCCGCCTAGAAGCGGGCCGTTGTCGTTGGCGCGCTCAGCCGGGCAGCGGCGCGATGCGCTGGCGCAGCGCGCGCAAGGCCGGCGCTACCCGCTCGCGCATCGCCGCTTCGTCGAAGGCGAAGGCCGGGCCGCTGGCGTTGAGCGCCATCGCAGGCTGGCCGGGCAGCAGCGCAGGCAGGTGGATGCCCACCGCCATCACGTCGGGTTCGTATTCGCCGAAGGACGCGGTGTAGCCGTGGACGCCGTAATCGGCGCAAGCCTGCAGCAGCCGCGAGCGCAGCGCCGGCCAATCGCCGCCGTAGCGCTCGGCCAGCAGCGGCAGCAGCGCCTCGCGCTCCTGCGGAGGCAGGCCGGAGAAGTAGGCGCGGCCGATCGCGGTGGTGGCCAGCGGCACCCGCGAGCCGGTGGACAGCTGCACCGAGACCCGAGCCTGGCTGCGGCAGGTTTCCAGGTACACCATGTCGCTGCCGTCGCGCAGCGCCAGGCTGACCGACACATTGTTGGCCAGCGCGAACTCGCGCATCAGCGGCGCGGCCGCCGCGCGCGCGTCGTAGCCGGCCAGCGCCGCCGATCCCAGCGCCAGCAGCGCCAGTCCCAGCTTGTATTGGCCGCCTTCCCCTTCCTGTTGCAGATAGCCCAGCCTAGTCAGGGTGTAGCTCAGTCTCGACACGGTGGACTTGGGCAGCCCGGTGCGGCGCGCCAGTTCCTGGTTGGACAGCGCGCCTTCGCCGGGGCGGAACGCCGCCAGCACCTCCAGGCCGCGTGCCAGCGCGGTGACGAATTGGCGGTCTTCTTCCTGTTGCATCCTGTTCCCCATTGCGGCAAAGAATTTGCCGCATGACAGGTAAATCGCTTTACAAGCGCGCGGCAGAGTGTTTAGTCTATTCTGCATGGTGAAATCTAATTCCGCAATGCGGAACTAAGTGGGAGAAAGCAGATGGCAGCATCCACGCAGCGCGCCTCGTTCGCTTGGGAAGATCCCTTGCTGTTGCAGAACCAGTTGACCGACGAGGAGCGGCTGGTTCAGCAGAGCGCGCATGAGTATTGCCAGCAGCGGCTGCTGCCGCGGGTGCTGACCGCCAACCGCGAAGAGCGCTTTGACCGCGAAATCATCAACGAGATGGGCGAGCTGGGCTTCCTCGGCTGCACGATAGAAGGCTACGGTTGCGCCGGCCTGTCCCATGTCGCCTACGGCCTGGTGGCGCGCGAGGTGGAGCGGGTGGATTCCGGTTACCGCTCGGCGATGAGCGTGCAGTCGTCCTTGGTGATGCACCCGATCTGGGCCTACGGCTCCGACGCGCAGAAGGACAAGTATCTGCCCAAGCTGGCCAGCGGCGAATGGCTGGGCTGTTTCGGCCTGACCGAGCCGGATTCCGGCTCCGACCCCGCCAGCATGAAGGCCCGCGCCCGCAAGGTGGACGGCGGCTATCTGCTGTCCGGCAGCAAGATGTGGATCACCAACAGCCCGGCCGCCGACGTGTTCGTGGTCTGGGCCAAGGATGACGACGACGAGATTCGCGGCTTCATCCTGGAGAAGGGCATGAAGGGCCTGTCCGCTCCGGCTATCCACGGCAAGTTTTCCCTGCGCGCGTCCATCACCGGCGAAATCGTGATGGACGACGTGCTGGTGGCGGACGAGCAGCTGCTGCCCGGCGTCAAGGGACTGAAGGGACCGTTCGGCTGCCTGAACAAGGCGCGCTACGGCATCGCCTGGGGCGCGATGGGCGCAGCGGAGTTCTGCTGGCATGCCGCCCGCCAGTACACGCTGGACCGCCGGCAGTTCGGCCGGCCGCTGGCCGCCAACCAGCTGATCCAGTTGAAGCTGGCGAATATGCAGACCGAGATAGCGCTGGGCCTGCAGGCCGCGCTGCAGGTGGGCAGGCTGATGGACGAGGGCCGCGCCGCGCCGGAAATGATCTCGCTGATCAAGCGCAACAACTGCGGCAAGGCGCTGGACATTGCTCGCGTCGCCCGCGACATGCACGGCGGCAACGGCATCAGCGACGAATTCCACGTGATCCGCCATGTGATGAATCTGGAGGCGGTCAACACTTACGAGGGCACGCATGACGTGCATGCCCTGATTCTGGGCCGAGCCCAGACCGGTATTCAGGCATTTGCCTGATAAGCCGGCGCGGCCGGAGGGCCGGCCGCGCCGTTGATTCCTGTCTGTCCTTTGTTGGCCCGGCCTCGCCGGGCCACTTTTTTTGCCGGAACGCATTGCGGACCGGATAAGGGACGGTGTCTGGAATATCAGCGATTGCTACACTGAAAGCGCCGTGCGGCGGCGAGCGCCGCGAACGGGCGGCATCATCGACATCCGAGCGGGGGAGGGAAGCGCGATGGCAGGAGCGTTGTCGGGTATCAAGGTGGTGGATCTGAGCCGGGTGCTGGCGGGGCCGTGGGCGAGCCAGCTGCTGGCCGATCTGGGCGCGGAAGTGATCAAGATAGAAAAGCCGGGCAGCGGCGACGACACCCGGCAATGGGCACCGCCCAGCCTGCCGGACGGCAAGGCCGCCTATTTTCTGTGCACCAACCGCGGCAAGCGCTCGCTGACGGTGGACATCTCCCAGCCGGCCGGCCAGGACATCGTGCGCAAGCTGGTGGCCGACGCCGACGTGGTGCTGGAGAACTACAAGGTGGGCGGGCTGAAGAAGTACCGGTTGGATTACGACAGTCTGAAGGCCATCAATCCCAAGCTGGTGTACTGTTCGATCACCGGCTTTGGCCAGACTGGCCCTTACGCCAGCCTGGCCGGCTACGACTACATCGTGCAGGGCATGTCCGGCCTGATGAGCATCACCGGCCCAGCCGACGGCGAGCCGCACAAGGTGGGCGTGGCGGTGTCGGACCTGTTCACCGGCCTGTACGCTGCCAACGCGGTGCAGGCGGCGCTGATCGCCCGCGAGCGCAGCGGCGCCGGCCAGCATATCGACATGGCGCTGTTCGACTGCTCGTTGGCGATGCTGGCCAATGTCGCCTCCAACTGGCTGGTCGGGCATAATGTGCCGCCTCGGCTGGGCAACGCCCACGCCAATATCGTGCCTTACCAGGTGTTCGCCGCCTCCGACGGCCATTTCATCCTGGCCTGCGGCAACGACAAGCAGTTCGCCGAAGTGTGCCGATTGGTCGGCCAGGCGCAGTGGGCGCGCGATCCGCGCTACGCGACCAATCCGCAGCGGGTCGCCCACCGCGTGCAATTGGTGCCGCTGCTGGCCCAGGCCTTCCGTCACCACGGCCGCGACTACTGGCTGTCGGCGCTGGACAAGGCCGGCGTGCCCTGCGGCCCGATCAACAATGTGGCCGAGGCATTCGCCGACCCGCAGGCGCAGGCGCGGGAAATGGAACTGGAAATGCGCGACGCCGCCGGACAGCAAGTGCCGCTGGTAGGGTGTCCGATCAAACTTTCCGGCACGCCGGTCGAGTACAATCTAGCCCCTCCCGCTCTGGGAGAACATACTGAGCAGATCTTGCGCGCGCTGGGTTATGTGGATTCGGACATTGTCGCATTGCGCAACAATGGCACCGTTTAAACGCTTGTTTGATTTTGACGGCATGGCATCTTCATAGCATGATGTCCGGAAAATCAAACCCGTCCAGCGGGCGCAAAGGAGAAACGGTGCAACGCGAATACATGGAATACGACGTGGTGATCGTCGGCGGCGGCCCTTCCGGCCTGTCCGCGGCGATCCGTCTGAAACAACTGGCAGCCGAGCAGGGCCGCGACATCAGCGTCTGTCTGCTGGAGAAGGGTTCCGAGATCGGCGCCCACATCCTGTCCGGCGCGGTGATCGAAACCGGCGCGCTGGCCGAACTGCTGCCCAACTGGAAGGAACTGGACGCGCCGCTGAACACGCCGGCGTTGTCGGACCGTTTCCTCTACCTGACTGAGACCGAATCCATCCAGCTGCCGACGCCGCCGCAGATGCACAACCAGGGCAACTACATTGTCAGCCTGGGCAACTTCTGCCGCTGGCTGGGCCAGCAGGCCGAGAACCTGGGCGTGGAGATCTACCCGGGCTTCGCCGCCGCCGAGGTGCTGTACCACGCGGACGGCTCGGTCAAGGGCGTGGCCACCGGCAATGTCGGCACCGGCAAGAATGGCGACCAGGAAGGCGAGCCGGGCATGGAGCTGTGGGCCAAGCAGACCATCTTCGCCGAAGGCTGTAGAGGCTCGCTGACCAAGGGGCTGCTGTCGCGCTTCCGCCTGACCGACGGCGCCGATCCGCAGACTTTCGGCATCGGCATCAAGGAATTGTGGGAAGTGAAGCCGGAAAACCACCAGCCCGGCCACATCACCCACACCGTCGGTTGGCCGATGGATACCGCCACTTACGGCGGCTCCTTCCTCTACCATCTGGAAGACAATCTGGTGGCGGTCGGCTTCGTCGTCGGCCTGGATTACCAGAATCCCTATCTGTCGCCGTTCGAGGAATTCCAGCGCTTCAAGACTCATCCGGCAATCAAGAAGACCTTCGAAGGCGGCCGCCGCGTGTCCTACGGCGCGCGCGCATTGACCGAGGGCGGCCTGCAGAGCCTGCCCAAGCTGACCTTCCCCGGCGGCGTGCTGGTCGGCGACACCGCCGGCTTCCTCAACGTGCCCAAGATCAAGGGCACCCACACCGCGATGAAGTCGGCGATGCTGGCGGCGGAGGCGGTGTTCGAGCTGTTGGGCGACGACGCGCAGGCGCAGGGCGGCGAGGCCAAGGCCTACTCGGCCAAGTTCCAGCAGAGCTGGGTCCGCGACGAGCTGCACAAGGTGCGCAATATCCGCCCGTCGTTCCGCTGGGGCCTGTGGCCGGCCATGATCTACTCGGCTCTGGACACCTTCCTGTTCCGCGGCCGCGCGCCGTGGACGCTGCATCACAAGCATGCCGACAACGAGGCGCTGCGCCCGGCCTACGAATTCAGCCCGATCGCCTATCCCAAGCCGGACGGCGTGCTGACCTTCGATCGCCTGTCGTCGGTGTTCATCTCCAACGCCAACCACAGCGAAGACCAGCCGGCGCACCTGACGTTGAAGGACGCGTCGGTGCCGATCGCGGTCAACCTGGCCAAGTACGACGCCCCCGAGCAGCGCTACTGCCCGGCCGGCGTCTACGAGATCGTCGGCCAGGACGAAGGCGCGCCGCGGCTACAGATCAACGCGCAGAACTGCGTGCACTGCAAGACTTGCGACATCAAGGATCCGACCCAGAACATCAACTGGGTGACGCCGGAAGGCGGCGGCGGGCCGAACTACCCGAACATGTGATCGGGCGTTTGATGCCGCCAGAGGCCGGGTTTTCCGTCGGGAAACCCGGTTTTTTGTTTTGATCGCCGCCAAGTCTTGCGAAACAACGGCTTGACGGCGGCGGCCATCGTAGGCAGCATGGACGGCATGCTAGAAAAAACCGTGTTTTTCGCCCACGCCTATTATTGGTACCGCCCCTCCCGGCGGCGCCAGGGATAGGCTCGGCAGCGAGATACGCGAAGCCGTCGAGCAGATTACCGACCATGCCGCCGAATACCGGCGGCATTTGTCATTTCAGTCTCAAACAGCAAATGGTCTCCGGAGCGGCGGCAAGCTTTTATCCAGGAGACAGTGCCATGAACGAAGTCAGCGACGCCCTTTCACTCGCCACCAGCCGCAGCCTGCCCCAGGCGGACCTGCCGCTGTACCCGGTCGCCCTGGCGACCGACGGCGAGGCGCTGGCTTATCGTCCCGGACCGCCGCCGCGGCTGCCGGCCGGCGGCTGCCTGTCCGAAGCGCTGCTGCCGGAAATCCGCGAGCTGGCATTGCGCCTGGCGCTGGCACGAGGCTGGCCGCAAGGGCGGACGCCGGACCGCGTCGCCGAGCCCGCCGACTGGCTGGCGGCGCGCATTTTGCTGCTGGAGTGGCAGCAGGTGGAGCTGGCGCTGGACGAACTGGCGCTGCTGGACGAAGCCAACCGCCGCGCGAGCGGGTTGGCCAAGGCGCGGAGCGTGGCGTTTTCCCCGGCGCTGCCGGTGCTGTTGCCGGCGGGCCGCGAGCCTGGCGCGTTGCGCGGCTGGCGCGCGCATCCGTTGCCGCGGGGCGGGGTGGCCGAAGCCAGCCGGCGTTGCCGCGAACGATTGGCGGCGCGGTTTGCCGAACTGTCTGAACAATGAACAGGAGCATGCCCATGGAGCTGGAGCTTCACGACGAGAACGAACGCAAGCTGAACAATCTGACGCTGGCGGTGTATATCCTGCAGGCGGTCAGCCTGCTGGTCGGCGTCACCGCGCTGGTCGGCGTCATCATCAACTACGTGAAGCGCGACGACGTGCGCGGCACGCTGTATGAAAGCCATTTCGAATGGCAGATCCGCACCTTCTGGCTGGCTTTGCTGGGCTATGTGGTCGGTTTCGCCACGTTGTGGATGCTGGTGGGCGGCGTGGTGCTGTTCGCGGTGTGGGTGTGGTACATCTACCGCGTGGTGAAGGGATTCTTGTACTTCAACGACCGCAAGGTCATGCCGGTGAAATGAAAAGGCGGGCGCCGAAGCGCCCGCAAACGGCTCTGCGCGAACCGGGAAAAGCGGCCGATGATCGGCGCGGATTGCTGTGACGCCATGCTAAACCGCCGGCGACGGCGGCGCAGCGAAACCCGGCGGCTGCTTGTCCCCGGTCAAGCCTGGCAGCAAGCCGCCGTCTTTGGCACAATGCCCAACCTCATCTATACCTGCCATCATGCAAGCCGAAGACCTGCTCTCCCTGACCACCCGCTCGATGCCCTTCGGCAAACACAAGGGCATGCTGATCTGCGATCTGCCGGGTAACTACCTGAACTGGTTCGCCCGCGAGGGTTTCCCGCCGGGCGAGATTGGCCGCTTGCTGCAACTGATGCACGAACTGGACCACAATGGTCTGACTTTTCTGCTGGACCCGATTAGAAAGCGTTGAACAATGGCAATCCAATGGTTCCCCGGCCATATGAACAAGGCGCGCAAGGATGTCACCGAGCGCCTGAAGGATATCGACGTCGTCATCGAGCTGCTGGATGCCCGCCTGCCGGCGTCCAGCGCCAACCCGATGCTGGCGCGCATGGCCAAGGGCAAGCCCAGGCTGATGATACTGAACAAGCAAGATCTGGCCGACCCGGCCATCACCGAGCAGTGGCTGGCCTGGTACCGCGCCAAGAAGCAGACCGAAGCGCTGGGCATGGATGCCGGCGAGCGCGCGCCGGCGCAGCGGCTGATCGCCGCCTGCCGCGCGCTGGCGCCCAACCGCAGCGGGCTGGAGAAGCCGTTGCGGGTGCTGATCTGCGGCATTCCCAATGTTGGCAAATCCACGCTGATCAACAGCATGTCCAGCCGCAAGATCGCCAAGACCGGCAATATGCCGGGCGTTACCAAGAACGAGCAGCGCATCATCCTGGCCGACGACTTCGAGCTGTACGACACCCCCGGCATGCTGTGGCCGAAGATCGAAGTGGAAGAGGGCGGCTACAACCTGGCCGCCAGCGGCGCGGTCGGCCGCAACGCGATGGATGAGGAAGAGGTGGCGCTGGAGCTGCTGAAATACCTGCTGCTCCATTACCGCGCCGAACTGGCCGCCCGCTACAAGTTCGATGTCGAGGCGCTGGACGGCATGCAGGACTGGCAGGCGCTGGAGCTGATCGGCAAGCGCCGCGGCGCGGTGCTGTCCGGCGGCCGCATCAATATGCAGAAGGCGGCCGAGATCGTGCTGACCGATTTCCGCGACGGCCAGACCGGCCGCATCACGCTGGAGCGGCCGGCGGAATGGCTGGAGTGGGAGAAGCGCGCCAAGGTTCTTGCCGCCGAGCGGGCCATCCTGCGGGAAGAGAAGCTGAAAGAGAAAGAAGGCCGCAAGCAAGGCAGCCGCTGATGTTGAAAAGCCCGGAGCATCCGGGCTTTTTTATTGGCGGCGCGATGGGTCAGGCGATGGTGTCGACGATGCTGCCGTTGGCGCTGTCGGCCACCGCTTCGCCGGCCAGCGCCGGATTGCTCTGCAGGATCGTCGCCCAGTTGCCGTTCAGGCTGGAGCCGGCGCTGCCGGCGGCGCCCAGCGTTTGCGACACGATCTGCTGATCGGTGCTGTCCTGCGCCGACTCCCCGCGGCTTGGACTCAGAAGGCTGCCTTGCAGTGTGCCGGCGGTGGCGAAACCGTTGAGCAGGCCGGCTGCGTCGTAGGTGGAGACGTCGCTGCCGCTGCCGCCGCCCAGCAGCACGATGGCGCTGGAGTCCTGGGACAGCTGGGCCGCTTCGCTGGCGAGCGCGGGCGTGGCGTTGCCGTTTTGCACCACGGGGGACGGCACGGCGCCGCCGTTGAGCAGCGCGGCGCTGGCCAGGGAAATCTGCGCGGTTTGACTGATGCTCATGGCCGGGCCTCCGGTGAATCTGCCTTCGCTGTCAGTATCGGCAGTTTGTTCCCGGGACTCAATGGCGCTTAATAGCTTCTAACAAAACAAAGACTTGCAGGGAACTTTCAGCAGGAATGAGGGCGGAGTCGCCCAGGCCGGGGAAGGGATTCAGCCCCGGATCAGCAGGGCGATGCCGGCGGCGGCGAACAGCAGCGTCAGCAGCTGGCCGGCTCGCACGCTCCAGTGCGCGCCGGCTTCCAGGCAGGCCTGCCGAGGGTTGGCCGGGTTGTAGCGCACCTGCACCGCGGCGCCGGTGGGGTAGCGGTTGGCGGTGTCCTGAGCCAGCGTCTGGCTGCCGCCGAAGCCGGCGTCGGGAATGCGGATGTTGCCGGCGCGATAGGTCTGGCCGTTGACTTGATAGCGGTAGACGACGTCGGCGCGGTATTCGCGCTGGTCGCTGTGATCGCCGCCGCGGCGCTGCCGCCATTCCACTTCGCTGCGCTCGACCGCGCCGGCCGCGATCGGCCAGTCCTGCGCCGCGTTGGCCAGCTGCGCCTGGCGCCACAGCCAGCAGAAGCCGGCGATGCCGATGGCGATCAACAGCAAGGAGATGAGCTTTAACGGCATCAGACGGCGGTGCCGGGCTGTTCGAACCAGCCGGCGAGAATGGCCTGGGCGGCGACTTGGTCCAGCGCCGGCTTCTGCTTGCGGCCCTTCTTGACGCCGGCTTCTTCCAGCAATTGTTCGGCGATCACCGAGGTGTAGCGTTCGTCCACCAGCCATACCGGCAGGCCGAAGCGGCCCTTCAGACGGTTGGCGAAGCGGCGCGACAGCGCGGACAGCGCATGCTCTTCTCCGTCCGGGTGCATGGGCAGGCCCACCACCAGCTGCCTGGGCTGCCACTCTTCTATCAGCTTGGCGATGGCGGCGAAGCGCTCGTCGGTGACGGCGGTGTCTATCGTGGCCAGGGGATGGGGAATGCCGAGAATCGTATCGCCGACGGCGACGCCGATGCGGCGCTCGCCGAAATCGAAGGCCAATGCGCAACCTTCAGGCATGGCCGACATCCGACGACAGCAGGGAGGGATCGAAGCCCAGCAGCGCCATGGCGGCGTCGTAGCGTTCTTCGTAGGGCAGGTCGAACACGATGGACGGCTCGGCCGGCACAGTCAGCCAGCCGTTGTCGGCGATTTCCTTTTCCAGCTGCCCCGCCGACCAGCCGGCGTAGCCGAGCGAGATCAGCAGCTTTTCCGGCTTCTTGCCCTCGGACACCGCCACCAGCACGTCCTTGGACGTGGTCAGCGCGATGTCGTCGGTGACCATCAGGCTGGACTGCCAGTTGTCGGCCGGCTGATGCAGCACGAAGCCGCGGTCCGGCTGCACCGGGCCGCCGAAGTAGACCAGGCCGGTGCGGGTGTCTTCGTCGTCCAGCGGCAGGTCGATCTGATCAAACAGCTGGGCCATGGCGATGCCGGATGGCTTGTTGATGATCAGGCCCATGGCGCCGTGCTCGCCGTGCTCGCACAGATACACCAGCGATTTGGCGAACAGCGGGTCGCCCATGCCGGGCATGGCGATCAGGAAATGATGGGACAGCGATAAGGATTCCATACGGCCATTATGGCACAACTGCCATGCCGGCTGGCTAGCGGCATTTTGCCGTTTTCGCCGGCGCGAGCGTCGCCGGCGGCGGCCTGATAAAATGAACAATTCGCCCTAATCTCGCAGCGAGGATGTTTTGCGCCTGACCCATATCAAGCTCGCCGGCTTCAAGTCGTTCGTCGATTCCACCAGCATCGCGGTGCCGGGCCAACTGGTGGCGGTGATCGGCCCCAACGGCTGCGGCAAGTCGAACGTGATCGACGCGGTGCGCTGGGTGTTGGGCGAGTCGTCGGCCAAGCAGCTGCGCGGCGAATCCATGCAAGACGTGATTTTCAACGGCTCGTCCAGCCGCAAGCCGGTGTCGCGCGCCTCGGTGGAGCTGGTGTTCGACAACGGCGACGGCCAGCTGACCGGGCCCTGGGGCCAGTACGCCGAAGTGGCGATCAAGCGGGTGCTGACGCGGCAGGGCGAATCCAGCTACTACATCAACAATCAGCAGGTGCGGCGGCGCGACATCACCGACCTGTTCCTCGGCACCGGCGTCGGCGCGCGCGGCTACGCGGTGATCGAGCAGGGCATGATCTCGCGCATCATCGAGGCGCGGCCGGAAGAGCTGCGCGCCTATCTGGAAGAGGCGGCCGGCGTGTCCAAGTACAAGGAGCGCCGCCGCGAGACCGAAAACCGCCTGGGCGACACCCGCGCCAACCTGGAACGCATCGCCGACCTGCGGCAGGAGCTGGAGCGCCAGGTGGAGCGGTTGTCGGAGCAGGCCGAGGTGGCCTCGCAATACCACGACATGCGCGGCGCGCTGACCCACAAGCAGAATCTGCTGGCGCTGGCGCGGCGCGAGGAGGCCGCCCGCAACGAGGCGAACGCCCGCGGCGAACTGGCGCGGATCGAAACCGAAGAGGCCGCTTTCGAGGCGGCGGTCACCCATCTGGAAACCGAGCAGGAAACGGTGCGCGAGCAGCATTTCGCCGCCAGCGACGCGGTGCACGAGGCGCAGCAGCGGCTGTTCGAGGCCAACGCGCAGTTGGCGCGGCTGGAAGAGGCGCAGCGCCACCGCGAGCAGAGCCGGCAGCGGCTGGAGCGCGACCTCCTGTCCGCCCGCGGCGAGCGCCAGCAATTGGCCGACAACCGGCAGCAGGTGGAGGCCGAGCTGGATGACTGGCTGCCCAGGCTGGAGGAGGCGCAACTGCGGCAGGAAGAGGCGCAGATGGCGCTGGAGGACGGCGCCGACGAGCTGCCGACCGCCGAGGCGGCGTTCCGCCAACTGGACCAGCGGCAGTCGCAGCTGGTCGCGCAGCAAGCCAATCTGACCCGCGAGCGCGACCTGTCGCGGCAAAAGATCGAGCATTGGCAGCGCGGCATGCAGCAATTGGACGGCCGCGACGCTGCGTTGACGCGCGAATTGTCCGATCTGAACCTGCCCGAGCACCATGCGCTGGAGGCGGCGCAACAGGAGGTCGGCAAGGCCAAGGCCGCGCTGGACGCCGTGCGGGCGCGGCTGGTGGCCGACGAGGCCAAGCAGGCGGACCTGGCTTCTGAACGCGAGAAACTGGACCAGCAGCTGGCCGCCAAGCGCACCGAGCTGGCGCGCGCCGAGGCCGAAGCCGCCGCGCTGGCGGCGCTGCTGCAGCGCGAAGCGGCGGACGAGCAGCTGGCCGGCTGGCTGGACAAGCATGGCCTGGCCGACGCGCCGCAGCTATGGCAATCGCTGCAGGTGGACGCGCGTTGGCAGCAGGCGCTGGAAGCGGCGCTGGGCGAGCGCCTGTCCGCCCGCGCGGCGAGCCTGCCGAATGC
>NZ_JAJOHV010000096.1 GCF_021129175.1 Chromobacterium piscinae | reverse complement strand
GCGCGGGCGATGCCGGCCTGCGCGGCGGCCTGGTCGACGCGGGCGGCGGCGGCTTGCAGGTCGAGGTTGCTCTTGATGGCTTCTTCGATCAGCTGGTTCAGCACCGGGTCGTCGAAGCGTTTCCACCAGCCGGCGTCCACCGCCGGCGCCTGGGCGCCGGCCTGGGCTTCCGGCAGCTCGACCTTGGGCCGGCTGTAGTCGGGGCCCACCGCGCAGGCGGACAGCGCCAGCGCCAGCATGGTGGGGATCAGGGCCCGCTTAAGCATCTGCGTTTCCTCCGGCCTCGGCGTTCTGCTGAGGCTTGTTCTGTTTGCTGAGCTTCATGATCAGGATGAAGAACAGCGGAATGAAGAAGGTGGCGAGGAAGGTGGCGGCCAGCATGCCGCCGATCACGCCGGTGCCGATCGAGTGGCGGCTGGCGGAGCCGGCGCCGCTGGAAATGGCCAGCGGCACGCAACCCAGCACGAAGGCCAGCGAGGTCATCACGATCGGGCGGAAGCGCAGGCGGGCGGCTTGCATCGCGGCGTCCACCGCTTCCATGCCCTCCTCCATCTGCTGCACCGCGAACTCGACGATCAGGATCGCGTTCTTGGCCGACAGGCCGATCAGCGTCACCAGCGCCACCTGGAAGTACACGTCATTGGCCAGGCCGCGCAGCCAGTTGGCCATCAGCGCGCCGAACACGGCGAAGGGCACCGCCATCAGCACCGAGATCGGCAGGCTCCAGCGCTCGTACTGCGCCGCCAGGATCAGGAACACCATGATCATGCCGAAGCCGAACACCAGGCTGGACGAGCCGCTGGTGGACTTTTCCTGGAAGGCGGAGCCGGTCCAGGCCAAGCTATAGCCCTCGGGCAGCGTTTCCTTGGCCACTTCCTCCAGCGCGGTCAGCGCCTGGCCTGAGCTGTAGCCCGGCGCCGGGCCGCCCACCAGCTTGGCCGCCGGGAACACGTTGAAGCGTTCCAGCGTTTCCGGGCCGGTGGTCTGCTGGATGGTCACCAGCGCGGTCAACGGGATCATCTGGCCGGCCTGCGAGCGCACGTAGACGTTGCGCAGGTCGTCCACCTTGGTGCGGAACGGCGCTTCGGACTGCAGCTGCACGCGGAAAGTGCGGCCGAACTTGTTGAAGTCGTTGACGTATAGCGCGCCGAAGGTGCTCTGCATGGTGTCGAACACATTGTTCACCGGCACGCCCAGCGCCTTGGCCTTGTCGCGGTCCAGCTTGACGAAGATCTGCGGGACGCTGGCGGAGAAGGTGGTTTGCACGCCCTTCAGCTCCGGACGCTTGGCGGCGGCGGCCACCATCTTCTTGGTGATGTCGCCCAGTTCGGCCGGGGTGCGGCCGGCGCGGTCCTGCACATAGGCTTCGAAACCGCCGGTGTTGGACATGCCGGAGATCGGCGGCGGGTTGAAGGCCAGGATGATGCCGTCGGTGACGCCCATCGCGCCCTTGGCGAAGACGTCCTTCACCACAGCCATCGACGACAGTTCCGGCGTCTTGCGTTCATCCCAGGGCTTGAGCACGATGAAGGACACGCCGGCGTTGGTCTTGTTGCCGCCGGACAGGATGTCGAAGCCGGCGAACGTCATCCGGTCCTGCACCGCCGGGTTCTTGGCCATCATGGCGTCCAGCTTGTCCATGGTGGCGGCGGTGCGGGTCAGCGACGCGCCGTCCGGTAGGAAGGCCGCGGCCAGGATGTAGCCCTGGTCCTCGTCCGGCGCCAGGCTGGACGGAATCATGCGGAACAGGCCGGCGGAGGCCAACAGCAGGCCGCCGAACAGCACCACGGCCAGCAGCGCGCGCTTGTTGATGAAGGCCACGCCGCTGGCGTAGCGCTCGGTCAGACGGTCGAACCAGTTGTTGAACCAGGTGAAGAAGCGGTTCGGGTGCTGGTGTTCGGACTTCAGGATCAGCGCGCACAGCGCCGGGGTCAGCGTCAGCGCCACGATGCCGGAGATCACCACCGACACCGCGATCGTCATCGCGAATTGCTTGTACATCTGGCCGGCGATGCCGCCCAGGAAGGCCACTGGGATGAATACCGAGCACAGCACCAGCACGATGGCGACCAGCGCGCCGGACACTTCCTTCATCGCTTTCAGGCTGGCCTCGCGCGGCGACAAGCCTTCTTGCGTCATCAGGCGCTCGACGTTCTCCAGCACCACGATGGCGTCGTCCACCACGATGCCGATGGCCAGCACCAGGCCGAACAGCGTCAGCGTGTTGATGGTGAAGCCGAAGGCGTACATGCCGGCGAAGGCGCCGACGATGGACACCGGCACCGCCAGGCAGGGAATCAACGTGGCGCGCCAGTTCTGCAGGAACAGGAACACCACCAGGAACACCAGCACCATGGCTTCGGCCAGCGTCTTGTACACCTCCTCGATCGACACTTCGACGAACTTGGTGGTGTCGTAGGGGATGCCATAGGACAGGCCGGTCGGGAAGCTCTTGGACAGGCGCAGCATCTCGGTTTCCACTGCTTGCGCCGTGGCCAGCTGGTTGGCGCCCGGCGCCAGGAAGATGCCGATCGGGATGGTGGCCTTGCCGTTGTGCTTGCCGTGGAAGTCGTAGGACAGCGCGCCCAGCTCGACGCGGGCGACGTCCTTCAGCTTCACCGCCGAGCCGTCCGGATTGGCGCGCACGATGATGTTCTCGAACTCCTCAGGCTCCGACAGGCGGCCCTGTGTGGTCACGGTGTAGGTGAAGTCCAGCTTTTGCGGCGTCGGTTCTGCGCCCAGCTTGCCGGCGGCGAACTGCGAGTTTTGCTCGCGGATGGCGGCGGCCACGTCGCTGGGCGTCAGCTTCAACTGGGCCAGCTTGTCCGGCTTCAGCCAGATCCGCATCGAGTAGTCCTGGCCGGCGAAGTTCACCACGTCGCCCACGCCCGGCACCCGCTTCAGCTCGTCCACCACGTTCAACAGCGCGTAGTTGCTGATGAACAGCGTGTCGTGGCTGTTGTCGGGCGAGAACAGCGACACCACCTGCAAGATGGTGGCGGACTTCTTGCGCACGTTGACGCCCTGGCGCCGCACTTCTTCCGGCAGCTGCGACAGCACCGATTGCACGCGGTTGTTGACGTTGATGGTGGCCTGGTCCGGATTGGTGCCGATCTTGAACGACACGGTCAGCGACAGCGTGCCGTTGCTGGCGCTGTTCGACTGCACGTACAGCATGTCGTCCACGCCGTTGATCGCCTGCTCCAGCGGCGCGGCCACGGTGTTGGCGATCACTTCGGCGGAAGCGCCCGGATAGCTGGCGGTGACATTCACCACCGGCGGCACGATTTCAGGGTACTGCTGGATGGGCAGCGCCTTGATGGCGGCCAGGCCCGCCAGCATGATCACGATGGAGATCACGCTGGCGAAGATCGGCCGCCGGATGAAGAAAGCGGAAAACATGTATCAGGTTCCCCCTGGGTTTACGGCTTGGCCGCGGCGGCCGGCGCGCTGGCGTCGGCCTGGAACGGGTGAGGCTTGACCTCGGCGCCCGGACGCAGCTTGATGATGTTGTCGACGACGACCTGGTCGCCGGCCTTCAGGCCCTGCTCGACCAGCACGTCCATGCCCACTTCCTGCGAGGTGACGATGGGGCGCGGCGCGGCCTTGCCTTCGGCGCTGACCACCCAAACCATCTTGCCCTGCTGCGTGGTCAGCACCGCGCGCTGCGGCACGGTGATGGCCTGAGTGCGCACCGCGCCGTTCAGCTGCACGCGGACGAACTGGCCGGGTAGGATGCCGCCTTGCGGGTTGGCGAAGGTGGCGCGCGAGCGGATGGTGCCGGTGGTGGTGTCCACCAGGCTGTCGGTGAAGTTCAGATGGCCGGACTTGCCGTACATGCTGCCGTCGGGCAGCTTGAGCTGGACTTCGAAACCGCCGCCGTTGGCCAGCTTCAGCTTGCCGGCGTGCTGCATCTTGCGCAGGTTCAGCATGTCGCCGTCGGACATGCTGAAGTTGACGTAGATCGGGTCCAGCTGCGAGATCTTGGTCAGCAGGCTGGCGTCGGCGCTGGTGGCCACCAGGCTGCCCTCGGAGCGGGCTTCCTGGCTGGTGATGCCGGAGATCGGCGCGGTGACGCGGGTGTAGCCCAGATTGATCTGCGCCTGTTCCACCTGCGCCTGCGCGGCGGCGGTGGAGGCCTTGGCGGCGTTGTAGGCGGCCACGGAGTCGTCGCGGTCCTTCTGGCTGACCGCGTTCTCCTTGAACAGCGGCATGATGCGCTCGTAGTCCTGCTTGGTGCGGGCCAGCTGCGCCTGCTGCACCTGCAGATTGGCCTTGGCCTGGTCCAGCGCCGCCTTGAACGGCTCGGGGTCGATCTGGAACAGCAGGTCGCCGGCCTTGACCGGCTTGCCTTCGGCGTAGGCGCGCTTCTGCAGGATGCCGCCGACCCGGGCGCGCACTTCCACTTCGCGCGAGCCGGCCGCCTGGCCGACGAATTCGTACGACACCGGCACGTCGGCCGGCTGCACCTTGATCACGGCCACCGGCACCGGCGGCATCGCGCCGCCGGCTTGGGCGTCGGGTTTCTGGCCGCAGGCCGCCAGGCTGGCGGCCACTACGCCCAGCATCAGCCCGCGCGCGGCGCGCGGGAAAACTGCACTTGCTTGCATGGTCTCGAGTCCTCGAAAGCAGAATCCGGAAAGGTAATGGAGAATTACTTTGTTATTGGGGGAATGGTCTGAGGTGTCATATCCCCGAGTCTGCGCATTTTACATACATACGCGTCTGTATGTAAAATGAAGAAATGTCGAGTCATGTAACAGCTTTGCGATATCGGCTAGGGATAGGCGTTAAAATTCATTAATTAGTACTAGCGTAAAGAATCAGGAATGGCACGGAAAACACGTGAGGAAGCGGAACAGACCCGCCAGCTGCTGCTGGACGCCGCCGAACAGCTGTTCAGCGAGCAGGGCGTGTCGCGCACCACGCTGGCGGAAATCGCCACCGCCGCCGGCTTGACCCGGGGCGCGGTGTACTGGCACTTCCAGAACAAATTGGATCTGTACCGCGCGATGTTGGACCGGGTGTCGCCGTCGTTCGACGACATGCGCGAGCAATTGTTGCTTGTCGCCAACACCGATCCGGCCCAGGCGCTGTGGCAGCACAGCCACCGTCTGCTGGCGCTGATCGAGCATAATCCGCAGGTGAGGCGCATCCTGCTGATCCTGTTCATGCGCAGCGAGCACGTCGGCGAACTGGCGCCGATCCACGAGGAATGCGTCGCCCACATGCACGAGGCGCGCGGGATGCTGAGCCAGGTGGTGCGGGCCGCCAAGGAGCGGGGACAGACCTATGATTGCGTCGATCCGGACGAAGTGGCGGTGGCGCTGCAGTCGCTGCACGACGGCCTGATGAACCGGCTGCTGGTGGAGACGCCGTGTCCAGACGCCACCCTGGCCGCCAGCCGGCTGTTGCAGTATTTGTACCGCGGCATTTTCCTGCCGCCGGTGATGGAACAACTTACCACTTGCGGCTGAGCCGGCGCTATAATTGCGCTTTTTTCTCAAGCCACTAGCGCGCGTTCATCCGGACGGCATCGCCTTGGTGGCCCCATGGTTTTCATGTCCCACGCAATCGAAATCGAGGCCGTCAGCAAGCGCTACGGCCAGCTGCAGGCGCTGGACCGGGTGAGCTTCGCTGTCGAGCCCGGCGAATTCTTCGCCTTGCTCGGCCCCAACGGCGCCGGCAAGACCACGCTGATCTCGGCGCTGGCCGGCCTGGCCCGTCCCGACAGCGGCAGCATCCGGGTGATGGGCCGCGACGTGGTGCGCGACTTCCGCGACGCGCGGCGCGCGCTGGGCGTGGTGCCGCAGGAGCTGGTGTTCGATCCCTTCCTGTCGGTGCGCGAGACGCTGCGCTTCCAGTCCGGCTACTTCGGCCTGGCCCGCAACGAGGCCTGGATCGACGAGCTGCTGTTCAAGCTGGGCCTGGCCGACAAGGCCGACAGCAATATGCGCGCGCTGTCCGGCGGCATGAAGCGCCGGGTGATGGTGGCGCAGGCGCTGGTGCACCGCCCGCCCGTGGTGGTGCTGGACGAGCCCACCGCCGGCGTCGACGTCGAGCTGCGCCAGAGCCTGTGGACCTTCGTCCAAGAGCTGAACCGCGCCGGCACCACCATCGTGCTGACCACCCACTATCTGGAAGAAGCCGAGGCCCTGTGCGGCCGCATCGCCATGCTGAAGAAGGGCAAGCTGCTGGCGCTGGAGAACAAGGACAAGCTGCTGGCGCACAGCGCGCGCCGCGAAGTGGCGGTCAAGCTGTCCGGCCCGCTGCCCGACAGCCTGCTGCCGCGCAAGCTGCGCGACGACGACGGCCGCGCGGTGCTGCAGCTGGCCGACCTGTCGGAGCTGGAGGGCGTGCTCGCCGAGCTGCGCCTGGCCGGCGTGGAAGTGCGCGAACTGAACGTGGTGGAGGCGGATCTGGAAAGCGTGTTCGTCAAGATGATGAATGGAGGCGCGGCATGACCGGCTTCTTCACCCTGTTCAAGAAGGAACTGGTGCGCTTCTGGAAAGTGGCGTTCCAGACCGTGGCGGCCCCGGTGCTGACCGCGCTGATGTACCAGCTGATCTTCGCCCACGTGCTGTCCAGGCATGTCGAGGCCTATCCCGGCGTCGACTACACCGCCTTCCTGATCCCGGGCCTGGCTATGATGTCGATGGCGCAGAACGCCTTCGCCAACAGCTCGTCCAGCCTGATCCAGTCCAAGATCACCGGCAACATCGTGTTCTTGCTGCTGCCGCCGCTGACCGCGGCCGAGTTCTTCTTCGCCTACCTGCTGGCTTCCATCGTGCGCGGCCTGGCGGTGGGCGCCGGCGTGCTCGCCGTCACCGCCTGGTTCGGCCTGCCGCTGCCGGCCCAGCCGCTGTGGGCGCTGGTCTTCGCGGTGCTCGGCTGCGGCGTGCTGGGCGCGCTGGGCGTGATCGCCGGCATCTGGGCGGAAAAATTCGACCAGTTGGCCGCCTTCCAGAACTTTTTGATCATGCCGCTGACTTTCCTGTCGGGCGTGTTCTATTCCATCCACAGCCTGCCGCCGTTCTGGTACGCCGTGTCGCACGCCAACCCGGTGTTCTACATGATCGACGGCTTCCGCTACGGTTTCTTCGGCCAGGCCGACGTCAATCCCTGGCTGTCGGCCGGCGTGGCGGCCGGCAGCTTCGCGCTGCTGTGCGCGCTGGCGCTGGGCATGATCCGCGCCGGCTACAAGCTGCGCCACTGAACCCTATTCGCCATTCGGACAATCAAGATGACCCCTGAGCAAGTCAAACAATATATCGAGGCTGGCCTCGACTGTGTTTTCCTGAAAGTGGAGGGCGACGGCCACCACTTTTACGCCACCGTGGTGTCGGCCGCCTTCGAGGGCAAGCGCCTGATCGACCGCCACCGCATGGTGAAGGAAGTGATCGCCAGCCGCCTGGCCAGCAACGAAATCCACGCGCTCTCCATCGTCAAGGCGGCCACGCCGGACGAGTGGGCCAAACAGCAAGCCTGAAAGCAATACCATGGATAAACTGAAAATCATCGGCAACGGCCCGCTGAACGGCGAGATCCGCGTCTCCGGCGCCAAGAACGCCGCGCTGCCCATCCTCTGCGCCGGCCTCCTGACCGGCGACACCATGCGTTTCACCAACGTGCCGATGCTGCGCGACATCGCCACCACCCAGAAGCTGCTGCAGGGCATGGGCGTCCGGGTGATGACCGACAATGTGCACGAGGTGGAGATCACCGCTTCGCAGCTGGACAGCCTGGTGGCGCCGTACGAGCTGGTGAAGACCATGCGAGCCTCCATCCTGGTGCTGGGTCCGACGCTGGCGCGCTTCGGCGAAGCCACCGTGTCGCTGCCCGGCGGCTGCGCGATCGGCAGCCGCCCGGTGGACCAGCACATCAAGGGCCTGGTGGCGATGGGCGCGGAAGTGTCGATCGAACACGGCTACGTCAAGGCGCGCGCCAAGCGCTTGCGCGGGGCCCGCATCGTGATGGACATGGTGACGGTCGGCGGCACCGAGAACCTGTTGATGGCCGCTACCCTGGCCGAAGGCACCACCATTCTGGAAAACGCCGCCCGCGAGCCGGAAGTGACCGACCTGGCCCACTGCCTGGTGGCGATGGGCGCCAAGATTTCCGGCATCGGCACCGACCGCCTGGTGGTCGAGGGCGTGGACAAGCTGCACGGCGCCGAGTACGCGGTGATGCCGGACCGCATCGAGGCCGGCACCTTCCTGGTGGCTGGCGCGATGACCCGCGGCCACGTGGTGCTGAAGAATGCCGCGCCTCAGAGCATGGAAGCGGTGCTGGACAAGCTGCGCGAAACCGGCGCGCTGATCGAGTGCGGCGACGACTGGATCTCGCTGGACATGAAGCAGCGCCCCAAGGCCGTCAACTTCCGCACGCTGCCGTACCCGGCCTTCCCGACCGACATGCAGGCGCAGCTGATGACGCTGAACTGCGTGGCCGAGGGCGCGGGCGTGGTGACCGAGACCATCTTCGAAAACCGCTTCATGCACGTGCCCGAGCTGAACCGCATGGGCGCCAACATCGAAGTGGAAGGCAACACCGCCATCGTCAAGGGCGTGGAGAAGCTGTCCGGCGCCACTGTGATGGCCAC
The DNA here is from genome assembly GCF_021129175.1 of Chromobacterium piscinae. Classification (GTDB taxonomy): domain Bacteria; phylum Pseudomonadota; class Gammaproteobacteria; order Burkholderiales; family Chromobacteriaceae; genus Chromobacterium; species Chromobacterium piscinae. Next base: position 2,285 of record NZ_JAJOHV010000096.1, on the reverse strand, counting down.
CGATCTGCGCGCCTCCGCCAGCCTGGTGATCGCCGGCCTAGTGGCCGAGGGCGAGACCATCGTCGACCGCATCTACCACCTAGACCGCGGTTACGAGTACATCGAGAAAAAGCTGGGCGCCGTCGGCGCGCTGATCGAGCGCGTCAGCTGAGCGCAGCGCCGTTGATGACGGAAAACGCCGCGGGCCTTCGGGACGCGGCGTTTTTTTGTCCGGTGCCGGCGTTCGCCGTCGCTCACTGGCCGGGGCGGGCGGCGGCGTAGGCCGGCGAGGCGCGCACCTCGGCCACGGCGTCCCATATGCGCCGGGCCAGCGCCGGCTGGCGCTGGTAGAAATCGTGCGAGAAGATCAGGTAATAGGGTTTGACCGCCAGCGGCGGCTCCAGCTTGTCCAGCTTGCCCTGCAGCGACGGGTCGGCGGCGATGGCGTCGTCCGCCGCCCGGCTTTGCAGCGCCGCGCCATCCACCCTGCCCAGCAGCACCTTGCGCAGGATGACCGCCGCGCTGCGCGAGCTGCTGTCCACCCGCAGATCCCATTGCTGCAGTTGGCCGACGATGGAAAAACCGGTCTGGGCGGCGATGCCCTTGTCCGCGTGGGCGATATGGCGGCCGTCCCAGCCCAGGCGGCCGTTTCTGGCGCGATAGAGATGATAGCTGTCGGTCAGCATGCGCAGCGCGGCGTCGGGTTGGCCGTGCTTCAGCGGAAACTCGCCCAGCGCCACCCGCTCCGGCGCGTAGCTGACCTTGTACAGGCCGTCGAGGCGGCCGGCCTTGACCTCGGCCATGCAGCGCACCCAGGGCAGCGCTTCGGTCTGGATCGCGATGCCGAGCCGGTCGGCCACCATGCCCATCATGATCTGGCTCAGGCCGCGGCCGTTTTCCAGCAGCCAGGGATAGGATGGCGCGTCCTCATGGCACAGGCGGACGGCGGGAGGCTGGGCGGCGGCCTGGCATAGCCACAGGCCGGCGCATAGCCCGGACAATACGCGGATCATCGATGTCGGCGCTTGGCGATGGAGTTGTCATGAGTATAGAAGGGATGAAAAAAGGCGGCCCGGGGCCGCCTTCGTCAATCGCCGGCATCCGCCGCGCGGATCAGGCTTTCTTGACGAATTCGGACTTCAGGCCCATCGCGCCGATGCCGTCTATCTTGCAGTCGATGTCGTGGTCGCCGTCCACCAGGCGGATGTTCTTCACCTTGGTGCCGACCTTGACCACCAGCGACGATCCCTTGACCTTCAGGTCCTTGATCACGGTGACGCTGTCGCCGTCCTGCAGTACGTTGCCGACGGCATCGCGCACCACGCGTTGCTCCTCAGCGGCGGCGGCCGGCTGGTCGCTCCATTCATGCGCGCACTCCGGGCACACGAACAGCGCGCCGTCCTGGTAGGTGTATTCCGATCCGCATTGCGGACAGGCGGGCAATTGGCTCATGGCGGCTCCTGTGTTTTGAAAAAGAAAAACGCCGCCGTCCGGAGGACGGCAGCGGCGTAGGACGGGTCGAGCGCTTATTGCGCGGCCGAAGCGGCGACGGCCGCCGCGGGCGCGGACGCTTCCGCCGGAGCGGCTTTGCGTTCGGCGGCGGGGGCCGAGCTGTCGCTGCCGCTCACCAGATCGTCCAGATTGAAGTTGTCCACCGGCTGTGTCGGGTCCGGTTGGCCTAGCTGCTTGGCGCGCATCTGCATGTACAGGTCGCGGGTGTAGCTGTAGCGGTCTACCGCGGCGGTATCCAGCAGGTTTTCCGCGCCTAGGTACTTGGCGCGGGTGCTGACGCCGTAGACGCCGTAGAAGGCCAGCGCGTCCCTGGAGTTATGGTAGATCAGCTTTTCCGGCCCCGGGCCGACCAACGAGGTGGCGAGGCCGGTGCTGTCGCGTACCGTCGACGGGCCGAAGAAGGGCATCACGAAGTAGTTACTGCTCTTCCAACCCCAGGAGGCCATCACGTCGCCCAGCGAGGTCTTGTTGTTCTTCAGACCGGCCTGGTCGGCGATGTCGATCAGGCCGAACAGGCCGAAGCCGGTGTTCATCGCCACGCGCATGAAGTCGTTGGCGGCTTTTTCCGGCTCGGCGCGCAGAACGTTGAACGCGAAGCTGTAGACGTCCTTCAGGTTGTCGAAGAAGTTGCCGATGCCGGTACGGATCGGCGAAGGCACCACGGCCTGATAGCCCTGAGCCGCCGGTTTCAGCACCCACTGGTCCGCCTTGTCGTTGACTGTGAACATCGCACGGTTGTACGGCTCGTACGGATCGTAGGCGGTGGTGGGGTGGCTGGCGCAGCCGGCCAGCAG
>NZ_JAJOHV010000095.1 GCF_021129175.1 Chromobacterium piscinae | reverse complement strand
AGATCGACGCCGAGCGCGATCCAGCTGCCGGCGCGCCGCCGCAGCAGCCAGACCGCGTGCGGCAGCGCCAGCAGTCCGCCGGCGAGGTAAGCGGCGGACCAGCGCGCGCCGGCGTCGCCGGGGCCGAAGCGGCCCCAGAGCAGGAAGGCGATCGCCGGCGCGAAAGCGGCCGCGTGGATCAGATAGGAACGGCTCAGTTGGCGGATGGACATGGATCTCCTCGCGATGCGTTCAGTCGAACAGCGCGACCTGGATTTCGCGCGGGCCCTGGAAGGGGTTGCGGCCATGCGCGACGGCGATGTTGTCCAGCAGCAGCAGGTCGCCGCGCAGCCAGGGGAAGGCGATTTCCTCGGCGTCCAGCGCGTCGTAGATCGGCGCGATGTCTTCCGGCGCGATGGCCTCGCCGTCGCCCATCCGTACTTCGTAAGGCCGCGCCGGCCGGTCGCGGTACAGCAGCCGGATATATTCGTAGCCGGCCGCGCCCATCGAGCGCGCGTTGTTGTGCTGGGTGGACAGCTGGTTGAACCAGATCTCTTCGCCGGTGGCCGGATGGCGCGCGGTGGCGCCGCCGACGTGGGACACGGTCAGGCTGCCGTCGTCCAGCCAGCGGTAGTCCAGATTGGTGTCGCGGCACAGTTGTTCGATGCGGGCCGGGTCGTTGCTCTGAAACACGTCGTCCCAAGGCCGGTGGTACTCGCGCAGTGTGGAGTTGCGTGGCTCGCCGTCGGCGCTTGGCCGGCGGAAGTTGCGCAGGTATTGGATGCCGCGCCGTCGAAAGCGTTCCACCAGCTCGGGCGGCAGCCGCCGCGTCACCGCCCGCATGTCGCAGATCACGGTCTCGCCGCCGCTGTCCGATGGCTGCTTGCAGAAGAAGGCCAGCTTGCGCGGATAGTGCGCCATATAGGCCTTTTCCTGGTGCAGCCCTATCTTCAGCGAAGCGGGAATGCGGGTGGACTCGTACACCTTGCCGTCTATGTTGCGGCGCGGCGTGGCGCCGCCGATATAGCCGAAGGCGTGCTCGGGATGCAGCTGGGCGATGGCCTGGAAATCGGCGGTGTCGCGCAGCGCGAAGCCGCGCAGCAGCAGGCTGCCGTATTCCAGCAGCGCCTGTTCCAGCGCCGGCAGGCTGTCGCGGTACCAGCCGGCGATGGCGGCCGGGCTGTCGCGCAGCGCGTCGTCGCGCGGTGTGATCAGCAGCGGCATCCGCCATGGCGACAGAGGGCGGCAGTCCACGCGGCCATCGTCCTCCAGGGCGAGCCGGCGGCGCGGCGCCGTATCGGCGGCATGTTCCATCGTTTTCTCCTCGCTTCAGGCCAGCAGCGGCTTGCGGATCAGGATTTCGAAGCCCAGCGCGCCCAGGCCGATGCCGGGGCTGGTCACCGCGCTGCAGTCGGCCAGGCCGGCCTCGGCCACCAGCGCGCGGGCTTCGTCCAGCGTCACCTTCTCCTCTACATGAGTGGGCGGATAGCCGACGGCGGCGCGCATTTGGGTGAATTTCTCCAGCAGGGCCGGCGACACGTCGCGGCGCATGTCGTGCACCAAGCCGATGCCGCCTGGCTGCAGCACGCGGTACATCTCGGTCAGGCTTTTGAGTTTGTCCGGCAGGTGGTGCAGGGTGGCGCGGCTGACCGCCATCGCCAGGCTGCCGTCGGCGAAGGGCAGGTTCTGCGCGTCGCCGACTTTCAGCTCGATCGCCTCTTCCAGCCCCAGCTCGGCGATGCGGGGGCGGCCGCCGTCCAGCATGGTTTCGTCCAGGTCCAGGCCGATGAAGCGCCAGTTCTTGAACACCGGGTCGGCGGCCAAGCGCACCGGCACCACGGCGGTGGCGGTGCCGATGTCGACCAGCGCGCCGGGCGCCATGTCGCGGGCCAACTGGCGGATGCGGGCGACGAAGAGCACGTCCCAGGGTTCCAGCGCCTGCGAGGCGAAGCGGTCGTATTCGTCGGCGGGACGGAGGTTTTTCAGTAGCATCGGGTTTCTCCAGTCAATCAAACAGGATAACGAGCGGTGAAAGAAAGACCTGAGGCAAGGCGCGCCGACGCAGGCAGTGCAATTTGCACGGCAGGGCGGCGCGCGGCATCAGGCGTTTCTTTAGTCGCGTTCATAGCCAGCCGACGGGAACGGTGGCCAACAACTTCCGGGCCGCCTTGCTGCTGACGCCGAAGGCGGGCCGGTCGCGGCGTTCTATCGCGTGCGCCACCATCGCGGCGACGCGGGCGCACAGGCCCAGGCCCACGCCCCAGCGCGGCTCTTCCACGCCCAGGTCCAGCAATGCGGCGGCGGTGATGAAGTCGATGTTCGGCCGCAAGCCCTTGCGTTCCAGCGCGCGGCGGCAGGCGAGGTCGAACAGCCGGACATGCGGGCCTTCGAATCCCCATTCGGCGAACAGCGCGCGGATGCGCGGCGGGCGCGGGTCTTCGACGAACAGCGGATGGCCGAAGCCGAACAACAGCTGGCCGGGCGAGTCCAGCGCGGCGTCGACGGCGGCATGGACCGCGTCGTCGCCGGCGTCCGGGCCGATGGCCTTCAGCCAGGCCAGAGCCTCTTCGGCGGCGCCGACGTGTTTGGGGCCGCTGGCCATGAAGCCGGCCGCCACCGCCTGCGTCAGGGTGACGCCGGTGCCGATGGCGA
>NZ_JAJOHV010000094.1 GCF_021129175.1 Chromobacterium piscinae | reverse complement strand
GAGCGGCCTGAACCGGAGCGGCGGCTGCGGGCGCCGGGGCGGCTGCTGCGGCCGGAGCGGCGTCGCCTGCCTTGGCTGCGGTATCGATCTTGGCGATCAGCTGGCCGGAGGTCACGGTGGCGCCATCCTGCTCGATGATTTCCACCACCACGCCGGCTTGCGGCGCCGGCAGTTCCAGCACCACCTTGTCGGTTTCCAGGTCGATCAGGTTTTCGTCGCGCTTGACGAACTCGCCAACCTTCTTGTGCCAGCTCATCAGCGTGGCTTCGGATACGGATTCGGGCAGTTGCGGGACTTTGACTTCAATCAGCATGTTCTTCTCCATGGCGGGGCGGCCGCGATGCCGCCCCTTCTTTCTCGTTGGCTCAGCGGGCGACCGACATCGCTTCTTCGACGAAGGCCTTCAGTTGGGCGACGTGCTTGCTCATATAACCGACCGCCGGCGAAGCCGACGACGGACGGCCGGCGAACGACAGCTGCTGCTTGGCGGTCAGCAGGCCTTCCAGGCGGTGGCGGATCTGGTACCAGGCGCCCTGGTTGCGCGGCTCTTCCTGCACCCACATCACTTCCTTGGCCTGGGTGAAGCGCGCCAGCTCGGCGGCCACCTGCTCGGTCGGGAACGGGTACAGCTGCTCGATGCGCACGATGGCGATGTCGTCGTCCAGGCCGCGCTCTTTGCGGGCGGCGGCGAGGTCGTAATACACCTGGCCGGCGCACAGCAGCACGCGCTTGACCTTCTTCGGATCCTTGACCACCACGTCGCCGATCACCGGGCGGAAGCTGCCGGTGGTCAGGTCTTCGACCGGGCTCATCGAATCCTTGAAGCGCAGCAGGCGCTTGGACAGGAAGATCACCAGCGGCTTGCGGTAAGGGCGCAGCACCTGGCGGCGTAGCATGTGGAACATCTGGCCGGCCTCGGACGGCATCACCACCTGCATATTGTGCTCGGCGCACAGCTGCAGCCAGCGCTCCAGGCGGGCGGAGGAGTGCTCCGGGCCCTGGCCGTCGTAGCCGTGCGGCAGGATGGTGGTCAGGCCGCACAGACGGCCCCACTTGGTCTCGCCGGAAGAGATGAACTGGTCGATGGCCACCTGGGCGCCGTTGGCGAAGTCGCCGAACTGGGCTTCCCAGATCACCAACTGGTCCGGAGCGGAACAGGCGTAGCCGTATTCGTAGGCCAGCACCGCTTCCTCGTTCAGGATGGAGTCGATCACCAGGAAGTCGGCCTGGTTGTCGGACATATTGCGCAACGGCACATAGCTGCCCTGGTCCCAGCTCTCGCGGTTCTGGTCGTGCAGCACCGAGTGGCGATGGGAGAAGGTGCCGCGGCCGGAGTCTTCGCCCGACAGGCGCACGCCGAAGCCGTTGGTCACCAGGGACGCGTAGGCCAGCGTCTCGGCCATGCCCCAGTCGACGTTCTGCTCGCCGGCGGCCATCGCCTTGCGCGCGGCCAACACTTTCTGCACGGTCGGGTGCAGCTTGAAGCCTTCCGGCAGCGTGGTGAACTTGTCGGTCAGGCGCTGGATGTCGGCCTGCGGCAGCGAGGTGTCGGTCGGATGCGCCCAGTGGGTGCCCAGGTACTGGCTGAAGTCCAGCGCGTGCTCGCGGCGGTAGTTGGTCAGCGCGGTCTGCTCGACGTGCTCGCCCTTGTCCAGCGCGTCGCGGTAGGCCTGGATCTGCGCGTCGGCTTCCTCGGCCTTCAGCACGCCCTCCTGCACCAGACGCTCGGCGTACATCGCGCGCACGCCCTGGTGCTTGGCGATCTTCTTGTACATCATCGGCTGGGTCAGGAAGGGATCGTCGCCCTCGTTGTGGCCGAGCTTGCGGTAGCACACCAGGTCGATCACCACATCCTTCTTGAAGGTCATGCGGTAGTCGAGCGCGGCCTGCATCACGAAGCAGACGGCTTCCGGATCGTCGCCGTTCACGTGCAGGATCGGCGCTTCGATCATCTTGGCCACGTCGGTGCAGTACATCGTCGAGCGGATGTCGCGGGTGTCCGACGTGGTGAAGCCCACCTGGTTGTTGATGACGATGTGGATGGTGCCGCCGGTGCCGTAGCCGCGGGTCTGCGACAGGTTGAAGGTTCCCTGGTTGACGCCCAGGCCGCCGAAGGCGGAGTCGCCGTGGATCAGCACCGGAACCGCGGTCTTGCGCTCGGTGTCCTTGCGGCGTTCCTGGCGCGCGCGCACCGAACCTTCCACCACCGGGTTGACGATTTCCAGGTGCGACGGGTTGAACGCGAGCGACACGTGCATCGGGCCGCTGGCGGTCGGGATGTCGGACGAGAAGCCCATGTGGTACTTCACGTCGCCGGAAGCCATCTGCTGGGCGGCCTTGCCTTCGAACTCGGCGAACAGGTCGCGCGGCTGCTTGCCCAGGGTGTTGACCAGCACGTTCAGGCGGCCGCGGTGGGCCATGCCGATGATCAATTCCTGCACGCCCTGCTCGGTGGCGTTCTGGATCAGGTGGTCCAGCGCCGCGATCGCGGACTCGCCGCCTTCCAGCGAGAAGCGCTTCTGGCCGACGTACTTGGTGTGCAGGTAGCGTTCCAGCGTTTCGGCGGCGGTGATCTGCTTCAGGATGCGCTGCTTCTTGGCCGCGTCGTAGCGCGGGGTGGACAGCGCCTCCTCGAAGCGTTTCTGCACCCAGTGCTTCTCGTCGGACTGGGTGATGTGCATGAATTCGACGCCGATATTGCCGCAGTAGGTCTGCTTCAGACGGGCGATGATGTCGGACAGCGGCAGCTTCTGCGGGCCGGCCAGCGAGCCGACGTTGAACTGCACCGCCATGTCGGCGTCGTTCAGACCATGGGTAGCCGGGTCCAGCTCGCGCACGATGGCTTGATCCATGCGGCGCAGCGGGTCCAGATTGGCCTGGCGAGCGCCCAGCACGCGGTAGGCGGAAATCAGCTTCAGCACGCCCACCTGTTTCTGCATCGCCTCCCAATCGGTGGCGGCGGCGCCGCGCTGGCCGATCACCGGCTTTTTCGCCAGCTGGATGAACGACTCCTGGATCGGCAGGTGCGGCACATCGCGCTCGGCGGCGCCCGGCGCCTGCGCCAGCTTGTCGAAGTAGTCGCGCCACTCGTTCGGAACCGAGTTGGCGTCAACGAGGTACTGTTCGTACAGCTCCTCGATGAACGGGGCATTCCCACCGAACAGATAGGAATGGCTGTACATGGATTGCATCATGGTCTGGCTACCCTTTGTCTTGTCTTAACGACGTTGCTGCATTATTCAAAGCGCTTGGGCAAGGCGGCCTTGCCCCAGCGCTCTGTAAAAAAGGGCTGGCTGAAGCCCCCGCTTCAACCAACCCTGTCTTTCACATCAGCGCTTGGCGACTTCCACGAAGTCGCGGCGCGCGGCGCCGGTGTACAGCTGGCGCGGACGGCCGATCTTCATGCCCGGATCGCCGATCATCTCGTTCCAGTGCGCGATCCAGCCCACGGTGCGGGCCAGCGCGAAGATCGGGGTGAACATGGAAACCGGGATGCCGATCGCGGACAGCACGATGCCGGAGTAGAAGTCCACGTTCGGGTACAGCTTGCGCTCGATGAAGTACGGATCGGACAGCGCGATCTTTTCCAGCTCCATCGACAGCTTGAACTTCGGATCGTTGTGCAGGCCCAGCTCGTTCAGCACTTCGTCGCAGGTCTGCTTCATGATGGCGGCGCGCGGGTCCATGTTCTTGTACACGCGGTGGCCGAAGCCCATCAGCTTGTAGCGCTTGTCCTTCACGCCCTGCATGAAGTCGGCGACATTGTCCACCGAGCCGATCTCGTCCAGCATCTTCAGCACGGCCTCGTTTGCGCCGCCGTGGGACGGGCCCCACAGGCAGGCGATGCCGGCGGCGATGCACGCGAACGGGTTGGCGCCGGAAGAGCCGGCCAGACGCACGGTGGAGGTGGAGGCGTTCTGCTCGTGGTCGGCGTGCAGGGTGAAGATGCGATCCAGAGCGCGTGCCAGAACCGGGTTCACCTTGTACTCTTCGCACGGGGTGGAGAACATCATGTGCAGGAAGTTTTCCGCGTAGGTCAGGCCGTTCTTCGGGTAGGAGAACGGCAGGCCCTTGTTGTAGCGGTAGGCTTGCGCGGCGATAGTCGGCAGCTTGGCCACCAGGCGGTGCGCGGAAATGCGGCGATGCTCCGGATTGGAGATGTCCAGCGAGTCGTGGTAGAAGGCGGACAGCGCGCCCACCACGCCGACCATCACGGCCATCGGGTGCGCGTCGCGGCGGAAGCCCTTGAACAGGCTCATCAGCTGGTCATGCAGCATGTTGTGGCGCATGACGCCGCGTTCGAAATCCTTGCGCTGGGCCGCGGTCGGCAGTTCGCCGTTCAGCAGCAGGTAGCACACTTCCAGATAGTCGCTCTTCTCGGCCAGTTGCTCGATCGGGTAGCCGCGGTAGTACAGGTGGCCCAGATCGCCATCGATGAAGGTGATCTTGGATTCGCAGCTGGCCGTGGCCAGGAAACCCGGGTCGAAGGTGAACATGCCGGTTTTGCCAAAGGCGCGGATGTCGACGACATCCGGACCCAGCGAGCCCCCCAGGACCGGCAGGTCCAGGGTTTCCTTACCCTCGTTGTAGCTGAGCGTGACTTTGCGATTAGTTTCCACAGCAATACTCCCAGTCATTATTTCGTTGTTGTAATGGTTTGGGGCCAGGCCATCACAGCGATCGCAGGATCGCCACGATGTCCATCAATTCCGGATCGTCGAGATCGGCCTTGCCGTTGACGACATCCAGAAAATCAGTATCCGGCAGATCCAGCAGCTGCCGGTACGCGTCGATCTGGGCGGGCGCCAGCTGGTCGAACGGGCCGGCGAAGAACTTCTCCAGCACCAGGTCCAGTTCCAGCAGACCCCGTCGCGACCGCCAGCGGATCCGTTTCAGTTCGATCGGATCGTAAGCCGTCATACCGCACGCTTGACCATCAGGTCCTTGATCTTGCCGATCGCGCGGGTCGGATTCAGGCCCTTCGGACACACGTCGACGCAGTTCATGATGCTGTGGCAGCGGAACAGGCGGTACGGGTCTTCCAGGTTGTCCAGACGCTCGTTGGTGGCTTCGTCGCGGGTATCCGCGATGAAGCGGTAGGCGGCCAACAGGCCTGCCGGACCGACGAACTTGTCCGGGTTCCACCAGAACGACGGGCAGGACGTGGAGCAGCACGCGCACAGGATGCACTCGTACAGGCCGTCCAGCTCCTTGCGGTCTTCCGGCGACTGGCGGCGCTCGCGCTCCGGCGGCGGCGTGTCGTTGATCACGTACGGCTTGATCGAGTGGTACTGCTTGAAGAACTGCGCCATGTCCACGATCAGGTCGCGCACCACCGGCAGGCCCGGCAGCGGACGCAGCTCGATCGGCTGCTTCAGCGTGCGGAAATCGGTCAGGCAGGCCAGACCGTTCTTGCCGTTGATGTTCATCGCGTCCGAGCCGCACACGCCTTCGCGACAGGAGCGGCGGAAGGACAACGTGTCGTCCTTGGTCTTCAGCTTGACCAGCGCGTCCAAGAGCTTGTGCTCGGTGGCGTCCATGTCCACGCTGATGTCCTGCATGTACGGCTTGGCATCCTTGTCCGGGTCGTAGCGGTAGATGCGGAATTTGACGTTTTCGGTAGTCATCTCTGATTCAACCCTTAGTAGGAGCGGGCCTTCAACTTGATCGTGTCCACGGTCAGCGGCTTCATGTTCACCGGCTTGTACTGCAGGCGGTTGCCTTCGCGGAACCACAGCGTGTGCTTCAGCCAGTTGGTGTCGTCGCGGCCGTTCGGCGTTTCCGGCGTGTCCGGCGCGTCGTCGCGCACGTGGGCGCCGCGGCTTTCGGTGCGGGCGTTGGCCGAAACCATGGTGGCCTTGGCCACTTCGATCAGGTTTTCCAGCTCCAGCGCTTCGATGCGGGCGGTGTTGAACACCTTGGACTTGTCGCCGATCTCGGTCTTGGCCACCATGTCGGCCACTTCCAGAATCTTCTCCACGCCCTCGGCCAACATGTCCTTGAAGCGGAACACGCCGCAGTGCGCCTGCATCACGCGCTGCATCTCGGCGCGGGCATCATGCACCTGCACGCCATTGGTCTGGTTGTCGAGACGGGCGACGCGGGCGACCGAGCGCTCCACATCGGCCATCGCCAGCTGCGGCAGGTCTTCCGGCTGCTGCTTGACGAACTCGATGATCGAGTTCGCCGAGCTCTTGCCGAAGACCAGCAGGTCCAGCAGCGAGTTGGTGCCCAGGCGGTTGGCGCCGTGCACCGACGCGCACGCCACTTCGCCGGCGGCGTAGAAGCCGTGCACCGGCTGGCCGTCGATCACCACTTCGCCGTGGTAATTGGTGGGGATGCCGCCCATCTGGTAGTGGCAGGTCGGCACCACCGGGATCGGGGCCTTGATCGGGTCCACGCCGGCGAACTTGATCGAGATCTCGCGGATGCCCGGCAGCTTGGACATGATCACCTCGGGGTCGAGGTGGGTGATGTCCAGCAGCACGTGGTCCTTGTTCGGACCGCAGCCGCGGCCTTCGTTGATCTCGGACACCATCGCGCGCGACACCACGTCGCGGGAGGCCAGGTCCTTGGCGTTGGGCGCGTAGCGCTCCATGAAGCGCTCGCCGGAGCTGTTGCGCAGAATGCCGCCTTCGCCGCGCACGCCTTCGGTGATCAGCACGCCCGCGCCGGCCACGCCGGTCGGATGGAACTGCCAGAACTCCATGTCTTCCAGCGGGATGCCGGCGCGGGCGGCCATGCCCAAGCCGTCGCCGGTATTGATGAAGGCGTTGGTGGACGAGGCGAAGATGCGGCCGGCGCCGCCAGTGGCGAACAGGGTGGCCTTGGCCTGGAACACCACGATTTCCGAGGTTTCCATTTCCATGGCGACAACGCCCTGCACGCGGCCTTCGGCGTCGCGGATCAGGTCCAGCGCCATCCACTCGACGAAGAAGTGGGTGTTGGCGCGCACATTGCGCTGGTACAGCGCGTGCAGCATCGCGTGGCCGGTGCGGTCGGCGGCTGCGCAGGCGCGGCGGACCGGCTTGCCTTCGCCGAAGTCGGACATGTGGCCGCCGAACGGACGCTGATAGATGGTGCCGTCCGGATTGCGGTCGAACGGCATGCCGTAGTGCTCAAGCTCGACCACCACTTTCGGCGCTTCGCGGCACATGAATTCGATGGCGTCCTGATCGCCCAGCCAGTCCGAACCCTTGACGGTGTCGTACATGTGCCAGTGCCAGTTGTCCGGCTCGGAGTTGCCGAGCGAAGCGGACACGCCGCCTTGGGCGGCCACGGTATGGGAACGGGTCGGGAACACCTTGGACAGCACGGCGGTCTTCAGACCAGCTTCCGACAGTTGCAGCGCGGCTCGCATGCCGGCGCCGCCGGCGCCCACGACTACCGCATCAAAATGACGAACAGCTACGCCCATTACAGCCCCCAGACCACTTTAACGGAATAGATGAAACAGGAAACCAGCCAGACGATGGTGAACACGTGCAGCGCCAGGCGGATGCCCACCGGCTTCACGTAGTCCATCCACACGTCGCGGATGCCCACCCATACGTGCAGGAACAGCGCCAACAAGGTCACCTGGGTGAACAGCTGGACCCAGGCGTGGCTGAACAGAGACTTCCAGCCTTCGTAGCCGGACGGCAGCGCCAGCAGGAACAACGCCAGAGCCACGGTGTAGAGCACCATCACCACGGCGGTGACGCGCTGCATGATCCAATCGCGCAGGCCATAGCCGGCGCCGACGACGTGACGGTTTACCATAGAGCGATACCTCCCAGGACCACGGTCAGCACCAGGCTGACGACCAGCACGGTCTTGGCGGTGGCGCGGGCGGTCTCGAGTTCGAGACCTTTGTGAATGTCGAGAAACAGGAAACGGATGCCTGCGCAGAAGTGATGCAGGTAGGCCCAGATCAGGCCCAGCAAGACCAGCTTCATCAGCGGGTGGGACACTACCGCCTTGTAGGTGTCGAACGATTCGGCGGAGCTGAGCGAACCGTGCAGCAGATAGATCAACAGCGGGAGGGAAAAGAACAACGCCACACCACTGACCCGGTGCAGGATGGAGACGAAACCCGGAACGGGCAGTCTGATCCTGGCCAAGTCCAGATGCTTCGGTCTTTGCTTCTGCATAAGGCTTTCCTTGGATGTTTTGTGACCAAGTGGTTTACATGACGCCCGCCCACCGCGAGCGAAGCGCCTGGCGGACCCGTCCTTTTTCCTGGGAGCGGTATCCGCCTTTACCTGGCATATTGCGTAATTCATTTGCAATATGCGCCGGGGATTCTAACAAAAGTTGGTCTATCCCGCTGGCCGCTCTCCGCTTAATCTGCGTCAAGGACAGCGGCGTTCAGCCGTGTTTCACTGTATAAGCCAGCTGGTGCGTCAGGCAGTAACGCTGCCGCCACTCCAGCGGGCGGCCGTCCATGTCCGCAGACAGCCGCAGCAGGCACAGGGCCGGCACGTCGGCCACCATGCCGGTCACGCCCAGCAGCCCTGCCTCCTCGCGCGGCAGCATCTCGGCGCGGAACTGCTCGCACACCACTTTCACCCGCACGCCGAAGCGCTGCTGCAGCGTGGCGTACACGCCGGCCGAATTGCGCAGCCAGCGCGCGTCCATGCCGTCGAACGTCTCCGCCGGCAGCAGCGCGTCGTCCAGCGCCACCGGCGCGCCATGCCAGCGCCACAGCTGGCGAATTCTCAATAAAGGCGCAAGGCGCCGCAATTGCAAAGCCTCGGCGATGTCCTCGCTGGCGTTCAGCCGGGACATGCCGAGAAATTCCCTGACCAGTTCGTCCGGCCGCTCGAAAAACAGGCCCGGCGTCAGCAACGAGGCCTCGCCCCAATCGCCGGGCACCGGCGCCGCATAAGTGCCCCTGCCCTGCTGGCGGTACAGCAAGCCCGCGTCCACCAGCTCCGACAGCGCCTTCCTCACCGTGCCCTGGCTCGCGCCAAGCTCGTCGGCCAGCTCCCATTCGCTGGGCAGCGCGTCGTGCGCCTGCCATTCGCCGCCGCTCATGCGCTGCATCAGCAGCTGTTTGACCTGAGCATAAAGCGGCTGTCTTTTCAGCGTATTGGCTGTCATGGTCTGTGTTTTAACACCAAACAATTCCAGCGTAAAGATAAGTCTTATATAAGACATAAGACTTAAACGGTTGTTTAACGACATATTCTTGACAGATAACCCAAATCGATAAACAGCCGTGATACACTCCAGGCCACATCTATACTGCAGAGCACCATCTGCAGCTCATTATCGGATACATCAAAGGAGAGTCCGCCAATGAAAGCCCCCGTTCGCGTTGCCGTTACCGGCGCTGCCGGCCAGATCGGCTACAGCCTGCTGTTCCGCATTGCCAGTGGTGAAATGCTGGGCAAGGATCAACCGGTCATTCTTCACCTGCTGGACCTGCCGCAGGCTCAAACCGCGCTGAAGGGCGTGATGATGGAGCTGGAAGACTGCGCCTTCCCGCTGTTGGCCGGCATGGTAGCCACCGACGACCCGAACGTGGCCTTCAAGGATGTGAAAGTCGCCCTGCTGGTCGGCGCCCGCCCGCGCAGCAAGGGCATGGAGCGCAAGGACCTGCTAGAAGCCAACGGCGCCATCTTCACCGTCCAGGGCAAGGCGCTGAACGACCACGCCGCCCGCGACGTCAAGGTGCTGGTGGTGGGCAACCCGGCCAACACCAACGCCTGGATCGCGATGAAGTCCGCTCCGGATCTGGATCCGAAAAACTTCACCGCCATGTTGCGTCTTGACCACAATCGCGCGCTGTCGCAAATCGCCGCCAAGACCGGCAAGCCGGTGGCCTCGATCGAGAAGCTGGCCGTGTGGGGCAACCACTCGCCGACCATGTACGCCGACTACCGCTTCGCCACCATCGACGGCCAATCGGTTAAAACCCTGATCAACGACGACGTGTGGAACCGCGACGTGTTCCTGCCCACCGTGGGCAAGCGCGGCGCCGCCATCATCGAAGCGCGCGGCCTGTCCTCCGCCGCCTCCGCCGCCAACGCCGCCATCGACCACATCCACGACTGGGTGCTGGGCAGCAACGGCAAGTGGGTGACCATGGGCATTCCGTCCGACGGCTCCTACGGCATCCCGGAAGGCGTGATGTACGGCGTACCGGTTGTATGCGAAAATGGCGAATACAAACGTGTAGAAGGCCTGGAGATCGACGCGTTCAGCCGCGAGCGGATGGACCTGACCCTGGCCGAGCTGGAAGAAGAGCGCGCAGCCATCGCTCACCTGTTTGGCTGATTTTCCGGCCTGACCGAAGAGAAGCGCACCAAACGGTGCGCTTTTTGTCTTTGGTCAAACCGCGAAAATACATTTGAATTTACTAATACAGACTGCCATTTGGAGCGAAAGCATGATCGAAGTTGAAGTTTTGAACCAAATCGCGGCCAAAATCGAAGACCTGGCCGCCCGCGCCGCCGATATTCGGGGGTATCTTTGACTACGACGGTAAAAAAGACCGTCTGGAAGAAGTAAGCCGCCTGACCGAAGACCCGGATATCTGGAACGACCCCAAAAAGGCGCAGGATCTGGGCCGCGAGCGCAAACAGCTGGAAGACGTGGTGCTGGTGCTGGACAGCATCAACGCCACCATCGCCGACAGCCGCGAACTGTTCGACATGGGCAAGAGCGAGGAAGACGACGACACCATCCTCGCGGTGCAGGCCGATCTGGAAGAAGTGGAAGAGAAAGTGGCGAAGATGGAATTCCGCCGCATGTTCCACGACCCGATGGACCCCACCAACTGCTTCATCGACATCCAGGCCGGCGCCGGCGGCACCGAAGCCCAGGACTGGGCCGGCATGCTGCTGCGCATGTACACCCGCTACGCCGAACGCAAGGGCTTCAAAGTGGACGTGCTGGAGCTGTCCGAAGGCGAAGTGGCCGGCGTCACCAGCGCCACGCTGAAGATCGAAGGCGAATACGCCTACGGCCTCTTGCGCACCGAAGTGGGCGTGCACCGCCTGGTTCGCGTGTCGCCGTTCGACTCCAACGCCCGCCGCCACACCTCGTTCTCGTCGGTCTTCGTCTACCCCGAGGTGGACGACAGCTTCGAGATCGACATCAACCCGGCAGACGTGCGCACCGACACCTACCGCGCCTCCGGCGCCGGCGGCCAGCACATCAACAAGACCGACTCCGCCGTGCGTCTGACCCACATCCCGACCAATATCGTGGTGCAGTGCCAGAACGACCGTTCCCAGCACCGCAACCGCGACGAGGCCTGGCAGATGCTGCGCGCCAAGCTGTACGAGCTGGAGCTGAAGAAGCGCAACGAAGCCAAGCAGGCGCTGGAAGACACCAAGACCGACGTGGGCTGGGGCCACCAGATCCGCTCCTACGTGTTCGACCAGTCCCGCATCAAGGATTTGCGCACCAGCTACGAAGTGGGCAACATCAAGGGCGTCATGGACGGCGACCTGGACGGCTTCATCGAAGCCAGCCTCAAGCACGGCGTCTAAGCCATATCGGGCCGGCCCCTCCGCGGGGCCGGCCTTCGCGTTGTACTTTTGTTAATTGCCGAAGGAACCCTACCCGGCACGGAGTCATCATGTCTGATCACGAACAAGCACAGGCGCAAAGCCAAGACGAAAACCAGATCATGGCGGAACGCCGCCTGAAACTGAAAGCGATCCGCGAAAAAGGCATCGCCTACCCCAACGACTTCAAACGCAGCCACTTCGCCAAACCGCTGCAGGACGACCACGCCGCCAAAGAAGCAGAAGCGCTGGAAGCCGAAAAAATCGAAGTCGCCGTCGCCGGCCGCATGATGCTTAAACGTGTGATGGGCAAAGCCAGCTTCGCCACCCTGCAGGACAGCAGCGGCCGCATCCAGGCCTTCATCTCCCGCGACAACGTGGGCGAAGACGTCTACGCCGACTTCAAGCGCTGGGATCTGGGCGACATCATCGCCGTCAAGGGCCTGCTGTTCAAGACCAAGACCGGCGAACTGACGGTGCAGGCGACCGAAGTGCGCATGCTGTCCAAGAACATCCGTCCGCTGCCGGAAAAATTCCACGGCATCGCCGACCAGGAAACCAAGTACCGCCAGCGCTACGCCGACCTCATCATGAGCGAGGAAAGCCGCGACACCTTCATCAAGCGCTCCAAGATCGTGCAGAAAGTGCGCGACGTGATGGTGGGCGAAGGCTACCTGGAAGTGGAAACCCCGATGATGCACCCGATCCCGGGCGGCGCGTCGGCCAAGCCCTTCGTCACCCACCACAACGCCCTGGACATGCCGCTCTACCTGCGCATCGCGCCGGAGCTGTACCTGAAGCGCCTGGTGGTGGGCGGCCTGGAACGCGTGTTCGAGATCAACCGCAACTTCCGCAACGAGGGGATGAGCACGCGCCACAACCCCGAGTTCACCATGATCGAGTTCTACGAAGCGTACAGCGACTACCAGCGCATGATGGAGATGACCGAAACCATCATCCGCGAATGCGCGCTGGTTTCCTGCGGCGCCACCACCGTGACCTACCAAGGCAAGGAAGTGGACCTGGGCAAGCCGTTCGACCGCTTCACCATCGTGGAAGCGATCAAGCACTACAACCCGCAATACACTGACGCTCAGCTGTCCGATTCCGCCTGGGTGGCCAGCGAAATCAAGCGCCTGGGCGGCAAGCTGCCCCCGGCCCCGGGCCTGGGCAGCCTGCAGCTGGCACTGTTCGAAGAATGCGCCGAGTCCCTGCTGTGGAACCCGACCTTCATCATCGACTACCCGGTGGAAGTGTCCCCGCTGGCGCGCGGCTCCGACACCCAGCCGGGCCTGACCGAGCGTTTCGAGCTGTTCATCGTCGGCCGCGAGCACGCCAACGGCTACTCAGAGTTGAACGATCCGGAAGACCAGGCCGCGCGCTTCCAGGCGCAAGTCGCCCAGAAGGACGCCGGCGACGACGAGGCGATGCACTACGACGCCGACTACATCCGCGCGATGGAATACGGCCTGCCGCCGACGGGCGGTTGCGGCATCGGCATCGACCGTTTGGTGATGTTGCTGACGGATGCGCCGTCTATTCGGGATGTGATCTTGTTCCCGCATATGCGTCCGGAGTAAGATTTAGTCCAGACACTGGGCTGATGAGAAAGCCGCTCACTGCAAGGTGGGCGGCTTCTTTATAAATCCACACTATTCAATTCAGATTAATTCTGCTTGGTGCACAACACCATGCATAAAGCTCCGCTCCAATATCCATCCATATCCCTTTTATAGTGGCACATGACTCCACTGCTCCCCTTCTCTCTCCCTCACTCATACTATTCATTTTAGCAACAACTTTCTTCATTAAACTATCCCCCAATCCATAAACTGTCTGACACTCACACAGATCTTTCCCCTCCTGACAAAAACACCACATATCTTTTTGGACACTGAAAATGGTTTCTCTCTTCTCTTCCCAAAAAGATTTAACAGCCGGTTTGCCTATTCTTTTCGGGTGAGGAACACCCTCTCTAACTTTTATATACCTCTTCAAATCCGGCCAATTATCTTCAATTAATGAATACTGATTCAATGCTTTTTGCTTATTCACATCATCTTGAAAAATCATCTTATAAATAGCATTAGGGATCAGCGATTCAATTGAGTGAGCATCAATCACTTTACAACCAGAAAGCTTTCGATCATTACAGCTTTGCATTACCTTAGTTGCAGTTTTACCAATACTTACCGCCGGAGCAAGTTTGTCATTATCTACCATGCAAAATATGGGATTCTTTTCATTCCTCTGACTAGATTCAAACACATCACCAGTCGTATCCCCTCCACCAGGAACATTTTGAAAACATATATTAACTGGCACATCATTTACTTCAGAAAATAAATAACTTGTATATTTGTAAAACTCTGCGTCATAGCTATTTTCTGTTATAAATATTGACTTTTGAATTGCTTGGCTATCATCAAAATAAGACAATGGTACCTTTACAACATTTTTCCCATTGCTGTGATGTTTTACCTTTTCAATTTCACCATCCAAAACTATGGATATATAAGTATTACATACAGAAAAGCATTTATTTGCTATTAAGCTATCAGAAGCACTTCGCTTAATAGATGCAAACACCATAGAATTAAATTTATCTGAATTTTCATTCAAAAAATTCAACAATTTTCTTGAAAAAATAACATAATGTTTCCCCTCGCGATATGATATGAAAATATTAGAAACTGCATTAATATGAATTTTATTATTGAAGTCAATTAGATCAGCAACCCCATCTCCGATGGCGATTATCATTAATAATCCCCCACACTTGCCATCTCAATATCATCTTCCTCAAAGAACCCATATGGCCAATTCAATACATTCCCTCCTTTATCAACAGTTGCCACTTTGATCTCTGTCGATTTTTTGTTCTTATCAAAAATAAGAACTTGGAATGCATCCAAAAGACTAGACTCACTGTAAGCAACTATTCTAGAAATTTTATTAACAAGCGTTTGACTATGGGTCTCGATCACTAGACGTAAATCAATATCTTTTTGATTTGCGATAGAAACTGATTTAGCAAATATTGCCCCTAACTTGGCTTGCAATTTCGGATGAAGATGCAATTCCGGTTGTTCGATGACAAAAATTCTTGGTATTTTTAGAGAAGGCCTACCTTTCTCTTTTTGCTCATTCACAGCAACCCATAGCGAAGCAATAATTGGAAGAACCTGAGAGTAACCGAATCCGGTATCAATAATATTTTCGTCTACGCCTGTATTTTCATCATTAACGTAGATGCTTAGCTGTCCCTCTTTTTCTTTTGTTTTTATTGACATGCCGAAATTATCTTGGCTCCACTGTGAAAACTCTTGCTTCTGAGCATCAGTCAATGAATTCAAAAATATCGCTAAATTCCTTCCATCAAAATCTACTTGCTTTATCTGAAGATCTTTCAATCTATAAAATCGTTCCGCATTAGCTCTGGTTGGCGTGATATAGTGTATTTTATGTGCAACATGCTGAACGGCTCGCCTTGTTATGAACAACGCCTGCGAAAGATAATTGATCAACCAAGCATTTCTTAACTCAGAAATTTGATCATTCGTTATGCTTACCGTGCTAAATACTCTTTTTACATTAACTTGAAAACCACTCATAGAATCTGGTTTGATTTTTTTTATTATAGAAGTCAGCTTTTCCCTCTTTACATTGCTATTTTGCAAAATACTCCTAATAGCCTTAACATACTCCAAAGGAAATGCATAGAAATACCCAAATGGAAAATCAACCTCATCTTGTGGGTCAGTGGATTCAATCGTAGGTATAATTCTATTCTGATCCACCGAAATTAAAAATGGTAATTTAATACCATTTAAATATACCACAGTAATCTTTGGATCTTTCTCATTTAAATCAAAAACAAAATGATCTGTTTCATTTAAATTCCACTTTATAAAACACTCAAATTTTGACATGAATGTTTGCCAACTACTCTTTCTTTTCTTCAGATAAACTTTAACCTCAAAGGTAGGGTGACAAGTATCTTCATCAAAGTCTTCCCACCCAAACATGGTACTTTCAATTTTTGAGTAGGAGCTTCCATCAAATAAAAATCCAAAAACAATCTCCTCCCCCTTTGAATCTCTATTTATCGCATTATCAAAAGTTCCAAAATCAACATATTTATCATACCAAAGAATAGGACCTTTTGTTTCAGTTTCCATGCTCTGTCTCAGCAAAGGAAAGAATCTTAAAAATGAACTTTTCCCACTACTATTACCTCCAATAAGAATATTTAATTTTTTAAGCTTAACTGGATCAATTTCTTTAAAAGATCTAAAATTTTTAAACGATATAGCATCCATTTTTTTCCTTACATATCACAGATTGAAATACGATTATTTAGAAGCGCAGCTGGCTACTACGATAGGTAATTCGCCACGTTCTCCATTTAGAACCGTAGGTTGGGCTGAGCCAAGCGAAGCCCAACGTTTACCGCGCGATACGGATTGGTTTTGTATCCGCTCCGCGGACAGATGATTCAGTGCCGGTTCCGACCGGCTGGACGGGTCCATTTCTTTTGCCTCGCCAAAAGAAATAGACGAAAGAAAAGGCGACCCAACAACGCTGCGAAATCCCGCCTCCGGAGCCCTTTCCAAGACACCGCCGAACTCGCGGGGCGCTAACGTCGCCCCGCTCAAACAAGCGGCGGCTTAAAACCTTGGAAAGGGCTTCGGAGTCGGCTTGCGCTGATGGGATAGGGGCAAGTCGGTTCGACTCTACAACCAGCAAAAAGCAAAGACATTGAGATAATACAACACCAGCATAACTCATTCATCATGTCAGCAAGTTTGAAGCTCTCTATGACATGGACGAAGACAAGCTTGTAGGAATCTTGGTCAGCCGTTCTGAGATATCCACATGGTAGCGTGGACTGGCAGACGAGAAATAAGCTCGTTTGCGACGCGCCCCAATCCCTTCAAGCCTACCGCCGGGTGGCAGGCCCGAGGTTTTAAGCGGCTGCCTGTTTGAGTCCCGCGACGTTAGCGCGGGACGAGTTCAGCCGCGCCTCGGGCCTGACGGGAACCGGCGGGTAACCGAAGGCCAGGCTTGCAGGGTGGCCGGGATACCGAATGAGGTTATAAAGCAGGCAAATATCCCCTCCCTACCGCCGGGCAGCCCCGGCAATCCAAATCATCATCCGCGCAGCGGACTCCACGTACTGCTCCAAAGCCTAGCCGCATTCCTAGCTCATTTGCTTGCCTGACCAGCCCTCCCACCGGATAATCACCCCGTGCCGTTCAATAGCGGCATCAGGTTTGGCGACCTGTTACCTAAGGCGGACTGACGCAGCTTCGACTGCGGCTTGTCCACACACACCATTGCCATGCGCAATTTATGGCGGGCCTTGGTGGGGATACCTCCGGGTATGCCGGTTCCTTAGGTCCGGTTCGCCAACCCTGCCATGCGCCTGCCACCCCTCGTTTGGCGACGAGCGGCAGGCGAAACAACCTAAGGAGGGTTTTGCCATGCCTAGCATCACCCGCAGTTCATCGCATCTCGCGTTTTCCCTGAGCAACCATCATCCCGCCCACAGCCGTTGGCTGCTGCACAACCAAGTCCCCACCCATCCGCCCAGCCTGCTAGCCATGACCCGGCTGCACGAAGCCTTTGCCGCCTTGCAAGAGCAAATGGCCAACAAGGACCAAGCCAAAGTCAGAGAGCCGGCCGCGCGCGTGGCGCATTTGTGCCAGGACATTGAGCAGGCGGTGGTGGAGTCCATCTGCCACCTCGCCCACGGCCAGTTGGGTTTGCAGTCGGTTATCGAACTGCTTGCCTGCCTGGGCGATGACGTCCGTCTGCCTTCCAGCCGCATCAAGGAATTGCTGGAGCCGCTGGATAAACGGATGAATCAGTCCCTCGCCCTGCTCACCCGCGTGCTGTAGCCTTGCTCCATAAGCCAACAGCCTGTCCGCTTCCCAGCGGCAGGCTGTTTTGATGTCATGGATCAACTTGGCGGAACGATCCCGGGGGAACGCCGGCGGGATGACAAGATTGAAAGGTCTTAACCCGGGTCTTGCCCCAGCGCGGCTGACATTCCCCTCCAGCCACAAGACTTCACACTTCCATTTCAAATGGATATAGTCTTGTCGCATATCCATTCCTTGCCGCGTCACGATGCGTGCTCCTTGCTTAGCTATCCCCTTGCAGCCTCAACGGCGATAACCAGCCGACCACTCAGGTCAGGCAAGCGGCGGCTTCAACGAGATCCCCCCAGCAATCCATACGGAGATGAGATGACTTCAAAATACACCGGGCAGTGTCTTTGCGGCGAGGTCCACTATTCAGTCGATGTCGAGCCTCTGTTTGCCGGCAACTGCCACTGCAAGGATTGCCAGCGCAGCTCGGGCAGCGCTTATATACCGGCCATGCTGTTCCCGGAAAAAGAAGTCACTGTGTCTGGAACAGCCAAGTATTTCGAGACCACGGCCGACAGCGGCCATACCCATGGCAGGGGCTTCTGTCCGAACTGCGGCTCCCAGCTGTTCGCCAAGTTCGGCGGTTTTCCCGGCATGCTGGGCATCAAGGCCGGCACATTGAACGACACCTCGCTATACGTCCCAAAGCTGGATTTCCACGTGGCCAGCGCCGCGGCGTGGGACTCCATGGACCCAAGGCTTCCCAAGAAACAAGGCGCGGCCCAGGGCTGACGCATCGCCAGCCCACCCACTGCCCACTCTCCATCCAACTGGCAAAGCCCTATCCTCTAAACAACAAGCCCTCCTGACTGCGGAGGGCTTGGACTCGGTCCCGGCAGGCTTGCGCCCGCAGGAATCAGTGGCTCATCTTGGCATCATGGCGCTTTGGGCAGCTCGAAACCCGCGTGCCACTTGCCTTCGGAGTCTTGCCACGACACCAGGTAGACATTGCCCTGCGCGTCGGTGCCCACCACCTGCAGATAGTGGTTATTGCCGTTGCCGGTCGCCAGTTGCGAGAAGCTGCCGTTGTAGCCGGACGGCTGCGGCAGCGTCAGGCCGCCATGCCAGTTGCCGCCGTTGTCCTGCCACGAAACCAGGTAGGCCACGCCGTTGCTGCCGATGCCGAACACTTGCAGGTAGTTGCTGTTGCCGATGCCGGTGACCAGCTTGGCGAAAGTGCCGTTGTAGCCGCTGGGCTTGGGCAGCGCGAAGCCGGGGTGCCAGTTGCCGCCATTATCCTGCCAGGCGACCAAATAGGCGTTGCCGTCGGCGCCGATGCCCAGCACTTGCAGGAAGTTGCTGTTGCCGACGCCAGTGGCCAGCTGCGTGAAGGTGCCGCTGTAGCCGCTGGGCTTGGGCAGCGCGAAGCCCGGGCTCCATTGGCCCTGGGCGTTTTGCCAAGTCACCAGGTAAGCGTTGCCGTCATTGCCCACCCCCACGACTTGCAGGAAGTGGTCGTTGCCGTTGCCGGTCGCCAGTTGCTGGAAACCGCCCGCGTAGCCGCTGGGATTGGGCAGCGGCATGCCGGCATGCCAGTTGCCGCCATTGTCCTGCCAAGCCACCAGATACGGCGAGGACTCCACTCTGGCGCCTATCACCTGCAAGTAATTGCTGTTGCCGATCCCGGTCACCAGAGGGCCGCCGCTGTAGCCGCTCGGCTTGGGCAGCGGCATGCCGCCGTGCCACTTGCCGCTGCCGTCCTGCCACGAAACCAGGTAGGGATTGCCATCCTCGCCCGCGCCCAGCACCTGCAGATAGTTGCTGTTGCCCACGCCAGTGGTCAGCTGGAAGAAATGCCCTTTCGGATAATCGGACGGAACCGGCAGCGCGAAGCCCGCGTGCCAGTTGCCGCCGGAGTCTTGCCAGTCGGTCAGATAAGCGGTGTCCGTGATGTTGGCGAGTCCCAATATCTGAAGATAATTGCTGTTGCCGTTTCCAGTAGCCAAACCATGAAATTGCGATGACATATTGCTCACTCCTTGAGTTGAAACATGCATGCGACCTGGCAGCTCAGGGCTCGACGGCCATGACCGAGCTCCGCCACTTTAGGCCGGAAACTGGTGCTCAACCCCATGCTTTAGGACTGAAAGGCAAACAGACGCCATAATCCTGCGGTTTTCACTTAGCCAACCCGGCGCATCCATCGACGACAAAAACAACATGATGCGGCAGCGCATGACTCTGCTTTTTCATGCCAAGCGAAGCGCCCATCCATTCAAGCTGTTTGGCGCGCGGAGTCCAAGCGCAGCGCGAGCATCCCGCACATGCCGCTGTGGGAAGCGACCGTGACCGGATGGCCAGCCGGACACCTAGATATCCACTCCGTCCCTCAGAGCTCGACGACAAGCCGCTGGAGAAAATAGGCAAGCCGCGCGCGCATGAAAAACAGCCAGGCCGCCGGAAAGCGGGACTGGCTGTTTAGCGCCGCCATCCATGGCGGCATGGCGTATCTTCAGACGGACTCAGCCTCCAACTGATACGCCTGCATCACCTCAAGGCTATGCGCCAACGACTGCGCCTGATTCCAGCAACCCATGTTTTTCGCGGTTTCTATCGCGCCGCGGGCTTCGGCCATCAGGTCGAAACGCTCGGGAAGCGGGTCGCCATAGCGGATGTTGAGTATCCGTATATCCATCGCCAAGTTCAGGCTGCGGCTCTCCTCCCGGTTGATCCGGCCCGCCTTCAGCAGCGCGCTCACCGCAGCTCTGCCTTCATCCGTGGTGAGACTTCCCAAATCCAGTCTGTCAGGCGCCGGCTGCGGCGCTTCCACGCCTGCATCCGGTTTCCGCCATCCGGCAAAAAAAGCGCGAAGGCGCTCAAGAATGGCCGCGTGATCAACCGGCTCATGCGACGGATGGATGGACAGAATGGACATGGCGGCGCTCCAGAACGAGTCAACCAGGCGTAGCTGGCCGTTTTCATGCGGCAAGAGAATCCACGCCAGGCAATGCTTACATCATGACAAACCCAGCATAGGCGCGGCCATACTCACCTTCAATTGGTTAATATACCTATTAGACAATCAAATAAATATCAACCCTCTATCCCTATCGACGCCCCTCACTCAGCCCAGTCCTGCGCCACAGCGGGAACAGAACTTCGCCGCGGCGGCGGCCTCTTGTCCGCATGATCCGCAACGACGCGGGACCAACCCCGCGCCGCAATGCTGGCAGAACCGCGCGGCAGGATCATTCCCCCGCCGGCAACTCGGGCAGCTTGCCGACGGCGTCTGTGCAGGCTGGGGAGCGGAGTGGCCTTCGCGGCGGCCATGATGCTCATCGCAGCCGTGATGGCGGCCAAACAGTTTTCCGAAATGACCCATTGCCTGTCTCCCTTTCATGTGGATACCTCCATGAAAACGCCTGTAGCCGCTAGAGGGTCAAGTGCTTGGCCGCGCCGCTCTTCATTTCCCCGCGCCAACCGGCGCCAACCTCACCTCTCGGACTAAAATATCGTCCAACAAGACGCAACGCCGCCCTCGATGGTAATCAGCTCTCAGCAGGCGCAGACTATCCATTTCGAGTAAGAACTGGCATGCTACCCCTCGCCTCCGGCTACATCTCCCCTTTGGCATAAATGAATAAAACACGGATTGAGCGAACATGATTATCAGACCTGTTGACCGAAACGACTACGAAGCCTGGCGGCCGCTATGGGATGGCTATAACGCGTTTTACGGACGCGCCGGAGAAACGGCGTTGCCGGAGAACATCACCCGGCAGACCTGGGCGCGCTTTCTTGATGACCGGGAGCCGGTGGACGCGCTGGTAGCGGAGCTTGATGGAAAAATCGTCGGCCTGGCCCATACCATCATTCACCGCAGCACCACCCGCCTGGCCGATGTGTGCTATCTGCAGGATTTGTTCACCGCGCCGGAAGCCAGGGGGCAAGGCGTGGCGCGGGCCTTGATCGACGCGGCCAAGCAGCGGGCGGCAGCCGCCGGCTGCAACCGCCTCTACTGGCAAACGCACCAAACCAACCAAACGGCCCGCGCGCTGTACGACAAAGTGGCCGAACATCAGGGCTTCATCGTTTACGGCAGCGATGTGCCGGCCTGACGATCCCGCCCCTCCCCAGCCGCCAGCAACCCCGCCCCACCTCATCCCGCCATCCTTGCAAAAGCAGCGGCCCGATACATGCCATTGTCAAATTGATCCGCTATAAGCACTGACGCGCCCCGGCTTTCCGCCGGCGGGCGCCAATTTGACACTGGGATAATCCACATGAAGCTATCGTTTACCAAATGGCCGGCGCTGATCGCGCTGCTGCTGTCTATCCCCGCTCACGCCGCCACCGAAACCATCGTGCTGCTCCGCCATGGCGAGAAGCCCGCCCAGGGGCTGGGGCAAATCACCTGCCAGGGACTGAACCGCGCGCTGGCGCTGCCGCAGGTGCTGGCCAACGCCTTCGGCGCGCCGGACGCGATCTTCGCGCCCGATCCCGCCACCCAGGTATCGGACTCGGGCAACAGCTATTACTACGTGCGCCCGCTGGCGACGATAGAACCCACCGCCATCCGTCTGGGCATGCCGATCAACACCGGCTACGGCTTCACCCAGACATCGGACCTGGCCGCCAAGCTGCTGGACCCGGACTACGCCGGGGCCACCATTTTCGTCGCCTGGGAACACAAGAAGATCGTCACGCTGGCCAAGCAGATCTTTGCCAACCTCAAGCAGTCGGCCAACATCCCGTACTGGTCCGATTCCGACTACGACAGCCTCTACGTCATCACCATCAACGGTTCCGGCAGCCATCGCGCCGCCTCGTTCGCCATCCGGACGCAGGGCCTCAACGGACAAAGCACGGTTTGCCCCGGACCCAATTAAAGCGGCGGGCAAAAATCCTGTAGCCGCGCGGGTGGAACCGCATGCCCCTCGCTCCCAATCGCCGTCCGCGGGATGAATCCCCCATCCCGCGACAGCCGTCTGCGCCGCCTCGCGCCTTCTCCAACCTTCCCCTAGCCGACTGTATTTTTCAGGCTGTTTTTTGATTTCGCGCCGATCACGCGCTAAATGCGCTGCCCGCTTCCAAATGAAATTACGATCCACTTTCATTCAGAATGAGAATAAAAAAACACCCTGATTTTTCGATAGTTTATTTGATATAAATTAATTTCCATCCCGATGGCTAATAGTGTCAAGAACCTAACTTACTGCAAAACCTAATTATTTGAGACTAATTTATTAACTCTATTTCAGGTGAACGCAGAAAAACACGTATTAATACTCAACGCTCTGCCAGCCTGTTGACGAAAGTAATCGCCATGACTGTCTCCAGAAAAATCCTCCTGCTGATTTTGCTGTCCATCCTGGCCCAAATCGGCATCAGCGCATACAGCCTGTATACCCAATCCAGGCTGGCCGCCACCGCCACCAACTTCGCCAATAATGACTACCCCAGCTTGATCACACTGGATCAGTTCAGCAATGCGGTCGCATCGCTGCGCCTGGCAGGCTTGCAGGAGTTGACCGCCGCCAGCGCCACCGATCGCGCCGCCGCCAAAGGCAAGGTAACCGAGGCGTATCAGGCAGCGACCGCATCATTGGCTCGATATCAGAGAATAATCAACGACAGCGAGGACCGCGGACATTTCAACGACGACAGCCGCCTGCTCGACCAATACTACGCCGCCTTGCAGCCGATGCTGGCCGCGGCGGAAAACAACAGGCTGGAGGAAGCGCTCAAGATCCGCGCCAGCATGGTGACGCCTGTCGGCAATGCGCTCACCAAGGCGATAGCCGCCCATATCGATTACAACAAGCGCCATGTCGATCAGGAGGTAGCGGGCTCGCAGGCGCTGATCGACGCCACCCATACCATCACGCTGGCCACCACCGCAGCGTTGACCTTGCTGTTGGCCACGCTCGGCCTGCGCGCCTATTCGTCCATTACCCCGCCGCTACACGACCTGAATCACACGATGAACGAAATAGGCGAGCGTCTGGATTTCACCCTGCAGGTCAAAGTGCATAACCCGAAAGACGAAATCGGCAATACCGCGGCAGCCTTCAATCAACTGGTGCAGCGCATTCGGCACAGCCTGAACGATATCTCGCGCAACTGCGGCAAGGTAGCCAGCTACTCCACCGACCTCGGCCGCGCCGCCGGCTATGTGCAAACCGCGGCGGAGCAACAGAATCAGGCCTCGGCGTCCATCGCGGCCACCATGGAGCAACTGACTGTCAGCATCAACCACGTGGGCGACCGAGCGGAGCAAAGCAACCTGCAAAGCGAGGAGGCCAGCCGCCATGCCGGCACCGGCCATCAGGTGATCTCCAAAACGGCGGAGGAAATCCGCTCCATCTCCGACACTGTCGGCCATGCCAACACCAGCCTCACCGATCTGGAAACACAGAATGGCCGCATCGCCAACTCGGTCAGCAGCATCAAGGACATCGCCGACCAGACCAATCTGCTGGCGCTGAACGCCGCCATCGAGGCGGCGCGGGCGGGCGAAACCGGCCGCGGCTTCGCCGTGGTGGCGGACGAGGTGAGGAAACTGGCCGAACGCACCGCCACCCTCACCAGCGAAATAGACCAAGTCATCCGCGGCGTCACCAGCACCTCTCGCCAGACCACCACCCGCATGAGCGAAACCCAGCAACTGGTGGCGTCCGGCGTGGTGCGCGCCGACGAGGCGATGGCGGCCATCAGCGAGATCGGCAAGTCGTCCGGCTCCGCCATGCAGATGGTGGGCGAGATCGCCGACGCCATCCGCGAGCAAGCCAACGCCTGCAACAGCATCGCCAACCAGGTGGAAAAGATCGCGCAAATGGCCACGCAATCCAGCGCCGCCGCGCAGCAGACCGCCAGCACCGCCCAGCAGCTGGACGAGGCGGTGCTGGAGATGAACGAAGCCGTCCGCCGCTACCGGCTGTGAAGCGGCGCCCTGGCGGCTAGCCCCGCTGGATAGACACCCCGCCATCCGCCAGCATCGCGCTGCCGGTGACGAAGCTGGCCGCGTCGGACGCCAGGAACAGCGCCGCGCGGGCGATCTCCTCCGGCCGCGCCAGCCGCTTCAAGGCATGCAGCCCCTCGACGAAGCCGCGCGCCTCCGGCGTGGGCGCGGCGGCGCGGCCCATTTCGGTATCGACGCCTCCCGGCAGCAGCGCGTTGGCGCGGATGCCGCGCGCGCCGTATTCTGCGGCGATCACCTGGACCAAGCCGATCAGCCCGGCCTTGCTCGCGGCATAGACCCCCATCCCCGGAAAGCCGGCGGTATGGCCGACAAAGGTTGAAGTAAAGACCAGCGATCCGCCGCCCCGTTCCAGCATCGCGGGGATCTGACGGCGCGCGGCTAGAAAGGCGCTGGTCAGATTGGTGTCCAACACAAAGCGCCAGGTTTCGGGCGTGATTTCGTGGACCGGCGCGGCGTCTCCCATGGCGCCGACGTTATTGAAGGCGATGTCCAGCCCGCCGAAGCGCCGGACCGCCGTATCCACCGCCTGCCGCGCGATGGACTCCTCGCGCGCGTCGCCGGCCACTACGGCGATCTCCCCGCCCTCCCGTCGGATGGACGCCGCCAGCCGCTCCAGCTCATGCGCCCGCCGCGCCACCGCGACCACCCGCGCGCCTTCGCGCGCGAACAGGCAGGCCGCCTCATAACCGATGCCGGCGCTGGCGCCTGTCACAATCGCCACTTTTCCCGCAAGCTGTTCCATTTTTTCCTCCGCGTTTTCCAGAACACGCGCCAAGTCTGGAACAGCGCTCCCCACGCGGCGACCCGATTCTTGCCAATCCGCCCGGCTCTCCGGCGCGCGAGTGTTGCGTATTTCGCTCCGCAAAAACCACTACGAACGCATAAACCAATTGCATCGAAAAACAACTGGTCTAAATTACTAACCACCACCTGCAAGGGGAGCGCTTTCGCCCCCTGTTCCTGGCCGCATCGGCGCCTGCAGACGCCGGGCGCATCATAAACGGGCGGCCAACCCAAGCCCCCGTCCATGCCGTGATGGGCTGACGCGTTCCTTTGCGCGCCGACTTCATAGGGGATGTCTCCATCCATCTCTTGAGCGCGAAAGGACAGCCATGTCTGCTCATATCCTGATACGGGACGGTGCGCCGCACTGGTGGCTCAGCACAGATGTCTGGGCCGTGCCCGGCAACGATCCCAACGGCGCGCCCGGCGCGCCGGTTTCCGGCCAGAAAGCCTATGTCTGGGCCCATGTCGACAATATCGGCGACGCGGACGCGCAGAACGTCCGCATCGATTTCTACTGGGCCAACCCGGCCGGGCAAATGACGGCAGGCGCGGTCAATTTCATCGGCTCCGGCTACGCCGATCTGCCGGCTGACCCGAAAGAGGCGATGGGCCAGGACGTGCTGTGCCTGGTGCCCTGGCAGGTGCAGATCGTCAACGACGGCCACGAATGCCTGCTGGCGGCCGCCCATGGCCCGAACGACAGCAATCCGATTCCCGACCCGTTGCCCTCCTCCTACAGTTTCGACCCGCCGGCCCACGACCAGATCGCCCAGCGGAACCTCACCGTGCTGGACGCCAGCAAGATGGCGCCCATGCTGCGCATCGCCGTCAATGGCCTGCCGCGGCAGGACAAGCGGGTGAGGCTGACCGCCGAGTTCGGCGGAGAGCTGGACGAGCGCCAGTTGCAGCGCCTGGGGCTCGCCCGGCTGCAGCTGCGGCCCGCGCCCAAGCCTGAGGTGCAGGTCCGGCTGAGCCTGGAGCCGCGCTGCGGCGGCCAGAGCGACGGCGAGAAAGCGCCCAGCCTGGCCGTCAGCGTGCCGCGCGGCGCGACGGTGCCGGTCTATCTGGACATCCAGGCCGGCCAGCTGCATCCAGACCACTACCAGCTGCTGCACATCGTCGAGCACGACGACGCCGGCAAGCCGCTGGGCGGCGTCAGCTATGTGGTCATACCGCAAGGCAAGGAGAACATACGATGAACACGCCGCTCCAGGTGCTGACGCGCCCATTCGCGATCGAGCCGGTGAGCAGCATCATGCTGCCCGACGGAATATTCGACAACGCGATCTACCAGCTGCGCATCGCCGCGCACTTCACCAATACCTCGGCCAGCCCGCTGAGCAACGTCACCATCTACCTGGAAAGCGTCGGTGATCCCGGCATCGTCCCCACCGCGCATACCTTCACCTTTCCGACCATCCCCGCCGGCGGCACCGTGCTGCTGGCCTGGGACGCGGACTTCCAGCACGCGACGCCGGGCAAGCCGCTGGTGAGCTTCGTCGCTCGCGCCGACGGCTTCGCCGCCCAGCGCTCCATCCAGCAGATATTCGTATCGCAGACCCGCTTCGACAGCGCCAGCAACACCTATACCTGCACAGTCGAGGAAGGCACGCTGACCATCTCCAACATCCAGGGCCACTTGCCAGGCAAGTCCTGGGGCGAGCCGACGGGCAACGGCAAGGAGTGCCGCTGCCCGCCCCGCTTCGGCCCAATGGTGCCCACCGGGCTGACCATGGCTTGGCAACCGAACCCAGCCTACGCCGGCATCCATGCCGAGCTGCCGTTCTCCGACCCCTGGTGGAAGGTGCTGGCCATCATCGTCGCCGCGATCGCGGCGCTGGTGGCCGGGATCGCCGCCGCGGCCGGAGCGGGCAAGGCCAATTTCAGCGTCGGCGGCTCGGTAGAGGAGACCGACCCCAGCGTCAAATGCTGCTCGCTGAAGGGCGCGGCATCGGGCAAAACCGAATTCACCGTCGCCGGCGTGGCTTCGGCCATCGCCTCGGGCGCGATCGCGGTGGCGTGCTCGGACGAGGCCGATCCATTCTGGCGCGGCCAGGCGGCCACCCCGCCCGCGGCCGGCGAGACCACGGTTGCCGAACGGGTGGTGGCCAAGTGGAAAATGCTGGAGGCGCCGGTGGCGGGCAAAGCGTACAAAACCGATGTGTCCTGGACCTACGAACGCTTCACAACCGGTAAGACCTATCACTACGCGGTGACGGAAACCCAGGTCAATGTGCATGCCGCCGGACCGGTGAAAGTGGAGACGCCCGACGTGGTCCACGCCTTCAGCCCGCTGTGGGTGCGCGCCGCCTTCCAACGCCTGGACGGCACGCTGTTCAAGGGCAGCGACCTGTACTCCTTCGCCCTGTTCGAAGCGCCGCAGGGACTGTATTTCGTCGCCCCGCTGACCGATGACGGCCTGGGCTTCGACCCGGGGGCGAACGACGGCACCTATGCCGGCAGCCTGGACCTTGAGCGCGCCTACCGGCTGCTGCTGCAACAACACCAGGACGTGCGCGGCGTCTGGCGGGTGTTCGTGTTCGCCCAAGATGTGAATCTGACCAAGCCTGGCACGCCGCCGCAGATCGCGGCGCAGCACATCGGTGGCTTCTTCGTGTCCAGCGCGATAGAGATCACCTTCGACGACAGCCTGCCCTGCCCTCTCAAGGCCCAGTCGACCATCACCGTGGTCTGACGCTGCGCCGGCTGAGCATCGTCCGATCGCCCCATGCCGGCAACTTGGGAGCGGCCCACCCAGGCCGCTCTTTTCATTCGCGCTTTGACCATGCGAACCTTCCCAGGCAAGTCCAAACGCATATACAATTCGTTTACAAATTAAATCGACATGCTCAAATGAGATGGACGCTAGCCGCGCCGTCTCTCCCCTTCCCCGGAAAATCAAGATATGACCCCGCAAGAAACCCAAGCGCTGCAAAACTTCCTGAATCAACTGGTGCAAGTCCGCGGCATGGCCAAGGACCCGCAAGCCAATGCCACGATCATGCAGGCCGCGGCCCAACAGCCGGACGCCGTCTACCTGCTGGTGTTGCGCTGCATGCAACAGGACCAAGCTCTGAACGCCGCCAACGCCCAAATCGCAAAACTGCAATCGGACCTGCAAGCCGCGCGCAGCGCTCCGGTCCCCGCCGGCGCGCCCGGCACCTTCCTGGACCCCAACGCCGCTTCCGCGGCCTGGGGCGGCGCGCCCGCGGCG
>NZ_JAJOHV010000093.1 GCF_021129175.1 Chromobacterium piscinae | reverse complement strand
GGCCAGCGCGGCGGCGAAGGCCGGCTCGAAGCTGGCCAGCCGCGCGTCGCCGCCGTCGAACGATTGGGGCGAAAACGGCTGCAGCGGGTGGCGCAGCGTCAGCCGCGCCGCCATGTCCTCGCCGCACATCGCCGACAGCGTGTCCAGCAGCTCCGACACCAGCGGCGACGGCGGCAAGGGCTCGCCGCTGCGCGCCGACTGGCCGACATAAGAGAGATACAGCCGGCCGCGGGCGGACAGGATGGCTTCCAGAAACAGGTAGCGATCGTCGAAGCGGCGCGAACGGTCGCCGCGGCGCGGATTGCGCGCCACCAGGTCGAAGCTGACCGGCCGCTCGTCGCGCGGATAGGCGCCGTCGTTCATGCCCACCAGGCACAGCGCCTGGAATGGTATCGAGCGCATCGGCACCATCGCGCAGAAAGTCACGCCGCCGGACAGAAAGCCCTGCGCCGACGACGAGGACAGCTTGCGCAGCAGCCAGTCGCGCGCCACTGCCAGGCCCACCGGCTGGCCGAAGCCGGCCAGATCGGCGTCCTCGGCCAGCTCGGCGAAGGTTTCGCGCAGCAGCTCCAGCGCCGCCTCGTCGTCGCCGTCGGCCAGGAACAGGCAGTCGCAAGCCTGGTGGAAGCGTTGCGCCCATTGCTGCGGCGCGGCCGGCGTCGACCACTTGCCGGCCAGCGCGTCCAGCGCATCGTAGAAATCGGCGAAACGCGCCAGCGCCTCGCCCAACTGTCCCTGGGCGGCGGTGTGCGGCAGCAGGCCGGCGAACAGTCCGGCGTCATCCCCGGCCAGCGCCGGCGGCAGCACGGTGCCCAACAGCAGGCGGTCCAGTCCCCAGCGCCAGGTATAGGCGGCTTCGGCCGGCAGGCCCAGCGAGGCCTTGTGCGCGGCGTCGCGCCCCCAGCGGATGCCAGCATCGCGCACCCAGTCCTGGATGAAGGCGAGATCGGCGTCGGCCAGGTCGAAGCGCGCCAGCAGCGCCGGGCAATCCAGCAGCGCCAACACCTCGTCGGCGGCGAAGCGGGAATCGGCCAGCTTCAAGGCGGCGGCGAAAGTGGACAGCAGCGGCTGCTCGCGCTCGACGCGGCGATCGGCGATGCTGTACGGGATGTTGGGCGCGTCGTCGCGGCGGCCGAACACCGCGTCGATGTACGGCGCGTAGGCGTTGATGTCCGGCGTCAGCACCGCCACGTCGGCCGGGCTGAGCCTGGGGTCGGCGGCAAACATCGCCAGCAGCCGGTCCTTCAGCGCCTCCAGCTCGCGCATCGGGCCGTGGCAGGCGTGCACCTCCACCGAATCGTCGGCCGGGTCGAAAGGCCGCGGCAGCTGCGACGGATCGTTGAGCTCCAGGATGTCGCGCTGCAGCCGGGCCAGCAGGCTGTCGCCCTTGGGCGCGGCGAACAGCGGCTTGGCGTCCAGCTCGGCGTCCTCGGCGATCAACTCGAAGAAGTCCCGCCCCTGCTTGCCCAGCGACGACAACAAGGGATGGCCCTGGGTGGCGAACAGGTCGCCGGCCTGCCGGAGCTTCAGCATCCGGCGCGTGTCGACGATGTCGCCCCAATAGGCCTCGCACGGATTCAGCGTGAACAAGCAGACGTCGGTCAGCTCGGCCAGCCGTTTGACCAGCGCCAGATACATCGGCGCCAGACTGGCGATGCCGAACAGCGTCACCCGCGGCGGCAAGTGCTCGGGCTTCAGCTCGGCGAAGAACTGGTCCAGCATCCGCACCCGGTGGCGGCCCGGGTCGCTTTCGGCCAGCTGCCGCCACAACGCGGCCTGCCAGGCCTCGTCCTCGCCCAGGCCCAGCAGCTCGTCGGCCTCCCAGGCGCGGATCCAGTCCGGGCGGAACACCAGGTACTGGTCGAAGATGTCGGCGATCTTGCCCGCCAGCTCGAAGGCCGCGGCCTCGCCGCCCTCCAGATAATGCAGCACCGGACCGAACGGCTCGCCCTCCAGCGTCGGCAGCAGCGCCAGCAGCCGCCAGGCCAGCACCTCGGGCACGAAGGCCGACTTGCGCGGCAAGTCCGGCATCACCTGCTGCATCAGCTGCCAGGCGAAGGCTGCCGGCAACGCGAAATCGATATTGGCGGCGATGCCGGCCTTGCGCGCCACGTCCAGCGTGATCCAGCGTCCCATGCCCCGGCTTTGCACGATCACGGTTTCCGCCGCGAACGGATCGGCCAGCGGCATCGCCTGGGTCATGCCGCAGAACAGCTCGCCCAGTTGCTCGAGACGATTGGATTGATAGAGAAACAGCATGGAATGGTGCGCGCGCGCCTGGATGCGGATATGGCCGGATTGTAGCATCGCGCGGCGGCCGGCCGGGGAACCGGCGGCGATTGACGCCCATCAATGCCCGCCCCGAGCGGATGACATTCAATACAGCCATGATAATGACATTTCGCTTTTCCGCCCCGACCCGCCGCCCCGCGCTCGCTACAAAACGCCGGCCGCGCCGTGTACCATGGCCGGCATCGGCGCGCTGCGCGCCTCAACCGTCGGACCGCCATGTATCCCTACCTGATCGTCAAGCACGCCCACATGGGCTTCGCCTATCTGTCCATCCTGCTGTTCGCCGCCCGCGGCGCGCTGGTGCTGGGCGGCCGCGGCCACTTGCTGCAGAACAAGCCGCTGCGCATCCTGCCGCACGTGATCGACAGCCTGCTGCTGGCCTGTGCCATCGCGCTGGTGGCGATGGGCGGCTGGCCCATTCTGCAAAGCCCCTGGCTGCTGGCCAAGATCGCCGGCCTGATCGCCTACGTGGCCCTGGGCACCATCGCGCTGCGCGGCTCCACGCCGCGGCGGCGCGCGGCGGCCTTCATCGCCGCCTTGCTCACCGTGATCTACATCGTGCTGGTGGCCAAAACCAAACTGGTCATGCCGCTGCTCTGATCGGTCCCGCCGGCTTGACTGCGCCGGCCGCGGCTTCTAGGACACAGTAGGGACGCGCGATGCAGCCCTTTATCCCGTCCCTGCCCCCGGAGCCCGCCGCCAGATGAACCGCGACCTTCCCACCGCCTGCCGAAACCGCGGTTTTTCGCTGCTGGAGCTATTGATCGCGCTGGCGGTAGTGGCCATCCTGGCCAGCATCGCCATCCCCTCCTACCAAAACTATACGCAGCGCAGCCGCCGCAGCGACGCGCTGGACGCCTTGTACCAGCTGCAGCAGGCGCAAATACGCTACCGGGGCTTTCACGCCGAATACGCCTCGCAACTGGCGGACCTGAAAACGCCCTACGCCAGCGGCGTCAGCGCCCAAAAGCATTACCAGCTGGAAACCGGAACCGGCAGCAAACCCGCGTCCGACTTCTACGTCCAGGCCACGGCCAAGCCCGTCGGCGCCCAGGCCGGCGACCGCGATTGCCAGACCATCACGCTCACCCAGCGGCAGCAGACCGTCAGCCTGACGCCGCCCGCCTGCTGGGGACGATGATGCGCGGCGCGCAGCGAGGCGTCACCCTGATCGAGCTGCTGGTGGTGCTGGCCCTGGCCCTGATCCTGCTGACCCAGGCGCTGCCGGCGCTGGGTCGCTGGATCGCCCGCCAGCAGCTGCAGGGCGCGCTGGACGACATCGACCGCGGACTGCAGCTGGCGCGCAAGAGCGCCGCCACCCGGCAGAAAAAGATCTGGGTGACCTTCCGCCGCGACGGCGCCGCCTGGCTGCTGCGGGTATCGGAGAGCGATGCGAAGGATCCATGCGACACCGCCCGCGACTTGCTGTGCGTCGGCAGCGCCGAGCATGCCGGCATCGCGCTGGAAATGGCCGATCCGCTGCCGCTGCAGCTGGTTTTCACGCCGCTGCGCGGCCTGCCGGAAACTCCTGGCGGCGCCATGATTGGCGGACTGCGGCTGCGGCTCAGCCGCTCCGGCTGCCGGCCGGCGGATCTGCAGTTGCTGCCCACCGGCCTGGTCATCGTCGACGAGGCCAGATGCCCATGAGACCGGCGCGCGGCATCACCCTGCTGGAGCTGTTGATCAGCATGACCATCGGCCTGTTGCTGCTGCTGGTAGTGTCCGGCCTGCTGGTCAGCCTGCTGGGAGAGCAAAGCCGCGAACGCCGCCAGGCGCAGCTGGGCGCGATGATGGACGCGTCGCTGTCGCTGATCGCGATGGACCTTCGCCGCGCCGGTTTCTGGAGCGGTTCCGGCGCGGAGGAAGACAATCCCTACCGCGAACTGTTCATCGAGCGAGACGGAAGCTGCCTGCTCTACGGCTACGACAATCCGGCCACGCCCTCCGCCACGCCCAGCCTCCGTTATTTCGCCTTCCGCTTGGAAGGACAGCGCATCCAGCGTCGCAGCAGCGACAAAGCCGGCTGGAGCTGCTCCGCCAGCAGCGGCTGGGACGATCTGAGCAAACCCGGCATCGGCGTCGTCGACGCGCTGCGCTTCAGCCCCGAAGCCGGCGGCGACGCGATCGGCATCGCCGTCAGCGCCCATGCCGCCAACGGCCTGGAGGAGGAAAGGCTGGACATCCACACCAGCGTGACGCTGCGCAATCACCCCAAGGTGGCGGCAAGATGAGCCGCCGCCACGCCGGACTCGCCACGCTGTTCGCGGTGCTGACGCTGCTGGCGATCGCCAGCCTGGTGTTGCTGGCGGCCTCGCGCCAGCTGGTGCTGATCCACGCCAACGCGCAAAACCAGCATCGCTACCACCAGGCGCTGGACAATGCCGAGGAAGGCCTGCGCCAAGGCAGCCAGGCGCTGGCAAACGGCCAGTCTCTCCCGGCGGATAACGACCGCTTCTCGCTCACGCAGCAGGCTATCGCCCCGGATCGCATGCGGCTGCGCAGCGCTGGCAACTACGACGGCCATCGCGTCACCGTGCAGCGGGACTTCCTCCAGAGCGGCAACCAGGGCGGGTCGAGCAGCGCGCTGACCCTGGTCGGCAACCTGGATCTGAGCGGCGCCATCAACCTGATCGGCGACAAGCCGGTGGAAATAACAGTGGACGGCGCGGTGACGCTGAGCGGCTCGGTAGACGGCATCGCCACCCTGCAAAGCACCGGCGACATCATCGTCACCGGATCGCAAACCATCAATACCCTGTACTCCAACGGCAATATCGAACTGGGAAACGGCCGCTACCAGACGGTGAAGGCGCTCGGCAACCTGACGCTGCGCGGCGACGCGGCGATCGGCGCGCTGGCGCGGGTCAACGGCAAGGCCGCCTTCCTCAACAGCTCGGGCGTCGCGCCGGCGGTGGCTCGGGCCGAGGTGAAGGGCGATGTGGACATCGCGATGGGCGGCGCCCGCTTCGGCCAACTGGATGCCGAGGGCAAGGTCGACATCCGCCAGATCGGCGCGCTGGACGCGCTGCGCGCCGAAGGCCACCTGAACGTGCAAGGGTGGGGCTCGCCCATCGCCGCCACCGTCGCCGGCTCCGCCAGCTACAACGCGGGCAATCCCGACATCCGCGTCGCGTTCCAGCCCGGCCTGAAGCTGAATCTGCAGCCGGTGCCGCCTCTGGAGGTGAAGCGGCCGCGGCTGGACGCCTACGACTACCGCGGCCAGGCCCACTACGTGTTCACCCATGCCGCCGACGGCGGCGTGCGGGTGACGGTGCGCAAGATCCACGGCCTGGCCGACGGCGAATACCGGCTGGGCCGGGATCCGGACAAGCAGCTGCCCAACTACTTGTGCAGAACCACCGACGCCAACGGCGTCTGCCGCGCGCCGGCGACGCTGATCTGCAAGGGGCATTCGCCGCAGAACGACTGCTTCGCCGGCAGCCGCCCAGGCCAATGGAAGCTGGACGGCGTCACCTTCGCGCCCGGCGTGCTGTGGTTCGACGGCGACCTTGAGGTTGGCAACGGCACCTACCACAACACCTTCATCGCCAGCGGCAACATCGCCACCAGCGGCCAGCACGTCAGCTACGCGGTCAATTACGCCGGCGCCGTCGGCATCTGCGCCAATGCCGACTTCCCCAGCCTGTATCCGGAAGACGACTGCCGCGGCGGCGCGTTCAAGGGCCGGCCGGTAGGCAACGCGGTGTTGCTGGCCGGCGGCTACGTCGGCAAGCGCTTCCATGGCGGCGACATCACGCTGGGCTCGTCCAGCCGGGTGTTCGGCAATGTCTGGGCCGGCAACCAGCTGTTTTCCAGCGGCAGCACCACGATACACGGCTACGTCAGCGCGCTCGCCCAGGCCGGCGGCCAGGGCGCGCGGCCGCACCAATGGGGAGCCAGCACCACGATAGACCTGCGCGGACTGCCCGACTCGTTCCGGCCGGACGGCCCGCCAGACAACGGCGGCGGCCAGAGCGGCGGCGGCCGTTTCAAAGCGCTGTCCTACAGCTGGATGGACACATGAAGACCCGAGTCCCGCGTGGTTTCACCTTGCTGGAAATGATGATCAGCCTCTTGGTGCTGGCCATCGGCGCGCTGGGCCTGCTGCGGCTGGAAACCCAGCTGCTGCACAGCCAGATCGCCGCCAACGATTACAACACCGCCACCAATCTGGCCCAAGCGGCGCTGGAGCAGCGGAAAACAAACCAGCCCGCCGACTGCCGCCAGAGCAGTTACGCGCCGGCCGCCGCCAGCGGCACCCTGGCCCGTTTCCGCTGCCGCGGCAACGATAGCGGCCCCACCGCCCAGGTGGACGTGAACTGGACCGACAGCGAGGGCGAAAGCCTCACCCTGAGCCTGACCGCTCCGAAATAGCGCGCCCGGCGCTCCTTGACCCAAAACAAGGGCGGCCGGACGCCCATCTGCTACTGTCCCCGCATTTCCCCTACCCGTGATTATCCGATGCCAGCCAGTCAGCAACTGCCGGAACTGGTGTGCCCGGCGGGCAGCCTGCCCGCGCTCAAGGCCGCCGTCGACCATGGCGCCGACACCGTCTACTTCGGCCTGAAAAACGACACCAACGCCCGCAACTTCGCCGGCCTCAATTTCGACGAACACACCGCCCGCGTCGGCATCCGCTACGCGCATGACCGCGGCCGCCAGGTGCTGATGGCGATCAACACCTACGCCCAGGGCGGCGACATCAGCCGCTGGCGCCGGGCGGTGGACCAGGCCGCCGACCTCGGCGTCGACGCCGTGATCCTGGCCGACCTGGGCCTGCTCGACTACGCCAGCCGCCGCCATCCCGAGCTGCGGCTGCACTTGTCGGTGCAGGGCTCGGCCACCAACCACGAGGCGATCCGCCTCGCCCACGAGCTGTTCGGCGTGCGCCGCGCGGTGTTGCCGCGCGTGCTGACCCTGGAGCAGGTCAAGAAAGTGATCGAGCAGAGCCCGGTAGAAATAGAAGTATTCGGCTTCGGCAGCCTGTGCGTGATGGTGGAAGGCCGCTGCCTGCTGTCCAGCTACGCCACCGGCGAATCGCCGAACAGCCACGGCGTCTGCTCGCCGGCCAAATACGTGCAATGGCAGAACACGCCGTCCAGCCTGGACGCGCGCCTGTCCGGCATCCTGATCGACCAATACGGCCTGGACCAGCCCGCCGGCTACCCGACGCTGTGCAAGGGCCGCTTCGACGTCCGGGGCGATACCTATTACGCGCTGGAGGAGCCCACCAGCCTCAATGTGCTGGCGGTGCTGCCGCAGTTGCTGGACATGGGCGTGGCCGCGATCAAGATCGAAGGCCGCCAGCGCAGCCCGGCCTACGTCGCCCAGGTGACGCGAGCGCTGCGCGAGGCGCTGGACGCCGCCGGCCGCGAGCG
The DNA here is from genome assembly GCF_021129175.1 of Chromobacterium piscinae. Taxonomy (GTDB): domain Bacteria; phylum Pseudomonadota; class Gammaproteobacteria; order Burkholderiales; family Chromobacteriaceae; genus Chromobacterium; species Chromobacterium piscinae. The sequence goes on along the minus strand of NZ_JAJOHV010000093.1, from coordinate 11,818 downwards.
GCACCGCTTCATGGTGCTGCCTGCCTGGCAACAGGCGCTGAACAAGGTGGCCGAAGGGCGCCAGCAAACGCTGGGCGCCTATGACCGGCCCTGGAAATGAGCCGCCTCATGGATACCCGCATGAATCCCATTCCCATGAAACTGTCGCTCGGCCCGGTGCTGTTCTTCTGGAGCCGCGACGACATCCTCCGCTTTTACGCCGAAGCCGCCGAGTGGCCGCTGGATACCCTGTACCTGGGCGAAGTGGTATGCGGCCGCCGCCAACAGCTGCGCAGCCAGGACTGGATTTCACTGGCCGCCGATCTCGCCTCCACCGGCCGCGAGGTGGTGCTGTCTTGCCAGGCGCTGATCGAGAGCGAGTCCGATCTCAAGCGGCTGCGCAAAATGGTCGACAACGGCCAATTGGCGATCGAGGCCAACGACCTCGGCGCGGTGCGGCTGGCCAATGAAAAGAAGCTGCCCTTCGTCGCCGGCACCCACCTGAACATCTACAACGCCGACACGCTGGCGTTGATGTCCCGCCTCGGCGCCTACCGCTGGCTGCCGCCGGTGGAAATGGGCCGCGACACGCTGGCCGCGCTGCTGGAAGCCGCCCGGGGCCAGCAACTGGAGATAGATACCGAAGTGTTCGCCTGGGGACGGCTGCCGCTGGCGCTGTCCTCGCGCTGCTTTACCGCCCGCCATTACAACCTGAACAAGGATGACTGCCAGTTCCGCTGTCTGGAGCACCCGGACGGGCTCAGGCTGGACACCCGCGAAGGCCAGCCCTTCCTCGCCATCAACGGCATCCAGACCATGTCCGACGGCTGCCATGCGCTGCTGCCGCGCCTGGAAGAGCTACACGCCGCCGGCGCGGGCCGGGCGCGGATCAGCCCGCAGGCGCAAGGCACCGAAGCTGTGGTTCAGGCCTTCCGCCAGCGGCTGGATGGCCAAGACGGCTCCGGCTCGCTGCTGGACGGCCTGCGCGCCCAAGCCCCGGGCGAACTCGTAGACGGTTACTGGCGCGGCCAGGCCGGCATCCAAGCGCTGGAGGAGACCCACTGATGCGCGTTCCAGAATTGACCTTCCCCGCCGCCGGCGCCCGGCTGTTGTCGCGGCTGCCCTCCGCGCCGCCCAGCCGGCTGCTGGCCGCCGCCCTGAATCTGCTGAAGAAACGCGGCGTGCTGCCGGTGGACATGGCGCTGCTGGACGGCAAACGCTTCGAGGTTCACGTCAAGGATGCCGGGTTGCGGCTGGGCTTCGCCGCCAACGGCGACGCCTTCGTCGCCAGCCGCGGCGAGCCTGATTTGCGCCTGGCCGCCAACGGCTGCGACTTCGCCCGCATGATGCTGCGCGAGGAAGACCCGGACACGCTGTTCTTCCAGCGCAAGCTCTCCATTGAAGGCGATACCGAGCTGGGCCTGATCATCAAGAACCTGCTGGACAGCGTGGACTGGAGCCAGACGCCGCTGGCGCGAATGATGGCGGCCTGAGCGGCCGCTTGCCCCTGCCAGTGGGATGGGCTAGCAAGAAAATAGTCCGCCACCCACGCAGGGGCACCATGAATCCCTGGCCGTTCAGCGCCCGCCGCATCCGCAAGGAACTGACCCTGATCTTGCTGCTCAATCTGGGCTGCTATCTGCTGTTCATTCACTGGGATCTGTTCGAGAAGCTGGATGTCTGGCTGCATCAGCACCCGGCCTCGCAACTGGACGAGGTGCTGTTGCTCAGCTTCACGCTGGCGCTATCCATGACTTGGTTCGCCATCCGCCGGCTGCGGGAGGCTCGCCAGCTGCTGAAAGCGCTGCGCCGCCAGGCCGAGCGAGACGACATCACTGGCCTGGCCAACCGCCGGCGCGCCAACCAGGCGCTGCAGCGAGAAACCGAGCGCAGCTGCCGCTCGGGCCGCCGCTACTCGGTTCTGCTGATCGATCTCGACCACTTCAAGCACATCAACGACAGCCATGGCCATCTGGTCGGGGACAAGGTGCTGCAGCGCTTCGGCCAGGTGCTGCGCCAGCGGGCGCGCCAGTTGGACACCATCGCCCGCTGGGGCGGAGAGGAATTCATCATCGTCTGCCCGGAAACCGAACAGGACGGCGCGCTGGCTCTGGCCGAAAGCATCAGCCAGCTGCTGCGCGAAACCGACTTCGATCCGGCGCTCCGCGTCACCGCCAGCATAGGCGTGGCGACCCTGGCCGACGACGACACACCGGACAGCCTGGTCCACCGCGCCGACATCTGCCTGTACGCCGCCAAGCAAGCAGGCCGGGACCAAGTGGTGGGAGAAAACCATTCCCCCGCCGCGCAGCCATGAAAAAACCGGCGCCGCGGCGCCGGTTTTCTTCGCATGGGAAAAGGCTGCTCAGAGCGCGCCCACGCTCTGCTGCAAAGCGCTGCGCTTGGCCGACAGGTCCAATCCCGGCAGATCCGCCATGATGTCTGGATGGTCCGCCAGCTTCTCCACCACGTAATCGACGAAAACGCGGGTACGCGGCGCGATATGGTCGCGGTGCGGGAAGCAAATGTAGATGGAACGCTCCAGCGACACCATGTCGGTCAACACCGGCTCCAGCTCGCCGCTGCGGATCAGGTGCACCACCTCGTGGCCCGGCAACTGCGCGACGCCCATGCCCAGGCGGGCCAGCTCGGCCACCGCCTCCATGTCGTTCAACGTGTAGGTTCCATTCACCTCCAGCGGAATGCGCTCGCCCTTGCGGTCGAACTCCCACTTGAACAGGCGACCGGAAGTCGGAAACTGGAAGTTGATGCAATCATAGCCGCTCAGTTCTTCGGGAGCGGACGGCCTGCCGTGGCGGTCCCAATATTCGGGAGAGGCCACCACGTACAGCGGCATCTGCGCCAGATTGCGCGCCACCATGCGGCTGTCCGGCATCATGCCGGTACTGACGCCGACATCGTAGCCATCCTCTATTAGATCGCTGAAATGGTCATCCAGGCCGAAGAACACCCTGATCTTGGGGTAGCGTTCGCAAAACTCGCCCATGATGGGCAAAATGAAGCGGCGGCCGAAGGAGTTGGGCATGCTGACGCGCAGATGGCCGGCCGGCTCGTCGCGGCTGGCTTTCAACTGGTTGATCGCCGAATCCAGATTATTGACCGGACCGCGGCACTGCGCGTAGAAGCGCCGGCCGTCTTCGGTCAAAGTCAACTGGCGGGTAGTGCGATTGAACAACCGCACCTCCAGTTCCTGCTCCAAGCGGGCAATGCTCTGGCTGATCGCGGCCGGCGAGACGCCGAGCTTGCGCGCGGCATCGGAAAAACTGCCGTTCTCGGCTGTGGTCATGAAGACCATGAGTGCTTTTAAGGTATCCATAAGCGGGGCGATTCCTGAAGCGATCCATGCTGTTTTGCCTGATTGATTGGTCCGGCGAGCAGTCGAATCGTTCACAGAATTGAAGCTATTTATTAAAACAGCTTACATCAATTCTGCATGATATTAAAGAATATAGTTTAATCTCATATACTATCCACCACTTTGGCCGCGTCGACTGCCTACCCTACATCCCCGATGTTTGCCAGCCGCGTCCTCGAACGGGCACCGCTGGCTTATCAATTATTTTATGCGATCCAATTATGCGCTTTAAAGCGTTCGCTTGCCAGAATTTATTAGCCATCACTTACAATTTATGCCATGTGGGTGAATAAAAAATGCGACATACTTGCCCTACTAGACATCCACCGCCCCTCCCCACAGAAATATAAGAATAACATTATACTCAGCCAAAACATGTACTTGTCATTGCCAGTGCAAATCAATATCACTGTTTTACAATTCAAAAAAAGTCAAATTCTTTTCCCCTATAAGCATGTTTCTATTTGTAACGAATGGCGTTATGACAAACAAAATGATGAATTATCAGTAATTTTCCTAGGATTCATGCTCTTACAAATTTGGTATACTCAATGACGAAAAAGCAACAATTCATATGAATTCAAATCCGCAGGGTCTTACATGCAACAGGCATGTGGGGTACTATCTGCGGCACACAGAACCAAGAACAAGGAAGACCCGCTCATGGTGACTTCAAAACCCATCAATGCAAGACCGCTCCCGGCCGGACTCACCGCGTCGCAGCAATGGACATTGCTGGAATGGATTCACATGGCCGGGCACATCGAAACCGAAGGCGAGCTCAAAATCTTTTTAGATACGGTTCTCGCCCAGACGCCGTCTGATCGCATCGTCTTAGCTCTAGGACGTCTGAACAATCAGAACCAGATACAGCGATTGGAACGTGTGCTGAACGTCAGCTACCCTTCGGAATGGTTGGAACAGTACATGAAGGAAAACTATGCGCAACATGACCCTATCATGCGCATCCACCTTGGCCAAGGTCCAGTAATCTGGGAGGAGCGGTTCAACCGGGCCAAAGGCGCAGAGGAGAAACGTTTCATTGCTGAGGCCGCGAGCAATGGCATGGGCAGCGGCATCACCTTCAGCGCCGCGTCAGACCGTAACAATATCGGCAGCATTCTGTCTATTGCAGGTCGCGAGCCAAGCCGTAATGCAACACTGGTTGCCATGTTGAATTGCCTCACCCCACATCTGCATCAGGCTGCCGTACGCATCGCGAACCTTCCCCCCGCCTCTCCCAGCAATATGCCCCTCTCCCAGCGGGAATACGACATTTTCCACTGGATGAGCAGGGGCAAAACCAACTGGGAAATCGCTACGATCTTGGACATCAGCGAGCGGACGGTCAAATTCCATGTCGCTAATGTGATCCGCAAGCTTAATGCGAACAATCGAACTCATGCGATTGTTCTTGGAATGCATCTGATGCAATCCTCAACCGCAATGAGCGAATGACCTCTGGATTCATTGCACTCCAGTCAAAATAGCCCGCCATAGACAGCACGCCACCACCTAACGGCCGCGGTATTCCCAGCGGCCGTACCGGGAGACCGAGCGACACCAGCCGCCGGTACATACAAGGTTCAACCACAAAATACATCCATCGAATATCATTCCAGCTTGCCCACTGCCATAGAGCGAAATAAAGCAGCCGAGAAGCTGCGCTACGCTCCACGCCACTGAGCTTGCCCGTATCCATGGCAAATCGTGAAATTTCCGCGCTATCTCCCCCCTTCCTCAGTTTTTCCCCAGCGACAAGCAAAGTGGAAAAATCCCTCTCAAGCATGTAACGCTCGCTGCCTGGGGTAAAGCGGACGGAACCAACAACATCCCCAGCCCGCGTAATGGCTAGATTAGCGGAGCAAGCATCATACTCATCCCAATCTAGCCCATCGGGACTAGCTGGCAGCCACTTGAGTCGATCTCGAAACACTCTATGCCGGAATGACATCAGTTGAACCATGACATCATGAGCATGAACACGGTCTAAAATCATACCTTCCGACTCCAATGCGAAGAATTTTTCCACAACGCCTCCCTGATTTGTTAGTTGTAAGTGCAATGCACTGTAAAACCAGTAGGCAACTCCGAAATCTGGTCTGTTGGTCAGTTACTTCGCTATGGATATAATCTATATTTAGAAGTTTATTATTTAACCGTGCCAGTTCCCTTCAGTACCTTCCGGCACATTGTCTATTTTTTGTTACATTAGTCATTTTCACCTCCCCACCATACCAACCATGACCGCCTTCACCAGTTGCAATCCCTCTTCCGGCGAAGTCTGCTTCACCCGCCCCTCCTGGAACATGCCAACCCTGGAGCAAGGCCTCCTGCAGCTGCGAACTGCTCAACGCGCCTGGGCAGCCCAAGGAGTGGGACAACGCGCCGCGGCATTGTTGCGCCTGGCGGATCTGCTGTCCCAACAGCGCGAAGCGCTGGCAGATCTGGTGACGCTGGAGGTGGGCAAACGCACACCCGAATGCCTGGCGGAGATAGATAAGTCCGCGCAACTGATTCGCTACTACGCAGAACTGGCGCCGGAACTGCTGCAGTCGCTGAACATACCCACCCAGGCCAGCCGCAGCGGCGTAGCCTTCGAGCCTCTGGGCCTGGTGCTCGCGGTCATGCCCTGGAACTATCCGGTATGGCAGGTGCTCCGCTTCGCGATCCCAGCGCTGATGTCGGGCAACGCCTGCCTGGTCAAGCCGGCGCCGTCGGTGCCGCAATGCAGCCAGTTGCTGCTGGACATCGTCTTGCAAGCCGGCATCCATGTCCTGGACATGGCCTGGATCGAAACCGAACTGGTGGAAGAGGCGATCCGCCAATGCGACGCTGTCGCCTTCACCGGCTCCACCCAGACCGGGCGCGTGATCGCCTCGCTGGCCGGCCGGCACCTGAAGAAAACCGTGCTGGAGCTGGGCGGCAGCAATCCCTTCATCGTGCTTGCAGACGCCGACATCCAGGCTGCCGCGCGCGACGCCGCCAATTCCCGCTTCCGCGACGCCGGCCAGAGCTGCAACGCCGCCAAGCGGATGATCGTGGTGCCTGAAATCGCCGACGCCTTCGTCGGCGCCTTCTGCGCCGAGGCGGCCAAGCTGCGCGCCGGCGATCCGCGCGATCCGGCCACCACCTTGTCGCCGCTGACCCGGGCCGACTTGCGGGAAGCGCTGCACGCCCAGGTGCTGGACGCCTGTCATCATGGCGCGGAGTTGAAGCTGGGCGGACAGATGCCGCACACGCCGGGCTTCTACTACCCCGCCACCGTACTGGACCATGTCAACTCCAACTGCCGCATCTACCACGAAGAAGTGTTCGGTCCGGTGGCCGGCATTCTGCGCGCCGCGGATGAGGCCGACGCGATCCGGCTGGCCAACGACACCCCATTCGGCCTGGGCGCCAGCATCTACAGCGCCGACAATGACCGCGCCTGGACGCTGGCCCGACAGATCGAAGCCGGCAGCGTATTCATCAACCGCCACACCAGTTCCGATCTGCGGCTCCCCTTCGGCGGCGTCAAGGCCTCCGGCTATGGCCGCGAGCTGTCCGAATTCGGCCTGTACGAATTTGTCAACGTCAAAACCTACTGGCAGAAGTAGCCGGACAAAAGAAAAAGGGGCCAATGGCCCCTTTCTGTTTTTCGCAACCCGCGGCTCAATGCAGCCGCGCCACGCTTTGCGACAGCGGAATGCCCGCCTCTTTCAGACAATCGGCCAGATCGCGCCAGCACGCGTCGCGATCGGGCGCCACATCCGGCACCACCAGCCACGGCACGCGGGCGGCGATTTCATCGCTGCCCTTCAGCCTCAGGCCCACTTCGTAGCCCTGGATCTCCGGCTGGTATTCCGCCACCGCCTCCAGCTTCTCGATGCCGCCCTGGCTGGTCGCCAGCAAGGCCACCGATATGCCCAGCCGCTTGCGGTTCCAGGCGCGCATGCCGCTGGACAGCGCCTCCCACCACGGCAGCGGCGCGAACAGCTCGGCCTCGCCGTATTCCATCTCGGCGGCGACCGCCTGCTGCACCAGCGGCATCGATGCGTCCAGCGCGCGGCGCGCCAGGCGGCGCGCGCGTTCCGGCGGCAGGGCGCCGCGTTCCACCAGGAAGGGGATCCAGCTCATCACCAACTGCGGCTCAACCGTCTTGCGCGCCGCGTCGAAGGTGGCGCGCGACGATTCTGGGTCCAGCGGCGCGAAATCGCAGCCGGCATCCATCACCGGCGCCAGTTGCACCAGATCCTGGCAGGCGCGCTCATTCAGCATGTCCACGGTGAACAGCGTCGGCGAAATCCACAGAATAGATTTTTCCGGCACCTCCAGCGCGTCGGCCAACGCCACCTCCAGCGACTCCAGCCGCGGGAAGTGCCACCAGACGCCGCCCTGGCTGCGAGAAAACGCGAACGGCAGCGCCCACAGCTCGAACGACATCACATTGCCGTCCTTGCGCATCACCTCGGGGAAGGCCACCGCGTCGCGCGCGCTGTTCACCAGCAGTTGGCGCGCCGCCGGCTCGGACACCAACGACAGCTGCGCTTCGGTGAACACCGCCTGGTCGCCGGCCAACAACGCCATTTGCACCGCTGCCGCCAGCTGCGCCCCCTCCATCGGCTTGCCCACCGCCTGGCGCGCCTGCTCCGCCAGCTTGCCTACCGCCAGCTGCCGCTCCGCCGGCGGCAGCGGCTTGGTCGGCCCGATGCGCATTTCGCGCGGCTCCGGACCGGCCGCGTCGCGATCGGCATAGGCCTTGTGCAAACGCTGATAGACGCGCATCGCCTCGTCGCAAATATCCTGCAGCTCGCCTACGCTGGGCTCGATTTCGTCGTAGAAATTGAAGTCGAACAGCCTCAAACGCAGATTGCAGACATAGACGGTGAGGCTTTCCTCCTCGTCATACAGCATCGCGCTCGCGAGGCCATCGCGTTCGCGGCCAGGAAAGTCGGTATCGTCATTGCCCACCAAGCGGCAGACAAAGGCGGGAGATTCTGTATGCATCAGGTACTCGGCGCCCTCCAAACCCTGCTCGTCAACGGCGTCACCGAAAATGAAGCGGTTGGGCAGGTAGGGTTCGCCCCGAATACGGGCATTGCGCGGCAGGGATTTCATCAGGCGACACTATCTACGTTTACAAGCGCCTATTGTAGCGCCGCCATCCTCTGGCTTGAAGCCTGCCGCGCGATTTACTACTGCGCCGCAACAATCCGCGCCAAACTGGTCCGTTGCCGGCCGCCGGCATCAAAGTTGCCCTCATCCAGCCAGGCCTCAAGCGCCGCCCGGCGCGCCGGCCACTCATGGTCCAGGATGGAAAACCAGGCCGTGTCCCGGTTGCGCCCCTTGTTGACGCGGGCCTGGCGGAACAGGCCTTCGAAGGTGAAGCCCAAACGCAAGGCGGCCTGCACCGACGGCGCGTTCTGCGCGTCGCATTTCCATTCGTAACGGCGGTAGCCAAGCTCGAAAGCATTGCGCATCATCAGATACATCGCCTCGGTGGCCAGCCGGCTGCGCTGCAGGCGGGGCGAAAAATTGAGAAAACCCACCTCGATGCTGCCGTCAGCCGGCGCGATGCGCAGATAGCTGCACAGGCCGATCGCCGCGCCATCGCGCGCGTCGACGATGGCGTAGAACTGCGGGTCGTCCAAAGCCGCGTTCGCCGCCATCCATTGCTGCCAATCCTCCAGATGAGAAAACGGGCCATGGCTGAGATAGGTCCAGTTCGCGCCGCCCGGCATCCGATGCAGCTCGTCGAACAGCTGCGCGCCATGGCTCTCCAGGCTCAACGGCTCCACCCGGCAATAGCGTCCGGCCAACAGGCTGCGCGGCGGATGCCGCGCCCCCTCCCACTCAACCGCCATTCCTACCATCTGGCCATTTGCGTTCGCTTCCGCCGGTTGCGCCAGCGCATCCCAATCAGCACGCATCGCACACCTCCTTGCCGCAACCCGCATCGCGGGTGGTGGCATAGCCGTCGCGCTTCCACCAATCCAGGCCGCCCTGCAGCTCCTTCACCTTGAATCCCAACTTCGCCAGTTTCAGCGCGCCCTTGGTCGAACCGTTGCAGCCGATGCCGTCGCAGAACGCCACCAGCGTGATATCACGCGGCAGGCCGGCGGTGCTCTCCATCGTCATCAGCCGATGCGGATGGCTGAGCGCGCCGGGGATGGTTTCATGGCCGAATGCTTCGGCGCTGCGGGTATCGATCAAAAGCAGCGAGCGGCCACCTTCCGCCAGCGCTTGCGCCACATCGGCGGCATCGATCTCGTAAGCCAGCTTGGCTTCGTAAAACTCCTGTTGGCTGATCATGGGGCCCGTCCTTCTGCGTGCATGGAATACTGTTATGCTAAGTTCAAAGTCATCACCAGAAAAGCTCCACTTAAACCATTTTAATGGAACCACTTTGAGCAACGATTGGATAGTCGATTACCTGCAGCCCCGGCTGACGCGCAATGGCTCGGAGCATTTGTCCCGTCAGCTTTATCGTCAGCTGCGCGAATTGATACGCTTGCGCCGGCTGGCCGGCGGCAGCGCGCTGCCCGCCAGTCGCACGCTGGCGCAGACGCTGCGGTTGGGCCGCAATACCGTGCTTTCGGCTTATGATCAGCTGGCGGCCGAAGGCTATCTGGAAAGCCGCCACGGCTCGGGCACCTATGTCTGCGAGGCCTTCGGCCACGCAGCGCCCCAATCCGCCCGCGCCGATGCTCTCCCGCGCCAGCTTTCCCTCCGCGGCCAAGCCCTGGCCAATGCCAGTCGTTTGCCTGCCCGCAAACTCGGTGCCTTCGTGCCGGGCCAACCCGAACTGGAGCTCTTCCCCCACAAGCAATGGCGACAATGCTTGAATCGGCGGCAACGGAGCGCGCCGCTGGCATGGCTGCACTATCAGCATCAAGGCGGATTGCCCGAGTTGCGCGCCATACTCAGCCAATACCTGCATTTGACGCGATCGGTCCGCTGCCAGCCGGAACAAGTCGTCATCGTTCCCGGCGCCCAAAGCGCGCTGACTTTACTGGCCCAGCTGCTGGCCGAGCCCGGAGACACCGCCTGGATAGAAGAGCCGGGCTATACCGGAGCGCAGGCCGCCATGCTGGCCGCCGGCCTGCGCTGCCAGGCCGTCCGAGTCGATGAGCAAGGACTGCGTCCGGATCCGGCCGCCGATCCGCCGCGCCTCATCTATGTCACGCCCGCCCACCAGTACCCGACGGGCGCGGTGATGAGCCTGCCGCGACGGCTGGAACTGCTGGCACAGGCCCGCCGCCACGACAGCTGGATCGTGGAGGATGATTACGATGGCGAATTCTGCTACTCCTCGGCGCCGCTGGCCGGGCTGCAAAGCCTGGATCAGGATGGCCGCGTGATCTATGTCGGCACCTTCAGCAAAGTGATGTTTCCCGGCCTGAAGCTGGCCTATCTGATACTGCCGGCCGAACTGGTCGATCCCTACCGCCGCTGCCAGGCCAGACTGCAAGGCGAGGGCAGCTACCTCCAGCAGGCCGCGGTGGCAGACTTCATCGAACAGGGCCACTTCGCTCGCCATATCCGGCATATGCGAGAACTGTACCAGCGACGCCAGCAACTGCTGCGACACGCGATGGAACAGCGTCTCGGCTCGGCCCTTCCCCTCCATGGCGGCGATGCCGGCATGCATCTGCTGGCGGAGCTGCCGGATGGCTTCGATGAGTGGGAGCTGCAAGCGGCGGCGGCGGAGCGCCAACTGTGGCTGCGCCCGCTGGCCCGCCATTTTCTGGATACGCCCTACCGCAACGGACTGGTATTGGGTTATGCCGGCATCGCCGACCACGCGATGCGCCCTGCCGTGCAACAATTGGCGGACTTGCTGGAAACGAGACTGAAATGACAAAACCGACGCTGCTGGTCAGCTCCTGCCTGCTGGGGCAGCCCGTACGCTACGATGGCCAATCCAAACCATTGTCCAACCCGCCCTGGACAAGCCTGAGACAACGCTTTGACCTGATCCCAGTCTGTCCGGAATGCTTGGGTGGACTGCCTACGCCCAGGCCCGCCGCCGAGATTGTCGGAGGAAACGGCCGCGATGCATTGGCCGGCAACGCCCGCATCCAGACCGCAGACGGCGATGACGTCAGCGCCGCCTTCATCGCCGGCGCGGAACGCGCCCTGGATGCGGCCCTGCAGCATGGCTGCGCCCAGGCGCTGCTCAAAGCCAACAGCCCCTCCTGCGGCAACAGCCGGATTTACGACGGCAGCTTTTCAGCCACGTTGCGCGATGGGCAGGGCGTAGCCGCCAGCCTGCTGGAACAAAATGGCATCACCGTCTGGAATGAAACCGAAATCGACAGGCTGCTGGATTCCGAGCCACCGCAAACAGTTTGACTGACCGGCGAGGCCCCAGTCGCCGTCAGCAAACCGCTCGAGCGGATGCGAAGCCCGCCAATGGCCGCCCACAAACGCCGCAGCCCCGCCGGGGTTCGGTCGGGCCTGCTTCGGAGGATGCGTCGC
>NZ_JAJOHV010000092.1 GCF_021129175.1 Chromobacterium piscinae | reverse complement strand
GAAACGCACCCGCAGATTGCGGACCGACAGCAAAGTCTTGTTGTTGCTCATGGTGTGATCCTCACTTTACCTTCGGGTCCAGCGCGTCGCGCAGGGAGTCGGTCAGCATGCTGAAAGCGGTCACCAGCAGCGACATGAATACCACCACCATCGCCAGCTGCCACCAGTAGCCCTGCATCAGTTCTTCCGGCACTTCGGACAGCATCGAGCCCCAGCTCACCTGGCGCACGTCGACGCCGAAGCCGAGGAAGGACAGGATCACCTCGTACTTGATCAGGCCCACCATCAGCAAGGAAAACTGCACCAGCAGCAGGTGGGAGACATTGGGCAGGATGTGGACGAACATCCGCCGCGCGCTGCTGGCGCCGATGGCGTCGGCAGCCTGCACGAATTCGCGCGAACGCAGCTTGATGAACTCCGCGCGCACCAAACGGAAAGTGCCCGGCCAACTGGTCAGCGACAGCACCAGGATCACGGTGCCCAGGCCGCGGCCGGCCACCGCAGCGAAAGCCAGCAGCAGCAGCATGTCCGGCATCGCGGTGAACACGTTGTAGAACCACATCAGGAAATCGTCGATCTTGCGGCCGAGGAAACCGGCGCAAGCGCCCAGCGACGCGCCTATCACCACCGACAGCAAGGCGCCGAAGAAGCCGACGAACAGCGACGTGGATGTGCCCTTGATCACCTTGTCCAAAATGTCGCGGCCGCGGATATCCGCGCCGAACGTCAGCGACTCCGCCTTCTTCACTTCCGGCACCACGTACTTGTCGCGGTTCTTCATCGCCGCCTGGGTTTCCGCCCAGATCGGGTCTTCCTCAGGGCGCAGGCCCGTTCCCGTGACCGTCTCGGCTTTTTTCGCGCCAGAGCCCTGGACAGCATCATGCGCCTGCTGATACAGAAAAGTAGGCGGCGCGTAGGACACTGCCACCTCGGCGTTCCAACCGCGACCGATCAGTCCCACCCAGCTGCACAAGGCCAGCAGCATGAAGCCGGTCACGATCCACAGGCACGCGAAACCGATGCGGTCGCGCTTCAAGCGTTGCCAGCCCAGCGCCCACAGGCTGCGGGACGGGACGGCGGCCGGCGCGGCGCCGGCGGTATTCTGCAATGTCGTCATCGTCTCTCTCCCCTTACTTCAGCTGGACGCGCGGATCGATCCACTTGTACAGGACATCCGCCAGCAGGTTGAACACCATGGCCGCGGCGGCGATGGTAATGGTGATCGCCTTGATCACCGGGAAGTCGCTCTTGTCGACGGCGTTCAGCAGCTCATTGCCCATGCCGGGGATGCCGAAGAAGCGCTCCAGCAGCATCGAGCCCAGCATCAGGAAAGGCAAGGACATGGTGATGTTGGTGACCACCGGGATCAGCGCGTTGCGCAGCACGTGCTTGAACAGCACGCGCGACTCGGGCAGGCCCTTGGCCCGCGCGGTGCGCACGTAATCGTGATTCAGCTCTTCCACCACAAAGCTGCGGTAGAAGCGCACGCTGGGCGCCAGCGCCACCAGGATGCCCAGGATAAGCGGCAACGGCAGGTAGATCAGCAGATTGGTGGCCAGGCTGCTGTCGTCCCAGCCCATCACCGGGAACAGGTCCATCGCGAAAGCAAGCTGGTATTGGCCGACGATGATGTAGACCAGGGAGCTCACCGACATCGCCACCGTGCAGATCATGGTGACCAAGCGGTCGGTCAGCGTGCCGCGGAAATAGGCGACGGCAACCGCGATGGGCAGCGCGGTCAGCAGCTCCAGCACCAGCAGGCTGCCCGCCAGCGTCAGCGACGGGCCGACGCGGTTGGCCAACGTGCCGGAAACCGACTGCTGCGTGGCCCAGGAATTGCCGAAGTCGTAAGTGAACACCTGCTTGACGAACAGCAGGAACTGCTCCGGCAGGCTCTTGTCCAGGCCCAGCTGCACGCGGATATTGGCCAGCATCTCCGGCGTCAGGCGCTTGCCTTCCAGAATGAAGGTGGGGTCGCCGCCCACCCAGTTGAACAGCACGAACACCAGCAGCATGACGCCCAGCATGGTGGGGATCATCTGCCAGAGCCGGCGTATGATGAATGCGAACATGTTTTTTCCTTGCTCCGTCCGGCCATCCGGCGGAGTCGAACGAGATGGACTCAGCGCCGGTTGACGTCGACGTAGCGCCAGAAGCCGCCAATGGAGTAAATCGGATGACGTTTGAAGCCGACAACGTAGGGCTGGGTCAGCTCGTTGTACATCCGGGTCACACCCAGAATCACCGGCTGATAAGCTGCGACAATGCGGTTCATCTGCTCGAACTTGGCTTCTCGCTCCGGACCATTAGGCAACAGGCGAGATTCTTCGAACGCGCGGTCGAATGCGGGACGGCTGAATGCCACTAGATTGCCGCCGCTTTCTATGCTCTTGGACCAGAGCTCCACCATGCTGTCATCGCCATCCGGCATGGAGGCGGTGCCCCCCAAACTCCACATCTGCAGCTTGTGGGCGTAGGCGCTCTTCAGATTCTCGTTCCACTTGGCAACCTTGAACTGCACGCGGATATGCAGGCTGTCGAAGGTTTTCTGCCACACCTGATTGAACTGTTTATCCAACGCCGAGGCCTGGGTAGCCTGGGTGATCAGCAGAGGCTTGCCATTAGGCAGGGTGCGATAGCCATCCGCGCCTATCTTGTATCCGAACCCGTCCAGCAAAGCGTTTCCAAGAGCCGGGTCATATGCAGGCTGGCCATTGAAGCCTGGGCTGGAACCGGGAACCCCCTGAGTGACAAACCCCTTCATCGGGATCGCTTGATTGGCGTACAGCAACGGAACCACTTCTTTCTTGACCGGGTAAGCCAGCGCGATCGCGCGTCGCAGCGCAATCTTGTCCTTGCTGTAGCCGCCCACGACTGGGTCCTGCATATTGAAGTATGCGTAGGTGACGTCCATCGCTTGGGTGTGGGAGTTCTGGATGCCGCGCTTGATCAGCGCCGGATTCAGCGTGGTGTTGCCTTCGCCATCAGTATGCAGAGCTGTCTTCACTGCAGATTTAGGCAGGACCACCCAATCCAGCTGGTGGTTGAGGAACGATAGCCAGCGCGGCTGCTCTTCCTCGATCACTCGGATCTCCACCCGCCCCACCACCGGCAACGTCTTGCCAGCCAATGCCTTGGCTATTTTCTGGTCTTCTGGGTTATCGCCCGGCTCGCCGTCGAACACCACCTTGCGGTAATTGGGATTGGCCACCAATACGATCTTGTTGCCCTGCTTCCACTCTTTGAGCATGAAAGGTCCGGTGCCAACCGGATGAGACATGGTGTCCTTGCCGTAAGCCTCAATCACCTCGCGAGCGACTGCGCCGAATTGCTTGGCAGCCAGCGTGTAATTGAAGATGAAATTGGGCTTGTTCAGCGTCAGTTTCAGCGTATAGCG
The DNA here is from genome assembly GCF_021129175.1 of Chromobacterium piscinae. Classification (GTDB taxonomy): domain Bacteria; phylum Pseudomonadota; class Gammaproteobacteria; order Burkholderiales; family Chromobacteriaceae; genus Chromobacterium; species Chromobacterium piscinae. Next base: position 70,151 of record NZ_JAJOHV010000092.1, on the reverse strand, counting down.
GTCCAAAACCTGAATGCCGGGGATGGGTGCCTCGTAGTCGAACTTACCGGCCTTGCTCGCGCGCTTGCCGGCCTCCTCCAACCCCAAGATCCAGTCGGTCATCATATTGGATACCGGCGAGTTCACCACCGGATCGGCATAACGCCTGAAGCTGTAGGCATAATCGGCGGCAATCAGCTCGCGCTTCTTGCCCTTAAACACCGGATCGTCGGCGAAATAAATGCCTGGCTGGATTCGTATCGTGTAAACGCGGCCATCGGCGGATATCTCTGGCAACGCCGCCGCGGTGTTGGGTTTGATCTTCAGCGGCCGGGCCAGGTAATCGTATTTCAGCAGCGGTTCGAAAATATTCTCGATCACGCCGATCGAATACACATCGTTGACCTTGCCGGGGTCGAAACCGGTTTCCGGCGCGGAGATCGACACCCGGAGCACTTTGTTAGGGTCGGCTGCATGAGCGGACAGCGCGAGCGAACCGCCCAGTACCAGCATGGGCAGCCATTTCAGGTGCGTCATCTTGAATTGTTCTCCTTCGTAGCGCGGGGCCTTCCCGGCCCGCTTTATTCTTTGCGCCCGCCATCGCCAACTGCCGCAGCCATGACAAGCGCGAATGAATGTAAAGCCAATTCGCTACGCGGATCAACAAAAAAATATCAAGATGGCATCAGGAAAATTCAATTAAGGACTTGGATGCCTCATGTCGCGCCGCGGCAAGCGCCGTCGTACCAGCGCTGAGGCAGGACGCGGCGCAGGAACCAGAACAGCTTGGTGGGAAAGGTCACCCGGTAGCGGGCGCGTGGCCGGCGGCTGGTCACGGCGTGCCACACGGCCTCGGCCACCGCGCTGGCCGGCAGCGTGAACGGCGCGGCGTGGCCTTCTTTTTTCAGCCTTTCCAGCTGCTGCTGATAATTGTCGCGATGCACGCTGCCGTCGATGTCGACGTTTTTCAAAAAACGCGCCAGCGCGTTGGGGCGGAAGCGGCTTTCTATCGGCCCCGGCTCTACCAGCGAGACATGGATATCCGTGCCGTGCAATTCATGGCGCAAAGTGTCGCACAGGCCCTCCATCGCGAATTTGCTGGCGTTGTAGGCGCCTCGCCAGCGCATCGCGGCGAAGCCGAGAATGGAGCTGTTGTAGACGATGCGGCCATGGCCTTGCGCGCGCATCACCGCCATCGCCGCGTTGGTCAGCTCCCACGGGCCGAACAGATTGGTCTCGAACTGCTCGCGCATCGCCTGCCGCGAAATGTCTTCCACCGCGCCCGGCTGGCCAAAGCCCGCGTTGTTGAACAAGGCGTCGAGCGTGCCGCCGGTCCGCGCCAATACCTCGTCCAGCGCCGAGCGGATCGAGCCGGCGTCGTCCACGTCCAGCCGCAGGCTTTCGAAGCCCTCCGCGCGCAACCGCTCCACATCGCCCTGTTTGCGGCAGCTGGCGAACACCCGCCAGCCTTTCTCGCGAAACCACTTGGCTGTGTGATAGCCGATGCCGCTGGAACAGCCGGTGATCAGGATGGTGCGGGCGGATTCGGACATGTCGGGCCTCGGGAAAGAAAGGGAGCTGCCACCCTACACCATTCGCCGCCGCGCCGAAACCGTCCCATCTGACGCACATCGGGTCGGAGCACTGTCGTTTTTCATCGGAATTGGACTAGAATGTCGGCCTGACACGCACGAGGAACTCCGCCATGGCAAAAGCCGCAAAAGCGCCGGCCAGCTTCGAAACCGCGCTGGGCCAGCTGGAGGACATCATCCAGGCGATGGACAGCGGCGACATGCCGCTGGAAACAGCACTTGCTTCCTACAAGCAAGGCACCGAATTGATCAAGTTCTGCCAGGGCAAGCTCGCCGACGCGGAACAGCAGCTGAAAATCCTGGAAAACAACGAACTGAAGGCGCTGGATCTGCCCAATGGCCAATGAAACCTTCATCGGCTGGATGACCTCCATCCAGCAATACATGGAGCAGGCGCTGGAAAAGCTGCTGCCGGCCGCCGGCTGCGCGCCGCAACGCCTGCATGAGGCGATGCGCTACGCGACGCTGGAAGGCGGCAAGCGCGTGCGCCCGCTGCTGGTGTTCGCCGCCGGCGAACTGGTCGGCGCGGAGCGCGACAATCTGGCCCGCATCGGCGCGGCGCTGGAGATGGTCCACGCCTATTCGCTGGTGCACGACGACATGCCCTGCATGGACAACGACGTGCTGCGCCGCGGCAAGCCCACCTGTCACATCGCCTATGACGACGCCACCGCGCTGCTGGTCGGCGACGCGCTGCAAACCCGCGCCTTCGAGCTGCTTTCCCAGCCCATGCCCGGCATCGCCCCGGCCAGCCAGCTGGAAATGGTCCGCACGCTGGCCCACGCCGCCGGCCACGCCGGCATGGCCGGCGGCCAAGCGATAGACCTGGCCAGCGTCGGCCTGCCGCTGACTCTGCCGGAGCTGGAGTTCATGCACATGCTGAAAACCGGCGCGCTGATCCGCGCTTCGGTGCTGGCGGGATCGATGGCCGGCCGCGAGCTGTCCGGCGCGGAGAAAGAGGCGCTGGACGCCTTCGCCAAGCGCATCGGCCTTGCCTTCCAGGTGGTGGACGACATTCTGGACTGCGAGGCGGACACCGCCACGCTGGGCAAGACCGCGGGCAAGGACGCCGCCAACGACAAGCCCACCTATGTCAGCCTGATGGGCCTCGCCGAGGCCAAGCGGATGGCGAAGGATTTGCACGACCAGGCTTTCGCCGCGCTGCAGGGTTTCGGCCCGCAGGCTGATCGCCTGAAACAACTGGCCGACTACATCGTCGCCCGCTCGTTTTGAACCGCTCGTGAAGAAACCATCAGGACGGACCACCGCCCGGCGAGCCACCTCACTGCAGAATCACAACAATGTATCCGCTGCTTGAAAACATAAACAGCCCCGCCGACCTGCGGCAGCTGACCCGGACCCAGCTGCCGCAGCTGGCGGGCGAATTGCGCGAATTCCTGGTGGAGTCGGTCAGCAAGACCGGCGGCCACTTCGCGTCCAATCTGGGCAGCATCGAGCTGACCATCGCCCTGCACTACGTCTTCGACACCCCGAACGACCGCCTGGTATGGGACGTCGGCCACCAGACCTACCCGCACAAGATCCTGACCGGCCGCCGCGAGCGCATGCATACCATGCGCCAGCACGACGGCCTGGCCGGCTTCCCCAAGCGCGAAGAATCCGAGTACGACACCTTCGGCGTCGGCCACTCGTCCACCTCGATCGGCGCGGCGCTGGGCATGGCGGTGGCGGCCAAGACGCTGGGCATAGACCGCAAGAGCGTGGCCATCATCGGCGACGGCGCGATGACCGCCGGCCAGGCCTTCGAGGCGCTGAACAACGCCGGCGCGATGGACACCGACCTGTTGGTGGTCCTGAACGACAACGACATGTCGATCTCGCCCAATGTCGGCGCGCTGAACAACTACCTGGCCAAGCTGATGTCCGGCCGCTTCTACGCCGCGATGCGCGAAGGCTCCAGCAAGGTGTTGGGCATCGCCCCGCCGCTGAAGGAGATCGCCAGCAAGGTGGAGGAGCACGTCAAGGGCTTCTTCACGCCGGGCACGCTGTTCGAGGAGTTCGGCTTCAACTACATCGGCCCGATCGACGGCCACGATGTGGACGTGCTGGTGGACACGCTGAAGAACATCCGCAGCCTGAAGGGTCCGCAGTTCCTGCACATCGTCACCAAGAAGGGCCAGGGCTACAAGCTGGCCGAGAACGACCCGGTCAAATACCACGGCGTCACCAAGTTCGATCCGGCCAACGGCCTCGCCGGCGGCAAGAGCGGCGGCGGCAAGCCGCAGTACACCCAGGTGTTCGGCGACTGGCTGTGCGACATGGCCAAGCTGGACAAGCGTCTGGTCGGCATCACGCCGGCGATGCGCGAAGGCTCCGGCATGGTGCGTTTCGAGAAGGAGCACCCGGACCGCTACTACGACGTGGCGATCGCCGAACAGCACGCGGTCACCTTCGCCGGCGGCATGGCCTGCGACGGCCTGAAGCCGGTGGTGGCGATCTACTCCACCTTCCTGCAACGCGGCTATGACCAGCTGATCCACGACGTAGCGCTGCAAAACCTACCGGTGATGTTCGCGCTGGACCGCGCCGGCCTAGTCGGCGCCGACGGCCCGACCCACGCCGGCGCCTTCGATCTCAGCTACCTGCGCTGCATTCCCAATATGACAGTGATGGCGCCGTCCGACGAAAACGAATGCCGCCAGCTGCTGTACACCGCCTTCCAGCTCGACACCCCGTCCGCCGTCCGCTACCCGCGCGGCACCGGCCCCGGCGTGGAAATCCGGCAGCAGATGGAAGCGCTGCCGATCGGCAAGGGCGTGGTCCGCCGCCAGGGCAAGAAGATCGCCATCCTGGCCTTCGGCAGCATGGTGCATCCCGCCCTCGCAGCCGCCGAGCAGCTGGACGCCACCGTCGCCGACATGCGCTTCGTCAAGCCGCTGGACACTGAGCTGATCCGCGAACTGGCTCAAACCCACGAGCTGATCGTCACCGTCGAGGAAAACGTGGTGATGGGCGGCGCCGGCTCTGCCTGCGTGGAGGCGCTGCAAGCCATGCGCCTGGCTATTCCCGTGCTACAGCTGGGCCTGCCGGACGGTTACGTCGAGCACGGCGATCCGGCGCTGCTGCTGTCGCTGTGCGGCCTGGACGCCGCCGGCATCGAAAAGAGCATACGCGAGCGCCTGGCCGGCTGATGGCCTCGCTGCCGCTGCCCAGCCTGGAAACCCGGCTGCAACTGCACGCGGAAACGGCGCTGTCGCTGGTTTGCGCCGCGCTGTTCACGCTGCTGTGGCGCGGCGCGGATCTGCATGCCCTGCTACCGCGCCAGGGCGAGCAATGGCTGGCGTGGGCGGTGTTTTTCTGGCCGCTGTGGCGCACCGGCCGCCACATCCTGCAGCGGCCGCGCCAACGCCAGCTGGGCGACCTGATCGGCCTCTACATCGGCTTGGTGCTGCAATTCGCCGTGGTGTACTACCTGTTCGCGCTGCTCTTGAGCGGCGGCAGCGCCTTCCACGGCATGACGCCGCTGTACGACCGCCAAGGCGGCCCGCTGCCCGGCTTCTACGGTAAGGCCGCCTTGCTGTTTCTGGACTGCTTCCACCTGTCCATCGCCACCGCGGCCACCGTCGGCTATGGCGACATGTACCCCTCCTATTGGCCGGTGCGGCTGCTGGCCGATCTGCAGATCATCTTCACCAGCGCGCTGGTGATCATAGGCTTCGGCCGCCATTTCTCCGGCCAGGGACCGCGGAGCGCCGGCGATCAGGCCTCTTCGCGCTGACGGATGTAGACCAGGCTGAGCAGAATGAAGCCGACGAAGGCGTAAGCCTTCATCTGGCCGTTCCACTTGCTGGCCCACATCGCGAAATACTCGCCGCCCACCACCGCGAAGCCGAAATACCAGACCAGCACGGCGACCAGCGCGCCCAGCGTGAACAGGCTTTTGCCCCAAGCCAGGCCATCGCGCCCCGCCGCCGCCCTCAGCATGCCGATACCGCCCGCCGCGCATAGCAGTCCGCAGATCATTTCGCCGGCGATGATGGCGAAATAAGCCAGCTGCTGTCCGAACGGGTCTCGCACCGCCCGGCCCTCCAAAGCCGCGCCGTTGAACCACGGCTCCAGCGCGTCCATCGCCAGCACGCGGCGGACGAACTGCCAGTTGGAGTCGTAATCGATGATGTTTCCGCTCGCCACCAGCAGGCCAAACGCGCCGATGGACAAAGCCAGCGCGGCCTTGCACAGGTACTGGATACGCAGATGGATGCTCAATTGTTCTTTTTTCACGGATTTCTCCAGCATTTTGACAAACCCGCAGCATGCCATGATCAGCCGGCGGCCGATATAAAAAACGGCCTGGCAAGGCCAGACCGTTTTTTCATTGCGAGAAAAACCGCTCAACGCGCAGGAATCGCCTTCAGCGCCGCCTGCAGCAGCTGCCAGGCCTTGCCCACCGATTCCACTTCCACCCGTTCGCCCGGCGCGTGCGCGCCGCGGATATTCGGGCCGAAGGACACCATATCCAGGTTCGGGTATTTGGAACCTAGAATGCCGCACTCCAGGCCGGCGTGGATCACCTGCACCTCGGCCTCGCCGCCGAACTCTTTGCGATACACATCCTTGAACAGCGCCAACAGCTTGGAGCCCGGATTCGGCGCCCAGCCCGGATAGCCGCCCTCCATCTCCACCTTGAACGCGGCCAGCTTGAACAGGCTTTCCACTTCGCGCGCCAGCATCCAGGTGCCGGAATCCAGCAGGGAGCGCACCATCAGGTTGGCGAACACCTTGCCGTCGCCCACATGCACCACGCCCAGGTTGTTCGAGGTTTCCACCACGCCCTCGACGCGCTGGCTCATGCGTTTGACGCCATGCGGCGCCGCGTGCAGCGCGGACAGGATGGCATCCTGATCGGCGACCGCCAGCACGCCGACGGCGGAAGCCGCTTCGGACAGCACTGCCACGCCTTCGTCGACGCCGGCCAGCTCGAAGCGCATCAGCGCCTGGAACGCGTCCAGCTTGGCCGCCACCTTGGCGGCGTCGGCAGCGGGATACGCCACCACAGCGAAGGCTTCGCGCGACAGCGCGTTGCGGGCGGTGCCGCCTTGCAGCGAGGCCAGGCGCAGCTCGGTTTCGGCTTCCAACTCGCGGACCAGGCGGATCAGGATCTTGTTGGCGTTGCCGCGGCCCAGGTGGATGTCGGCGCCGGAGTGGCCGCCCTTCAATCCCTTGATGGTCAGGCTGGCTACTTGGTAGCCGGCCGGAACCGGCTCGACCGCGTATTCACGGGTGACGTTGACATCGACGCCACCGGCGCAGCCCATGTAGAACTCGCCCCACTCTTCGGTATCGATATTGATCAGGTATTGACCCTGCAACAAGCCGGTTTCCAGGCCCAGCGCGCCGCCCATGCCGGCCTCTTCATCCAGCGTCAGCAGCACTTCCACCGGGCCATGGGCGACGTCGTCGCCCGACAGCACCGCCATGCCCAGCGCCACGCCGATGCCGTTGTCGGCGCCCAGCGTGGTGTTCTCGGCGATCAGCCAACCATCCTTCAACACCGGACGGATCGGGTCTTTGAAGAAGTCGTGCTCGGTGCCGCTATTAGCCTGGCACACCATGTCCAAATGGCCCTGCAGCACCACGCCGGCGCGGTCTTCATAGCCCGGCGTGGCCGGCTTGCGGATGATCAGGTTGCCGACCTTGTCGACCACGGTTTCCAAGCCGCGCAGTTCCGCCCAGCCTTTCATGTAGTCGCGCACTTGTTCCTCGTGCTTGGACGGGCGCGGAATGTCGCACAGGGTTTGGAAATGTTCCCAGACAGCGGTCGGTTCGAGCTTGGCGATATCGGTCACAACGCATTCCTTGATTCGGTGTCGCGGCGCGGCTCATGGTTGGCCACGCCGCCGGGGCACAACATCCGCCATTGCGGCGAAGGCTGGAAATAATAAGACGCCACGTCAACATGCAAAGTCCGGAACTCAACGCATTGCCGGCATGTTTTCGTAGTTCGCAATGCGATCATTCTACACCATGCGCGATGAAGAGAAAGCATGCCGCTTACGCATGGCCTGTCACGGCGTTTCACTGCCAAAACATGGCGAACATTGAGCATATTGTCCCAATGTCCAACCATGCCAAACACATCAACCATGTAAAAACCGCATACATGGAGGCCAACAGGAAACAGCCGGGGCGAGGCCAGCCTCCGCCTTGTCCCGGCTGCCGAGCTTACAAGCTGAAGCGCAGCGCCTTGACCAAGGCGCCAGGCAGCAGCTTGCTCTGCGTGGCCCGGCCGCCATAGCTGCCAGCGTCCACCAGCAGCTCGCGCTCCGCGGTCAAGGCTTCCAGTTGCTCGCCCAGCAGGCTGTACAGGCTATCGTCGAAACGCATGACCCCCAGGGGCGCGACTATCTTTCCATCCTCCACCCAGAAGCAGGCGAAACGCGTCATGCCGGTAATGCGGCAGGCGGCGCGGTCGGAGAAGTTCAGATACCACAGATTGGACAGATACACGCCGGTGCCCAACGCCTTCAAGGCCTCTTCGCGCGGCAGATCGCCAGCCGCCAATTGCATCGACTCCGCGTACTCGTCGGCTCCGGCATTCGGCTCGAGACCGAACTCCCGCGCGCTGCGCGGGCCGATCAGGCTGTTCTGGTGCGCTCCGCCGGCGATCAGATCCACCCGCTCCGGCCGGATGAATCCTTCGGCCTGAAACAGCGGCGACAGCCCTTCCCCGGCCGCCTCAGCCAGACTGACCCGCGGCGACAGCTTGGCCTCGCCGTCGACCAACTTCAGCAAGGGGCTGCGCTTGGCTCTCGCCTCTTTTTCCGACAAGCCGCCCCAGTTCAGCATGGACAGCAGGCTGCCCAAAGCGGTGGGCGTGAAGTAAGCGCGGTATTCGCCCGGCTCCAGCGTTTTCAGCGGCAGCTTCAGCAAGGCCAGCTGCTCGGCGGCCTCGGCGATGCCGCGCCGGATCGCGCCGGCATCCCAGACGCTGCCGGCCTGGCTGCGCTTCACCGCCTTGTCGCCATGCGAATACAGGCTCCAGTCGAAGTTCCAGCTCTCGCCCTGCTGCCAGTTGAACTGGCCCAGATGGTTGGCGAAGCCGAAGCTCATCTCGCCGCAGGCCAGGATGCCCACCAGGTCCAGCCCTTCCGCGGAGGCGAGGATGTCGGCGACCATGGTCTCCGCCGATGGCAGCGCGCCGGGGGCGATTCTTTCGGTGCTGTTCGGCTGCTCGCTCAACAGCAGGAAGGGATCATCCTCCACCTGCTCCAGCGCCTCACGCAGCGCCGGCAGCGAGGCCTCCAGCAAGGCCAGGTCGTCGTCGCCACCGCACAGCGACAGCTGTTGCGTGGCCTGGCGCTTGCCCCGGATCAGCCTCAAATCCAGGTAGGCCTGCTCCACTCGGCCGGCCTGACGCACTTTGCCGTGGTTGAAACGGACGAAATCGGTGCGCTCCGCCTCCAGCCACAGCGTGAATCCTTCTTCCTCGCGCAGCAGGCCGTTCAGCGCCGCCGCCAATCTTTGCAAATGCGCGCGCATCATGCCGCCCCTCCGAAAACGTCCACCTCGCCGAACACGCAGGCCGGCGAGGCGTGCCCCACCCTCACCACCTGGTTCGGTTCGCCTTTGCCGCAATACGGCGTGCCCATCACCGTGAAGGTGCTCGCGTCGCCCACCGCCTTCAGCGAGCGCCAGAAGCTGGCGGAAACGCCGCGATAGTTCGGATTGCGCACCACGCCCTTCAACTCGCCGTTTTCGATCAACTGGCCCCATTCGCAGCCGAACTGGAACTTGTTGCGCGAGTCGTCGATGGACCAGCTGACGTTGGTTTGCATCAGCACGCCGCGCTCAATGCCGGCCACCAGTTGCGTGAAAGTCTTGTCGCCGGGTTCGACATTGAGATTGGCCATGCGGTCTATCGGCGCGCGGTTCCAGTTGCAGGCGCGGCTGTTCGCCACGCCATCCAAGGCGAAGCCATTCAGGCGCGCGCGCGCGGACGAGATATCGCCGCCCAGCGGCCGCTCCAGCACGCCATCGCGAATAAGCCACACCTTCTCCGCCGGCTTGCCGTCGTCGTCCCAGCCGTAGCTGGCCAGTTCATTGCGCTGCAGCGGATCGAAAGTGACATTGAGCAAATCCGAGCCATAGCGGTAGCTGCCGAACATGTCCGGCGTGACGAAGCTGGTGCCGGCGTAATTGCGTTCGTCGCCCAAAATCCGGTCCAATTCCAGCGGGTGGCCTATGCTTTCGTGGATCTGCAGCATCATCTGCTCGGGCATCAGCAGCAAGTCCATCTTGCCGCTCGGACAGTTGGGCGCGGCCAGCAGTTGCAAGGCTTCGTCGGCGACGCGTCGGCCCGCGCCGCGCAAGCCTGCCTCGGCGATCAGCTCCAGCCCGCCCTGGCGGCCCAGACCACCGTACTGTCCACCCAGGCTGCGGGTCTGAACCCGACCCTTGTCGAACGCCGTCACCACCAGCGACGGCGTCAACGCGCGCATGCGCTGCTCGGCTTCGCCGCCGGTTGAAGTCAGGTACAACTGGCGAATATCCTGCCGCCACAGGCTGGCCGACCAATCCACCACCCGGTCGTCGCCGCCTTTGGCCGCCGCCGACTCGCTGAGCAGCAGATCCAGCAGCACGGCGCGCGGCCACTCCGTCTCGCCATCGCATCCCGGTCCCTGGTAACGGCCTTGCGGGCTGGGCATCTGGATCTGCCGGTAGTCGAACACGCCGCGTCCCGCTGTGGCGCGCGCCCAGTTCCGTGCGCGTTCGAAAGCCGCGCGCAGCCCCGCTTCGCTCAAATCGGCGGTGGCCGCATAGCCGTAGCCGCCGCCATCGAGCACCGTGATCATCGCGCCGCGATCGTGCCGGCGCACGAGCGGCTGTTGCCGCCCCTGGCGCACGCTCAGGCGCTCGTTGTCTTCCTCCACGTAGCGCAGCGAGCAGAAGTCCGCTTGCGGCTGCAGCGCCTGAAAGCGCCGCCGGATGGTTTCAAGCATGGTCAAGGCTCCGGGTGAGGCGGCGGCTCGCCGCCCGATAAAATGTCAACAGCATTTATACTAATCAGTTCGGCCGCTTGCTGTCCATCCGCCCCAAGCAGAAAAGCCGCTCTCTGGAGCGGCTTGCGCGGCGCGCCGGCCTGCAATGCGGCCGCCTGCCGCGCATGATGGAACTGGCGTTTCAGGCCTGCCCTACAGTCCCAGCTCGCTCAGCCCGGGATGATCGTCCGGCCGCCGGCCCAGCGGCCAGAAGAACTTGCGCTCGCTCTCCTGGATCGGCATGTCGTTGATGCTGGCATGCCTGTCGATCATCAGGCCGTCGGCGCCGAATTCCCAGTTCTCGTTGCCGTAGCTGCGATACCACTGGCCGGCGTCGTCACGCCACTCATAAGCGAAGCGCACGGCAATGCGATTGCCGTCAAACACCCAAAGTTCCTTGATCAGCCGGTAATCCAGCTCCCGCTTCCACTTGCGCTCCAGCATCGCCTGCGCCGCGGGCCGGCCGCGCGGGAAATCGACGCGGTTGCGCCAACGGGTGTCCAGGCTGTAGGCCAGCGCCACGCGCGCCGGATCGCGGCTGTTCCAGCCATCTTCGGCCAGGCGGATTTTTTCGATCGCGGTTTCACGGGTGAACGGCGGCAGCGGAGGACGGGTTTCCATATCGGTTTCCTTTTCAAATTGGAGTAGACAGATCTGTCTACACACTAACCAGTCTAGGCCAAAGTAGACAAATCTGTCTACAATCACTTCATGAAATCGATTCCGCCCACCGACATCGCCGCGCTGCCCGCCCGCGACCGCATCCTCGCCACCGCCCACCGGCTGTTCTATCAGGAAGGCCTGCGCGCCACCGGCATAGACCGGCTCATCGCCGAGTCCGGCGTCACCAAGGTCACCTTCTACCGTCACTTCCCTAGCAAGAACGACCTGATCCAGGCCTATCTGGAGCAACGCCACAGTCTCTGGATGGACTGGTTCAAAGCCGCGCTCGCGCGCCGAGACGGCCCCGCCGCGCTGGCGGACGCCATGCGCGAGTGGTTCGCCTCGGACGACTTCCGCGGCTGCGCCTTCATCAACGGCGCGGGAGAAATGCCGGCCGAGCCGGCGGTGATGGACGCCGCGCGGCGGCACAAGGCAGAGATGCGGCAAGCGATCGCCGAGCGGCTGCCGGAAGGCCCAGGCAAGGCCGAGATGGCGGAAATGCTGTCCCTGGCCGCAGACGGCGCCATCGTGCGCGCTCAGCTGGACGGCCAGGCGGATGCCGCGCTGGCGGCGTTGGAAAGCTTGGTCGGGAAACTGGCGGGGTGACGCGCCGACGCCGGCCGTGATAGTTTCGAAGGGAACGAAAACGCCGGAGACGCCCGCATGGAACATGCCCTGTACCGCTTGCTGGACGAGCAGCGGATTCCCTACCAACGCTTCGAGCATCCGCCGGTCTACACCTGCGAGGAAGCCGCCCGGCTGATCCCGGAGCTGCCCGGCGCGGAATGCAAGAACCTGTTTTTATGCGACGCCAAGGGCCGCCGCCACTTCCTGGTGGCGGTGCCGGCCGACGCCGGCGTGGATATCAAGGCCTTGGGCGAAACACTGGAGGCCAAGGGCCTGCGCTTCGCCTCGCCTGAACGGCTGAAGAAGTATCTGGGGCTGGAGCCGGGATCGGTGACGCTGCTGGCCGCGGTCAACGACCGCGATCATCAAGTGGAAGTGGTGGTGGATGAAGCGCTGTGGGCGCGGGAAGCGATTCTCTGCCACCCGCTGGTCAACACCGCCACGTTAAGCATGCCGGTGGAAGGATTGGCGCGGCTGCTGGCGCACACCGGCCACGCGCCGCGCGTGATCGCGGTGCCGCGCCGCGACTAGCGCGGCTTGATGGCCGCCTAATCGGCGGCCGGCCATTGCCGCTCAAGCGGACGAAGCGCCTCCGCCCAAGGCCTTGTACAGATACGCCAGGTTCTTCAGCCGCTCCAGATTCAAATCCAACAGCTTCTCCCTCGCTTGGCGCTCACCGCGCGCGGCCTCCAGCCAGGACTGCATATCGGTCTCTCCCGCGCGGTAGCGGCTCTGGGCCAACTGGGCGTTTCGCCCCGCCAAACGCAGCGCCTCGCTTTGCAGAGCGGCGCTGGCGGCCAGGCGGCGGCGCCCGTCCAGTCCCTCTTCCACCTCGCGATAAGCGCCGTACAGCGTTTTGCGGAACTCCGCCTCCGCCAGCTGGTAATCGGCTTCGCTCGATTTCAGTTTCAGATCCAGCCGCCGCCAGTCTAGAAAAGGCAGGGACAGCGTCGCGCCCAGCCCCAGCTGCGCGGCCGGGAAAGCGCTGCCTCGGCTCAGGTCTCCGTTCAGGCTGAAGCGCGGGAAAAAATCCGCCCGGCGCTGGTCCGCATCGGCCAGCTTGGCTCGCAGCCGCGCCTCGGCCGCCTGTAAATCCGGCCTGCGGCGCAGCAAGTCGCCCGGCAGGCCTGCGGCGACGCCTGGCAACGGCGGTTGCGCGGCCAGCGGCGGGATGCCCGGCAGCTGCACGCCCGGCGGCGCGTCCAGCAGCAGCGCCAGCGCGTTTTCCTTCTTGCGCAACTCCTCCCGCTGGCTCAGCAGGCTGGCGCGCTGCGCCAATGCCTCGCTGTCCGCCTGGGTCGCGTCCTGTTCGGCCAGCGCGCCCGCCTTCCGCCGCGAATGCGCCAGCGCCTGCATGCGGACCGCATCGGCCAGCGCGGCCTCGGTCAGGGCCAGCCTGGATTTCTGCGCGGCGATGTCCCAATACAAGCCCGCGGCGGCGCTGTCAGACAGCAAATCGGCGCTGATCTGGTCGTAGCGGCTGGCGGCGAAAGCCTCTCCCGCCGAACGCTGCGCGGCGTCCAGCCGTCCCCACAGGTCGACCTCGTAATCCACTTTCAGGCCGGCGCTGTGGCTGCTCGACCAAGCGCCGCCATCCAAAGGGCGACTGCGGTTGCCCGATAGCGAACCGCTCAGCGTCGGCCGGGCGTCGCCATCGGCCAGACCCGCCTCCAGCTGCGCCTTGCGCAATTTCAGCAGCGCGATCTCCAGATCGGGATTGCGGCTGCGCGCCTGCTCCAACACCCGCAATAGCGCTGGATCGGCGAAACCTCCCCACCACGCCTCGCGGCTCATGTTCTGTTCCGCCGCATCCGGCTGTGCCCACTGCGCCGGCGTCAGCAAAGGCTGCCGCTGATACGGCGTGGCCTGGCAGCCGGCCAGCAAGGCGGCCAGCGCCAGCCATGTCCATCTCTTGTGCTTATCCATTTTCACTCTCGCGCCAGCGCGTCTATCGGGTTCAGCCTGGCGGCGCTGCGAGCCGGCAAAAAGCCGAACAGCACGCCTATCAGCGACGAGCACGCCACCGCCAGCAAAATCGCCGTCGGCGACAGCGACATCTTCCACGAGCTGACGAATAGCGCGAACACAAAGCTGATGCCATAGGACAACGCCACGCCGATGGCGCCGCCCACCAGGCAAACCAGCACCGCTTCGGTCAGGAACTGCTGCAGCACGTCTCCCTGGCGCGCGCCCACTGCCATGCGGATGCCGATCTCGCGGGTGCGCTCGGTCACCGAGACCAACATGATGTTCATCACGCCGATGCCGCCCACCACCAGCGAGATCACCGCGATCAGCGTCAGCAGCAGGGCCAACGTTCGGCTGGTGCTCTCCACCGTTTTCAGCACGTCTTCCATATTGTGGGTAAAGAAATCCTTGCCGCCGTGGCGCTGGGTCAACAGCGTGGTGATGGCTTTTTCCGCCAGCTTGGTGGGCTGGCCGTCCTTCACCCGGATCACGAAGCGGTCGAAATGCTGCTGGCCGAACAAGCGGCTAGCGGTGGTGGAATACGGCATCCACAGCTGCAGCGAATTGCCGCCAAAGCCGCGGTCGCGCTGCGCCACCACGCCGATCACCGTCGCCGGCACCGTGCCCACCAGAATCACCCGCCCCACCGCCTCGCCGTCGCCGAACAGCTTGCGGCGGGCATTCTTGTCCAGCAGCGCCACCTGCCGCTGCTGGCGGATGTCGTCGCGGCTGAAGCCCTGGCCCTCGGCCAGTTTCATGCCCTGCACGCGGAAGAATTCGCGCCCGACGCCGCTGACCGAACCGTTGACGTCGACATTGCGGTAGCGGATGCGCTGCGCCTGCGAGGTTTCCGGCGTCACGCTGTCCACGTAGCCCTCCTCCGCCAGCGCGGCGATGTCGCCCGGCAGGAAGGTGCGGATGCCTTCGGCCTTGTCGTCGCCCCAGTCCTTGCCGCGGAACACGGTGATGGTCTGGGTACCCATCGCGCGGATGTCGTTGAGCACGTAGTCGCGCGCGCCCTCGCCGATAGCGATGATGGACACCACCGAGGTGATGCCGATGACGATGCCCAGCATGGTCAGCGCGGTGCGCAGGCGATTGGACAGCATGGCCAGCATCGCCATCTTGAACGCCTCCGCCATTCGTTCGCGCAAGGACGGACCGCCATCGGCCCGCGCTTCCTCGCCTCCGGCATCGGCAACAGGCTTCGCTGCGCCGCTGTCGCGCAGGATTTCGCCGTCGCGGATTTCGATCGTGCGGTCGGTCTGCGCGGCGATGGCCGGATCGTGGGTAACGATGATCACCGTGTGGCCAGCGGCGTTCAGCTCCTTCAGGATGCGCATCACCTCTTCGCCGCTGCGGCTGTCCAGCGCGCCAGTCGGCTCGTCGGCCAGGATGATGCGCCCGCCGTTCATCAGCGCGCGGGCGATGGACACCCGCTGTTGCTGGCCTCCGGACAACTGCCCGGGCCGATGATGCTCCTTGCCCGCCAGCCCCAACCGCGCCAGCAAAGCCTGCGCCCGTTCGCGCCGCTCTTTCAGCGCCATGCCGGCGTAAACGGCGGGCATGGCGACATTGTCCAAGGCCGACAAATGCGGCAGCAGGTGGTAGCGCTGGAAGATGAAGCCGAAATGCTCGCGCCGCAGCGCGGCCAGCTGGTCCTTGTCCAGGCTGCCGGCATCGCGGCCGCCCACGCGGTAGCTTCCCTCGGACGGCTGGTCCAGGCAACCCAGAATGTTCATCAGCGTGGACTTGCCGGAGCCGGACGCGCCGACGATGGCCACCATCTCGCCGGGAGCGATGCTCAGCGACACATCCTTCAACACCGCCACCTCGTCCTCGCCGGACGGAAACCGCCGCCAAACGCCATCCAACTGAAGGCCGGCGCCGCTCATGCGCTCACCATCACGGCACTGCCCTCTTCGGGCTTGTCGGGCTGTTCGCCGGTCACCACCTGTTCGCCCGCCTTCAATCCAGCCAGCACCTGGGCGCGGGTGGACGTTTTCAGGCCGATGCGCACCTGGCGTTCCTCCAGCCTGCCGTCCTTGCCCTTCACCTTAACCGCGTAGCGCCCATCCTTGCCGGCCGCGCCCAGCGCCGACAGCGGTACGCTCAGCGCCCCGTCCACGCGGGACAACACGATGCTGACCTGGGTGGTCATGTCCACGCGCAGCTTGCCGTCAGGGTTGGGCACGTCGAACAACGCCTTGTAGAACATGGCGTTGTTGATTTTCTCCGGCATCGGCAGGATGGCGCGCAGCTTGCCCCAGTAACGCTGGTCCGGCGCGCCCAGCACGGTGAAATACACCGGCAGGCCGGCCTTCACCCTGATCACATCGGCCTCGGCCACATAGGCGCGCACCGTCACCTTGCTCAGATCGGCCAGCTTGAGGATCACCGGCACCGTCTGGGTGGCGATCACGGTCTGGCCCTGCTGGGTGACGATCTCCAGCACCTCGCCGCTCATCGGCGCCAGGATGCGGGTATAGCCCAATTTGGTGCGCCGTCCATCCAGCTGCGACTGGTCCTGGCGGATCTGCGCCTGCAGCTCCGCCAATCCGGCTTTCAAGGTTTGATAATTGGTATCGGCCGCCAGCAGGTCCTTGTCCGAGGTGGAGCCCTCGGCATGCATGCGGCGCTGGCGCGCCAGTTCCTGCTCGGCCTGCCGCAGCGCGGCCTGCTTGGCTTGGCGCTGCGCGACGCGCGCGTCCAGCGAGGCCTCGGCGGCGCGCAAATCGTTCAGGCTGTCCTCCGGGTCGATCTCGGCCAGCAGCTCGCCCTGCTTCACCTTGTCGCCCGCCTCCACCTTCAGCGACTTCAATTGGCCGTTGGCCTGGGCGCCGACATCCACCTGCCGCAACGCCTGGATCACGCCGCTGGCCAGCACTAGATCCTCCAGCTCGCCGCGCTCCACCTTGGCGGTCAGCACCGGCGGCGGCGGGGCCTCCGCCAACCAGCGATGCGCGCCCCAGCCCGCCAGCGCCAGAACCGCCAACAACGCCGTGGCGTTGCGCCACGGCCGCTTGCCGAATCCCCAACTCCGGCAGCGCCGCCACAGGGCGGCCAACCCGCGCGCGGGGCGCAACAAAATGCCAAACCATTGCCTGAACCGCATCATCACCAACAATTCATTAACAAAAGCAAACTTTGTCAGGCAATTTAGTTACAAAGTAGTTCCACCCCCACCTGATTAAGCACATTCGCATAAAGCCACTATTCCAACCGCAAACGCTCGCGCAGCAGCGCGGATGCCCACTCGACAAACACCTGCACCCGCCGCGACAGATGCCTGCGGTGTGGATACAGCACCGATACCGGCATTGCCGGCGGCGGCCAATCGGCCAGCACTTCCAACAGTCGGCCGACGGCGACATGAGGCTCCGCGTCGTAGCGCGGCAACTGGATAAGCCCCAGTCCGGCCAGCGCGCAGGCGATATAGCTTTCCACCTGGTTGACGCTGACCTGGGACTGCAACGCCAGCTCGCGCCGTTCGCCTTCTTGCAGATACTCCCAGGCAAACACCTTGCCGGTGGACGGCGATGCGTAGTTGACCGCGCGATGGCCGACCAACTCGTCCGGCGACGCCGGGATGCCGAAGCGGGCCAGGTAGTCCGGACTGGCGTAATTGCCCTGCGGCAGCATGCCGATCCGGCGCGCCACCAGCCGCGATTCGGCCAGCGCGCCGACGCGGATCACGCAGTCGACGCCTTCCTGAATCAAATCCACCGGCCTGTCGGTCACCCCCAGCTCCAGCTCGATGTCGGGATAGAGCGCAAAGAAAGCCGGCAGCGCCGGTGCCAACACCTGCCGCCCGATCGGCCCCGGCACGTCTATCCGCAGCTTGCCGCGCGGGCTGGCGCCCTGCTGGCTGAACAAAGACTCCAGCTCGTCGAAATCCGCCAATAGCTGCTGGCAGCGCTCGTAGAAAGTGCCGCCATCCAGCGTCAGCTGCACCCGCCGCGTAGTCCGATGCAGCAGCCGCGCCCCCAATTGCGCCTCAAGTTGCTGCACCGCGCTGGACACTGTCGCCCGCGGCAGCTGCAACTGCTGCGCCGCCCGGGTGAAGCCGCCGCAATCGACGACGGCGGCGAAAACCCGCATCGCCATGACTCTATCCATCACCGCTCCAATTGGTACGATTTTCTGGATAGTGTAAACAATAAAGCGCCGTTTATCCGGATCAAACCCAGCAATACACTGCAAAGCGTCAACAGCAAGCCGCGCCAGCGGCGAACCCAACGGAGAACTGACATGAGCCAAGCCAACTTTGCAGGACAAGTCGCACTGATCATCGGCGCATCGCGCAATATGGGCCGCGCCTTCGCCGAAGCGCTAGCCGCCGACGGCGCCGCCGTCGCCATCCACTACCACAGCGCGGGCTCCCGCGCCGGGGCGGAAGAAGCCGCCGCCACGATTCAAGCCGCCGGCGGCCAGGCCTTCGCGGTCCAGGCCGACGTCACCAAGGTGGCGGAAGTGCGCCGCCTGTTCGACGCGGTGGAAGACCGCTTCGGCCACGTCGACATCCTGATCAACACCGCCGGCATGATGGTGAAGAAAGCGATCACCGAGGTCAGCGAGGAAGAGTTCGACGCCATTTTCGCGCTGAACGCCAAGGCAGCGTTCTTCGCGCTGCAGGAAGCCGGCCGCCGCATCCGCGACAACGGCCGCATCGTCAGCGTGGGCACTTCGCTGCTGGCCGCCACCACCGGCCACTACGGCGCCTACGCCGGCAGCAAGGCGCCGCTGGAGGACTTCACCCGCGCGCTGGCCAAGGAAATCGGCCACCGCGGCGTCACCGTCAACGTGGTCGCTCCCGGGCCGATGGACACCGAGTTCTTCTACGCCGCGGAAACGCCGGAGGCTGTCGCCTATCTGAAGCGCGCCAGCATCAACGGCGAGCTGGGCCAGGTGGCCGACCTGGTGCCGCTGGTCAAGCATCTGGTTTCCCCGGAAAACCGCTGGACCACCGCCCAGACCCTGTTCATCAACGGCGGCTTCGTCTCCCGCTAACCCCCCTCTGCTCAGAAAAGCCGCCGCCAGGCGGCTTTCTCATTCATGCGGCCTGGGCAAAGGCCCGCCACCGCATCGCGCTCTCTTGCGCCGAGCGCCCGATAAAACCTGTCGGCTGGCAAATATCGCGCTTTGCTAATAATTCGCGGGATGAGTTAGCATCCACCATCGCCACACCGATTCCGAAAGCCCCGCCATGTCCCAGATCGACATCATCCAGCACCTGCGCCACCAACCCTTGTTCCAGCGGCTGTCGGACAGGCAGCTGGCCACGCTGGAGCCTCACGTTCACGCCAAGCGCGGCGACAGGGGGCAGCTGCTGTTTCAGCGCGGCGACGAATGCGACGGCATGTACGTGGTGGTATACGGCAAGGTGAAGCTGGCGATTCCCTCGCCGCAGGGCGTGGAGAAGGTAGTGGAGATCATCCACCCCGGCCAGAGCTTCGCCGAGGCGGTGATGTTCCTGGGCAAGCCCTACCCGGTGCTGGCCCAGCTGCTGGAAGACAGCCTGCTGCTGCACATCGGCGCGGCCGGCGTGTTCCAGGCATTGGCCGAGGACCCGGGCTTCGCGCGCAATATGCTGGCCGGCATGTCGCTGCGCCTGCACGGCATGGTGCGGGACGTGGAGCGCTACTCGGTGGAAACCGCGCTGCAGCGCGTGATCGGCTACCTGCTGCAGCAAATGGACGACGCGCCCGCCGGCGAGAAAGTCGTGCTGACGCTGGAAGCCAACAAAAACCTGATCGCTTCCCGCCTGAACCTAACGCCGGAAACCTTCTCCCGCGTGCTGCAGCAATTGAGCAAGGCCGGCCTGGTGGAGGTCGATGGCAAGGACGTCGCCCTGCTCGACCCCGCCGCGCTCGCCGACTACGGCATGACGCCGGCGGCCTGAGTCTCTCTCCAGTTTCGCGCGCAGGCGCGGTAGCGCCATACCGCCCTGCCCGCGTCCCAAGCCACTAACGCCGCCAGCGCGCATGTTCCAACGCCTGCCGCCGTTCCCGGCAGCCTCCCCAAGGCCAGCGCGCAACCCATCGCCAGGCAGGCTGAAAACACAAACAGGCATCGCCGCTGCGCCGATTCCGGCAACAGCGCCAGCGTGGCCGGCGGCCGCGCGCCGTGCTGCGCCTTGCGCTGCAGATCCAGCCACAACAGGAAGGGCAATATCTTGTAGAACATGCCCAGCACCGCGCCTGCGCCCAGTCCGAACAGCAGCAGCCAGCCGCTCAACGCCGCCCAGCCGGCGGCCAGCATATCCGCGGCGACAAGCCAGGCCGCCAGCAACCCAAGCGCCAATGCCGCCATCGCCATTTGCCAGAAGCGCCGCCCGCAGTCTCCGGGACGCCGGCTTCGCCGCTGCAAGCGCCAGGTCATGGCAGCAAAAGCCAGCGCCGCCATCCATGCCGGCAGCCAGGCCAGCCAACTCGCCGTCAGTTGCCATCCCAAACCGGACGCCAGCAACGACGCAGGCCAAATCATCGCGGCATGCCGCATCCAACGCGCCGGATACGCCGGCGTGATCTGGAACATCGGCACCACCGTGGCCGCCACCGCCATGATCAGGCCCAGCAGCCATCCGCCCAGCGCCCACAGCGCATGCCAATCCAGCAAGGTTTTCCAAGGCAGCGGCCAGGCCGCGCCCAGGGTGCCCGCCAGAGCGATGCCCAAACCGGCTGCGGCCAACAGCGCGGCCAGCGCCGACGCCATGCCGCGGGTGGTCGCGTCGCGCGCCGGACTCTTGGCGATGCCATGCAGGCCAAAGCCGGCGAAAACCAGCAAGGCCCAGCCAAGCAGCGCGGCGGCCGGCAGCAACAGCGCCGGCAGGAAGCCATTCAGAAAAGCCGCAGCCAGCAGGCCGCAGCCAAGCTGCAATGGCCAGAACAGCGCATGCAGCAGCAAACGGGGGCGGGAAAACGAGACTCCGGCCACCACCGCCAGGATCTGCAGCGCCGCCCCGAACATCGCGTTGCCCAGCACGCCCAGCGCCAACAGATGCGCGGCCGCCAGCGCCGCCGGGTCGAAGCGGTCCAGCTGACCGGGCCCCGCCAACATCAGGCATAAGCCGGCGATGAACAGCCAGCACGGCGACGCCAGCAGAAAAGGCAGGGGGAGGCTCAGCGGCGGCGCCCGGTCATAGGACGGCCATCCCTGCATCAGCTGCGCTCCATGATCAGCAGCACGCCGCCGTCGCCCGATAATTCGAAGCGGTAAGCCAAGCCGGCCATCCTGTCCAGCAAAGGCAGCAAGGGGGTCGGGAAATGCGGCAGCACGAAGCTCACAGACTGGCCCGGCGCCAACAGCTCGGCCTCGCCCAGCACGATGTCCATCGGCTCCGGCGGCGGCAGATCTCGCAGGTCAAGCGGCATGGCCCGCCTCCTCCAGCAAGCGCCCCAGATCCGGCACGGATTGCTCGCACATCGGATACAGGATGTTCTCCTCCTTCATATTGTGCTGTTGGGTCAGGATCAGCAGCGTGTCGGCCTCGGCCAGAAAATTGTCGCCGTCGCGCGCGGCCAGCGCCTGGGCCATGCCGTCCAGCAGCTGCCGCATTTGCGCGTGCTCGGCGCGCATCACCGCGGTCGGGCCGGCGCGCATGCCGCTGGCCTGCTCGAAGGCGGGAAACAGCCTGTCCTCCTCCAGCCGGAAATGGTCTTCCATCTCGCCGCGCATCGCGGCGAAAGCGGATTCGGCAGCGGGCCAGTCCTGCGCGCGCGCGGCTTGCTCGGCGTCGGCGAAACGGGCGTCGCAATCCCGGTGCTGGCCGGTCAACAGTTCGGATGGGGTCATGATGGTCTCCAGTTTGAAATTTGTAAGCCGATCAACCGTCTTTGCCGTCGGCGCGCGGACGCAGGTAAACCGGCAGGAAGCGGCTGCCCCACAGCAGCAGGGTCAGCAGCCAACCCGCCGCGGCCAAGCCATACATTCCGGCGCGCCAGCCGACCGGCAGCCAATCCGCCGCCACCCGCGCCAGCGCCAGCCACTGCGCGGCCAGATACAGCCCCCATAAAGCCTTGCCGGCCTCAAGCGGCTGGCCGGAATGGCCCAGCGATACCCGCGACACGAAGGCGATCATCATGGTCAGGAAGAAACCGACTGAGACTGCGTGCAACGGCGCCCAGGCCAGACCGCCCAACGCGCCTTGCCAGGCGTACAGCGCGAAACCCGCCGCCAGCCAGGCGAAGGACAGGTGCAGCATGGCCAGCAGCTTCACCCGCAGCGAAGCCGCCAGCCCCCAGCGCCAACTGGTGTAGCCAAACATGACGGCCAGCGCCAGATCCAGGCCCCAGGACGGCCAGCCTGCGATGGACAACAAGCCATGCCCCAGGGAACCGCCCAGCATCGCCGCCAACAGCCACCACGGCCGCCAGGGCTGATACGGCGCCAGCACGCTGGAGGAGAAGAACGGCAGCATGCGATGGCACACGGTCAGAAATACCGGCAACAGAAAGCCCCACAAGGCCAGATCCCGCATCCACAGCCAGCCGCGCACGTCGCCGCTCAGCAGCCAGTAAGCGGCGGCGGCGAGCGCCACAATGCCGATGCCGAAGGCCGACAGCACCGCCCAGGCATGGCGCCGGTCCGGCGCGGGGCTTGTCAGCAGCAAGCGCGCGAAGCCGCCGGCGAGGCCGAGAAAACCCAGGCTGTACACCAGATGGCCAGCCAGCAGCCAAACGCCGCCGACTGCCGCGCCGGCCAGCCAAAGCAGCAGGCCCGCGGCCAGCAACGCCGGCGTCAGCAGATAGGCCCCGCGTCCGGGCGGCGGCACATTCAGCCAGCGCGGTCCGGCGGTGAACAGAAAACCGGTCATGAACAAGGGAAAGAAACCGAACAGCATCAGGAAGCCGTGGACCAGCATCGCCGGCAGCGCCAAGGGCAGGCCGCGGCCGAACAGGCGCGCCGCGAGTTCGGCGCTCCAGCCCGCCAGCAGCAAGATGGCCAGCAGCATGCCGGGCAGGAACGCCGCCCGGTGCGGGGCGGAAAAGAAAGGATGAGCGCGCGCCATGGCGAAACTCCGACGGGTGGGTGTGCCCGCAGTATCCGGCCCGGCGGAGAGAACGAGAATGATTTGAATCAAGCATCCGAAACGATGTCCGCCCCGCCGGGCTTGCCATCCCGCCTGATGTTCTGCATGATGGCCCATTCGTTGTTGTCAACATAGAAGCCAGCATGTCCGACATTCTCAACACCATCATCGCCACCAAACATCAGGAAATCGCCGCCGCGCTGGCCAGCCGGCCGCTGTCCTTGGTACGGGCCGACGCCGAAGCGCGCGGCGACCGCCGCGATTTCGTCGCCGCCCTGCGCGCCAAGCATGCGCTGGGCAAAGCCGCCGTCATCGCCGAGATCAAGAAAGCCAGCCCCAGCAAAGGCGTGATCCGCGAGGACTTCCAGCCGGCCGCCATCGCCGAGAGCTATGCCGCCCACGGCGCGGCCTGTCTGTCGGTACTGACCGACCGCCAGTATTTCCAGGGCGACGCGAGCTACCTGGAGGCGGCGCGCGCCGCCTGCCACCTGCCCGTGCTGCGCAAGGATTTCATCGTCGACGACTACCAGGTGTACGAAGCCCGCGCGATGGGCGCCGACTGCATCCTGCTGATCGCCGCCGCTCTCGAACTGCCCAAGATGAAGGCGCTGGAGGCATTGGCGAACGAGCTGGGCATGGCGGTGCTGGTGGAGGTCCACAACGAAGAAGAGCTGGATGCCGCGCTGCAGTTGAAAACCGAGCTGGTCGGCGTCAACAACCGCAACCTGCGCACTTTCGAAGTGAGCCTGGCCACCACGCTGAAGCTGCTGCCGCGCATCACCGACGGCCGCATCGCCATCACCGAGAGCGGCATCGCCACTATCGAAGACGTGCGGCTGATGCAGGCCAGCGGCGTGCACACCTTCCTGGTCGGCGAGGCCTTCATGCGCGAGGCCGAGCCGGGCGAGGCGCTGCGCCGTCTGTTCTTCACCCACGCCTGAGCGAAGCCGCTCCACGAAAAACAGGCGCCCTTGGGCGCCTGTTTCGTTTGCCGCATCGGTCAGTTGGGCAAATACGCCGGCAGGCGCAACGCCTCCTGCGGCGAAAACCGCTGAGACTGCAGTTGGGCGACCGCCTGCTGCCGCTGCTGCGCGCTCAGTCCGCCGTTGGCGAGAATGGCCGTCCGCTCGCTCTTGAAATCGTCCAGCCGCTTCTGCCAGCCGGCCTGCTCCCGATCCAGCTCGCTCAACCGGTCCGCCGCCGCCTGTCCCACCATGCCGGAGCGCAGTTGATAGAGCTGCTGCTCGTCGCCACCCCCTTGCCGCAGCCGGGCCTCGGCATCAGCCAACGCCAGATGCTTGACCGGCTCCTGCCGGGCGGCTCGCAGCGCGGACGGCAACTGGTTCTCCAGCTGCGCGACCAACCGCTGCTTGTCGGCGGCGCTCAGCGCCGGGTTGGCCTCGATCGCCAACCGCCTGACGGTGAAGTCATCGTAGCGGTCCTCGTCGCCGAACAGGCCGTTCAGTTCAAGCTGGCTGAAATACTGCCGCCTGGCCGCCTGCACCAGCACCAGCCTGCGCGACAAGTCGGTGGCCGCCGCGGCTTCCTTGCCTGCCAGCGAGCGCTTGTAGGCGACATAGCGGTCGAACAGCCCCATCGCCTGCGGCAGCGCTCCGCCTCCCAGCGCTCGTTTGAGCTGGCTCTGCAACTCGGTCCGGATGGTGGCCAGATCGCGCTCGCCCAGCGTGGCCAGGTAGTAGTCGAACAGCTGGCGCAGCTGCTGATCGACCACCAGCTTCCCGCCGGTTTCGGCGGCGGCGCCGTCAGGCCGGGTGCCGATCAGCGACGGAGCGAAGCCGCCGCGCGAAGCCTGGCGGGCGGCGGCGGCCTCCAAGTGCGCGCCATCCGGCCAGACCCACCAAACCAGCAAGGCGGCGCAGGCCGCCGCCAGCGTCAAGCCGAGGCGGCGCATCTCACAGTCCCGCGTTCTTCAGCCGGTTGGCCTGCTGGCGATACAGCGAAACCGGGCTCACCTCGAACAGGCTGACCAGGCCGAAGCTCTGATTGATCTCGTTGACGTGGTTCATCTTGTAATCGTCGCGGATCACCTGGCCCAGGTGGGCCGAGCATACGCTGACCAAGCCATCCGACGGCGTGGAGCCGAAAGCCAGCCCCAGCGCGCCCATCGGCACGGTCAGCGGGTCCAGGACATTTGTGGTGGTGGCGGCGCCGGTCCACGAGTAGTAACGCACGCCTTTGGCCTGATAATCGCCCTCGCCGCAAGCCGAAGTCGGCACGCCGCCCGGGAACTTGGCGCTGAACGCCAGCGAACCGGCCGTGGTCAGGGAGTTCAGCGCATCGATAGGCTGCTGCGGCAGATCGCTGGTGCCGGAGAAGAAGGCCAGCACCTTGACGAACGCGCCCGTCACGGCTGCGGCCACGGCTTCGCTGACCGATCCCGGGGGCGCCACGCCGCGAACGATGTCGGCCACGACCGAACCCTTGTTGACGCCGCCGACGGTGGTGACCGAGGCCACCAGATCCGGCCGCACGCCCGCCACATAGCGCGCAGTGGGCGCGCCCTGGCTATGGCCGATCAGGTTGACCTTCTGCGCGCCGGTGATGGCCAGGATGCGCTGCACCTGCTGCAACAGCTGCTCGCCGCGCGCCTCATTGCTGCCGGTGGCCGATACTTCGGCGACGAACACCTGCGCGCCATCCTCCTTCAGGGCGGCCGGTACGCGGTAGAAGTAATCGACGCCCAGCACCTGGCCGAAGCCGAACAGGCCGTGCACCAACACGATGGGGTAGCGGGTCTGGGTATAGCCAGAGGATGCGTGGGCCGAAGCGAACGGCAGCAGCAACAAGGCAAGCAAGAAGGCAGTGCGTGACAACAGCTGTTTCATTATCTCTCCCGTTATATCGTGATTGCGGGCCACCAGGATGGCGGCCCTTACCGGGATAGATCATGACATTGGCAAAATCCAGGATTAATTCAAACGTTTGTCTCAGATATCGAGCGACCCCATACCTAAGGACAGGCCATCCGCGCGACATCAGCCGCGCGGATGGCACGGATCAATAGTCCACGCCGAGATAAATGTAGCCGGTCAGCCTGCCCCCCTGCGCGCTGCCCATGCCGACGAAGAACGGCCCGAGAATGGTATCCGCGCCCAGAAAAACCGAACCGGCCGGAATCCAGCGATGCGCAAGCTTGTTAGTAGGGAAATCATTGCCCCAAAGCTTGCCAGCCTCAAGCGACACACCCGCATATACGCCGGACCCCAGCACCGCTGGCAACGATGCCGCTCGCCAATACACCATCAGCCTGGCAAGCGCTACCTGGCTGGCTAGGAGTTCGCCATTCTGATAGCCCGTCAAATTCAAGAAGCCACCCAGGGTTTGCGGGATGAATTCGTCGTCCGACTTGGTATCGACATAGCCTTTGGCCTTGGCAGTGAAGCGCGCGGTGAAATCCCCATAGGTATGCGCGGCTTCCCCGGTGAAATCATAAAGCTTCTGGTTGACCTCGCTGCCCAAACCCGGCACGCCGGCCGCCAGCTTGCCGCTGAAGTAATAGCCGGAACGCGGCCAGCGCGGGTTATCGAACTGGTCCACCACCAGACGAGTCTGCACACCGACATCGCGGAAACGGAAATTGTTAGCATCGTCAGGAATGCCTTGCGACAAGGTGAAATCATTATCCTGCCGATAAAGGCCGAACCGCCACTCGCCATACTTGCCCAGCGCCACCCCCGCATTCACCTGCGTCTCGACTATGCTGTTGTTGAACGTGGCAAACACCGTGTGGTCTTCATTGAACAATTTGAACGGACTCTGCTGATACCCTAGCGAAGCGGCGACGAACATCGGGCTGCCGCGCCACAACGGTTGGTACAGTTCGGTCTTGAAAGCCTTGTCGTCGCCAATGGCCACGTCGTTGCGCCAGGAGCCTCCCGCAGCGTTCAACGATGTCCACTCATGCGCGGCGCGCAGCGTGAAACGGCTGTCGCCCGGCGTATCGCTGCTGAGATTGAGGCCAAAATGCAGGGTATTCTGGCCTATGCTGCGCTCTACCGGCATCACCATCATCACGTTGCGCCCGGAAACGCTGTCCACGCGATAACCCAGCTTGTCGTATTCGCCGCCGGTGAAGATTTCCGCCAGCCGATTGCGCGCCGCGCCCACCGGTATCGTGTTCGATGAGAAAGCCAGCGACTCCTGCAGGGACGACACCTTGGTGAAGGCTCCGTCCTTGCCGTCCACCTTCACTTCGTCCAGCACCGGGTAGCGCGGCCGGACAAGCTTGCTCTTCCAGGCCTGGTATTCCGCCTCCGACACCGAATAAGTGGACAACTGCCGCGCCATCTTGCGGGCCGCCTCGGCGCCGCGTTCGACAATGGCCTTGTGGTCGCCGAAAGACGCCACGGTATAGCCGTTCAGATCCGGCCGGATCACGATGTCGCGCTTATCCAGCCGCTTCATCTGTTCCTGCTCGTTGCGCATCACCGCCAGGTTGGAGCTTTGATCGACCACGTCGAACAGAGTATGGATCTCGTCCGCCTTCAACAACGGCGTGCTCACGTCCACCACGATCACGTGCTCGGCGCAGCGGCCCTTCACTTCCTGCACCGGGATATTGCGGGCGATGGCGCCATCCACCAGCAGCTTGCTGTCATCCTCCACCAGATCGAACACGCCGGGAACCGCCATGCTGGCGCGCAAGGCGCGCGACAACGATCCCTTGTCGAACACCACCGCGTCTCCAGTCAGCAAATCCGCCGCCACCGCGCGGAACGGAATGGGCAGTTTGTCGAAGCTGTCGATGTCGCGGTCCCGCGTCATTTTATGGATGTAGAGCTCGATGCCCTGGGAGTTGATCGCGCTGCGCGGAACCCGCAGCGCGCCCCCCTTGAGCCCGAAGCTGACGTCCAGATAATTCTGGTAGTCGTTGCGCTTGCGATCGTATGGGATGTCGGTGCGCGCCGGCTTGCCGGACAGCATCTGGTCCCAGTCAGCGGCATTGAACTCGCGCTCCATCTCATCCAGCGGCAGGCCATTGGCGTAAATGCCACCGATCAGCGCCCCGGCGCTGGTCCCGGAGATGCAGGCCACAGGTATCCGCAGACGCTCCAGCTCTTTCAAAACGCCTAGGTGGGCGAAGCCGCGCGCGCCGCCGCCGCCGAGCACAACGCCAACACCCTCAGGCACTTGCGTCGCATCGGCGGCCTCCACAGCTGTCGAAATGAACAGTCCGGCCGCGCACAAGGCGAGAATCAGACGACGATAGGGGAAAAACTTGCTTTTTGGCATGCCCGATAAATTTGCGATTATGGTTTCACCAGCATCAATGCGTGACGTAAGATAGAGTGACATATAAGTGAGAACATAAATCCCATAACCAGAAGCCCGGTTCAATGTTTGACTTCAAATCTCTAGTCAGCTCACTTCTCAGCAAGAACACGCCCGCCTCCGGCGTGGCGCAATCTGCCACCCTGCTGGTGCGCGATCTGCCGCAGGCTGAATACTTTACCGCCCTGGTGGAAATCATCAAGGCCGTATCCAAAATCAACGCAGACAGCGAGATGTCGTTGAAGGAACGCATCAAGACGCTGCTCTACGTCGACGACAAGGCTGCCGGCATCCATCACCAGCTGTGTCAGGATTATCTTCATTCCAGGGGCGGCAGCAAAGGCTATCTGCCCACCATTCTCGCCTACTGGCACGAATTAGCCAGCGCCTACCAGATCTGCCTGCGCCTGTATCGCGGCTCTCCCAATCAAGCCGGCGACGCGGAGCTGCAGCTGGTCACCACCCGCGGCCTGCATCACCAGATGCGGCTGCTGGCCTGGAACGCGCTGCGCTATCTTAAACCGGAGGGCAGCGCCTGGCAGCAAGGTTTCCGTTTCTACACCTACGCCGAGGAAGCGGGTTTCGCTCGCTCGCCCATCCTGCTGTATCCGGACGCCAAGCAGGAGATCAGCTGCGAGCACCTGCTAGTCCAGGCCGGCATGCTGCACCTGGCTCAGACCGAGAACATGCTGCACAAGGAAATCGTCGCGGTGGACCAGCTGCTGATGCTGATTTGCCAGAACATCCCGCTGGACAAGCAGCCTCCGGTCGAAATGCCAGTCTTCGTCTACAACCTGTCCCTGCCGGAGCCCCCCCAGCCGATGCTACGCGGCATGGCCGGCAAGTGGCACCGTTACTGGTCATCCTACGAGATCACCACCCGCCTGGCCGATCTGATGTTCGACCTAGACACCCGCATCCCCTCGCAGATCGCCGCCCTTGACTGCGAGCTGGAACGCGAGGAATGGTCGGTGCTGTGCGAGAAGCTGGCGGTGCGCTGGTCCAGCGATGGCGGCAAGTCACTGCGCAAATCGGAGCGCTCGCTGCACTCGTCCGGTGCCCAGGTATCGATAGGTTTCGACCGCGTGGCTTTCCACATCAAGGTCCAGGATGTCGGCGGGCTGGAAGCCGACCGCACCGACGAATGGCGGATCAACGACATCAGCAGCACCGGCATGGGGCTTACCTTCATCGGCAAAACCATAGACCAACTGGCGATAGGCCGGCTGATTCTGGTCAAGACCGAAACCCACCCGCTGCTGCTCGGTGTGATCCGCCGCATTTTACGCCAGAACAACGGCACGAAGGTGGGCATCGAGATCCTTGGACAAACGCCGGTCGGCGTCTCGCTGCAGGACCCATCGCAACCGGACAGCTCGCCCTTTTCAGCCATTTACATCACGCAGCCTAATTCACGCAAAGGCCAGCGCTGGTTCCTGATGCCCAAAATGCTGCTGAACGACGACAAACAACTGGTGCTCAGCGCCCAAGGCAAATCCTACCAGATCAAGCTGAAAGATCCGCAGCAGGAATTCGAAGACTGCAGCCATAGCAATTTCGACACGCTGTCCAAGATGGACTGACCCGCCGCCGGCCCTGCCTGGGCCGGCGTTCCCTCCCCTGCCGCTCTGCCGGTTTCATCCTCTCTCGCCCTTAAGCGCGCGAACCGCAAATTCTTGCCGCTGATCGCAATATGACAAAAAGATATTTGCGCAATAAAAATTAACAAATATGATCTTCTGGCGGCCACAACCGCAAAACACAAAGGCAAAATAGAGGATCTCAATCATGCACGTTCGCATCACCAGCAGCGCAGTCATGCTGGCGCTGGCCTCCCTGGCCAGTCATGCCGCCCCTTCCGCGCCGGATCGCAGCGTCCCGTTGCTGCCGGGCGACCCCCTGGTCAACCAGCAATGGCACCTGAAAAATACCGGCCAGAATGCCTTCTCCAAGCGCGGCGGCGTCAAGGGCGTCGATCTCAATCTCGCCTTCACCCACTTGCGCGGCATCCGCGGCATCGGCACCACCATCGCCGTCATCGACGACGGTCTGGAAATCAAACACCCCGACCTGGCCGCCAACATCGTGCCCGGCTCCAAGAACCTGGTGAACGGCAGCAACGACCCGACGCCCGAATCCGGCGGCAACGGCCACGGCACGGCAGTGGCCGGCATCGCCGCGGCGGTAGCCTTCAACGGCATAGGCGGCCGCGGCATCGCGCCTTCGGCCGGCCTCAAGGGCTTCAACTGGCTGCTGGCTCAAACCCTGGACGGCTGGCTGCTGGCGCACGGCAAAAAACCGAATGGCGGCCCGCTGGAAGCCTTCACCGACGCCCGCGTATTCAACCAGAGCTACGGCTCCTCCACCCTCACCTCCGTCCCCGGCAACCCGGATCAGGACATCGAGCTGAAAACCGAGGAAGAAACCTACGAAGACGTCAGCCGCAACAGCCACTGGGGCCGCGGAGCGGTATTCGTCAAGTCGGCCGGCAACGCCTACAACTCCTTCCGCCTGAGCAGCACCGAGGTGATACTGGGTTACCAGGGGAACAACGGCCTGCCGGTACAAGACGCCAACCTGTCCACCGACAACAACAACTACTGGAACGTGGTGGTGTCGGCGCTGAACGCCGACGGCGTGCGCTCCTCGTACTCGTCAGTCGGCGCCAATGTGCTGCTCACCGCTCCCGGCGGCGAGTACGGCACCGACTCGCCGGCGATGGTCACCACCGACCTGTCGGGCTGCGCCCGCGGCTACAACGTCACCGGCAACACCGCCAACGGCCTGCACGGCGGCACCGCGCTGGATCCCAACTGCGACTACAACGGCATCATGAACGGCACCTCGTCCGCCGCGCCGTCCACCTCCGGCTCGTTCGCGCTGGTGATGTCCGCCAATCCGGCGCTCAGCGCCCGCGACGTGCGCCATATCCTGATCACCACCGCCCGCCAGGTGGACGCCGCCCAACCGGGCGTGACGCTGGCATTCAAGGACAAGAGCGGCGGCGCGCACAGCTACCAGGCCATTCCCGGCTGGCAGAAAAACGCCGCCGGCCTGCCCTTCCACCAGTTCTACGGTTTCGGCCTGATCAACATCGACAAGGCCGTGGAAAAGGCGCTGTTCTACAGCAAGCCGCTGCCGCCGCTGCAGAAAACCCGCTGGCAGACTGTCTCGGCCCAGGCCGCCATCCCGGATGCCGACGAACGCGGCGTGGAAAGCGCGTTCAACCAACCCGACGACCTGACTGTCGAGGCGGTGCAAGTCCTGGTGGACGCCGAGCACGGCCGCGCCAACGATCTGGCGGTGGAACTGATCTCGCCGTCCGGCACCCGCTCGGTGCTGTTGTCTCCGCGCACCGCGCTGGTGGCTGAAACCTACGGTCTGAACCAGCAGCGCCTGCTGTCCAATCAATTCTACGGCGAACAAGCCAAGGGCCAGTGGCGGCTGCGCGTGATCGACACCAATGGCGCCGAATACCAGTACGTCTATCGCGCCAACGGCCAAAACAACGTCTACTCGCTTCCCAATGCGGAAGGCAAACTGAAATCGTGGTCGATCCGCTTCTTCGGCCACCGGAGCGCAGCATGAAACAGATCATCCGACTCATCCCCCTCGCCCTGCTGACCCTGGCCGCCAACAGCCAGGCCGCCGAGCCGCCCTTCCTGGCCCAACCCGCCGGCCAGGCGGTGGTGATCAACGGCAAGACCTACTACAAGCAGGTTCCGCAATCCAAGATCCCCAACGGCGTTTCCGCCCGCAGCACCGGCACCCCGGCGCCATCGCTGAAGCGCGGCGACGTGGTGCAGGCGCCCAAGCAACGCGTGCCGGCCACCGTCAGCGGCACCGTGCTGGTGCAACTGGCATCGCCCAACGACGAAGCCGCCGTCGCCCGCGATCACGGCCTGACCGTGCGCTACCGCACCGCCAGCATCGTCATCTTCAACACGCCGGCCCAGGCCGATCTGCTGGCGCTGCAGCAAAAGCTGTCCGCCGACAAACGGGTGAAAAAGGCCCAGCTGGAGCTGGCCAGCAACGACAAGCAGGCTGAATAAGCCCCGGCTCGCCGCTCGGCCAATAGCCCCGATCATCGATCGGGGCTTTTTCCGTCTTGCGCAAACGACCGCCGAGAACCCTCGCTCTCACGTCGCGCAAACTGAAATAAAAAAACGCCACAGCTCAAGGCTGTGGCGTTTCCGCAAACCGTCAGCTCAATGAGCTTGGCTTACAGCACCTCGATGATGCCCGCGGCGCCCATGCCGGTGCCGATGCACATCGTCACCATGCCGTGGCCCTTCAGGCCTGCGTCGCGCATGCCATGCACCAGCGTGGCGGTGCGGATCGCGCCGGTCGCGCCCAGCGGGTGGCCCAGGGCGATCGCGCCGCCGTGCGGGTTCACCTTGGACATGTCCAGCTCCAGATCGCGCGCGACGGCCAGCGCCTGCGCGGCGAAGGCTTCGTTCAACTCGATCCACTTCAGGTCGTCCTGCTTCAGGCCGGCCTGGGCCAGCGCGGCCGGGATGGCTTCCTTCGGACCGATGCCCATGATTTCCGGCGGCACGCCCTTGACCGAGAAGGTCACGTAGCGGGCCAACGGCACCAGGTTGAACTCCTTCAGCACCCGCTCGGACACCAGGATCACCGCGCCGGCGCCGTCGGACATTTGCGAAGAGTTGCCGGCGGTGACCGAACCCTTGGCGTCGAACACAGTCTTCAGCTTGGCCAGACCTTCCAGCGTAGTCTCGCGGCGCGGGCCTTCGTCGGTGTCCAGCACGCGGGTCTTGCTCACCACTTCGCCAGTTTCCAGATTCGGCGTGCGGTAGGTCACTTCCAACGGCGTGATCTCGTTCTTGAACTTGCCGCCGTCGATGGCCGCCAGCGCGCGACGGTGCGATTCCACCGCGAACGCGTCCTGGTCTTCGCGCGACACGCCCCATTGCTGGGCCACTTTTTCAGCGGTCAGACCCATGCCGTAGGCGATGCCGTAGTTCTCGTCCTTGGCGAAGATTTCCGGGTTCAGCGAAACCTTGTTGCCCATCATCGGCACCAGGGACATCGATTCGGAACCGGCTGCGATCACCACGTCGGCTTCGCCGAGGCGGATGCGGTCGGCCGCCATCTGCACGGCGTTGATGCCGGACGAGCAGTAGCGGTTGATGGTGATGCCGCCCACGGTATTGGGCAGACCGGCCAGCAGCACGCCGATGCGCGCCATGTTCAAGCCCTGCTCCGCTTCCGGGAAGGCGCAGCCGACCACGCAGTCGGAAATCAGCTTCGGATCCAGGTTCGGCACTTGCGCCAGCGCGCCGGTGATCACATGCGCCAGCATGTCGTCCGGACGCACATTGCGCATCATGCCGCGCGGCGCCTTGCCCACCGGGGTGCGGGTGGCGGCGACGATGTAAGCTTCTTGTACTTGCTTAACCATTCTTTTGCTCCTTCGCGACCAGCGGCTAGGTCTTCATACCTGCCGCCAGCCTTTGCATTCTTGGATTTTCGAACAGTTCACAAGCGCCTGAGGCAAGGCGCGCCGACGCAGACAGTACATCTAGTACGGCAAGTCGGCGCAACGCAGCATCAGGTGCCTTGTGGACGGTTCGTATTAGTTGCGCAGCGGCTTGCCGGTGGTCAGCATATTGGCGATGCGGTCCTGGGTCTTGGAGTTCTTCAGCAGAGTCATGAAGGCCTTGCGCTCCAGTTCCAGAATCCATTGCTCGTTGACCAGGGTGCCGGCCTCCAAGTCGCCGCCGGTCATCACGTCGGCGATCTGCGAGGCGATGAAGAAGTCGTGCTGGCTGATGAAATTGCCTTCCAGCATGTTGACCAGCTGGCCCTTGATCGACGCGGCGCCGGAGCGGCCTGCAACCGGGAAGCCCTTCACCTTCAGCGGCGGACGGTAGCCGGATTCGGCCAGCGCCAGCGCCTGCTTCTTGGCGACGTACAGCAGCTCGTAAGCGTTGAACACCACCGGATCGCCCTTGCGGAAGAAGCCCAGCTCCTGCGCTTCCACGCCGCTGGTGGCGACCTTGGCGGTGGCGATGTTCATGAAGTAGTCCTTCAGCGCGGCCAGCAGGTCGCCCTTGGACTCTTGCGAGGCGCGCAGCGCGAACTCCTTGCAGCCGCCGCCGCCCGGCAGCAGGCCGACGCCCACTTCCACCAGGCCGACATAGGACTCCAGCGCGGCCACGGTCTTGTCGCAGTGCATCGCGAACTCGCAACCGCCGCCGAACACGTAGCCTTGGGTGGCGGCCACAGTCGGGATCTGGCTGTAGCGCAGGCGCAGCGCGGTGGACTGGAAGCGGCCGATCATCGCATCGATCGCATCCCAGTCGCCCATCATGAAGGCCGGCATCATCGATTGCAGATCGGCGCCGACGGAGAACGGCTCCTCGGTCTGCCAGATCACCAGGCCCTTGAAGCGGTCTTCGGCGATGTCCAGCGCGGTGTTCAAACCATCCAGCACGGCCGGGCCGATGGCGTGGGCCTTGGACTTGAACGACACCACCAGCACGTCGTCGCCGGTAGTGAAGGCGCGCACGCCCTCGTTCTCGAACACGGTCTCGCCCAGCAGCTCGGACTTCTCGCCCAGCACCTTGGCCGGAGCCAACTGGCGCTGATACACGTCCAGCGTGGAGCGGCCAACCAGTTTCTTGTCGGCGGCGTTGTAGGAACCGTCGGCGAAATGCACGCCGGCGCGGTCGCCTTCCAGCACCCAGGCCGGCAACTCGGCCTTAGCCAGGGACTTGCCGGCGGCGATGTCTTCCTTCAGCCACTTGGCCACTTGCTGCCAGCCGGCGGATTGCCAGGTTTCGAACGGACCGGCGGACCAGCCGAAGCCCCAGCGAATGGCAAAGTCCACGTCGCGCGCGCAGTTGGCGATGTCGCCCAGATGGAAGGAAATGTAGTGGAACACGTCGCGGAAGCAAGCCCACAGGAATTGCGCCTGCGGATGCTCGCTGTCGCGCAGTCTCTGGAATTTCTCGGCCGGGTTGGCGATCTTCAGGATGTCCTTGACCGCGTCATCGCCCTTTTCGCCGGAGCCGACATACTCGCCCTTGGCCGGGTCGAGCACCAGCATGCGCTTGCCGTCTTTCTTGTAGATGCCGGCGCGGGTCTTGGAGCCCAGCGCGCCGTTAGCGATCAGTTGCTGCATCCAGTCAGGCGTGGCGAACAGGCTGTGCCACGGGTCTTGCGGCAGCGTGTCCTGCATGGTTTTCACCACGTGGGCGAAAGTATCCAGGCCCACCACGTCGGCGGTGCGGAAGGTAGCGGACTTCGGGCGGCCCAGGCGCGGGCCGGTCAGGTCGTCCACCACGTCGAAGCGGATGCCATACTTGGCGGCATTGGCGATGGTGGCCAGCATCGAAAACACGCCGATGCGGTTGGCGACGAAGTTAGGGGTATCTTTCGCGCGCACCACGCCCTTGCCCAGCGTGGACACCAGGAAGCG
This sequence comes from Chromobacterium piscinae, assembly GCF_021129175.1. GTDB lineage: Bacteria > Pseudomonadota > Gammaproteobacteria > Burkholderiales > Chromobacteriaceae > Chromobacterium > Chromobacterium piscinae. Next base: position 34,553 of record NZ_JAJOHV010000092.1, on the reverse strand, counting down.
CTCCAGGTTGTCCAGAATGTGGGCGTCGGAGGTCACGCAGGGAATGATTTCAACCAGGTGCATATAGCGCGGCGGGTTGAAGAAGTGCACGCCGCAGAAGCGCGGGCGCACCGAATCCGGGCAGCCTTCGGCCAGCTTGTTGATTGACAGGCCGGAAGTGTTGGTGGCGAAGATGGTGTGCTCGCCCAAATGCGGCGCAACCTTGTGGTACAGGTCCACCTTCCAGTCCATGCGCTCGGCGATGGCTTCGATCACCAGATCGCAGTCCTTCAGCAGGTGCAGGTGATCATCGTAATTGGCGGGCTGAATGTGGGCGACCACATCGCTGCCGGCCAGCGGAGAGGGTTTCAGCTTCTTCAGACCGTCGATGGCCTTCAGCGCGATGCCGTTCTTGTCGCCTTCCTTGGCCGGAAGGTCGAACAGAATTGTCGGTACCTTGGCGTTCACCAGGTGGGCGGCGATCTGCGCCCCCATCACGCCGGCGCCGAGCACGGCAACCTTGCGTACATTGAATTTGGTTTGAGACATGGTTTCCTCGTTTTGTTGAAACACACATGAGACAGGCCCCTCTCAACCTGTCCTGCTTGCTTCAAGGACGGGCGTTGAAATCGTCCTTGCCCATTGCCCGCGCCGGCAGGGGCTGGCGCGGCGCTGGCGGGTACTGCTTGATAGAAACGACCGGGGATAATCTCTATTGTTCCGGCCTCAACCGCAACCGGCGTTTTGCACGCGCCGACGGCGGCCATGTCGCGGATGTAGATAAAATATCAAACACTCGCTTTTATGTTGGATTAGTCTAACCCATTTTGGGCAAAATCAAAGCAGGTTTTGCAAAAAAATCGCATGCGGCGCTGGCGCGAGCGCAACAATGCCGCCAGATCGCCCAAAGCAAGCGGGGCGAACGCTTGCGCGCCCGCCCCGAACCGTTTTCATGCCGGCATGCAGCCGCTTAGAAACGGTAGTTGTATTGCACGCCGATCAGCTGCAGATAAGTCTTGTAGCTGCCTTTGACCGTGCCGCCATTGCCAGTGCAGGTTCCATTATTACCGCTCGGATTACAAGTATCCGTGTAGTTGACATTGGCGTTCTTGAAGTCAATGAAGCTGTAGGCCAGATCGATCGAGCTTTGCTTGTTGATCTTGTAATTGGCGCCAAACGACAGCCAGAGGCGGTCGCTGTCCGGAAGAGCGGGATGGCGATCCTGATCGCTCTGCACCGGAGACTGCTCCCAAGCCACACCGCCGCGCAGCATCCAGGAATCGTTCAGCTGGTAGTTGGAGCCGAACGACACGCGCCAGGTATCCTTCCAATTCTGGTGCAGCACCAGATCGCCCTGAACCGGCGTGCTGTACTGCTTGATGTCGATCTGCTTCAAACGCGAGTTTCGCACCCAGGTCACGTCGCCCATCAGCGCCACCTTGGGATTCAGCTGATGGAAGAAGTTGGCGGACACGGTTTCCGGTGTGGACAAGTCAACAGAAGCGGATGCATTTGGATGATAGCCTTTTGCCACCGCTCCCAACGAATTCGCAGGGATGTTGATGTTATACGGCGCAGGTAAAACTAACGCATTATTGGTTACGTTGTTAAAAGTCCAAGTAGATGAGCCGCTAAGCTTTTGTTTGACGCTAGAGCGGTACGCCAAGCCAAACCGGGTATTTTCATCTAGCTGGAACATATAGCCAATATTCCAGCCAAAGCCCCAATCATTACCTTCCACATGAGCTAGACCATCGCCTTGAACACCCAACGCCCGAATGGCGGCTGCAGGCAATCCCTGACTAGCAAGCTTGGCATTGATGCCAGTGGTCGCATCCGCCATTTGCTCCAGCGTCGCATCCATGTACTGGGCGGACACGCCGAAACCAAAAGAGTGGCGGTCATCCAGCTTGAAAGAGATGGACGGGTTGATGTTCAACGATTGCAGGTTGACGCTTTTCAACGCATAGCGGCCAGCCCAATCAAAGCCGTAGTCCAGCTTGGCGCCGTAAGGCACATACATGCCGATGCCTGCGGTGATCTTGTCGTTGATCTTGTGCGACAGGTAAAAGGTCGGCGCGGCCACGGCCTTGGGCGCGAAAGTGCCGCCATTGCCGCCACCAGTAGCGTGCGCAGGAATACCCAGAGCGCCAGTGGTGGTAGAGCCGTTGTCGGTATATTCGGAATGCGGAACCACCAGGGTGCCGCCGATGACGAGCTGGGTGCCATCCAGCCGGGACAGGCCGGCCGGGTTGGTGAAGATGGTGGAAGGATCGTTGGCCTCTGCTCCGTTGGCGTGGGCGGTGCCCTGGCCGGAGACGCTCTGCGAGCCGAACTGATAACCCGAGGCCGCAGCCTGAGTCGATGCCAGACCGAGCGCGGTGCCCATGATCATCACGGACAGGCTGAGATGCTTGAGCTTCATGCTTCCCTCTCTTTTGTAGCTTGAATATTTTCATTAACGATGACTTGGTCATTGACCGCATCATCATCGATGCTACCAGAGAATTAGAGCAATCCAACCAGATATCAGAGCTTTTGTTCCAAACGTTCGTTTAATGCAACATTTCCACAACAATTTGTTTTCGCCACCACATTTAGACTAGGCGTCACCCAGCAATCTGGACTTGCCGTCTGCGTCCACCGCGACAAAAGTGGCGATCACTTCGGTGATGCGGATGTGCGAACCGTCCATGCGTTCGGCCTCGACGGAGATCTTCAGCGTGATGGATTTCTGGCCGATGCGCAGGCGCTCCACGTACAGATCCACCACATCGCCCAGCAGAATGGGCGCGGCGAACTGGAAGGCATTGACGGCCACCGTCGTCACCGGGCCGCAGGACAGCCGCTCGGCGTCCAGGCTGCCCGCCATGTCGATTTGGCTCATCAGCCAGCCCGCCTGGACCCGCCCATAGGCATTGGTGCTGGTGGGCAAAGCGCGCACCCGCAATACCGGCGTCCGGTGTTCCTGCTGTTCCATCCCCCACCCCCTTGAAAGCATAGCGCTGAGAAAACGGCCGCAACAGACGCGGCCGCTTTGCTCAACGCCGGATGCATGCGGCATCCGGCGCATGGTACCACGTTGCCTGATTTAGAAAATCAGGCGCTGCAGCAATTGTTCGTCATGCTGATCCAGCTTCTTGTCGAAGTCGTCCACCATGATCACGTCGCGCTTCAGCTTGCGGGCGCGGGTGACCGCGTCGAACTCTTCCTGATTGATCAAGCCGGTCTGCAGCGCCTCAGCCAGACGCTCGCGTGCGGTGATGGCCTTGAACTTGCCGTCGCGCGTCAGCTTGCGCAGCTTCTGCTCCACCGGCTCGGTAGCCAGGATGGCGTGCAGCGCGTGCTCCAGCACGCCCACCGGATCGGCCTCGGACTTCGGCACATACATGCCGTGGGTCAGGCGGTCGCGGGTGGAGCCCGGCTCCATCATCGCGCGGGCCACTTTGGTGCCGACGCGGTCGGAGGCCGGCTTCAGGGTCAGGCCCCATGGGAAGATCACGCGGCGCAACACCCAGGCCAGACCGCGGCTAGGCAGATTGGCCAGGAAGCCGTCCATCGCCACCTGAACATCGTATAGCGCGTTCTCCACCGCCCAGCTCATCACCGCGATATCTTCCTTCGGCGCGCCTTCACGCTCGAAACGCTTCAGGCTGGCCGTGGCGATATAGAGGCCGGACAGCATGTCGCCCAGGCGCGCAGATAGCTTCTCGCGGAACTTCAGCGAGCCGCCCAGGCTGAACATCGCCATGTCGGACAGCAGCGCGAAGGCGCTGGAAAGACGGGTGACGCGCTTGTAGTACGCCGCGGTAGCGCCGCCCTTCGGGCTGGACGCGAAGCGAGCGCAGGTCAGGCCCAGCCACAGCGAACGGACGAAGTTGCTGATCACGAAATTGATGTGGCCGGTGATGGCCTTATCGAACTCGGCGCCGTCGTTGGCCATCGCCGACTTCATCTCGCGCAGCACGAACGGATGACAACGGATCGCGCCCTGGCCGTAGATGATCATCGAACGGGTCAGGATGTTGGCGCCTTCCACGGTGATGCCGATCGGCACCGCCTGATAGCCGCGCGCCAGATAGTTGCGCGGCCCCAGCACCACGGTCTTGCCGCCATGCACATCCATCGCGTCATTCAGCGTTTTGCGCATGCGCTCGGTATTGTGGTACTTCAGGATCGCGGACAGCACCGACGGCTTTTCGCCATTGTCGAGCGCGGTCAACGCCAGGTCCTGCGACGCTTCCATCTGGTAGGTGAAGCCGCCGATACGGGCCATCGCCTCGTCCACGCCCTCGAACTTGCCGATGGGCAGGCCGAACTGATCGCGGATGCGGGCGAAGGCGCCGGTGGTGTAGGTGGTCAGCTTGCCGCAGGCGACGGACATCGCCGGCAGCGAGATGCAGCGTCCGACCGACAGGCACTCGACCAGCATGCGCCAGCCCTGGCCGGCGTATTCGCGGCCGCCGATGATCCAGTCCAGCGGAATGAATACGTCCTTGCCCCAGGTCGGGCCGTTCATGAAGGCCGAGCCGCCCGGGAAGTGGCGACGGCCGATCTCGACGCCCTCATGCTCGGTCGGCACCAGCGCGCAGGTGATGCCGATGTCTTCCTTGTCGCCCAGCAGGTGCTCCGGGTCGTACATCTTGAACGCCAGACCCAGGATGGTGGCGACCGGCGCCAGCGTGATCCAGCGCTTTTCCCAGCTGACGCGCACGCCCAGCACGTTCTCGAAACGCTCGCCGGTGCGCGGGTGAGTATAGGAGCCGCGGCAGACCACGCCGTAATCTGGAATGGCACCGGCGTCGGAGCCGGCGTACGGGCTGGTCAGCGCGAAACACGGCACTTCCACGCCCTTGGCAAGACGCGGCAAGTAGTAGTCTTTCTGCGCCTCGGTGCCGTAGTGCTGCAGCAACTCGCCCGGTCCGAGCGAATTGGGCACCATCACCGTCACCGCGGCGGTGCCGCCGCGGGTGGCGATCTTGGTCACGACTTTAGCGTGGGCGTAGTTGGAGAATTCCAGGCCGCCGTATTTCTTTTTGACGATCATGCCCAGAAAGCCATGATCCTTGATGAACTGCCACACTTCCGGGGGCAGATCCTTCAGCTCATGGGTGATCTTCCAGTCGTCGATCATGCCGCACAGCTGCTCGGTCGGACCGTCAATGAAGGCCTGCTCTTCAGGCGTCAGCTTCGGATCCGGGAAAGACAGCAGGCGGTTGTAATCCGGCTTGCCGGAGAACAAGTCGCGATCCCACCAGACCGTGCCGGCGTTGATGGCCTCCTGCTCGGTCTGCGACATCGCCGGCGTGATTTTCTTGAACACGCCGAATACCGGGCCGGTGAAAACGGCGCGGCGCAGCGGCACGATGTTGAGCACCGCGGCGACCACGGCGAAAACAACCCAGGCGGCGACAGGCACCGGGCAGTGGAATACGAACTGGAGCGCGGCGAGCCAGGCGGCGATACCGACGGTCCAGGCCAGCACCGGCGCGGCGAGATACGCCAGCGCGCCGAGCAGCACGATCAGAAGAATGGCAGCAATCATTGTGTTTACCCTCGTGTTGACCCCTCAGTTCCGCATGCGCCGCCGTGATCTTGTAATGGGCTGGCGGTGCGGAATCAGCCTTCGATGGGCGCGACCAGACCGGCAATCACGAAAGGCACCAGATATTTGACGATCATGTCCGGGTCCCGGGCGGTAACGATCTGGCTGCGCGTGAAGATTTTCAGCACATCGTTGCCGGCGAAGGCGTTGAACATGACGCTGAAGGCGAGATGCATCCGCCAGGCGAGCTGTTCCGGCTCCAAGTGCGGCAGCGCCCGTTGAAAGGCGCTGGTATAGCGTTGCACGAACACGCTGTACTGCTGCGAGATGGTCTCGCGCAGCAGGCGGTGGTTCTCCACCAGGGTCCGCGACAGCAAGCGCACGAACATGGCGCCGCCGCGCGACGGATCCTTGGACAGGGCCAGACAGGGCCGTATGAAAGACAGCACCAGCTGCTCCAGCGGCAAGTCTCCTTCCCGCGCCTCCAGCGTATCCAGTTCCGCCAAGCACCCTTCCAGCAAGGGCGCCAGCCTGCGCAGAAACACGGATTCGAACAACGCATCCTTGGAGCCGAAGTGATAATTCACCGCGGCCAGATTCACCTCGGCCTGCTGGGTGATCATTCGCAGAGAAGTCGCCTCGAAGCCGTGCTCCACGAACAGACGTTCCGCGACGTCCAGGATGCGGGTTGCGGTATCGGGACGGTTGCCCTCCATGATCTCCAGAGCCTTTATTGTGTTTTGTGATTTGGTCTTGCTCATCTCAGCTTTCGAACAAGCGTTTCAAACTTACGTTTTAACTTGATCGATGTCAAGGCATGTCCCGCCAGCCTCGCCACCCATCCCCAGGGCAAACAGAAAACGGCAGTCTAATTTTAGACTGCCGTTTGAATGAAACACGCGTTAAAAGCGCTTAGTCAAGGCCTCGCAACAGATCTTGTTGAAGGTCCCGTACATTTTCCAGCCCGACGCTGACGCGCAACAGCCCCTCGACGATGCCGGCGCGCTCCCGCGCCTCTGACGTCACGCGGGCGTGCGTGGTGCTGGATGGGTGGGTGATGGTGGTTTTCACATCGCCCAGATTGGCGGTGCGGGAAATCACCTGAACGCCGTCCACCACTCGCCACGCGGCCTCTCTGCCGCCCTTGACCACGAAAGACACCACCGCGCCGCCGCTCTTCTGCTGGCGCAGCGCGAGTTCATGCTGAGGATGGCTGGGCAGGCCGGGGTAATAAACGCGCTCGACATTGGGCTGCGCCTCCAGCCAGCGGGCCAACTCCAGCGCGTTGGCGCTGTGTTTTTCCATGCGCAGGTGCAACGTTTCCATGCCGGACAACAGCGTCCAGGCGTTGAACGGCGCCAACGACGGACCGGCGGCGCGCACATGCAGGTAAATCTGCTCGATCAGCTTGTCGCTGCCCACCACCGCGCCTCCCATCACCCGGCCATGGCCGTCCAGAAACTTGGTGGCCGAGTGCATGACCAGATCGGCGCCCAGTTTCAGCGGCTGCTGCAAGGCCGGGGAACAGAAGCTATTGTCCACCACCAGCAAGGCGCCGTGCGCGTGGGCGATCTCGGCGATGGCGGAGATATCCGCCACCTCGGTCAAGGGATTGGACGGCGTCTCCAGGAACAGCAGCTTGGTATTGGGCTGCAGCGCCTCGCGCCAGAGCGACAGGTCGCGCGCGTCGACAAAGGTGGTGGCCACGCCGAACTTGGACAACTGATTGGCGAACAGATTGGTGGTGGAGCCGAACAGGCTTTGCGACGACACGATGTGATCGCCGGCCTGCAGCAGCGTCATCATGATGGCCTGGATCGCCGCCATGCCGGTGGCGGTGGCGATGGCGCGCTCTCCGCCCTCCATTTCCGCCAGCCGTTGCTGGAACGCGGCGACGGTGGGATTGGTGAAGCGGCTGTAGGTGTAGCCGTCCACCTCGCCGAGAAACATCGCGGCGGCCTGGGCCGCGGAATCGTAGGTGAAACTGGAAGTGAGAAACAAGCCCTGGCTGTGCTCGTTGAACTGGCTGGTTTCCCGGCCGGCGCGGATGGCCAGGGTTTCGGGATGCAGCGGAAGATGCGGCGCGTCGGATGCCATGATGATTCTCTCTTTCTTGCTTTCTTGTCCGCCCATTCGGCGGACCGCATCCCGACATCTTGCCTGAAAACGGCGAGTTTACTAAATGCCATCAAGCCATATGCAACACGGCTCCGCGCTATTTGCCTAGCCCAGCTCCTCCGGCAGTTGCAATTGGCGCTTGGTCTGCAGCAACAAGTCCAGCGACAGGTAGCCGCCATCCTCCTGCAAGGCGATCAATTCGTCCCGGTGCGCGCCGGCCAGCCTGGCCACCAGCTCTTCGCCCTTGGGCTGCAGGTGCACCTCCACGCAGCGCCTGTCCTCGCGCCCAGGCTGGCGCCGCACCAGCTGCTGCCCCTCGCAGCGGCTGACCAGCCCCACCACGCTGTGATGATGGGACTGCAGCCGCTCCGCCAGCTCAGCCACCGTGGCCCAACTGCGGCCCGGGTAGCCCTTCAGCTGCAGCAGCAGCAGATACTGCAGCGGCGTGATGCCGCTATCCTGGGCCAGATCCTCGCTGAACCGCAGAAAACGGCGCAGCCGATAGCGGAAATCCGCCAGACGTTCGAAATCTTCCTTGCTCAAGCTCATGCCATCGCTTCAATGACAGTGGATCATGCGCGGCAGTCTAACGCATCGCCGGCCCGCCGCCGATGGCAATCCTGCTCACGCTTCCGCCTTTTCATCCTGCCGCTCGCGGTAGCGCTGCTGCAAAAAGGCTTTCAGCGCCATCACCGGGCTATGCTCGTCCGGCTCGCCGCTATGCAGCAACGCCAGCTCGCCCTGCTCCATCGCTTTCAACAAAGGCAGCCAGCGCGCGGGATTATTGCCCATATCGGCCCAGTAGATATCGCAGAAGGTCGCCCAACGCAGCGGCTGCAAACGCATCCAGGCCACCAATTCATCGGTCGGCATCACCCTGGGCAGCCAGTGCCCGGCCGCCAGCGCGGAACGCGGCAGCCCTCGCGGCCACTTGCTGTCCACCAGAAACGCGCCAGCCGGTGGATTCCGGCAGCCCTCCACTCTTTCCAAACGTATTTCGATTCCCATGATCGTTACCTCCTGTCTTGCTTTCGCATGCGCAAACCAGCTCCTCCAGCCCCAGCCGCCTACTTTAGCTTTTAATTAAAATATCGTAGTGCGATATATACTGGCAAAAAATTTTTCTCTGCGGAGCGGCCGATCTCACGCATCGGCCGCTCCGCCCCGTCATCGGCTACATCGCCGCGCGGAAAATCGAGCAGACATCCTGATGGCTGCCCTTGCGCGGATTGGTCAACCCGCAAGCATCCTTAAGCGCATTGTCCGCCAGCGTCGGGATATCGGCCTCCTTCACGCCCAGCGCGGCCAAGCCCGCCGGGATGCCGACATCGGCGGCCAAGCGCTTGATCGCAGCGATGGCAGCCTCGGCGCTGCGCGCTTTCTCGCCCAGCGCGATGGCCACATCGCCCAGCCGCTCGCCGGCGACGGCGGCGTTGAAAACCTGGACATGCGGCAGCAGCACGGCGTTGCACACGCCATGCGGCAGATCGTAGAAGCCGCCCAGCTGATGCGCCATCGCGTGCACATAGCCCAAGGAAGCGTTGTTGAAAGCCATGCCGGCCAGGAACTGGGCGTAAGCCATCTGCTCGCGCGCTTCCATGTCTTGTCCGTCCTTCACCGCTCGGCGCAGAAAGCCGGCGATCAGCTCCACCGCCTTCAAAGCGCAAGCGTCGGTGATGGGAGTGGCGATGGTGGACACATAGGCCTCCACCGCATGGGTCAGCGCGTCCATGCCGGTGGCCGCCGTCAGCGCGGCCGGCATGCCGGCCATGGTTTCCGGATCATTGACCGACAGAATGGGGGTGGTGTGCTTGTCGACGATGGCCATTTTGATGTGGCGCGACTCGTCGGTGATGATGCAGAAGCGGGTCATTTCAGACGCGGTGCCGGCGGTGGTATTGATCGCCACCAGCGGAAGTTGCGGCTTGGCCGACTTGTCCACGCCTTCGTAGTCCTGGATCTTGCCGCCGTTCACCGCTACCAGCGCGATGCCCTTGGCGCAATCATGCGGCGAGCCGCCGCCCAGCGACACCACCACGTCGCACTGTTTTTCCCGCAGCAGCGCGAGACCGGCGTTGACGTTGGCGCAACTGGGGTTGGGATGGACGCCGTCGAAGATCACCGGCTCGATGTCGGCGTCGCCCAGCATCTTCGCCACCTTGCCGGCCAGCCCGGCCTTGACCAGGCCCTGGTCGGTGACGATCAGCGCGCGGCGGAAGCCGTGGCCGCGCATGGCGTCGACGGCCTGTTGCAGACAGCCCGCGCCCATCAGGTTCAGCGAGGGGATGAAGAAAGCGCTTGTGCTCATGTCCGTCTCCAGTCAGTGGATTGCCATTGAACACAGTCTGCCGCCTTCTCCCTTCGTCAACCTTGCCTCAAGTCAATAAATGCCGGCCCGGCGGCACGCGGATGGAATGCTGATCAATGCAGCATCGCGGCGTTGTCGCGCAGCCACTGGCTGGCCAGTTCGCCGAAGCCGTCCCACATGATCTGCACGCCCAAGCACAGCAGGATGAATGCGGACAGCCGCAGGAACACCACCGAGCCGGTCTGGCCGAGGTAGCGCAATAGCTTGTCGGCGTTGGCGTAGCACAGGTAGACCAGCGTGCTGCACACCAGCACCGCGGTCAGACCCGCCACCGGACTGATCACGAAACGCACCAGGCCCTTGCCGCTGCCGGTCAGCGTGGCGCCGATGGTGATGGCCACCGACACCGAGCCCGGCCCCACCGTCAGCGGGAAGGTCAGCGGATAGAAGGCGCGCTGCTTGAGCTCGGCCTGGCTGTCCACCCTGGCCTGCTCGGTGGACGGCTGGCTGGATTCCGCCGGCGTGTCGTTCAGCATGCGCCAGGCGGCGAAGGTGATCAGCAGGCCGCCGGACATCTGCACCACCGGCAGCGACACGCCGAAGAAGGACAGCACGTAGCCGCCGACGAACATGCTGCCGATCAACAGCAGCGCGCAATAGACGGCGATGCGCCGCGCCAGGTAGCGCCGCTGCTGCGGCGTGTTGCGCGCCGTCATCGAGATGAAGATGGGCACCAGGCCGGGCGGGTTCATGATGGGCAGCAGCGCCGCCATCACGAACAGAAACTTGGTAATGAAGGTGGACAGCAACTGCATACGGCACCCCGCCTGGAAGGTTTAAAATGTTGTCAGGATAGCGGATGAAACCATAAAAAAAGCCCGCTTGCCAGCGGGCTTTTCCAAGCATTTTTCCAGAGCGATCACACCTGGACGGAAACCGGTTTGCCGCCGCGGTTTTCTTCCCGCAGCATCAAGGCGTTGCGATGCGCCTCGGCCAGTTCCACCTTGTCCAGCGGCACCATGCGGGTGTTGTGCTTGACGCGGTATCCCCACCACAGCGCCACAAACAGCGGAATGCCCAGATAGGTGGCGATGACGCCGTTCCAGTCCACCTTAGCCGCGGTGAAGGCGGTATAGTTCTGGCCCAGCATGATCAGCAGGCACAAGACGAAGGCGAACACCGGACCCAGCGGGAACCACTTGGCCTTGTACGGCAGATCGTCCAGGCTGTAGCCCTGCTTCACATAGGCGCGGCGGAAGCGGTAGTGGCTGATGGCCACGCCCAGCCAGGCGATGAAGCCGGTCATGCCTGACGAATTGAGCAGCCACATGTAGACCGCGTTGCTCTGGAACAGCGAGGTCAGGAAGCACAGGCAGGCGACCAGCGTGGTGGCGTACAGCGCGTTGCGCGGCACGCCGTTGTCAGTCAGCTTGCCGAAAACCTTGGGCGCCATGCCGTTCTTGGCCATCGCATACAGCATGCGGGTGGACGCGTACATGCCGGAGTTGCCGGCCGACAAGATGGCGGACAGGATCACCGCGTTCATCAGGCTGGCGGCGAAGGCCAGGCCGGCGCGGTTGAACACCAGCGTGAACGGGCTGGCGCCGACGTCCTTCATGTCGTTCTTCAGCAGAGACGGATCGTTGTGCGGCAGGATCAGGCCGATGATCAGGATGGACAGCATGTAGAACATCAGGATGCGCCAGAAGATCTGGCGAACCGCGCGCGGAATGGTGCGGCCCGGATTAGCAGACTCGCCGGCGGCGACGCCGATCAGCTCGGTGCCCTGAAAGGAGAAACCGACCACCATGGCGACGCCGACAAAGGCGGCCAGGCCGCCTACGAAAGCGCCGTCGCCCTGCATCATCACATTCAGACCCGGCGCGATGCGGCTCGGGTTCGGCTCGGTCATGATGCCCAGAATCATCAGGAAGCCGATGACGATGAAGGCGATGATGGTGGCCACTTTCAGCATCGAGCACCAGAACTCGGCCTCGCCGAAGCCCTTCACCGAGAAGTAGTTGAGCGCGAAGATGATGGCCAGGAAGCCGCCGCTCCACACCACGCCCGGCACGCCGGGATACCAATAGTTCATGATGATGGCGGCCGCGGCCAGCTCCACCGCGACGGTGATCGCCCAGTTGTACCAGTAGTTCCACCCCTGGGCGAAGCCGAAGGCCGGATCGACGAAGCGCGAGCCGTAAGCCTGGAAGGAGCCGGACACCGGCATGAAGGCGGCCATTTCACCCAGGCTGGTCATCAGGAAGTACACCATCAGGCCCACCAGCGCGTAAGCCAGCAGCGCGCCGCCGGCGCCTGCGCTCGAGATGGTGGCGCCGGACGCCAGGAACAGGCCGGTGCCGATGGAGCCGCCGATGGCGATCATCGACAGGTGGCGCGCCTGCAGCGTGCGCCGCAGCTCGGGCGCGTCTTGTTTCTTGCTCATATCCAACTCACTCTGTTGTTCTGCCGCGCGGACCTGAACCGGCGTCGCCCAGGCTCTGCGCCGGGCGGGTGACAATCAAAGCGGCAAAGAATGACATCGATCGCCGGCATTGCCTAGCCCGGATTAGGCGATTTACGCAAAAAACGAAGATGTCATGTTCGGAAATGAACGCAAAAACCAGAGCAGGCAAGGCGAAGCCGGCGCTGCGGCGCGCTCTGCCGGATCGGAAATTTCATGAGGCCGACACGCTACAATTCGATGCGCGCGCCCAGCTCCACCACCCGGTTGGGCGGCAGGCCGAAGTACAGCGTGGCGCTGCGCTCGTTCTGCCTGAGAAAGGCGAAGACGCCGACCAGCCAGCGCTTGAAGCCGCCGCTGCCCGGCGCGGCCACCAGCGTTTGCCGCCCCAGATAATAGCTGGTGCTCAACGGCTCCAGTGGCGGCAGGCGCAGCAGCTCCGCCGCTCGCGCCATCGCCTCCGGCACGTCCGGCTCCTCCATATAGCCGTAACTCGCCGCCACCCTGGCCACCCCCTGCCCCAGCCACTGCGCCGACACGCGCTCGCCGGCGGCCCGCGGCACGTCCAGCATCTGCAACGTCAGCAGCACCGCGGTTTCGTGCAGCGCCTGATTGTGTTTCAGATGGTGCAGCAACACCGACGGCGTGCCGTCCGCGCTTTCGGACAGAAATACCCCGACGCCCGGAATCCGCATCAACGGATTCGTCTCCAGACTGGAGAGCAAAGCCTCCACCGGCAACTGGCGGCCGCGGCTTTCATGCCGCTGCAGCCTTCGGCCGCCGAACCAGCATCCCATCATCGCGAACACCGCCAGACCCAGCAGCAGCGGCAGCCAGCCGCCATCCAGAAACTTGAGCACATTGGCCAGCCAGAAAGCCAGGTCGATGGCGAACAATCCCCCCGCCACCAGCGCCACCGCCCACCACGGCCAATGCCAGCGGCGGCGCGCCAGCACCGCGAACAGCACGGTGGTGATGGCCATGGTAGTGGAGACGGCTAAGCCGAACGCCGCGGCCAGCTTGCCCGACTCGCGAAAGCCCAGCACCACCGCGATCGTGGCCAGCATCAAAACCCAGTTCAGCAAAGGCAGATAGATCTGGCCCTTGTGGCTGCCCGAGGTATGCAGCACCTTCACCCGGGGGAAGAAGCCCAGCTGCACCGACTGGTGGGTCAGCGAAAACACCGCGGTGATCAAGGCCTGCGAGGCGACGATGGTGGCCAGGGTGGACAGCGCCACCATCGGGTACAGCCCCCACTCAGGCACCATCGAATAGAAAGGCCTACCGGACAGCTGCGGGTGAGCCAGCAACAGCGCGCCCTGCCCCACGTAGCTCAAGATCAGCGACGGCAGCGCCAGGCCATACCAGGCCAGCCGGATCGGCCGCGCGCCGAAATGGCCCATATCGGCGTACAACGCTTCAGCGCCGGTCAGGCACAGCACCACCGCGCCCAGCGAAACGAAACCGGCGAAACCGTTGCGCTGAAAATACGCGATGCCGTGCCAAGGATTGGCCGCCTGCAGAATGGCCGGGTTCCGCCACAACTGGGCCAGGCCCAGCGCGGCGATTGCCGCGAACCACGCCGCCAGTACCGGACCGAAAGCCACGCCCACCCGCCCGGAGCCGAAAGGCTGAACCATGAACAGCAAGGCCAGGATCACGACGGTGGCGGGCACCACATAGGCGGCCAGAGCCGGCGTCGCCACCTGCAACCCTTCCATCGCGCTCAACACCGACACCGCCGGCGTGATCACCCCGTCGCCGTACAGCATCGCCGCGCCGGCCAAGCCCAACAACACCCAGCCCCAAGCGGCGCGCCCCCGACCATCCGCCCGTCCGCCGGTAATCTGGGCCAGCAGCGCCAGAATGCCGCCCTCGCCCCGGTTGTCGGCCCGCATCAGCACCAGCACGTATTTGATGCTGACCATCAGGATCAGCGACCACAAAAACAGCGACACCACCCCGATCACATTGTCGGGCGTCGGCCGCACGCCGTGATCGCCATTGAACGCCTCCTGCAAAGCGTACAGCGGGCTGGTGCCCAAGTCGCCGAACACCACGCCCAGCGCTGCCAACGCCAGCATGGCCATGGGCTGGCTCCTGCGTTTTCGGTCGGAAGCCGAAATGGCCATGCTTCTGAATGCAGCCAACATGTTTTCTCCTTGCAACGCTATCGTCCAGATAATTGACGCTTCATTCAGCATGCTAGGGCCGCGAAAATAAAAGCCGGGTAGAGATTCCACCCGGCGCATGTAAACAAATGGTAAAAACACCGCCCTCGCCATTCCATGGGCGGCAACTTCAGAATGTCATAGCAGCCAAAGCCTTAGCCCATCGAGCTTTTACCCTAAGCCAATATTAAAAAGCGGACACTCGTTTTTCATTAACAATTCACAACACAAAGCCATTCCCCACTCAAACCAGGCTAATACAATGCGCTCACTCTTATACATGCGTATTCAGCACTAAATCGCTGTTTTCACGCGTAAGCGCAGCACAAAGCATGTAAAAATGTCATGCTTTGCCTACAACAACACTCAACGTCCGCCCGGAGCTTTCCGCATGTCCACCGCCGCGCCAGCCCAATCCAAACGCCTGCCCCTGATACTCATCCTGCTCGCCGCGCTGGGTGGCGGCTGGTGGTGGCACCAGCACAATCAAAGCGCCAAGGAAGCCGCCGCCCGCAACAAGGGTGCCGCGCCGACGGCGGTAGGCGTGGCGGACGTGCGGACCATGGACGCGCCCCTGCAGTTGAATGCGTTGGGCACCGTCACGTCCACCAATACCGTGACCGTGCGCAGCCGCGTCGACGGCCAGTTGGACAAGATCCACTTCACCGAGGGCCAGCAGGTCAAGCAGGGGCAGCTGTTGGCCGAGCTGGACGCCCGCCCCTACCAGGCGGCGCTGACCCAGGCCGAGGGCCAGTTGCTGCGCGACCAGGCGCTGCTGGAAAACGCCCGCCTGGATCTGGCCCGCTACAAGCAGTTGGCCAGCCAGAACTCCATCGCCAAACAGCAGGTGGACACCCAGCAGGCGCTGGTCCACCAGTACGAAGGCACGGTCAAGGTTGATCAGGGATCGGTAGCCGCCGCGCGCATCAATGTCGACTACACCCGCGTCGTCGCGCCGATCAGCGGCCGCGTCGGCCTGCGCCAGGTGGATTCGGGCAATATCGTTCACGCCAGCGACGCGAATGGCTTGGTCACCATCACCCAGACTCAACCGATCAACGCGGTGTTCGCCGTTCCCGAAACCAGCCTGGCTTCGGTGCTGCAGGCCGCCCGCGACAACAAGGCGCTGAAGGTCGAAGCCTGGGATCGCGACAACCGCCACAAGCTGGCCGACGGCAAATTGCTGGCGCTGGACAATCAGCTGAACACCAGCACCGGCACCATCAACATCAAGGCCTCTTTCGCCAACGACCAGCAGCAGCTGTTCCCCAACCAGTTCGTCAACATCAACCTGCAGTTGGGCGTGCGCAAGGACGCGGTAGTGGTGCCCACCGTAGCGGTGCAGCTGGGCAAGGTGGGCAGCTACGTCTACACCGTGGGCGGCGACTCTACCGTCAGCATCGCCAAGGTCAAGACCGGTCCGGTGTCCGGCACCGACACCATCATCGAGGATGGCCTGAAACCCGGCCAGCGCGTGGTGATAGACGGCGTGGACAAGCTGCGCAACGGCGCCCAGGTCAAGGTGATAGACCGCGCAGCACAGGCGCGCGAAGCCGCTTCGGCCGCCGTCGGCGAGGCCAAGGGACAGAAAAAGCACGGCGCCGGCGCCTGGGGCAAGAAACACGCCTCGGCGGCCAACTAAACGGGAGGACTGCGCATGAACCCTTCCCGTCCGTTCATTACGCGGCCGGTGGCCACCACTCTGATGATGGTGGCCATCCTGCTGACCGGCCTGGTCGCCTGGAGAATGTTGCCGGTATCGGCGCTGCCGGAAGTCGACTATCCAACCATCCAGGTGGTGACGCTCTACCCCGGGGCCAGCCCAGACGTGATGACCTCGTCGGTCACCGCGCCGCTGGAACGCCAGTTTGGCCAGATGCCTGGCCTGTCGCAGATGTCCTCGTCCAGCTCCGGCGGCGCCTCGGTGATCACGCTGCAATTCAGCCTGGACCTGACGCTGGACGTGGCCGAGCAGGAAGTCCAGGCGGCGATCAACGCCGCCGGCAACCTGCTGCCGTCCGACCTGCCCAGCCCGCCGGTCTACAACAAGGTCAACCCGGCCGACACGCCCATCCTCACCGTCGCCATCAGCTCGCCCACCCTGGAGCTGACCAAGCTGGAGGACATGGTCGACACCCGCCTGGCCCAGAAACTGTCGCAAGTGCCCGGCGTAGGTCTGGTCAGCATCAGCGGCGGCCAGCGGCCGGCCGTGCGCATCCAGAGCAACCCCAAGGCGCTGGCCTCGCGCGGCTTGACGCTGGAAGACATCCGCACCGCCGTCGCCGCCGCCAACGTCAACCAGGCCAAGGGCAGCTTCGACGGCCCGAACCAGGCCTCCACCGTGGACGGCAACGACCAGTTGCAGTCGGCCGAGGAGTACCGCAACGTCATCGTCGCCTATCAGAACGGCGCTCCGGTCTACGTCAGGGACGTCGCCAAGGTGGTGGAGTCGGCCGAGAACACCCGGCTGGCCGCCTGGTCCGGCGCCACGCCGGCCATCATTCTCAACGTGCAGCGCCAGCCGGGCGCCAACGTGATCCAGGTGACCGACCGCATCAAGTCGCTGCTGCCGCAATTGCAGGGCACCCTGCCCGGCTCGGTGGACGTGCACGTGCTGAGCGACCGCACCGTGACCATCCGCGCCTCGGTGGAGGACGTGGAGTTCGAGCTGATGCTGGCCATCGCGCTGGTGGTGATGGTGATCTTCGTCTTCCTGCGCAACGTGCCGGCCACCATCATTCCGGCGGTGGCGGTGCCGCTGTCGCTGGTGGGCACCTTCGGCGTGATGTACCTGACCGGCTTCTCCATCAACAACCTGACGCTGATGGCGCTGACCATCGCCACCGGCTTCGTCGTCGACGACGCCATCGTGATGATCGAGAACATCGCCCGCTACATCGAGGAAGGCGAGAAGCCGATGGAAGCGGCGCTGAAAGGCTCCAAACAGATCGGCTTCACCATTATCTCGCTGACCATCTCGCTGATCGCGGTGCTGATCCCGCTGCTGTTCATGGGCGACGTGGTGGGCCGGCTGTTCCGCGAATTCGCCGTCACGCTGGCGGTGTCCATCCTGATCTCCGCCTTCATCTCGCTGACGCTGACGCCGATGATGTGCGCGCGGCTGCTCAAGCACGTGCCGGAGGAAAAGCAGGGCCGCTTCTACCACGCCAGCGGCAAGTTCTTCGACGACGTCATCGCCCGCTACGGCAAGATGCTGACCTGGGTGCTGGATCGCCAAAAAACCACGCTGCTGGTGGCCGTCGGCACCGTGGCGCTGACCGCGGCGCTGTACGTCTGGGTGCCCAAGGGCTTCTTCCCGCTGCAGGACACCGGCGCCATCCAGGGCATCAGCGAGGCTTCGCAGTCCATTTCCTTCACCGCGATGGCCGACCGCCAGGAAAAACTGGCCGAGCAACTGCTGAAAGACCCGGCGGTGGACAGCCTGTCGTCCTTCATCGGCGTGGACGGCACCAACGCCACGCTGAACAGCGGCCGCCTGCTGATCAATCTGAAGCCCAAGGGCGAGCGCGACGACATCCGCACCGTGCTCTCTCGGCTGCAGCAACGCGCCGACGAGGTGCCGGGCATGTCGCTGTACCTGCAGGCGGTGCAGGATCTGACCATCGACGCCCGCGTCAGCCGCACCCAGTATCAGTTCACCTTGCAGGCCACCAGCCAGGACGATCTGTCCGCCTGGGTGCCCAAGCTGGTGCACCGGCTGCAGCAGGAGCCGGCGCTGGCCGATGTCGCCAGCGACCTGCAGGACAAGGGCCTGCAGGCTTACGTCAACATCAATCGCGACGTCGCCTCGCGCCTGGGCGTCACCACCGCGGCCATCGACAACGCCTTGTACGACGCCTTCGGCCAGCGGCTGATCTCCACCATCTTCACCCAGACCAACCAGTACCGCGTGGTGCTGGAGGTGGACAAGGACCACCAGCGCGATCCGCTGTCGCTGAAGGGCATCTACGTGCCCACCGCCAGCGGCGGGCCGGTGCCGCTGGACGCGGTGGCCACCATAGAGGAGCGTCCGGCCTCGCTGGCCATCAACCATCTGGGCCAGTTCCCCACCGCCACCATCTCCTTCAACCTGAAACAGGGCGCGTCGCTTGGCGAGGCGGTGGACGCCATCCGCCAGGCCGAGTCCGAGCTGGGCCTGCCGGCCAGCATGGACACCAAGTTCCAGGGCGCCGCGATGGCCTTCCAGGCATCGCTGTCCAATACCCTGTGGCTGATCCTGGCCGCCATCGTGACCATGTACATCGTGCTGGGCGTGCTGTACGAGAGCTATATCCACCCGATCACGATTCTCTCCACCCTGCCCTCGGCCGGCATCGGCGCGCTGCTTGCGCTGATGGTGTCCGGCACCGACCTGTCGGTGATCGCCATCATCGGCATCATCCTGTTGATCGGCATCGTGAAGAAGAACGCGATCATGATGATCGACTTCGCGCTGGAGGCCGAACGCGAACAGGGCATGAGCCCGCGCGAAGCGATCTACCAAGCCTGCCTGCTGCGCTTCCGCCCCATCCTGATGACCACGATGGCGGCGCTGCTGGGCGCGCTGCCGCTGATGATGGGCGGCGGCATGGGCTCCGAGCTGCGCCAGCCGCTGGGCATCACCATGGTGGGCGGCCTGATGGTCAGCCAGGTGCTGACGCTGTTCACCACGCCGGTGATCTACCTGGCCTTCGACCGGCTGGCGCGGCGCTTCGGCCGCAAGGACAAGCCTAAGCTGGCGGAAGAGGTGGACGCATGATTCCGTCCGCCCCCTTCATCCGCCGGCCGGTGGCCACCACGCTGTTGACGCTGGCCATCCTGCTGGCCGGCGCCATCGCCTTCAAGCTGCTGCCGGTGTCGCCGCTGCCGCAGGTGGACTTCCCCACCATCTCGGTGTCGGCCAAGCTGCCCGGCGCCAGCCCGGAGACGATGGCCGCCACCGTGGCCACGCCGCTGGAGCGCGCGCTGGGCCGGATCGCCGGCATCACCGAGATGACCTCGACCAGCTCTCTGGGCTCCAGCAACATCACGCTGCAGTTCGACCTGGACCGCGACATCAACGGCGCCGCGCGCGACGTGCAGGCCGCGATCAACGCCGCCCGCTCGCTGCTGCCCACCGGCATGCCGTCCAACCCGACCTACCGCAAGGTGAATCCGGCCGACGCGCCCATCATGATCATGGCGCTGACCTCGGACAGCCTGACCCGCGGCCAGATGTACGACGCGGCGGACTCCATCCTGGGCCAGAAGCTGTCGCAGGTGGACGGCATCGGCAACGTGATCATCGGCGGCGGAGCCCAGCCGGCGGTGCGGGTGGAAATGAACCCGACGCAGCTGAACCACTACGGCATCGGCATGGAAACGGTGCGTTCCGCCATCACCAGCACCAACGCCAACCGGCCCAAGGGCTTTCTGGAAAACGAAGACAAGCACTGGCAGGTGCAGGCCAACGACCAGGCCGGCAAGGCCAGCGACTACCTGCCATTGATCGTCAGCTACAAGAACGGCAGCGCTGTGCGCATCTCCGACGTGGCCGAGGTCAAGGATTCGGTGGTGGACCTGCGCAACGCCGGCATGCTCGGCAAGCAGCCGGCGGTGATGCTGATCCTGTTCCGCCAACCCGGCGCCAACATCATCGAGACGGTGGACCGGGTGAAGGCGATGCTGCCGCAACTGCAAGCCTCCATCCCGTCGGCGATCAAGATCAACCAGGTGATGGACCGCACGCCCACCATCCGCGCCTCGCTGTCCGAAGTGGAGCGTTCGCTGGCGATCTCCATCGCGCTGGTGATCCTGGTGGTGTTCATGTTCCTGCGCAACGGCCGCGCCACAGCGATTCCAGCCATCACCGTGCCGGTGTCGCTGGTGGGCACTTTCGCCGTGATGTATATGGCCGGTTTTTCCTTGAACAACCTCAGCCTGATGGCGCTGACCATCGCCACCGGCTTCGTCGTCGACGACACCATCGTGGTGCTGGAGAACATCTCGCGCCACATCGAAGACGGCATGAAGCCGTTCCAGGCGGCACTGCAAGGCGCGCGCGAGGTGGGTTTCACCGTGCTGTCGATGAGCATTTCGCTGATCGCGGTGTTCATCCCCATTTTGCTGATGGGCGGCATCATCGGCCGCCTGTTCCGCGAGTTCGCGGTCACGCTGTCGGTGGCGATCATGGTGTCGCTGGTGGTGTCGCTGACCACCACGCCCATGCTGTGCGCGCGCTGGCTGAAGGCGCATGACGCGCGCAAGGAGCCGAGCAAGCTGTTCCGATGGAGCGAGCGCGTGTTCGACGCGATGCTGGACGGCTACCGCCGCTCGCTGTCCTGGGCGCTGCGCCACAGCCGGCTGATGATGGCGATCCTGGGCGCCACCATCGCGCTCAACGTGTTCCTGTACGTGGTGATCGCCAAGGGCTTCTTCCCGCAGCAGGACACCGGCCGCCTGACCGGCATGATACGCGCCGACCAGAGCATTTCCTTCCAGGCGATGCAGGTCAAACTGCAACGTTTCATCAATGTGGTCGGCGCCGATCCGGCGGTGGACAAGGTGGTGGGCTTCACCGGCGGCGGCCAGCGCAACGGCGCCAATATGTTCGTCAGCCTGAAGCCATTGTCCGAGCGCAAGGAAAACGCCGACCAGGTGATCGCCCGGCTGCGCAAGAAGCTGGCCGCGGAACCCGGCGCCCAGCTGTTCCTGCAGTCGGTGCAGGACATCCGCATCGGCGGCCGCTCCAGCAACGCGCAATACCAGTACACGCTGCAGGGCGACGATCTGAACGAGCTGCGCACATGGACGCCCAAGGTGCAGCAGGCGATGAGCAAGATCCCCTTCCTGGCCGACCTCAACAACGACCAGGAAGTGAAGGGGCTGCAAACCACGCTGAACTTCGACCGCGCGGCGATGGCGCGGCTGGGGCTGACCCAGGCGCAGGTGGACTCGGTGCTGAACGACGCCTTCGGCCAACGCCAGGTTTCCACCATCTATAACGCGCTCAACCAGTACCACGTGGTGCTGGAAGTGGCGCCGCAGTACTGGCAGAGCCCGGAGAGCCTGCGCGACATCTATCTGCAAACGCCGGGCGGCCAACCGACGCCGCTGTCGGCCTTCGCCAGCTGGAAGCCGACCAACACCTCGCTGTCGGTCAACCACCAAAGCCAGTTCGCCGCCACCACCATCTCCTTCAACCTGCCGCCGGGCTACTCGCTGTCCGACGCCACCCTGGCCATAGACGCGGCCATCGCCGACATCGGCCTGCCCAGCAGCATCCACGCCAGCTTCCAGGGCACAGCCAAGTCGTTCCAGGCCTCGCTGGACAGCCAGCCTTATTTGATCCTGGCGGCGCTGGTGGCGGTCTACATCGTGCTGGGCATGCTGTACGAGAGCGTGGTGCATCCGATCACCATCATCTCCACCCTGCCCTCCGCCGGCGTCGGCGCGCTGCTGGCGCTGATGGCCACCGGCGGCGAGTTCAACATCATCTCGCTGATCGGCGTCCTGCTGCTGATAGGCATCGTCAAGAAGAACGCGATCATGATGATAGACTTCGCGCTCACCGCCGAGCGCGAACAGAACCTGCCGCCGCAGGAGGCCATCCTGCAGGCCTGCCTGCTGCGTTTCCGTCCCATCATGATGACCACGATGGCGGCGCTGTTCGGAGCGCTGCCGCTGGCGCTGGGCCATGGCGACGGCGCCGAAATGCGCACCCCGCTGGGCATCTCCATCGTCGGCGGCCTGCTGCTCAGCCAGTTGCTGACGCTGTACACCACCCCCATCGTCTACCTGTATCTGGACCGCTTCCGCCTGTGGTGCCTGAAATGGCGCGGCAGCCGCGGCCACGCGCTGGCCGGCGGCAAAGAGGAATGATTGCCATGAATAGAACAACAACACCGCTGAAACACGGCCTGAGCGCCATCTTCATCGCCGCCGCGCTGGCCGGCTGCGCCGTCGGCCCCGACTACGTCAAACCCAAGCTGGACATCCCAGCCAGCTTCAAGGAAGACGGCCGCTGGAAAACCGCCGAACCGCAGGACGCGATGCCGCGCGGCGACTGGTGGACGACATTCCAGGACCCGACGTTGAACGGCCTGATGGACACGCTGAATAAACAAAGCCCCACCATCGCCCAGGCCGAGGCGCAGTACCGCGAGGCCCAGGCCCAGCTGCGCCAGGCCCAGGCCGGGCTGTTCCCGTCGCTGTCGGCCAACGCTTCCCAGAACCGCGGCGTCTCCTCCCCGGGCGCCGGCGCATCCACCAGTTACAACCTGGGCTTGTCCGCCAGCTGGGAAGTGGACCTGTGGGGCGGCGTGCGGCGCGAGGTGGAGGCCGGCAAGGCAAAACAGCAGGCATCGGAAGCCCAATTGGCCGCCATCCGCCTGAGCAGCCAGGCGCAGCTGGCCACCGCCTACCTGCAGCTGGTGGTGGCCGACCGGCAGCTGGCCAATCTGCGCGACAGCGAGAAGGCGCTGGGCGAAGCGCTGAAGCTGACGCGCAACCAGTTCGCCGCCGGCATCGTCGGCGACGACGCCGTGGCCTCGGCCGAAAGCCAATGGCACACCGCGCAAGCCGCGGTGGTGGACAAGCGGCTGACCCGCGCCCAGCTGGAGCACGCAATCGCCGCCCAGCTGGGCCAGGCGCCGGCCAGCTTCGGGTTGCCCCCGGCCACGGAAACGCCCCACCTGCCGCAGATTCCGGCTGGCCTGCCGTCGGCGCTGCTGGAGCGCCGGCCCGACGTGGCCGCGGCCGAGCGAAATATGGCCGCCGCCAACGCCCAGATCGGCATCGCCAAGGCCGCCTTCTTCCCAACGCTGACGCTGGGCGCCAGCGGCGGCTACCGCGGCTCCAGCTTCGCCGACTGGGTGACGCTGCCCAACCGCATCTGGTCCATCGGGCCCTCGCTGGCGCTGACGCTGTTCGACGCCGGCTTGCGCAGCGCCCAGACCGACCAGGCGATCGCCAGCTACGACGCCAGCGTGGCCAGCTACCGCCAGACCGTGCTCGCCGCGCTGCAAGGCGTGGAGGATAATCTGTCGGCGCAGAGCCTGCTGAAGGAAGAGTATGGCATGCAGACCGCGTCGCTGGCCGCGGCCAAGCGGGCGGAGACCATCGCGATGAACCAGTACCAGGCCGGCACCGTCGCCTACCTGAACGTGCTGTCGGCGCAAAACGCCCGCATCGCGGCAGAGAACAACCTCTGGACCGTGGTCAACCGCCAGTACACCGGCAGCGTGGCGCTGATCGCCGCGCTGGGCGGCCGCTGGTAATCCCGCCGCCCCAAACAGAAAACCGGGCCTAGGCCCGGTTTTTCATTACCGACACTCGGCTACTGCTGCGCCAGGCCCTGCTTCACCGCGGCCCAGAAGCCGGCATCTTCCATACCCAGCGCGTACAAGGAAGTGCCGCCCAGGCCGTAAGCGTTCACCAGGCTGGCCTTCAGCGCCACGCTGCGCGCGTTTTCCGTCCAGACGGTATGCAGGCCGCTGCCATCCTTCGCCGCATAGGTGAATTTGACGGAATGAGTGCCGGCATCGTAGCGCGGCTTGGCGCCATACTGGGCGATCAAGGCCTGGGTCTTGCTCCAGAACAGCTGTTTGCCGCTGTTGTCGGACTTCCAGTCATAGCCATAGGCGGGAATGCCGTTCAATATCTTGCTCGCCGGCACCAGCGATACAGCGTAGTCCAGATCGTTTTCCATCCAGTCAGACCCCGCCACCGGCCCCGGGGGCCAGGTAGGAATCGCTTCGTCATAAGTCATGATTTGCAGATAATCGGCCGCTGCGCCCAGCGCGCGCAGATCGTAGCCATAATTGGCCTCGTGGTTCTCATCCTTGGTGGAGAAAGCCGGCACGCTGACGATCAGCTTCAGCCCATTGGCATGCAATGCCCGGCCTAAAACCTGGATGAAGTTGCTGAAATTGTTGCGGTCGCCCTGCGCCACCGCCTCGAAATCGATGTTGATGCCGGCAAAGCCATTGGCCTGGGCGAACTTCACTAGATTGGCCACCGACTGATTCAACGCGGTGGTCGAAACCGCATGGGCGATATCCGCGCTCCAATCGCTGTCGACATTGGAAATGCAGCCATAGGCGGCGATTTTTCTGTCTCGCAAGAATGACAGCGCATTAGTCGGCGTGGCCGCCCCATTGCCGGTGATCACGCCTTCCTTGGTGATGTTGTAGAAGTCGACGGAAACCGCGTTGAAGTTCGAGTAGTACTTGGTCAGCGCTGCATAATTACCCTGATAATCCGAGTAATAAGTCAGCACCATCGGAGCCGCCGAAGCCGCGGCGGAAGAAAAAGCCAGGCCGGCCAGCAAGACAGCAATCTTTCGTTTCATGCATGCACCTTGTAGTGTTTTGCCTGCACCTTGTGTCAGGCTGATTTGATACATTAACCCGCATATTATTGCCGCCTATTTAAATCTTTCAGCGGTCGCTCGATTAAAACACTAAGTACTTAATTAAATCAAGGCATGTCGCGCGCCGGTCTAGCCCCGCTCGCGAACACACCAATTAACATATCGTTACAATACATTAACATTTTGACGCGATGCGGAAAGTTTGGGATCATTACTAATTTTTAAATGTCAACATCATGACCTCTCCGTCACAACAGGCCGCCCAACAGGTGCGAGCCGGCATCCGCACCGCAACCCGTGGCCTGGTCGGCCGGGACCAGTTGGCAGAACTGATCATGCTGGCCGCCGTTGCCCAGGAACACCTGTTGGTGATTGGCCCTCCCGGCACAGCCAAAAGCGCCGTTGTGCGCCGGGTCGCCCAGACGATGGGCGGCCGTTACTTCGAATACCTGCTCGGCCGCTTCACAGAGCCTTCCGAGCTGTTCGGCCCGGTAGACCTGCGCAAGCTGCGCGAAGGCTCAGTAGAGACCGACACCGCCGGAATGCTGCCGGAGGCCGAAGTCGCCTTCCTCGACGAGGTATTCCTCGGTTCCACCGCCATCCTCAACACCCTGCTGGGCATCCTGAACGAGCGGCGCTTCCGTCGAGGCCATACCCAGCTGCATTGCCCACTGCGGGTTTGCATCGGCGCAGCCAACAGTTTGCCTGACGACGCCTCGCTGGCTGCCTTCGGCGACCGCTTCCTGCTTCACGCCTTCGTCGAGCCCGCTGCGGATCATCAACTGGAAGCGATGCTTGAGGGCGGCTGGCAAGCCGATCAGCCCGCTGCGGCAACCGAAATCAGCCTCGCAGACATCGACCTGCTGTGCGCGGCGGCGCGCGAAGCGGACATGAGCGCGGTCCGCCCCATCCTGGCGCAGGCGATCCGTCAATTGCGCGGCGCCGGCATCAATTTGTCTGACCGGCGCATCGTCAAATCCCAACGTCTGATCGCCGCCGCCGCAGTGCTTGCCGGGCGCATGAGCGCCGATGCCTCCGACCTGTGGCCGCTGCTGTACGCGCTGCCGACCCAGGAAGCTCAGCAGCAAGCCCGGGAAGTCTTGCGCGAACAGTTGGCGGCTTGCGCCAATGGCGTGCTGGCCAGCGCGGTGGAAACCGCGGCCGTGCAGCCGCTGTCCCGCGTCAGCCGCCTGATGGAAAACGCTCAATCCGCGCTGAACGCGGAGACCGACCGGTCTGCCATCGAAGCCCTGCTGCGCGAGATCGACGCTAACTTCAGCGCGGATGGCATGCCTGATGAACTGGCCGCCTCGCGAGAAAAGCTGACCGCGCGCCTGGCGGAGCCCGCATGAACGGTTCCACCATCCCTTGGCGCTGGCAGCCTGTTCCGGAGAGCGGCATTGCCGCCCCCCAGGCAGCGGTCGCTTTCGGGGATGTCGCCGAGAGCCTGCTGAAACGGCTGGAAGCCATGTCGGCTGAGCGGCGCAGCGCGCTGATGCTGACTGCCGGCGAACGGCTGCTGGTAGCGCTGGGGCCGGAAACCGCGCTGCCATGGGTCGAGGGCGTCGAATACGCCCGTCCGGACGATTCGATCCGACAGCTGTGGCTGCCGACGAAGTGGCAGCCGGACGTCTCCACCGACGCGCTGGCCAGCGCGCTCGACGCCCGCGCCCCGGTCTGGCCGATGCTGATCTGGCGCGAGCCTGCGCTCATCATTCCCTTGAACCGGCAATTGCCGGCCAGCGACGACTTGCTGGCCGACATCCGCCGTCGATGGAGCGGCGCATACCGCTCCTGAATTCCAGCTGACAATACCTATGCGATTACCCGAAGCGCTCATGCCGTGGCATGACTGTCTGAGCGGCTTTTCCGCCGAGCTCGCTGCCGAGCTGGGCGAACTGCTGCGGCGCCTTGCTCCGGCCCTGGGCGGCTATCATGACGCCAGTCGCGGCGACGAGCTGGCCCCGCAAGGCCTGGACGACCTGCGCCGCCGCGGTCCCTATGAACATCTGCTGGCATCTGAATGGCTGCTGGCCGACGAAATCCCTGACGAATTCCTGCGCCGCGCTGCCAGCGGCGAACATCTGTTCCTGTCGCCCACGCCTCGCGAACGCCAGGCTGACCGGCGCATCGTCGCGCTCTTCCATGCAGGAAACTGGCAACTAGGCGCCCCCAGGCTCGCCCATTTGGCGCTGTGCATCCTGCTGGATCGCCGCGCGAAGGCCGCCGGCGGCGAATTCCATTGGGGCAGCTTGCAAGCTCCAGGCGAATGGCGGGTAGGCGCCGAACCCGATGAGCTGAAACGGCTATTACGCGCGCGCGCCTACCGCAATTTTGACCAGCCGCTGTATCAGGAATGGCATAAAAACCTGTCGGAACTGCCCTTAGTCGACGAGTGCTGGCTGATAGGCTACCCCTTGGACAAACAAGGCCTGCTCGCGCCGCAGTTCACCCATCAGGTCGACATCGCGCCCACTCTGCGCGGCGAAGCGCTGCGAGTCGCCATCCGCGATCGCCGCGGCGAGCGGTCGTTGACCCTGCCGCTGCCGTCCGGCGATGCAGGCGCCGCGCTGCTGCAAGGCCGCTTCCAACCCGGCCAGGCTATCGTGCAGACCGAGACGCGGCGTTTTTCCCTTCGCCACGCGCCGCTGCTGTCTCCCAATGGCCGCCACGTCGCCGTCTCGCTTCAGGGCGGCTATGCGGCCTTGATGCTGCCGGTATCCAAACCGGGACAAACTTCAAAACAGAAAGCGCGCCAGCTGCAATGGCACAAGGCCGGCTGCCTGCTGGCGCAGGCATTCACCTCCAAGACCCTAGGCGCCGTGGTTCAGCATGGCGCCCAGCTTAGCTGCTTGCAGTTTCCGCGGATCGGCAAGGTACCTCTGCCGCCGCAAGCCGAATTCCACGCCTCTCCAGGCTCCGCGGCCCTGCTGGATGCAGCCTGGCTGTCCGGCAAATCCGGCGGCCGGCTGTATCTGCGCGACTTGAGCGGCAACCTTGTCTATTGGGAAAGCGGACGCTCAGCCGAAACCGGCCCCATGCGGCGAGAATGCGACGGCGTGCTGGCCCTCTGCCAGATCGATGCCGTCTCCCTGCTGTATGCCCGCAGCCAGGACGGCCAACTCCGTCTAGGCAGGCTGGACGCCAGTCCCGGCCGGAAAACGGCGGAAGCCGCGCCCGGCATCCCTTGCCTCGCCGATAGCCGGGTGCTGCTGCACGCGCTGCCGCAAGACCGGCGCTTCGCCTGCGCGGTCCTGGCCCACGGCGGCGAACCGGAAACCTGGCGGCTCCATGCCGGAGGCGCCGGCGGCGCGATCGATGGCCGCGAATGCCGGCTCCCCCCAGGCTGGCGCGCGATAGGCGTGCAATTGACCGACAAACCCCGTTTGCTGCTGGTACACGACAAACAGAATCAGATCGCCCTGCTGGACGAGGACAAAATACTGCCCCTGCACCAGACCGCATCGCCGATCGTCCGGCTAAGCTATACCCCGTCATGCGCCGGCATCGCTCTGTTGACCGAACAAAGAGAGCTGATTGTGTACTCCCTCTCCGCACGCGCCGTGATTCTCCATCTGCAAAACCAGACCGAAGGGAAAGGACATGGCTGAAACCCCCGCCTTCGGCTCCGAAATACGCCACCCAGTATTGCGCGGCCGCGCATGGCTGTCCGGCATCTGGCTCCCCGCCGATCAATACGGAGAGGCCGAGCGCAAAATGCGCATCCTGGCCAACTGGCACGCGGGCGCCGCCGCTTACCGTTTTCCGGAAGGCGATCTGCTGCGCTATGCAGCGCCCATGGAACAGGATTGCGAACGCGTGCCTGGCTGGCCATTGCAACGGCTAGGCCGCACGTTGTCCTCTGCGCAGATAGAGGCCGACGAATATGAAAAACTGCCCCTGGCTGACCTGTGGTTGGTTCGGGGCGGCCAGGTGCAAGGCATGCTGCTGGCCAACGCCGAAATCCTCAAACCTGGTGAATGGCTGGACGTTTCGGCTCCCGTCATTCATGCGATGTACGATTGCCGCATCGCCGAAGCAAAACTGGAACAGCCGCTGGCCGCCACCACGCAAGGTATCCGCCAGTTGCTGGGAAAACAGGTGCCCGTCGCCAGCTACGAGCAAAAGCAGTTTCTCCGCTCCCTGCAAGGAGAAAGCGCTCCACCGCCGGCCGCCATGGCCAGCACGCCCGCTTGGCGCAAACCGCTGATCGTGGTGGCCATGCTCAGCGCCTGCTTGGCTCTGGGCGCCTTCATCGCCTCTTCCGGTGACGACGGCGGATCCGCGTCTAGAGTATCTGATTCATCCTCCCCCCACTTTTTCCCCTGGCTGATGCTGATCGCGCTGGCCGTTCGTTCATGGCAAAAAGGACAAGAATCCGCCCCGCAGAAGGCATCTACCCCTGCCCGGCCCCCCAGTCCGGAACAGGCTGGCAGAACCGGCAAGACAGGAAAGCCCGGCGCCATCGCCCAAGCCCTGATTCCCGCCAGGCGAACTGTGGAGCGCGCGATGCCCCAAGCCTGGCGCGATTGGCTGGCCCGCGCGGCGATGACCAGCCATCTGTCGGGCATTCTGGGCCGCCGCCAGGCCGCCTATATGCGCCAGATGCTGGAGATGTTTGAAAATGGCCGCCTGCAGGACGCATTGCGCCATGCCATCCCGCTGGGAGGAGAAGGCGGCAGCCCCGGCCAGGCCTTCGGCGTGCCGCATGCCCGCCATGACTTTAAGCTGGGGATAAGAAACGGCGCCGCCGGTCCCTCCATGTATTTTGGCGATGATCTAAGCCGCCATCTGCGCCAGCTTTACCGCAAGACCTTTGAAAAACTGGACCGGGAAGGCAATGTCGACCAAGCGGTATTCGTGCTGGCCGAGCTGCTGCAATCCCACGCAGAAGCGATCAACTATCTGGAACGGCACGAACGCTACAGCCAGGCTGCGGAACTGGCCCTGCTCTGGGACATGGAAGCCGGGTTGATCGTTCGCCTGATGTGCAAAGCCGGCGATCTGCCGCGCGCGATGGCGGTGGCGAGGCGCGACAACGCCTTCGCCGAAGCCATCGCCCTGCTGGAGTCCCGTTGGCCGGTAGCCGCGCGGCAGCTTCGCGAGGAGTGGGCTCTAGCTCTGGTCGACCAGGGCCGCTGGCTGGACGCCGCGCAGGCGATCTGGCCAATAGAGTCGATGCGGGAACGCGCGATTGAATGGCTGCAGCGTGCGGAAGAGGCCGGCGGCAGCCTGGCCGCCGAAGCGCTGGTAAGACGGGCTCGCTTGCTGCCTCATTCTCTGGACAGCCAGGAGCAGCACGTCCTATCGATACGCGACGACGACGACCGCGGAATGGAACGCGCCGCGATCGCCCACGCCTTGCTGGCGCTGGACAGCCATAACGATGAAACCCGTCTGCTTGCGCGCGCCTTGTTCAACGCCTGGCTGGTCGATCAAGACAAGGGCATGGGCCGACTCAGCGCTCAGCAGCTGCAACGTCTGCTGGACATCGCTCAGGATCCCTTGTTGTGCGCGGATCTGCCTGGGAAGCTGCCATCGCCCAAACCCAACCCCTTTGCCGACAAAAAGGAGGTATCCTGGATATCCGTTCCCGCCGCCATCGGCCAAGCAGTATCCGATATCGCCTTGCTGCCGGATCTCCGCCTGCTAGTCGCGCAAGGCGAGGCCGGCGTAACCCTGCGCGACGACAGAGGCAAGGTCCTCCACCATTTCGCGGCGCCGGCGGACAACATCGTGCTTGCCGACAGCGGCCATGTCGCCCTTGCCGCGATCTACCGCGGCGAGATGCTATGCGTGCAACGGCTGGACCTGGTAACGCGCGAACAACGCGACCTGGGCGCCATCCTCGTCGATTGCTACGCATCAAGCTTCGACGGCGTCGGCTGGACGGTCGGCCAGGGAGACGCGATCCGGATATTAGATACCGGACATGGGCTCAGCCGCGTGCTATGGCAGATAGACAAGCTGCCGGGCCGCGCAATCCGCATTCTGCGCAGTCCGTCCTGCGAACAGTACGAGCTGGCCGACCCAGACAATAAAATGCTGTTGTGGCAATACAGCCTGCCTGGCAGGCGGCTCGAGTCGCGCGGCCATATCCCAGCGCTGGAGAAGAAGGCCGAGGTCTCGGTCATTCCTTCGCCATGGGGCGGCTATCGCTATTTCTGGATGGCGTGGGATGAGAAGGAGAGCCCCTGGCTGGTCGTCCAGTTCCAGGGAAAAGAGAAGGAACATGGTCTGGCTCTGCCGCCCCAGATGTCTGGAGCAGCGATCAACGCCACTCTGGGCCGAACAGGGTTAGCCGTATCGCTGCGGCAGGAGAACGATGCCTGCGTGGTGCTGGCCCGCGACGGCGAACAGTATCCGGATATCGCGTTCTCCTGGCCTGCAGGCGTCCATATCCGGACGAAAATGCATGGGGACTGTTGGCTGATGTTCGACCGCTTCGGCCGAGTCGCGATCATGGACATGGCCCGCTGCTACGCCAGCATGCTCACCATCGCCTGACACTCGGCCTTATGATAATGACAAGGAGTGTTCCATGATGAACGCAAGCACCTCATTGGTCTGCCTGGCGCTGGCCGCGCCATTCGCCTCTGCCTCCGGTTCGCCGCAGACCATGCTGAAAAACTATCTGGCCAAGGACGCCGCCGGCATGCGGCTGCAGGAATATCCGGCCGCTCGCTACTTCGCCAACTATCAGGACGAGCCGGGTTGGGACGTGGTGACGCTGATCACCGGCTATGGCGTGCAGCCGCGGCAATGCGGCCCGCGCCGCTGCGAATTCGTGGTCCGCTATCAATTGGACCCGACCCGGCAGTCCGATGAACAGGCCAAACCCCACCCCAAGGGCGGCGAGGAGAAGGCCCGCTACGTGGTGGTCAAACAGGGCGGCGGCTGGAAGATCGACAGCGACAGCATGCGCGAGCCGCACGTGAAGCGCAGCTCGCTGCGCTGACGCCGCCGGAAGCGGGCCTGTGCTGGGACGCCGGTCCTTCCGGCATCACTCAGCCCCTCTGACAGAACCGAGTGGAACATCTTGGGTTGGACTGGCGGGTGTTAGGGTAGGCAAGCGTGACGACCTTCGAACTGACGCTGGCCTTGGTCCGTCTTCCATCCGGCCCGGAGTAACGGACGGCGGTCACCGCCAGCTGAGGCTGGCCGCCGGGCCCCGCCAGCGGGTTCTGGAACACCTGGCGGCCTTCGCAGACCTTGCCCTCGTCGCCGCAATCGCCGAAATTATTTCCTTCCTCGGCCTTGAACAGCATCCGCGGCTTCCAGCCGTCGAACAGCACCACGCTATACGTGGCGTCGAAATTGCCTTGGCCGGAGATCGAACTGCCCAGAATCACCATATAGCCTTTGCCGCCGTCATGGGACAGTACAGTCACATCGCTGCTTTGTCCGCCAAAGCCATCCAGCACGATGGCCTTGCCCAGCGCCGGACGGGCTAACACATAGCCTTGCATGAAGTTGCGCCCCCGATCGGGGAAACTCCGCCGACGCCAGATAGGCCTTCTCGCCGCCTTTCAGCGCCAGCTGATGGACCTCCTCTAACTCCACCTTGCCGACATCGCCCAGCCAACTGCGCGGCGGCGCAGCAGAATGCGGCCAGCACCGCGAGTTATCGGAATCTCATCGCCGCTCCGTATCTCTTCCGTCTCAATCCCGCGCCGGAATAGCCAGGCCGCGCACCACCGCCGGCCGCTCGGCGAAGGCCTGCGTCACGCGCTGTACGTTGGGAAAGTCATCGAAACCCACCAGCTCGCCTGCTCCGTAGAACCCCACCAGATTGCGCACCCACGGCCAGATGGCGATGTCGGCGATAGTGTATTCGTCGCCCATGATCCAGGCGCAGCCGGCCATTCTGCCCTCCAATACCTGCAACAGGCGACGGGACTCGGCGACGTAGCGGTCGCGCGGGCGCTTGTCCTCGTAATCCTTGCCGGCGAACTTATGGAAGAAGCCTAGCTGGCCGAACATCGGCCCCACGCCGCCCATCTGGAACATCAGCCACTGGATGGCTTCGTAGCGCGCGGCCGGATGCTTGGGCAGAAGCTGCCCAGTCTTGTCGGCGAGATAGATCAGGATGGCGCCGGATTCGAACAAGGCCAGCGGCTCGCCTTCCGGGCCATCCGGATCCAGGATCGCCGGGATCTTGTTGTTCGGGTTCAGCGACAGGAATTCCGGCGACAGCTGATCGTTGCGCTCGAAGCTGACCAGATGCGCCTCGTACGGCAAGCCGGTTTCCTCCAGCATGATGGAAACCTTGACGCCGTTGGGCGTCGGCAGCGAATACAGCTGCAGGCGGTCGGGATGCTTGGCCGGCCATTTGCCGGCGATCGGGAAAGCGGACAGGTCTGCCATGGCGTTATCCTTGGTAAAACAGCGAAGCGCCCACTATACCCGCTCGGCATTGCTGCGTCTCTCGCGGCGACAAACCGTCCATGCTACCATCCCGCCCTCGATCATCCGTACCCGCCGGGAAACACACCATGCGCAGCCTCCTCGCCGCCCTCACCCTGGCATCGGCCAGCCTGCCAGCCCTCGCCGCCTGTCCGGCCAACGCCCCGGGCGAGCCGCTGCACTGGGCCATCGCCATCTGCCAGCAGCGCTACGAAACGGACGAGATCGAAAGCCCCAAGATGCAGTCCTGCATCTTCTCGACCGCAAAATCGTACAAGATTGAACCAGGCAAACCGGTCGCTAACGCCTGCGCGATCAATCTGCAATTGAAAAAGAAATGGTGCGCGGAGCTGAAGAAAAGCGGCGCGGCCGACTCAATCGACGCCTGTGTCCGCTCGCGCGACGCGGTACCCGAAACGGTGGCGCAAGGCGGCGCCTGAGCGCCAGGATGGCCCGCGCCGCGCCGCGGGTATATCATGTCGCTTTGCCCAATCGGCCGCCGCTTGCCTGCGGCCGCGCACGAACACAGGAAGAATCCCTTGATCAACGTCACACTTTCCCCGTCCGTCACCGTCGGCAACGAAGCGCCGTTCACGCTGTTCGGCGGTATCAACGTGCTGGAATCCCGCGACCTGGCGCTGCGCGCCGCCGAGGAATACGTTCGCGTCACCCAGAAGCTGGGCATCCCCTACGTGTTCAAGGGCAGCTTCGACAAGGCTAACCGCTCGTCTATCCATTCCTACCGCGGCCCGGGCCTGGAAGAAGGCATGAAGATCCTGCAGGCGGTGAAAGATACCTTCGGCGTGCCGGTGATCACCGACGTGCATGAACCGTGGCAGGCCGCCCCGGTGGCCGAAGTGGCAGACGTGGTGCAGTTGCCGGCCTTCCTCGCCCGCCAGACCGACCTGGTGGAAGCGCTGGCCAAGACCGGCCGCGCCGTCAACATCAAGAAGCCGCAGTTCATGAGCCCGGCGCAGATCCAGAACGTGGTGGAGAAGTTCGTCGAAGCCGGCAACGAGCAACTGATCCTGTGCGACCGCGGCACCTGCCTCGGCTACGACAACCTGGTGGTAGACATGCTGGGCTTCGGCGTGATGAAGAAAGTCAGCGGCAACCGCCCGGTGATCTTCGACGTCACCCACTCGCTTCAACAGCGCGAGTCCGGCGCGGCCGCGTCCGGCGGCCGCCGCGCCCAGGTGGCGGAGCTGGCC
>NZ_JAJOHV010000091.1 GCF_021129175.1 Chromobacterium piscinae | reverse complement strand
GCTGGCCGGCGGCGCCGGCAAGGTCTATCTGTGCCCGCTGGACGATCGGCTGCCGGTCGATCCGGCCGCGCCGGAACTGATGGTGCGCCCGGCGGACGAAGCCGCGGACCTGCCCGTCGCCGACGTGCTGGCCGTCGGCCCCGGCCTGGGCCGGCAGGAACTGGCCGAGCGGCTGCTGGAGCAGGCCATCGCCCGCGCCGTCCCGCTGGTGCTGGACGCCGACGCGCTCAATCTGCTGGCGGTCCGCCGCGACCTGGCCGCCCTCGTCGCCGAGCGCCGGGCGCCTACCGTGCTGACGCCCCATCCCGCCGAAGCGGGCCGGCTGCTGCGGCTGGGCGCCCAAGAGATCCAGGCCGATCGCGTGGCCCATGCCCGCCGGCTGGCCGCCGGCCTCAACAGCGTCGTCGTGCTGAAAGGCGCCGGCAGCCTGATCGCACGACCCGACGGCTACTACCGCGTCAACGACAGCGGCGGGCCGGAACTAGCCGTCGCCGGACAGGGCGATGTC
This sequence comes from Chromobacterium piscinae, assembly GCF_021129175.1. Classification (GTDB taxonomy): domain Bacteria; phylum Pseudomonadota; class Gammaproteobacteria; order Burkholderiales; family Chromobacteriaceae; genus Chromobacterium; species Chromobacterium piscinae. The sequence continues at coordinate 1,130 of NZ_JAJOHV010000091.1, read as the reverse complement.
TTGACCGGCCTCATCGCCGCGCTGCTGGCCCAGGGCATGGACGCCTTCGACGCCGCCTCGCTGGCCGTCCGGCTGCACGGACTGGCCGGCGACGGCTACCGCGCCGAAAACGGCGGCCCGATCGGCCTCTCCGCCTCCGCGACCATCCCCCGCCTCAGCCACGCGCTCAACCGCCTGCTGGCCGGAGGCTGAAGCGCTTTGCCGATGACGGCGGTTTGTGGTTAACATCGACCGGCAAGCCACCATACCGGAGAGCCGTCTTGTCGTCCGCCCATAATCAGAAGAAAGCCTACGCCTTCGGCCTCGGCGCCGTGCTGGCCTGGTCCACCGTCGCCAGCGCCTTCAAGCTCAGCCTGCAGCACCTCAGCCCAATGCAACTGGTGCTGTACGCCAGCGCCGCCTCCCTGCTGTCGCTGCTGTCCATCCTGGCCTGGCAGCGCCGCCTGCCCGAACTGGCCGCCGCTTTCCGCCTCCACTGGAAAAGCTCGCTGCTGTTCGGCGCGGTCAATCCCTTCATCTACTATCTGGTGCTGTTCCAGGCCTACTCGCTGCTGCCGGCGCAGGAAGCCCAGGCGATCAACTACACTTGGGCGCTGACGATGACCCTGCTGGCCGTGCCGCTGCTGAAGCAGAAGCTGCGCGCCCAGGACGCCGCCGCCGCGCTGATCTGCTATCTGGGCGTGCTGGTGATCGGCACCCGGGGACGCTTGCTCGAGCTGCACTTCTCCAACCAACTGGGCGTGCTGCTGGCGCTCGCTTCGACGCTGCTGTGGGCCGGCTACTGGATCTTCAACACCCGCGACGCGCGCGAGCCGGTACTGGGCCTGACGCTGAATTTCGCCTGCAGCCTGCCGCTGAGCCTGGCCTGGTGCGCCTGGCACGGCCAACTGGCTCTTCCGGCCTGGCAAGGGCTGGCCGGCGCCGCCTATGTCGGCGCGCTGGAAATGGGCTTCACCTTCGTGCTGTGGCTGTCGGCGATGAAGCTGACGCGCAGCACCGCCAGCATCGCCAACCTGATCTTCCTGGCGCCGATGGCGTCGCTGCTGCTGATCCACCTGATCGTCGGCGAGGCCATCCTGCCGTCGACGCTGCTGGGCCTGGCGCTGATCCTGGGCGGCCTGCTGGCGCAG
>NZ_JAJOHV010000090.1 GCF_021129175.1 Chromobacterium piscinae | reverse complement strand
GGACGAAGAAATCCGGCTGCTGGACGGCATCCTCGACGCGCAGCAGTGGGGGCTGGAGCTGACCGGCATCCGCCGCCGGGCGGGCCTGGCCTCCGCCGGCGACGAAGCGCAGCAGGCCGCTTCCGTGGCCGCCAGCCGTGCCCAGCGCGAGCTGCTGCTCAATCAACGCCGCGCCAGCGAAGACCTGCTGGCCACGCTCAGCGGCGCGCCGGCGCCCTCGTTCCGGCTGGCATCCGGCTCGCTGCCTGCCGACTTGCCGGCTTTGCCGAGCGGCGCGCCCAGCGATCTGCTGCAGCGCCGCCCCGACATCGCATCCGCCGAGCGGGCGATGGCCGCCGCCAATGCCCAGATCGGTATCGCCAAGGCCGCCTACTTCCCGCAACTAACGCTGGCTCCGGCCTACATCGGCAGCGAATCGACCGGCCTCGCCAATCTGTTCTCCACGCCGGCGCTGATCTGGGGCATCGGCCTGCAGGCGACGCAAACCTTGTTCGACAACGGCAAGACCCGCGCCGGCATCGACTACGCCGAGGCTGGCTACCGCGCCGCGCTGGCCAGCTATCGCCAAACCGTGCTGCAGGCGGTGCAGGAAACCCAGGACGCGCTGAACGCGCTGCATGGATTGGATGCCGCGCGCCGCCAGCAGGACGAGGCGGTACGCAACCAGGACAAGGCCTACGCCGTCAGCCAGCTGCGCTATCGCGAAGGCCTGGACAGCGCGCTGGCTTTGGCGAGCGCCCGCCAAAGCCAGCTGGCGGCGCAACGGACACTGGCGCAGCTGCGCGGCGGCCAACTGGCAGCCAGCGTCGGTCTGCTCAAGGCGCTAGGCGGAGGCTGGCACAATGATTCGCCAAACTGATAGTTTTAATCAATAAACTGCAAATAGTAATAAAACTGCTACAAATAACAGGACGGGCCGGCGGGACACCTCCCCGCCGCCAGCCGGTTTACCGCAGCGGTCTGGTTCCATTCGCGCCATTCATCGCGCAGCCTCCCCGCCCCGGGTTCCGGCTTGCCCCGCAAAAGCCATGTCAATAAGGTGGTCATTAGCCCTTCATCGGAGTAGCATAAAAGAATAAAGATTCAGAAATAAAATCCACTTGGTTTATCCGTTCGCCTCCGGTAGCGCGGGTACTCTGGAGGAAAGACGATGCAAGTCACCCGACGCCAGCTGTTCAAGCTGACCGCTGCTCAGCTGGGCGCATCCAGCCTGGTCGCCATGGGCTTCGCGCCGCAGCTGGCCTTGGCCGAAGTCAGGCAGTTCAAGCTGATGGGCGCGCGCGAAACCCGCAACACCTGTACCTACTGCTCCGTCGGCTGCGGCCTGATCCTGTACGGGCTGGGCGACGGCGCCAAGAACACGCACGGCGAGATCTACCATATCGAGGGCGATCCGGACCATCCGGTCAGCCGCGGCTCGCTCTGTCCCAAGGGCGCCGGCCTGCTCGACTTCATCCACAGCCCCAAGCGGCTGAAATACCCGGAAGTGCGCGAGGCTGGCAGCAGCGAGTGGAAACGCGTCAGCTGGGACGAGGCGATTGCCCGCATCGCCCGCCTGATGAAGGACGACCGCGACGCGCATATCGTCGAGAAAAACGCCGCCGGCGTGCCGATCAACCGCTGGCTGTCCACCGCGATGCTGACTGCGTCGGCCGGCTCCAACGAAACCGGCATCATCTCGCAGAAATTCATCCGCAGCCTGGGCATCGTCGCCACCGACGCCCAGGCCCGCGTCTGCCACGGTCCGACAGTATCGGCGCTGGCCTCCACCTTCGGCCGCGGCGCGATGACCAACAGCTGGGTGGACATCAAGAACGCCGACTTCATCCTGGTGATGGGCGGCAACGCCGCCGAGGCCCACCCGGTGGGCTTCAAGTGGGCGATAGAGGCGAAGAAGACGCGCGGCACGCGGCTGATCGTGGTCGATCCGCGCTACAACCGCACGGCCTCGGTGTCCGATCTCTATCTCCCCATCCGCGTCGGCTCCGACATCGCCTTCCTGGGCGGCGTGATCAACTGGCTGATCAAGAACGACAAGATCCACTGGGACTACGTCAAGGCCTACACCAACGCCGCGCTGATCGTCCGCGACGACTACCGCTTCGACGAAGGCCTGTTCTCCGGCTACGACGCCACCAAGGGCAAGTACGACAAGAGCAGCTGGAACTACGAGCTGGGCGACGACGGCTACGCCAAAACCGATCCGACGCTGCAGCACCCGCGCTGCGTGTGGCAGTTGTTGAAGCAGCACTACTCGCGCTATACGCCGGAAGTGGTCAACACCATCTGCGGCACGCCGGTGGACGGTTTTCTGCAGGTGTGCAAGGAACTGGGCGAAACCGCCCGCCCGGACCGGGCCGGCACCATCCTGTACGCGCTGGGCTGGACCCAGCACACCACCGGCTCGCAGAACATCCGCACCATGGCGATGATCCAATTGCTGCTGGGCAACATCGGCATGCCCGGCGGCGGCGTCAACGCGCTGCGCGGCCACTCCAACATCCAGGGCCTGTCCGACCTGGGCCTGCTGTCCACCCAGCTGCCCGGCTACCTGACGCTGCCGAGCGAAGCCGACCACCCGGACCTGGCCACTTATCTGGCCAAGACCACGCCCAAGGCCCTGCAGGCCAACCAGTTCAATTACTGGAGCAACACGCCCAAGTTCTTCGTCAGCCTGATGAAATGGATGTGGGGCGACAACGCGAGCAAGGAAAACGACTGGGGCTACGACTGGCTGCCCAAGTGGGACAAGATGTACGACGTGCTGCACATGGCCGAGCTGATGTACCAGGGCAAGATGAACGGTTTCATCGTCCAGGGCTTCAACCCGCTGGCCAGCTTCCCGGACGCCGCCAAAGTGACCGAGGCCTTCTCCAAGCTCAAGTACATGGTGATCATCGACCCGATCGCCACCGAGACCTCCACCTTCTGGCAAAACCACGGCGAAGCGCACGACGTCGACCCGGCCAAGATCCAGACCACGGTGTTCCGGCTGCCATCCACCTGTTTCGCCGAGGAGGACGGCTCCATCGTCAACTCCGCGCGCTGGCTGCAATGGCATTGGAAAGGCGCTGAGCCGCCGGGCCAGGCCAGGGGCGACAACGAGATCATCGGCGAGCTGTTCGTCGCCATCCGCGACCTCTACCGCAAGGAAGGCGGCAAGCTGGCCGAGCCCATACTCAAGACCAGCTGGGCCTACCGCAATCCCAAAGCCCCGACGCCCAGCGAGCTGGCGATGGAAATGAACGGCAAGGCGCTGGCCGACCTGCCGGACCCGGCCGACCCGAGCAAGACCTTGGTGAAGAAGGGCGAGCAAATTCCCGGCTTCGCCGTGCTGCAGGACGACGGCCGCACCTCCTGCGCCTGTTGGATCTTCTCCGGCTGCTGGCCGCAGGCCGGCAACCAGATGGCGCGCCGAGACAACACCGACACCGGCCTCGGCAACACGCCGGGCTGGTCGTGGTCGTGGCCAGCCAACCGCCGCATCCTTTACAACCGCGCCTCCTGTGATCCGTCCGGCAAGCCGTGGGACCCGAAGCGCAAGCTGATCAGCTGGAACGGTGACAAATGGGTGGGCGGCGACGTGCCGGACTTCAAGGCCGACGCCGCCCCAGATTCCGGCATGATGCCCTTCATCATGAACCCGGAAGGCGTGGGCCGGCTGTTCTGCGCCGACAAGCTGGTGGACGGCCCCTTCCCCGAACACTACGAACCGATGGAAAGCCCGATCGGCACCAACCCGCTGCACCCCAAAGTGGTATCCAGCCCGGCGGTGCGGTTGTTCGACAGCGACAAGAAGCGGCTGGGCACGCATAAAGACTTCCCCTACGTCGGGACGACTTACCGCCTGACCGAGCATTTCCAGTTCTGGACCAAGTCGGTGCTCTTGAGCGCCATCGCCCAGCCCGAGCAATTCGTCGAGATCGGCGAAGCCTTGGCCCGCGAAAAAGGCATCGTCCAGGGCGACATGGTCAAGGTCAGCTCCAACCGCGGCTTCGTCAAAGCCAAGGCGGTGGTGACCAAGCGCTTGATGGCGCTGAAGGTCAACGGCCAAACCGTGCACCAGATCGGCATCCCGCTGCACTGGGGCTGGGAGGGCGTGGCGCGGCCGGGCTATCTGACCAACTCGCTGCCGCCCGCGGTCGGAGACTGCAACACCCAGACGCCCGAGTACAAGGCCTTCCTGGTCAAGCTGGAAAAACTGTAAGGAGCCCGGCTCATGCCATTGCAATCCCTGGATATCCACCGCCGCTCCGCCAGCCCGACCGAAAGCCCCAAGGTCCGCCAGACGCTGGAAGTGGCCAAGCTGATCGACACCTCCACCTGCATCGGCTGCAAGGCCTGCCAGGTGGCCTGTTCCGAATGGAACGACATCCGCGAGGAAGTCGGCCACAACATCGGCGTCTACGACAACCCCACCGACCTGTCCGCCAAAGCCTGGACGGTGATGCGCTTCGCCGAGGAGGAAAGCAACGGCAAGCTGGAGTGGCTGATCCGCAAGGACGGCTGCATGCACTGCGCCGACCCCGGCTGTTTGAAAGCCTGTCCGTCGCCGGGCGCCATCGTCCAGTACAGCAACGGCATCGTCGACTTCCACCAGGAAAACTGCATAGGCTGCGGCTACTGCATCGCCGGCTGTCCGTTCAACATCCCGCGCATCAGCAAGGAAGACAACAAGGCCTACAAGTGCACGCTATGCTCGGACCGCGTCGCCGTCGGCCTGGAGCCGGCCTGCGTCAAGACCTGTCCCACCGGGGCCATCCAGTTCGGCTCCAAGGAAGACATGAAGGAAGTGGCGGCGGAACGGGTGGCCGACCTGCAGCGGCGCGGCTATCAGCATGTCGGCCTGTACGACCCTCAAGGCGTCGGCGGCACCCACGTGATGTACGTACTGCACCACGCCGACAAGCCGGAGCAGTATTCCGGCCTGCCCAACAACCCGGAGATCAGCCCCACCGTGCAATTGTGGAAGGGCTTGCTCAAACCGCTGGCGACGATAGGCATCGCCGCCGCCGGCCTGTTCGGCTTCCTGCACTACATCACCGTCGGACCCAACCGCGCCGATGACGACGAGGAAAGCGAAACCCGCGAGGAGGACAAGCGATGAAAGAAAAACTGCTGCAGCGCTACAGCGCCGCCGAGCGGATCAATCACTGGATCGTCGCCATCTGCTTCGTCCTGCTGGCGCTGTCCGGCCTGGCGCTGTTCTACCCGGCCTTCTTCTGGCTGACCGGCGTGTTCGGCACGCCGCAGCTGGCGCGCATGGTGCACCCCTTCGTCGGCGTGCTGATGTTCGTCGGCTTTTTCGTCCAATTTTTCCGCTACTGGCGGCGCAACCTGATCAACAGCCAGGACATCAAGTGGATGATGGCGGTGAAGGACGTGCTGCGCGGCCATGAGACCGTAGAGGTAGGCAAATACAACGGCGGCCAGAAGGCGATGTTCTGGATCATGACCCTATGCGTGGCCACCATGCTGGTCACCGGCATCATCGCCTGGCGCCAGTACTTTTCCGGCTATTTCCCGATCCCGGTAATCCGCCTCGCCCTGTTGCTGCACGCCTGGGCGGCCACCGCGCTGATCGCCAGCATCATCGTCCACGTCTACGCCGCGCTGTGGGTGAAGGGCACGATACGGGCGATGGTGGAAGGGGTGGTCACCCATGCCTGGGCCAAGAAGCATCATCCAGGCTGGTATAAGGAAATGATGGGGAAGAAATAGGATCATGATCCTGCAGCTGCAGGCGGGCCTTAGAGCTTGGCCTTATGAGCACCTGGACAACGGAGCGACAATCATCCCCTTCTGCACGCGCCGCCCAGAAAGCGGCTGGCAAGGTTTTAAGCCGCCGATTTGTTCGACGCCGCGCGACGCTAGCGCGCGGCGAGTTTCGGCGGCGCCTTGCCAACCGCTTTTTGAGCGCGGTTTCGCGGGCTGCAGGGGCGGCCGGGGATCGCTAAGGGGCTGGCCGCACAGCCCCTGGCCCGTCCGGCGGGCGGAACCGCCACCTAAATATCGTCCGCGCAGCGGACACAACCCAGATACTGTCTCAATACGCTAGGCTACTCTCAAAATAAATCGCCGCGACTAACCATGACCCCCACCCAACCCATCCTGCCGGCCGAACAGATACTCGCCGGCGACGCCCCCCTGATGAGCCTGCCCGTGCTGCGGCCGCCGACCGGCATCTTCGCCCGCCGCGCCGCGCGGCTGCTGCAATTGGCCGACGGCCACTCGATGGCCGATTTTCTGCGGCTGTGCGCCGCCATCTGCCAGCAGCAGCAAGCCTTGCACGACGCCTCCCGGCTCGATCCGCGCGCCGCGCTGGAAAAACTGGCCCAGGCGCTGGCGCCGCAGCTGCCCGCCCCCGTCCAGGCCAGTCTTGATTCCCTGCTGGCGTTGGACGCCGCCGCACTCAGCCGGCTGGCCGAGCATCTGATCAACGGCGACTATCCGTCCGACGGTCCCTTGTTCGCTGCGCTGCCGCTGCTGGGCGCAGCCTTGCAGGCTCAGGCCACCCGCAGCATCCGCCAGCGGCCGCTGCCCGAGCCGCAGAGCCAGGAAGCGCGTTGCCCATGCTGCGGCGGCCTGCCGCTGGCCTCGCTGCTGCTGCGCGGCGACAGCGGCCACGCCCAGCGCTACGTGGTGTGCTCGATGTGCAGCCACGCCTGGCCGGTAGGCCGGGTGCGCTGCCTATCCTGCGGCAACAGCCGGGATCTGCATTACTACTCGCTGGCGGCGCAGGACCATGTCCCCGCCGACCCCAACCATCGGCAACCTCATCAGGAACGCGGCGCGCGCGAAGTGGAAGCCTGCGGCGAATGCCATGGCGCGCTGAAGCAGATTTCCTTGCTGCTCGATGCCGATGCGGAGGCCGGCGCCGACGATCTGGCCAGCCTGGCGCTGGACCTGCTGGCCGGCGAGGCCGGTTTCGCGCGCATCGGCTTCAATCCGCTGTTCCTGCCCGGCCGGGAGCCCGCCTGAGCGGCTGTCCGCACTTGAGCCGCGGCTCCCGGCGCGAGATACTTGCCGGCAAACCGCCAATCAACTGCATGGATACCCGCATGACCCATCGCATCGTATTCGTCGAAGACGACGCCGACCTCGCCGAACTGATCAGCGATTTCCTGTCCCGCCACGAAATGGAAGTGGTGATCGAACCGCGCGGCGACGCCGCGCTGGACACCATCGCCCGCGAAGCGCCGGACATGGTGCTGCTGGACATCATGCTGCCGGGCAAGGACGGCCTGTCGATCTGCCGCGAGCTGCGGCCCAAGTTCGACGGCCCCATCATCATGCTGACCTCGCTGGACAGCGACATGAACCAGATCCTGGGCCTGGAGCTGGGCGCCAACGACTACATCCTGAAAACCACGCCGCCGTCGGTGCTGGTGGCCCGGCTGCGCGCGCAGCTGCGCAATCTGCGCCCGGCCCAACCCGTCGAGGCGCAGCCGGCCAAGGGTTCGCGCAAGGCGGTGTTCGGCCAGCTGTCGATCGACCCGGTCAGCCGCGACGTGGTGCTGGCCGGCGAGAAGATCCCGCTGTCCACCTCCGACTTCGACCTGCTGTGGCTCTTGGCCAGCCACGCCGGCGAAACCCTGAACCGCGACTTGCTGCTGAAGGAAATGCGCGGCGTCGATTACGACGGCCTGGACCGCAGCATAGACGTGGCGATCTCGCGGCTGCGCAAGAAACTAGGCGACAACCCCAGCGAGCCGTTCCGCATCAAGACCGTGCGCAACCGCGGTTACCTGTTCTCGCTGTCCGGCTGGGAGTAAGCGCGGATGCGCCGCCTTTTCGTCCAGTTCTACCTGCTGCTGATGGCCTGCTTCCTGGTCGCGGTAGTCATGGTCGGCGTGGTGTACAAGCAGGCGGTCGACGACGTCGGCGAACGCTATCTGGCCGACCTGCTGCGCACCACGCTGTCGCTGATCGAAGCCGACCTGCGCGGCGTGCCGGAAGACCGCTGGAGCGAGACCCTGGCCAACGCCGACTACGGCTTCACCTTCCGCGTGAAGGTGGAGAAGATGAGCAACTACATCCTCGACGAAGAATCGAGAGAGGCGCTCGACCGCGGCGAAATCGTGATGCTGGAGGACAAATACCTGTTCCTGCAGAAGCTGCAGGACAGCAACTATCTATTAGTGGCCGGCCCGCTGCGCTACCTGTTCTTCCTGCACCGGCTCAAGTGGTTCGACTACGCGTTGCTGGGCCTCTTGGGCCTGTCGCTGGCGATTCCGGTGTTCCTTTGGATGCGCCCCCACTGGCGCGACCTGGTGGCGCTGGAGCGCACCGCCGGCCTGCTGGCCAACGGCGACCTGTCCGCCCGCGTCGACCTGCCGCCGCATTCGGGCGTCCACCATCTCGGCGTCGCCTTCAACCACATGGCCGACAATATCGGCGCGCTGATCAACAGCAAGAAGACGCTGACCAACGCCGTCGCCCACGAGCTGCGCACGCCGCTGGCGCGGCTGCGCTACCGGCTGGCGCTGCTGGAGGGCGATGAAGAAGCGCCGGAGCGGCAAGCCATCGAGCGCGACCTCACCGCCATCGACAAGCTGGTGGAGGAGCTGTTGTTCCACGCTCGGCTGGACCGCCCCGAAGCGCCGCTGACGCTGAGCAGCTTCAACGCGCTGCCCTGGGCGCGCGACCGCATCGCCGGCCAGGCGGCGCTGGCGCAGGAAATCCACTGGATCGAACCGGCCGGTGAAGAGCTCACCATCACCGCCGACGAACACCTGATCACCCGCGCGCTGGACAACCTGCTGTCCAACGCCCGCCGCCACGCCAACGCCGTCGTCGCCACCCACATCCTGGTCGACAAGCAGCAATGCTGCATCATCGTCGACGATGACGGCCCCGGCATCCCGGAGGAAGACCGCGAACGGGTGTTCGACCCCTTCATCCGCCTGGATGAAAGCCGCGGCCGCAAGACCGGCGGCCACGGCCTGGGGCTGGCCATCGTCGCCGGCATCGCCCGCGCTCACCGGGGCAGCATCAAGGTGGAAAGTTCGCCGATGGGCGGCGCGCGCTTTTTGCTTCGCTGGCCGACAGCCTAATGTACATTTTGTAACATTGAGATACACGCCTACCCTAGACGCTACATCTTGCCACCGATAGCATTCGCCCTGAATTAGGACTTCTTCGGGTCCGTTTCAACCCAATCGAAAGAAACTTAGGAGTTTCGTAAATGAAAAAGCTGGCTCTGCTCGCCCTGACCGCTGCTTTCAGCCTGGTGTCCGCTAACGGCTTCGCCGCTGAAAAGGCCGCCGCTTCCGCTCCGGCAATCCACAAGGCCAAGAAGGCCGAAAAGAAAAAAGTAGCTTCCGCTCAAAAGGCTCAAGCCGCCAAGGCTGACGCTTCCGCTCCGAAGGCCAAGAAGGCCAAGAAGCACGTAGCCAAGAAGGACGCTTCCGCTCAGAAGGCTCAAGCCGCCAAGGCCGACGCTTCCGCTCCGAAGGCCAAGAAGGCTCACAAGCACGCGGCTAAAAAGCACGCTGCCAAGAAAGAAGCTTCCGCTGCTCAAAAAGCCCAAGCCGCCAAGGCCGACGCTTCCGCTCCGAAGGCCAAGAAGGCCAAGAAGCACGTAGCCAAGAAAGAAGCCTCCGCTCAGAAAGCCCAAGCCGCTAAGGCCGACGCTTCCGCTCCGAAGGCCAAGAAGGCTCACAAGCACCACGCTAAGAAGCACGCTGCCAAGAAAGAAGCTTCCGCTGCTCAAAAAGCCCAAGCCGCCAAGGCCGACGCTTCCGCTCCGAAGGCCAAGAAGGCCAAGAAGCACGTAGCCAAGAAAGAAGCTTCCGCTCAGAAAGCCCAAGCCGCCAAGGCCGACGCTTCCGCTCCGAAAGCCAAGAAGGCTCACAAGCACCACGCTAAGAAGCACGCTGCCAAGAAAGAAGCTTCCGCTGCTCAAAAAGCCCAAGCCGCTAAGGCCGACGCTTCCGCTCCGGCTAAGAAGGCTGCCCACAAGCACGCCAAGAAGCACGTAGCCAAGAAAGAAGCTTCCGCCGCTCAAAAGGCTCAAGCTGCTAAGAAAGAAGCTTCCGCTCCGGCCAAGAAAGCCGGCAAGAAGAAGGCCGCTTCCGCTGCCAAGTAATTCCAGTGCCGACGCCGTCTGATCACTCAGCGGCATAGCATTGCACGGGGCGCTTCGGCGCCCCGTTTCCATTTCCAGGTGCCACCACGATGAAGCTGCCGCGCATTGCCCTCTGCCTCGCCCTGATCCCCGCCCTCGTCCAATCCGCTCCGCTGAGCAAAGAACACAAGATCCTGTTCTTCGGCAAGGACGACCGCGTGCTGGAAAAGCCCGAACGCGCGCCCTGGCGCAGCGTGGGCCAGCTGGAAACCCGCTCCCGCACCATCTGTACCGGCACCCTGGTCGCCCCGGACGTGGTGTTGACAGCCGGCCACTGCTTCGTCGACGAGAAGGGCCGTTTCGACCCCGCCACCAGCTTCACCGTCGGCCTGTGGGGCGACGAATACACGGCGCTGAGCCGCATCAAGGAAGTACAGGTGGACAAAGCCTTCCTCAAAGGCCTGATCCGCAAACGCGACGGCCTGTACATCCCGCCGCGCATCGCGCCGCGCGACTTCGCCTTCGTGCGGCTGGCCACGCCGCTGGGCAACAGCCAGGGCACGGTGCCGGTATTCTCCGGCGACGCCCAGGCATTGAAAACACTGCTGGCCAGACAGAACTGGACCATCACCCAGGGCGGCTACCCGGTGGACGATCAGCGCCATCTGCGCGCCCACCATGGCTGCAAAGCCACCGCGCTGCGCGGCGACGGCCGCCTCACCCACCGCTGCGACACGCTGGAGGGCAATAGCGGCTCGCCGATCTTCGTCATCGACGCCAAGGGCCAGGCCACCATCGTCGCCGTGCAAAGCTCGGCGCCGCCCGCCGCCCGCCGCAAGCTGGAAGACAATATGAGCGTGTCCGCGCCGGTGTTCCAGAAGGCGCTGCAAGCCTTCATCGCCAAATCGGCCAAGAAATGAAAAAGCCGCCCAAAGGCGGCTTTTCTCTGTCCAGCGGCCAGTCAGCGGGCTTCAAGCTTTCAATGCCCGCCGCTGATGCTCCAGCAATTCGGTAATGCCGTTGCGCGCCAGCGCCAGCATCGCCGCCATCTCCTCCTCGCTGAACGGCTCGCCCTCGGCAGTGCCCTGCACTTCGACGAAGCGGCCGCTGCCAGTCATCACCACGTTCATGTCGGTTTCACAGTCCGAATCTTCCAGATAGTCCAGATCCAGCACCGGCTGTCCCCGATATACGCCGACCGATACAGCCGCCACCTGGTCGCGCAAGGGGGTGACGCTCAACTTGCCTGCGTCGATCAGGCCCTGGATCGCGTCGGCCAGCGCGACATAGGCGCCGGTGATGCTGGCGGTGCGGGTGCCGCCGTCCGCCTGGATCACATCGCAGTCGATGACGATCTGACGCTCGCCCAGCTTGGCCAGGTCCGTCACAGCACGCAGGGAGCGGCCGATCAGGCGCTGGATCTCCTGGGTGCGGCCCGATTGCTTGCCGGCGGCGGACTCGCGGCGCATCCGGCTGCCGGTGGAGCGCGGCAGCATGCCGTACTCGGCGGTCACCCAGCCCTGCCCCTTGCCCTTGAGAAAAGACGGCACCGTTTCCTCGACGCTGGCAGTGCAGATCACCTTGGTGTCGCCGAACTCCACCAGCACCGAACCCTCGGCGTGCTTGGTGTAGGAGCGGGTCAGACGCACGACGCGCATCGCGTCGGCACTACGTTCGGAAGGTCGCATGATGGCCTTTGGAGGAAGAAATATCGGTGGCGATTATAGCAGTCGGGCGCGCTCAACTGTCCTTGCCCACCTGGCTGGCCAGTATTTCCTGATGCATGGTCGCCAGATTGGATTCCAGGATCAGCCTGTCCGCCTTCTGCGGCGGCGTCTTTTCCGTGTCCAAGACGTCGTCGCGCTCGCCCAGCGCCAAATCGTCCTCCAGCAGCGTCACCGCCACCGCAGACAGATTGTCGCCACCATTGCCCGCGCGGCGCTCGGCCACATTGATCAACGCCGGCATCACCTGGTTGACGCTGCGGCCGGAGAACACTTTTTCCAGCTCGGCGTCCTGCACCTGCGACCAAAGGCCGTCGGTGCAGAGCATGATGGAACAGCCCGGTCCGATGTCCTGCCGCTCGCCGATGTCGATGTCCGGCTCGCCCGACGCGCCCAGGCAGTTGTAGATCTTGTTGCGCTCGGGATGGGTTTTGGCTGCCTCCTCAGTCAGCAGGCCCTGATCGATCAGCCGCTGCACCTGGGAATGGTCGCGCGAGCGCAGGCGCAAGCCGCCGCCATCCAGCAGATACAGCCGGGAATCGCCGACATGGCACCAATACAAATAGCCGCGCTGCAGAATAGCCACCACCACCGTGGTGCTGGGCACGTCGGGCAGTCGGTGGTCGGTCGCGTATTCCAGAATCACCTGATGCACCGAGCTGATGGCGTTCACCAGAAAACGATTGGGGTGGCTGAGCAACGGCGCCGCCTGCTGGTAGAACAGCTCGCACAACAGGTCCACCGTGATCTGCGCGGCCACTTCACCGCGCATGTGGCCGCCCATGCCATCGGCCATCACCAGCATCACGGCTTCCTGAGTATGCGCAATGGCCAACCGGTCCTGATTGTAGCTGCGCCCCCCCACTCGGCTTTCCTGAAAAATAGAAAGCTTCATTCCTGCCCCTCCCTATCCCGGCCGCCGGCTAGGCCTTTTATCCAGCCCACTAGGCGATTTCCCTCTCCCGCGGACGGGCGCTCCGGTTGGCTGTACTCCGTCTGCTGCAGTATCTTCTGAATCTCCAGCACCGACGCCGGCCGCTCGTTCGGCTCCAAAGCCAGGCAACGATCGCACAAGGCGGTCATTTCGCGCGAATACAGATAACGGAAAGCCTGGCTGGCCGGCGACAGCAGATCCTGCTCGCACCGCTCCCGCGACGGCGGAGGCGTGGAGCCGCCCATGCAGACATACAGGCAAGCGCCGATCGCGTAGATATCGGTCCACGGCCCTAGCGGCTGGCTTTTGTCGTACTGCTCCGGCGCGGCGAACCCCGGCGTGTACATCGCAGCGAAATGCTTGTCTTGGCGCGACAAGGTCTGCCTCGACGCGCCAAAATCCAGTAGTAGCGGCACGCCGCTGCGCCGCAGATAGATATTGGCCGGCTTGATGTCCAGATGCAGCAGCCGCTGGCTGTGCACCTCCCGCAATCCAGAAAGCAGCGCCGCGAACCACTTGCGGATCAGCCTTTCCTCCATCCGTCCGCCAACCAGCTCCAGTTCCCGTCCCAGCGAACGACCATCAGCGTACTCCATCACCATGTAGACCGTCTGATTGGCCCGGAAGAAGTTGCTCACTCTCACCACCGCCGGGTGGGAAATGCCCGACAGCACTCGCCCCTCCTCAAAAAAGCATTTCAGCCCCAGGTTGAACGCGTCGCGATCCAGTTCGTGCGGCACCGTTATCGCGCGATCCTGCCTGCGCTCCGCCAGGTTGCGAGGCAGATATTCCTTGATTGCGAACTTGCGATCATCATCATCCAAGGCCAGGTAGACAATGCTGAAGCCACCCACCGACAGTTGGCGCACAATCGTATACTCGGCGAGCCGATAGCCTGCCGGAAGCGGAGTCTGCTTGCTAGATTGAGTCATCGAATGGCAGTTGTTATAGTGTCCACTGGCCCTGAATTGAGCTTAGCAAAGCAATTCGGGCCCAGCATTCGAAAATACCGATACAGGAGCTCCGCATGATATTGAGCATGACTGGCTTCGCCGCCGCCACTCGGGAATTCCCTGGCGGGATGTTGAGCCTGGAAATCCGCGCCGTCAATCACCGCTACCTGGACATCCAGATGCGGCTGCCGGAGGAACTGCGCATCATCGAACCGCAGCTGCGCGAGCAGATCGCCGCCCGCGTCACCCGCGGCAAGCTGGAGTGCCGCGTCGGCCTCAATCAGGTGGACAGTGCCGCGCCGACGCTGGAATTGAACCAGGCCTTCCTGAGCCGCCTGCTGGAAGTCTCGCGCGAAGTGCAAAAACAGAACGGCGACAATAAAGGCCTATCGGTCGGCGAACTGATGCGCTGGCCCGGCGTGCTGAAAAGCAATGAACTGGCGCCGGAAGTGCTGCACCAGCTGTGCCTGGACGCGCTGCAGACCGCGCTGGCAGACTTCAACGCCTCGCGCGGCCGCGAGGGCGAGAAGCTGAAGGCGGTGCTGATCGAGCGCATCGAGGCGATGGACGCCATCGTCGCCGCCATCAAGCCCAAGCTGCCGCAAATCCTGGAAAACTACATGGCCAAGCTGTCCGGCCGCCTGCAGGAAGCGCTGGGCAGCGTAGATGAGGATAGGCTGAAACAGGAGTTCGCGCTGTTCGCGCAAAAGATAGACGTGGACGAGGAGCTATCGCGCCTGACCACCCATCTTTCCGAAGTCCGCCGCATCCTCAAGTCTGGCGGCCAGTCCGGCAAGCGGCTTGATTTCCTGATGCAGGAGCTGAACCGCGAGGCCAACACGTTGGGCTCCAAATCAGTCTCCACCGACACCACCCAGGCCTCGGTAGAGCTGAAGGTGCTGATCGAGCAGATGCGCGAGCAGATCCAAAACATCGAGTAAGCTTTCACGACGCGTCACTGCGTGTCATTGAAACCACAAAAGCCCCGCCAGTCGGGGCTTTTTCATTTCAAGTCGCGCCGCGGCTGAGCAGAAAACCTGACGCATCGTCTTATAAAGGCCGCAAACCAAAAGGGCCTGCGCTGAAAATCGTGCCATCCACTTCGATTTATGCATAAGCGGCTGGTATTGTTAGTTGTGCAGTATGCATGCAAGCGTTTCGCGCATTCGATGATGAACTCTCTCTGATGCAGAGCTTGGGGCCCATCGCAAGGCCCTTTCGGAGCAATGTCCACAGGCCGCCCATTGTTCCCCCGTGGAAAACGACA
Source organism: Chromobacterium piscinae (assembly GCF_021129175.1). Classification (GTDB taxonomy): domain Bacteria; phylum Pseudomonadota; class Gammaproteobacteria; order Burkholderiales; family Chromobacteriaceae; genus Chromobacterium; species Chromobacterium piscinae. Next base: position 22,671 of record NZ_JAJOHV010000090.1, on the reverse strand, counting down.
GCCAGAGTTTCAAGCCTGCATAACTGCGACGAACAACTGCTGGTCGAGATGCCGCAAATGCTAGATTATTCATTGCATGCCCATTTCATGTCAGCAGGCCCATTGCCCGCTGGCCCAGGAGTCGAATCATGACCGTCTCCCCCATCGCGCCGGCCCAGTACTCCCTGTGGCAACTGACGCGTTATTTCCTGAGGCTGGGCGCGCTGGGCTTCGGCGGCCCGGTGGCGCTGGTTGGCTACATGCATCGCGACCTAGTCGAGCGGCGCGGCTGGATAGCCGAGGCCGATTACAAGGAAGGCCTCGCGCTGGCGCAGATTGCGCCGGGGCCGCTGGCGGCCCAACTGGCGATCTACCTGGGCTATGTCCATTACCGCGTGTTGGGCGCCACTGCGGCCGGTTTTGCCTTTGTGCTGCCGTCTTTCCTGATGGTGCTGGCGCTGGGCTGGGCCTACCAGGCCTTTGGCGGCCTGCCCTGGATGCAGGCGGTGTTCTATGGAGTGGGGGCCGCAGTGATCGGCATCATGGCGATCAGCGCGCACAAGCTGGCCATCAAGAACCTGAAAAGCGATCGGCTGCTATGGGCCATCTTCGCGGTACTGGCGCTGGTCACCATCGTCACCCAGTCGGAAATCGCCTGGCTGTTCATCACGGCCGGCCTGTTGGTCTGGCTGGCGCGCTGCCGGCCGCGGCCGTCTCCCGGCGCGCTGGGCGCGGCCCTGCCGCTGCCGCTGTTGCCCGCCGTGGCCGATCCTGGCCTGCTGCTGCAGCTGACCGTGTTTTTCGCCAAGGCCGGCGCCTTCGTTTTCGGTTCGGGCTTGGCCATCGTACCCTTCCTCTATGGCGGCATCGTTACCGAGCATCATTGGCTGACCGACAAGCAGTTCGTCGACGCGGTGGCGGTGGCGATGATCACGCCGGGGCCGGTGGTGATCACCACGGGCTTCATCGGCTATCTGGTGGCCGGCTTGCCCGGCGCGTACCTGGCGGCGCTGGCCACCTTCCTGCCGTGCTATCTGATAACGGTGCTGGCGGCGCCGCATTTCAAGAAGCACGGCAAGCGCCCAGGCCTGATGGCTTTCGTCGATGGCATCACCGCGGCGGCCATCGGAGCCATCGCAGGCTCGGTAGTGGTGCTGGCGCAACGTTCGCTGACCGACCTGCCCACCGCGCTGTTGGCGATCGCCACTGCTGCACTTCTTTGGCGGCTGAAGAAATTGCCGGAGCCGATCATCGTGGCCGCTGCAGCGCTGCTTGGCGTGGCGCTGTTTCCGCTGACTCATCATTTCTGAGCCGGCAAGTAGGAAGCACTCCCGTTATACATGTGCCCATAAAAAGAACGCAAGTCGCTCAACCCTTGCCCAAAAAAGGATTTGAGGCATCCACTCAATGAGTAGATCCAACATCGAATAAGTATCACAACGTGTAAGCGAAGCCCCAACGGCCCCGGCTGCCGGGGCTTTTTCTTTTCCGCCGAGCGACTCGCGCCTGCGGCCAAGTGCTGTGGATAGTCTGCACTAAATGGGTCCAGCTGTGGATAAATGCCGACCGCATCAGGCTCCTGAACGCGCGGTTCCCATCAGCCCACGAACCGTAGGCTTTTCATTTCGTTCCACCCAAAACGCATGTCGCAGCTTGTCGCCCCTTTAGAATCGCGATCAAAGTATGTCCTACACGAAGCCGCCAAACGTCAAGAGCCGCCCTCTCTCCTGAAAGGACGGCTCTTGGCTCTAGCCGACACATCTCGTACTACCCTGTTTTCAACTCGGCCTCAGCCCAATCCCGGAACGCCAAGGCATGATCCTGAAAATATTTACTCCAAAAGGGCGTCGCTTGCACCATGTCCGCCAACCGGGTCCATAGTTCCTCATCAACCGGCCCAACGCCCATCAATCTCTTGCACTCAATGATTTTATACATCGCCAGAGCATGGTCATTACGCAGCAACAAGACATTCTCGAATGTCTCCAATGCACGCTCATAGTTGCCGTATTTGATATCAGAGTTTCGCAGAAAATTCATTTCAAGATTGATATCATAAGCAATGGACTCAATTTGCGCAGGCGTAAAGTCCTTGGTTTCAACTACGCATCGCTTATAGCCCGCCATGCGTATATCGCCTTTTATCTGCCCATTTTTGACCGCATTGATGTACATCTCGCTGCCCGCCAATGGCGTGGCAACATTGATCCGATACCAGTTCGCATCCAGAGAGCGCAGGAATTCCCGGGTATCGTTGATGTCATTCAATGTTTCGCCAGGCATGCCGATGATGATGTTGCAATCGGTATAGATGCCCAAATCTCGGCAATCCGCAACAACCCGGTTGGTAATGGAAAGCTTCAGCGGCTTCTTCATCACCTCCTTCAACACTCTTGCGCTGCCTGATTCGACTGCGAGCGTCAACTGCCTGACGCCGGTACGGTGCAACTCCTCCAGCATGGGCCTATCCAGCGCATACAATGCAAGCGCATTCGGGAAGAAACAGGTCAAATTCAGCTTTTGCGCGATTTTCAAAACGCTGGCGGCCCATTCCTTGTCCCAAAGAAACATATCATCTTCGATAACCAGCGTATTGGGAGCATACTTTTCACATAGATCGAACAACTCGCGCTCTATCCTCTCTATCGTGAAGCTCCGCATTTTCCGTCCGTGCACCGTATGCGCGGCGCAAAATGTGCAATGAAATGGACAGCCCCGACTCCCCATATAAGTAATATAATTCGTCCTATCGCCAATCGAAGTATATGCTTTAATGGTTGGATTAAGGTGATAGTCCTTCAGATCAATGCAGTCATAATCCAAGTCCGGAATCTCATCCAGATTCGAGATAAAGTTATGCTGATACATCGCACCCTGCTTCAGATTCTCTTTAGTAATCCATTGAGCAGAGCCATTGCAATAATCAGCCTTGTTTTCCGCCGCCATCAGTTCTGTGATAGGCAGCTCACCCTCGCCAAAACAGAGCGCATCAAATGCATCTGGACTATCTGAAAAGAGCTCCCGGTACATGGTAGTCGGCAAATTGCCACCGCATATTCTGAATGCGCCAGGAAAAACCTTCTTGGCTACTTCAGCCAATGCCAGCAGATTGTCATAACCAGTAATGAAAAGAGATGAAAATCCTATCAAATCCGGCTCGAATCCAGACTGTTTGATAGATAGGAAAACCTCTTCAAACCAGTCATGGAACGAGGTTGCCTCCGGGCTATCCCATGTTTTATGTATTTCCGTATTGAAATCCACAACCTGGACCTCGGCATTGCATCTATCTTTCAACCAGGCGCTGATGGTCAAGACACCCAGCGGAACATCGGTGATCAAAACACCATATTTCCGTCCATTCTTATGCATCCAATACTTGCTGTTTGCGGACGGATTGACAAACGCCTCGAAGGTGATGTTAGGCGGGATAATCAATAAACACTTGGAAGACATTACTGACCTCGCTAACTTGCAATGAGAGGACTGCATCGATAATAGGCATCAGCATTATCGCCAACGCCCCTCATATGTCACATTTATTTCCCTATTACAACACCACCATGGTTTGGCAGATATTACGCCCAATCCCCGCAAAAGTACGAGCCGGTTCAACAGTGGTCAAGAGGCCCCAACTGTGCGGCCGAGAACGAGCCCCCCATGCTCCAGGGCGAAGGACGCTCACGCATTCTTGCAACGCTTCCTAAAGGATATCGGCGGCAAGCTGGCAATCTCAAGCCGCTCCTACCATATGACAGCAAGGTCTTGTCTTTGGACGATCACGCGCGGCATCCGAAGCCAAAGCCGGACAGCCTCTTGCAGGCCTGGCTCGCCTTCCGCCACGCTCGAGCATCCCCGGCGCATCCATAAACGAAGTAGAGATCGCACGCCGGCACGACGTTTCCACAGCCAAACAAGCCGTCATGGATCCTTCGTTCTAGACCAAACGCTCGCTGCCCCCAGTCCAGGCTCCCCACGAGCAACGCCCGGTCTTGTCATCGGAGCCGCAGATGCCGGAAACCTGTTGTCCTGCCATTCAGCACCTAATATGAAAATGGCTTTTTACATCCTCATGTAGCTGAATAAATCATGGAGAAGGACAATGCTTTATCAATTGACAGTCCGGCAGAAGCTCTTCATCGGCTTTGGTTCAGTGCTGATGATGCTGTTGGTCGTGGTGATCGTAGCGATGTTCAAAATGGATGGCATTCAGCAGAAATCGCGAGACATCATTGAGAATCGCTATCCCAAAGTGATGCTGATCGACCGCATCACGATCACCACCTTGGATATCGGCCGCGGCGTGCGCAATGCCATCATCACTACCGAACCGCAAACGATAGAATCGGAGATCGCCCAGGTGGAAAGCCTGCGCGCGAAAAATACGGAAAACCTGAGCAATCTGGACAAGGTCGTAGTGACGCCGCGGGGCCATGAGCTGATGGAGAAAGTAAAGCAGGCCCGCGCCGTGCTGGGCCAGCAATACGCGCCTTTGTATCAATTGGCCCGCTCGAATAAAAACGGCGAAGCCTATGTTTTCCTGAAACAGCATTTCGCTCCGGCCAACAATGCCTTCATGGCAGCATTGCGAGAGCTGGCTCAATATCAAGAAGAAAGGATGCAAAAAGCGGTTCAGGACGGTCAGGACAGCTATGCCCAGGCCCGCAACCTGATGACTGCGGTGGCGTTGCTATCGCTGACGCTGGGGGCGATGGCCGCATGGTTCATCTCCCGCCTGATCACCGCGCCGCTGCACCGATCGGCGCAACTGGTGCAGCAGATCAAACAGGGAGACCTATCCGGCGCCGACGAGCCGCTGCCGACCGCGCGCGACGAGGCGATCACCATCGCCCGCGACATTCAGGACATGCGCAAGGGACTGCGCGAAGTCGTGTCCAACATCCAGCAAAACGCGCACAACGTGTCCAACGCCGCCCGCGAATTGGCCAGCATGTCGGAAGAAGTGGCCGGCGGCGCGCAGCGACAGTCCGAAGCCACCACTTCGGCGGCCGCGACCATCGAGCAATTGACGGTCAGCATCAACCACGTCGCCGACAACGCCGACCAGGCATCCGGCCAGGCGCGCGCCGCCGGAGAGCTGGCCAGCCGCGGCGGCCACAATGTGCAAGCCTCCGTCGGCCAGATCGGCACCGTGACGCAGTCTGTCTCCAGCACCTCGGAGCAGATGCGGTCGCTGACCGATGAAGTGCAGCGCATCGGCAATATCGTCACCGTGATCCGCGACGTGGCCGACCAGACCAATCTATTGGCCTTGAACGCGGCGATCGAAGCTGCCCGCGCCGGAGAAATGGGCCGCGGCTTCGCCGTAGTGGCGGACGAGGTTCGGAAGCTTGCAGAGCGCACCACCAGTTCGGCTCAGGAGATCACTCAGATGATAGGCGCGATCCAGCAGAACGCCCACCGGGTAGTGGACAGCATGGCGGGCAGCCTGACCAGCGTGGAGGCGGTCTCGGGCAGCGCCAACGAGGCGAGCAGCTCGATGCAGGAAATAGAGAGCAGCACCCAATCCATCGTCGGCACCATCGCCAGCATCACCTCCAGCCTGGCGGAGCAACGGGCAGCCAGTTTGACGCTGGCGCAGAACATGGAGCAGGTGTCGCAGATGGCGGAACAGAACAGCGCGACGGTGGAGGAGCTGGCCACCACTTCGAGCGAGCTCAATTCTCTGTCGCAGAATCTGCAGCATGTCACCGCCCGCTTCAAATTGTGAGCGCAGTTCCGGCAGGCGATAAAACGGCGGCGGGGCTCTAGCCCCGCCTAGCGAATTGACCGCTCGGTCAGCGCGCCGCTAGTTGCGCCCGCGCCTGGCTTCGCGCCTGACGAGCGGCTGCGTCGGCATCCACTCCCGGCCTCAACGCATGAATGGCCTGGCCCAATGAATCACCGGACATCATCTTGTCTTTGAGTTCGCCGAAGGGAATGCCGAGATTGCTGCTGACGTGGACCGCAGCCACGAAGCTGCCCAGATTGCGGAAGCCGGCGGCGGCTTGCTGCACATCGGCGCCCGGCGGCAACTTCGCGGCCAAGCTGGCGGACAGCCGGGAATCACTGGCCAGCTTGTCTGAGACGCGCTTGCCTGAGGCCGCATCCGCCGCCCCCATTCCCGCGTGGGCCGCGCCATTGCCCTCGCCCTGTCCGTGGCCACCGCCATGCCCGCCAGGCGCAGACCACGCAGCCGGGCCCGCCAGCGCGAGCGCCACGCACAATAAGCAACTGATCGATCTCATCGCTCGCTCCTCCATCCCGTGCCCGGATCGGTGAACTGCTTTGACATGGGATATCCCATGAAATTCCTTACCAGACAAAGACTTGCGCAACCGACATTTCAATACCGCACTCCGCCGTCAGCGATACCATGCCGCCACGCCTCGATGGCCGGAACAGGTGCCTCGATGATGGGTGCTGAAGCTGTAGCTGCCATCTCGGCAGCGGGCGGTGGCGTTGGCCGGCTTGCTTTTGGCGTGGATGGGTTTATGCACCCGCACGCCATCATGATTGACGTAGCTGTCTTCGGTCACCAGATTGCTAGCCCCCGCCACTCGCTTGGCCATGGCTGGCTGCCAGGATAAGGCCAATACTGTCGCCAACACGGCGACTCTCGCTGCTGCCAACATTCACGCTCCTTGAGATTCCATGCCGCAAACGCGGCATTCAAAACTTAGCCAAACTATCTCGAGCATGATAATCCATGGAAAATCAGATAGAAACGTTCTGTTTCTTGCGGCGGCCATGCCACGGTCAAGGATATGGGATGGGCATTTACAAGCCGGCCCTGCTTTTTTACCTTTCTTCGCAGCGTAAAATCGCAGAAAATGAGGTTTTACTCCTCTTGAAAGATTCATCGCCATGACCAAAGCCGAACTGATTGCCCTTCTCTCCGACAAGTCCGGCCTGACCAAAGCCGATGTGCTGCGCGTTCTGGGCGCTTTCGACGAAGTGCTGCTGGACACCCTGGCCAGCAACGGCGAGATCAGCATCGTGGCCGGCAAGTTCAAGGTAAAGGAAACCTCCGCCCGCACCGGCCGCAACCCGAAGACCGGCGAAACCATCCAGATCGCCGCCAAGCGCAAGGTTTCCTTCGTCGCCAGCAAACAGCTGAAAGACCGCATCGCCTGATGCGAGCATGACCCGGATATGAAAAGGGCCGCGATATCGCGGCCCTTTTTGCATGCAAGCGTGAAAGTCAGTTCTGCTGCCAGATCAATCTGGCGATGGCCGAGGAGTCCAGCTCGCCGTCGCCCTGCGCCACCAACTGGTCTATCAGCTGCATCGTGCGCTCCGCCGCCGGCAGGCTGATGCCCTGCTCGCGGGCGGTATCGATCACGATATGCATGTCCTTGGCGTGCAGCTTGGCCTTGAAGCCCGGCGCATAGTTGTCGTCTATCATCCGCTGGCCATGGACATCCAGCACCCTGCTCTGGGCGAAACCGCCCATCAACGCGGCCCGCACCGGGCCGGGATCCACGTCGCAAGCCTTCGCCAGCTTGACGATCTCGGCGACCGCGGCCACGCCGACCGCCACCGCGATTTGATTGCAGGCCTTGGCCACTTGGCCCGCGCCGCTGGCGCCGATGTGGGTGATGGTCTGGCCCATCGCCTGCAGCGCCGGACGCGCTTTTTCAAGCGCCTGGGCCCTGCCCCCAACCATGATGGTCAGCGTGCCGTTGACCGCGCCGACCTCGCCGCCGGACACCGGGCAATCCAAGAAATCGATACCCTTTTTCTCAAGCGCGGCGGCGATGCGGCGCGCGCCATTGGGCGCGATGGTGCTCATGTCGACGCATACCAGGCCGGGCCTGGCGCCATGCGCCGCGCCCCGCTCTCCCAACAGCACCGCCTCGACATCGGCGGTGTCAGAGACATTGGTCACCAGCACGTCAACCTGGCCAGCCAATTCGGCCGGACTGGCCGCCCAGGCTGCGCCGGCCGCCAACACGTCGTCCGCGCTCTGCCGCTTGCGCGCCCACACGCTGACGTCAAAACCCGCCTTCAACAGATTGAGGACGCAGGGACGCCCCATGATGCCCAGACCGATATAACCAATGCGCATTCCGCTCTCCGATAGAAAAACAGCGATCGGACGAGGATAGGGGATTGTCGATGACGGCGCCAGAGGCGCTCAGGGATTGCCGGCGGGTTCGCGCCGTCCGGCCGCCGACCAGTCTTCGAACGCCGTGTCCTTGCCGCCAGCCTGGCGTTCCAAGTAATAGATGAAAGCCAGGATTTCAGCGACGGCGCGGTACAGCTCGGGAGGAATATGCTTGTCCAGATCGACTTGCATCAACAGCGACACAAGTTCAGGCGAATCGTGGACGAACACGCCGGCGTCCTGCGCGCAATCGATGATGCGCTGGGCCATCTGGCCGTAGCCCTTGGCCACCACCCGCGGCGAGTGCTGGCCCTCCCGATAGGACAGGGCTACCGCGGAGCGGCGCTTGTCGTCATTCTGCTGATTCATGCTGCTTCACTACCAGGCTGGCGAGATTCAGACCCGCGGCGGCCATGCCGCTCTGCAAACGCGCCGCGTTGCGCTGTATCATCTGTCCGGTTTCCCCTTCATCGGCGCTGAACATCACTTGCACCGACTGTCCCACCATCCTCAACCGGACTCCCATGCCGCCCAAAGATGGCAATTCCAGCGACAGGCTGGTGTTCCACACCGGAATCTCCTCCTCCCCGCTGCCTTGCCTCTCGTTTTCCGTCTTTTCCTGCTCGATCTGCAGTTGCATCGGCTGCCCCGGCCAAGCCAGGCCCTGAAACTGCATCGCCCGGTTCTCCAGACCATCCAGCTGACGTTGCACCAGGCCGCTCAACTCTTGCATCTGCGGCTTGAGTTGGCTGCTTTTCTGGTCATCGTCCAGGATATGCAATGGCACGCTGAGCTTGGCCTGTGGCTCTAGCTTCAACTGGTCCAGCGAATGCTGACCATTGCTGAAGTCCTTCAAATGGGATTCGTAGAACAGGCCGCTCTGCTTGACGTCCTGCTGCAGCTGCTTGGCCACCTGGGCCGGCGGCTGCTGGGCCACATCCAGCTGCAAAGGCTTGCCGGCGGCGCGGGCGGAAGTTCCGGACTCGTCCGCCGCGGAGGGTGCCGAGGATGTCAGCAGCGCGGTCAGATAACGCGACGCCTGGCTGAGCTTGACCGCGACCGAACCGTCCTGCGGCGCGGCTGCGGCGCCATCCTTGCCGCTGTCCAACAAGGCGAAGGTCAGCGACGGCTGCAGCGACACCACTTTCAGATTGAGGGTATCGCCGGAAGGATTGGCCCCTTGCGGGAGGCTGAGCGTGAACAACGCATTCTTGATCAGCACCGCCAGCTGGTTATTGCCCAGTTGATCGGCCACCTTAGCCGTCAGCAGCTCTCCCACCATCAGCGATGGCAGCTTGGACGGCTGGCTGAGAGCCTCCAGCAGCCGCGAGCCGTCTATCGAAGTCCTCAGCTGATTCGCGGTTGGCGATGAGCCCTGCGCGCTGACAGGAAGATTGGTGGGCAGCGATGGAATCATGAAGTCGGGCTGTTACGATAAAGGGATACGATCAACTCTGCCTCGCTGCGGGAGATGCCGCAACGCGACGCCACTTCGGAAGCGGTCAGCCCCTGGCGGATCATTTCTATCGCCTGATTATACGGACTCAGTCCGGGATCACCCTGGTTGCGGTTCTCCGCTCTCGATTGCAGGCGGGAAACATCGCGCTGCAAAGCGCTTATCTGGTGCTGCAACTGATCCAGATATAGCGAGGTCACGCTATCGCGCTTGCTTTCCAGTCTCTGCAGCCGGCTGTACAGATAAACGACCGCTGCCGCCAGCACCAGCCATAACAAGACCATCAGGTAAGGGAAGAAGGCGCCGGACATGGAAATTGCCCCCAGGATGAAATCCACACTGACTTAAGTGTATGGCGAAATACGGCGCAACCCAAGCCAAAACCAGGCGCTTGAATGCAACCAGCGCTCATCCCTTGTATTGGCGTCGAAGCTTGGAGCCCTGGCTCAGCGTTCGCAGCTCGCCCTTGATCTGCCCGGCCCAGGTGGCCAGCTGCCGCTGGGTTTCTTCACGCACGATCAGCACTCTGCGCAAGGTCTCGCGCTGCTCTTCGCTCAAACCTTCGCGCTCTTCCGCTGACTCCAGCTGTTTCAGCAATTGCTGCACGCCAGCCTCGCTCCGGCCGTGCAGCTCCGTGAACTTCAGATGATCGCGCTTGGAGGCCGCCTCCAGCATCTGTCTGCTCAATGGCTCCAGCTCATCGATCAAGGCCGGAAGGCTGCGCTTTGCCTTGGGTCCCGCCATCGCCGTCATCCTTCGTTCTGGCCTGCCGCCTGCTGTTGCGCCGCGCTGCCCCGGTCTACTTGCTGCCAAGCGGGAAGAATAGTTTCCAGCAAGCCTTTGACCTCGGCAAGAATCTCTTTGTCATTCTTCAGGCTGGCCTTAGCCAGTCTGAGTTTCATATACAGGTACAGATCGTTCAGATTGGATGCGGCATCGGAAGCCTGATCCAACTCCAACGCAACACGCAAGCCTTCCAGGATATCAACCGTCTTGCTGATCATCCGGGCCTTTTCCTCAAAACGGCCGCCATCGATCGCCGTAGCCGCTGAAGCCAGGGCCTTGATCGCGCCCTCGTACAGCATCACAACGATTCCGACCGGACTCGCCCCATACACGGCAGCTTTCAAAGCGTCATTAGCGTACGCCTGATTGAACTGCTTGAGCATCCGAGAATTCAGCATGGGTCACCTTCAACTATTGCGGGCGGACGGTTCGAAAACGCATCCGCCCATTTCAACTTATTTGCTGGAAATCATATTGAACAGGCTGTTGGAGCCAGACTGCATTTGCGTCAAAGTCTTGTTCAAATTCGTGTATTGCTGCAACAGCTGGGATTGCTTGGTATCCAGACGCGCCTGCAATGAACTTTGCAACTGGGTTTCCGTGCTTACCTTCGACTTGATAGTCGATTTGCTGGTTTCAATCACGCCGCTCGGTCCAAGCATGCTGTTGATTTCATTGTTGAAACGTTGGGCGAAACCGGTATTCGCGCTGTTACCGAACAAATTGGTCACCGCTTGCTTGTCTTTCTGCAGCGCATCGTTGAATGCCGTTTGATCCAATTTCAGCGTGCCATCCTTCTGCAAGGAAATGCCGACCTGGGCCAAAAAAGCGTAGGATTTGACCGGATCCACGCCCGCCACCGGCGTACTCAATACCTGCTGCAGCCGGCTTTGTATATCCAGCACCGACGCGCTGCCTTTCAACGCGCCGCCGCGGGCGGCCTTCACGTCGCCGACCACCTGATTGTAAGCGTCGACGAAAGACTGCAGGTTCTTGCCCACCCCGGCGCTGTCCGGCGACATCGATACCGTGAATTCACCAGCCTTGTACAAATCGATATCGACCCCGGCCACTGCGCTGGACACCTTGTTGCTGCCTGCCGAGATCGCTACGCCGTTGACTGTCAGCTTGGCATTGTTCGCGGCGCGGGATTCCGTTCCGGCGGCTGCGCTCTGCGACAATCCCGCCAGCGTGGAGCCCGTCGTGGAGTTCGAGTCGCTGCTGCCTGCGCCGGAGACGATCTTGAATTCGTTGTCGGTGCCGGATGACGCCGAATTCAGCACCAGCTTGTACTCGCCATTGTTCTGGACGACTGTGGCGTTGACGCCGATGCCGGCCGCATTGATCTTGTCGTTAATCGTCTGCAGGGAAACAACATCGCCCGGATTGTCGCGCAATTTGACTGTCTGCGTCTTGCCGTTGATCTGAAACGAAATCGCGTCCGGCGCGCCGCTGACAGCCGCTTTGGGATCTTTGATCGGGGCGCCGCCCGATTGGTCGAACACCAGTTGCCGGCTGGTAGCCAGACTATCGACCTTGATCTGGTAGGTGCCGGGGCTGCCGCCAGTGGTCGCGGTCACGGCGCCCATCGAGGCATCGCTGACCGACGCTTTGAATACCTGCAGGAAACGGCCGGAAGACAAGCTGGTCAACGCCGTCTGCAATGCAGACAGGGAGGAGCTTAGCTTGCCTACCGTGCTGAGCTGGGTGTTGTATTGGTCGGCCCGTTTCTGACTCGCGTTCAGAGGCTGCCGCTCGATCATCATCAGTTGGCTGACGATGCCCTGTACATCCAATGCGCCCACGGAACTGGTAATGGCTGTCATGTTATCCCCATGTTATCGCCGCATCGGGACAAATAGATCAGGCTTTGTCCTTCAGCAATAGGCCCTTGAAGTCGCCAATCGCCTTGGCGATGCGCAACGCCTCTTCGGACGGAATCTGACGAATGACCTTGTTGTTCTCCTTGTCGACCACTTTCACCACCGTAGACCCGGTGTCTTTGTCGACGGAAAACTGCAAGGAACTGCTGTAAAGCGCCGCAGTATTATTGAGCTGGCTGACGGAATCCTGCAGCTGCTTGCTCAATGACTGCTGCTTCTGCTGAGAATCAGCGGCGGACTGCTGCTGCTGGCTCTGCCCAGCCGCGGCAACAGCTTGCGTCGTATCGGCCAGAACGGGCTGGCTCTGGTCGTTGGATGATGCCTGGTTCAACTCTACCAACTGCTGACGGGGTACCGGAGCGGCCGTAGTCGGCGCGGCTGGCGATAATATGGAAGGGATTTGCATGATTACGCTCCTCATGGCCACAGCTCCGGTTGCCCAACCGGAGCTGCGACTGGCTTTACCATCAGTGTACTACTGTTATTGCAGCAGCGTCAGAGCCGACTGGGGCAGGGTATTCGCTTGTTTCAGGATAGACGCGCCAGCCTGTTGCAGAATCTGGTTCTTAGTCAGGTTAGCCGTTTCCGAAGCAAAGTCCACATCCACGATCCGGCTATTGGCCGCAGTCAGGTTTTGCACGTAGTTCTGCAGGTTGGCCACCACCGCGTCAAACCGGTTTTGCACCGAACCCCAGGTGGAACGCACCGTCGAAATTTCCGCGATGTCCGAATCCAGCGACGACAGAATGGCCGAGGCGCCCGACTGAGTGGTGATGTTGATCGTGCCGGTGGCTGTCAGCGCCGAGCTGTAGCTGCACAGCACGCCCGCGGAAGTCATATCCTGCGACGAAATCGAAACCTGGTTGCTGCTGGCGCCGGACGAACCCACTTGAAAAGTCAGCACCGCGCTACCGGACAACAGCTGGGTGCCGTTGAACTGGGTGGTCTGCACGATACGCGAGATTTCCTGGGTCAGTTGGTCCACTTCGTTTTGCAGCTGCGAACGGTTGGTGTTGCTCACCGAGGCGTTCGAGGACTGCACCGCGATTTCGCGGATACGCTGCAGGTTGTTGGCGATCTGGCCCAGCGCGCCTTCAGCGGTCTGACCTACGGAAATACCGTCGTTGGCGTTGCTGATCGCTTGGTTGTTGCCGCGGATGGCCGAAGTCAGCGTCTGCGAAATCGCCAGGCCGGCGGCGTCGTCCTTGGCGCTGTTGACGCGCAGGCCGGAAGACAGACGTTGCAGCGACTTGGTCAGCGACATCTGCGAGTTGTTCAAATTCAGCTGCGCCTGCAGCGAGGATACATTGGTGTTGACGGTAATAGCCATGGTGACTCTCCTGGTGCTTTGTGTGGGCAAAACAGCTTGCTTACACAACTTATCGACCGAGGAGGTCCGAACTTTATGGCCGAAGTGTGAATTTTCACATCATCGCCGCAAACCTCTTTCCCTCATTTCGCCTGTCGCCTTCTCCATCGTCTGCCGCAGCCAATCCGACAGGCTGCGGCGACGCGGCTTAGAAAACGATTACTGCAGCAGCGTCAGGGCGGCCTGCGGCAGAGAGTTCGCCTGCTTCAGAATCGAGCTGCCGGCCTGCTGCAGAATCTGATTCTTGGTCAGGTTGGCCGTTTCCGACGCGAAATCAACATCCATGATGCGGCTGTTGGCCGCGGTCAGGTTCTGCACGTAGTTCTGCAGGTTGGCCACCACCGCGTCGAACCGGTTTTGCACCGAACCCCAGGTGGAGCGCACCGTGGAGATTTCCGCGATGTCCGAATCCAGCGACGACAGAATGGCCGAGGCGCCCGACTGAGTGGTGATGTTGATCGTGCCGGTGGCTGTCAGCGCCGAGCTGTAGCTGCACAACACGCCCCCGGAAGTCATGTCCACCGACGAAACCGAAACCTGGTTGCTGCTGGCGCCGGACGAACCCACTTGGAAAGTCAGCACCGCGCTGCCCGACAACAGCTGGGTGCCGTTGAATTGGGTGGTCTGCACGATACGCGAGATTTCCTGGGTCAGCTGGTCCACTTCGTTTTGCAGCTGCGAACGGTTGGTGTTGCTCACCGAGGCGTTCGAGGACTGCACCGCGATTTCGCGGATACGCTGCAGGTTGTTGGCGATCTGGCCGAGCGCGCCTTCAGCGGTCTGACCTACGGAAATACCGTCGTTGGCGTTGCTGATCGCTTGGTTATTGCCGCGGATGGCCGAAGTCAGCGTCTGCGAAATCGCCAGGCCGGCAGCGTCGTCCTTGGCGCTGTTGACGCGCAGACCGGAAGACAGGCGGGCCAGCGACTTCGACAGAGAAGCCTGGGAGCCGTTCAGGTTCAGCTGGGCCTGCAGCGATGAAATATTGGTATTGACGGTAATTGCCATTTCGTTCCCCTTATCAGCCCAGCTGGGCCACCAAAATAATTGCCTGTTGCCAACTTGATCGGCCCCAGTCGGGAAACGTTGATGAAAATGGCAAAATTACCAAAATGACAGACTATTTCTTTCGGAAATAAAAACCCCGGGCCATGCCCGGGGTTTAACCTCCATTCAATCCTGCCTGCCATCAACCATGCAGCACCCGGAACCATTCCTCGTAATGGTCCTCCAGCCAATAGTCTTTATCAAACCAGGCCTTCAGCGCATCGCCTTCCTTCGCCAGCGCGTCCAGATCATGCACCCGCGCACGGATGGCCTCGATCCAGACGTCCGCCCGATTGGGCACGCGGCATACCGGCGCGTCATTGGTCTGATACGGATAAATATCGGTGCACACCACCGGCCAGCCCAGCACACCGTACTCCAAGAGCCGGAGATTGCTCTTCGCCTCGTTGAAAGGATTGAGCTCCAGCGGCGCGACCGCCAGATCCAGATTCAGGCTGGCCACTTTCGCGGCATAGTCGGCGAAGGGCACCGCATGGTGCATCTCGACCACATAGGGGCGGAACTGCGGCAGGCACATGCCCATGAACACCCAGTCCACTTCCTTGTAAGTGGCGAGGATCACCTCATGGATCAGCTCCAGGTCGCCGCGGTGCTGGCCGGCGCCCACCCAGCCCACCCTGGGCTTCTTGCCGGTGCGGCGCTCGGACTTCAGCTCGCCCCACACGCTTCTGCGCAGCCGGTTCGGCGCGATCGCCACTTCGCCCACCATGTTCTGGATGAAATCGGCCAGCGGCTGGGTGGACACCACCGCCGCGTCGCACAACTTCAACACCCGGCGCAGACGCTGCTTCGCGTCGGGATAGTGGCGGGACCAGTGGTCGTACAGGCTGCTCTTTTCCGGCACACCGCCCACCAGGTCGTCCAGACCGAACACGATGCGCAGATCCGGGATGTACTTGCGGTAGGCATCCATCGTCTCATAGAGATAATCGCTGATGCCGGTATGCAGCAATACCGTATTCGGCGCCTGGCGGGCCAGTTCCACGACGGTGGGAATGCCGGCGGACGGCTGGTGGATCTCGCCATCCAGTTTGCCTTTTTCCTGCAGCACCGACAGCGGCTGGCTCAAACGGTATTCGCCGCTGCCGCCCGGCACCGGCACGCCCAGCACCCGCTTGCGGCCCGGCAGCTTCGCATCCCAGGCGACGATGCGGTCAGATTCGATCAAGCCGCGTTTGTTGCGCAGCGACAGGTGGCGGTTGAAGCCGGGATCGTTCGCCAGCACCGGCAGCCAGCGCGCCAGCATCACCTCCATCTCCTCGCGCTCGCGCACCGCCGCCTTCAAGGCAGGCCGCGGATCGGTGGTGACGCGGCCTATGCTCTTGGCGTGGTGGTGGTACAGCACCACGAACGGGTTGTAGACGTTGCGAAGGCCGGCCGCCTGGACCTTCAGGCAGAAATCGACATCGTTGAAGCAGACCTGCAGCTTCTCCTCGTCCATTCCGCCCACCAGGTCGTAGATCTGCTTCTCCACCAACAGGCAGGCCGCGGTGACGGCGGAATAGTTCTGCATGGTCAGGCTGCGGTTCAGGTAGCCCGGGAACAGGTAATCCATGTCTTCGAAGATATGGTCGGCCACCGAATACATCCCGCCGGGCATGCCCAGCACGATGCCGGCATGCTGCACGCGGCCGATCTCCGGATACAACAGGCGCGCGCCCACCGCGCCGACGCCCGGCTGCTGCGCGGTCGCCAGCAAGCGCTCCAACCAATGCGGAAACACCACTTCGGTGTCATTGTTCAGCAACAGCAGGTATTCGCCGCGCGCCTCCCGCGCGCCGAGATTGCACTGGGCGGAGAAGTTGAACGGCGCATCGTAGGCCAGGATGCGGATCCGGCCCGGATGGCTCGCCTGGATTCGGTCATAGAACTCGAAGGTTTCCTGGTCTTCCGAACCATTGTCGACGATCAGCACTTCGAAATTCTGGTACGCCGTGGTGCCGAACAAGCCGGCCAGGCAGGGCTCCAGGCACTCCAGCTTGTCCTTGCTCGGGATGATCACCGACACCAGCGGCGAAGCCAGCAACTGGTACTGGTAATAGAAGGTGCCCGGCACCAGCCCCTCATCCACCGACGCCGGCAGGCCGCAGCGATTGATATGGCTCTCAAGCGCCACCCGCCGGGAGGCGTTGCCCAGACGGTCGCTCTTGGGATCCACCCAGGGCAGAGATACCAGCACATCGTCGACATGGCCGATCGCGCCGCGATCCCAGCGCTCGTACACGCGCAGCAGCGCATCGTAGCAATACGCGCGCGGATAGGCTTGCATGCCGCCAAGCTTGGCCAGGACTTCCCGCTTGAACGCCACCGCGTAGCTGGTGTAGTCCATGGAGCGCAGATAATCGGGTGAAAAATCCGGCAAGAAAGCCGGACGGAAGCGTCTGCCCATCGGCGAGACCACGTCATGGTCGCAGTAAATGGCGCCGTATTCCGGATGGACGTGAATTTCCTCGCCCAGCCGCGCAAGCGCATTGGGCTGCAGGCGCGCGCCTGCCGGCAGCAGCATCACCCAGTCTGACGGCACGTCGGCGATCACGCTGTTGATGACATCCGCCACCTGCTGGTCATTCTCCAGGCTATCCAGCTGCAGCCAGGCGAGCTGAGGATTGCTGCTGAAGATCGGGTCGGGTTCCGGCGTATCGGAAATCACGATCAACCGCCAGTTCCGGTACAACACGTCCTCCATCGCGGAGAACGTTTCCGACAGCCGCGCCAACCGGTTGCCAGGCGCCAGAACGATCAGGTTGAACATCGGCACCTGCTTCCAGGCCAGCATCATGCGCTCGGCAAGCTGCTCCGCGTGCACTTCCCGCAGTTGGCGGCGCTTCACCAAGCGCCGGTAGGCCTTCGAGCCGTCTATGTCGTTCTCGCCCAGATCGTATTGGATGATATGGCCGAACTGGGCCGGCATCTGGACTTTAAGGCCATCCGGCAACAATTCGGCGTACTGGGCCAGCAGATCGCCGACCCGCTGTTCCAGCAAGCGCTTGTCCAGCACATGGCGGCGGGCGGCCTCTGCCTGGCGGACGCGCAACTCAGGGTCGTCGATCAGCTTGCTGACCCCGGTCACCCATCCGTCTTCGGTATTTTCCGCCACCACCGCCAGGCCGCTGTCCTTCAGATCCGCATATGGCGGGACCTCGGACACGACCGCCGCCGCGCCGACCACCGCGTACTCCAGCCACTTGATGTCGGATTTGAAGTCGTTGAACTCGCTGCGCACCAGCGGGGCGATGCCGATATCGATCTTGAGCTTGGCCAGCTCCGCCAGGTATTCGTTGTAAGTGACGAATTCCGCCACCTTGCGCACATCCTTGATGCCGACGAAGTCCGGGGGCACATCGCCCCAGAACACGAATTTCACCTGGCCGGCGTACTCGTGATAAATCCGCTTCAACGCGGCGGACACCATTTCCACGTCCTTGCCGTGAGTGCTGGTGCCGGCGAAGCCAATGGTGATCTGGCCGCTGTGCGGCATCGGCTCCACTAGGCGTTCCGACGCCAGGCAATTCTGGAAGACGAAAATCTTGTCGTTGTATGGCTTCACCTTTTCGACCAGCGCCTCGGTCGACACGGTCACCAGCGAACACTTGGGCAACAGCCATTCGATGCCGTCGAACGCCGGCTGGCACAAGCTGTACATCACGTGCTGCTCGGGTGTATCCAGCAGCCAATCGTCAGTTTCGTAGACCAAGGGCTTGCCGGACTCTACGATCATCTCCAGCACCGGCCGAAATTCCGGGTAAGGAAACAGTCGCTGGACGACGAACATGTCCATCGAGTCCACAAAATCCTGATCATCCTTGAATGGATAATCACCCTCGAAGCTGTACTCAACTTGGTTGCGGAAAAGATAGGCATCTAGCACCGGCGACATCAGGCGGAGCGGATCGCCCAGCCGCAACTTGAAGCAGGCTGCGTCCTGCAGGTCTCGGGTCAGGACGCCAATGCGCGGCTTGCGAGGTTGTTGTTCCACGTTATTTTCCTGTGATTTCATGGCTGAGGCTCGCTAAGAGATGGATGAATCCGGCCACTTCAAACAGCATAACAGATCGCGGCTGGACCGCGCCGTGAGCTACCGGGGGCGGCCATCACTTCTTCGCGGGCCATAAGGCAAAACATGGAGCGAAACCGCGCATTGCCCGCAGTTTCGCTCCATGGGTCCGGCCAGAAGACCGGGTTGTTTCAGGCCGAAGCGGCGATGGCTTGGGTGTCGTCGGCGTCGATCATGGCCGGAGGGACCAGGACTTCCGCCAGCAGGCCGTAATGCTCCTCCGACCAGTCGGCCGGATTGATGCCCTCCAGGCCGAAAATCCACGCCCAGCGTCCCCAGAACGGCGTCTGGATCGATTCCAGATAACTGGCATAGTGAAGCTCGGCCTCCCCTGTCCGCCCCCACTCGCGGTAGCACTTCGCCAGATAGTAATGGGCGAACGCATGGTCGCTCTTCAGACGCAGCACGTTCTTCAGCCCGCGCTCCGCCCAAGCATAGTTGCCGCAGCGGATATCGTAGTTATGGACAAAATTGAGATCCAGGTTCATGAAGTACTGGTATTCCTGGATGAACTCGGCGCTGAAATCTTCGGTATTGATGACCGCCGTCCGGTAGTCGGAGCCAAGATCGTTGATCTTGATGTAGCCCTTCTCCTTGGAGATGTCGTGGATTTCGCTGCCGACGATGGGGCTGGCGCAGGCGATGTTGAACCAGTTGGAGGCGATCTCGCGCAGATTGCGTCGCGCCTCTTCCAAGTCAGCCTTGGTCTCGCCCGGCATGCCGATCAGGATATTGGTGTTGGTGTAGATGCCCAGATCGCGGCAATCCCTGGCCACCCTTTCGGAAATCTTCATCTTCAAGGGCTTGCGCATCTGCTTCTTCAGCACCTTCTCGCTGCCGCTTTCCACCGGCAGCACCAGGTGGCGGACGCCGGCGTCCCAGAAGGCCTCCAGCATCGGACGGTCCAGCGCATACAGCGTCAGGCCGTTCTGGTACACCGAATGCAGCTTCAGCGATTTCACGATCTCCAGGATCTTGTACACCCGGTCCGAATCGGCCATCAGGTGGTCGTCCTGGAAGATGACCGTCGCCGCGTCGTACTTCTCTACCAGGCGGGTGAAGTCCTCCTGCACGCGCGCCAGCGAGTGGTAGCGCATCGAGCGGCCATGGGTCCGGTGCGAGGCGCAGAAGGTGCACAGGAAAGGGCAGCCGCGCGAGGTCATCACGTGGAAGCCGCGGGTCTTGTCCAGGTTGTGGTAGGACGCCACCACCTGGTTGATCTCGTGTTTGTCGATATCGCACAGGTCGTAATCGAAGAACGGGATTTCATCCAGGTCGTCGATGAAGTCGTGCTTGGGCGCGAACAGCTCCGCGCCCATCACTTTGCCCCGGGTGATCCAGGTATCCGAGTTGGCCAGGAAGGCGCGCGGGTCGTCCGACTCCAGCAAATGCAACATCGGCTTCTCGCCCTCGCCGAAACACAGGCCGTCGAAGAAAGTGCAGCCCATGTCGCGGTAAATCTGCTCGTAGCTATTGGTCGGGATATTGCCGCCGCCGACCACGATGCTGTCCGGCCAAACCTCCTTCGCCACCCGGCCGCAGTCCATGAAATTGGGAAAGGATGGGCTGAACAGCGAGGAAATGCCGACGAAGTCCGGCTGGAAATCCTTGATCTGCTGGAAGAAATGCCGACACAACGCCTCGAAGCAATCGAAGGGCACCGCATCGAGCGCATTCACCTCGGCGTTGAAATCGATCAGTTTGACGTCCAGCGACAGAAATTTCTTCAAGTACGCGGAAATCGACAACGGCCCCAGGGGCAAATCGGTGCGGGGAATGTTGTAAACCTTCCCATCGCCCTTGGCCAGCTGCACATTGTAGTACTCGGGCTTGGTAAACGAGTCCCAGGAAATGTGCATGGGCACGACAAACAGCAGTTTCTTCATCCCACCCTCCCCGATCAACGGTCTGACCCAGGCGCCTTGCGCCGGACCCGCCATTCATCTGCAACGCTAACGATTTCATGAAAACCTGCCGCCGGCCCCAGTCGCTCAGGCCCGGCTTCATCGATCCAGGCCCGCGCGGCAAGCGCGCGGGATCAAACGATGCCGCATAATGCTTTATCGGCCGATGGCCTGCTGCCATAAGGGCAAATATCGCTCCAACAGGCCATTTTCCATCACCCAGGCGCGCAATTCGTCTCCCGCCTTGGCCGATGCCTGCGGATCGCCCGTCCATTCGCGCAGCGCCCGGCCCCAGCTGGACGCGTCATTTTCCACTTTCACCACCGGCGCCTGAGTATCGCCCCACTCGCCCACCGCGCTGCAAACCACCGGGATGCCGAGCGCGCCGTATTCAAGCACGCGCAAGGGGCTGGCCACTTCATTGACCAGCACGCAGGTCTTGGGCAGCACCGCCAAATCCAGGCTCAAACTCGCCAGCTTGGCCGGATAGCCATCATCGGACAGATCAAACGAGTGGTGTTCGGCCAGGCAGGGCTTGAGCACTTCGGGACAATCGCCCAACACGATCCAGTCGATCTCCCCGGCCGTCGCCAGGATGAGGCCGCTCAACAGCAGCAGGTCCGCGGCTTCGCCATGGGTTCCGATCCAGCCGACCCTGGGCTTCTTGCCGATGCGGCGCAGCGACTGCAAATTGTTCCAACGCGCCTCGTCCAAACCATCCGGCACCAGGCGCACGTCCTGGGCGAACTCGCCCACCATCCGCCGCAACGACTCGGTGGGAACGATGATCCTGTCCACTTCCCGCGCCAGCGCCCGTAAATGGGCCAAGCCATAGCGAGCCGTCATGCCTGGCCCGCAATCCAGCCCGTCCAGCGCGAGGATCGACAGCATGCCGGGCCGGCGGCGGCGCGACCGGCGCTGCCACTCCAGGAAAGCCGGATCGAAGCGCGCGGTCTGCAGCAGTACGTCGGGTGCCAGTCTCTCCATTTCCCCCGGCCCCGGCATGCGCTGCGCGGCGGGAACCCGCGTCGTCAGATACTGGTTTCCCTCCTCCAGGCGCCCCAGCGGCGCGCAGAGACGCATCGCGCTGGCCCGGGATTCGCCGGGCAAGGCCAGTATCCGGGCCCGTTCATGGAAATCGGCATCCCACTCCGCGGAAAACACGTTGTCGATGCGGAAAGGCGCTGGCCCGACCAGCGACAGATGGCGGTTATGGGCGGCGTCCTGCGCCAGCCAGCCTTGCCAGCGCTGGGAAATGGCGTCCGCGTCGCAAACGGCGGACGCCGCCGACGCGTCGATGTCCACCAGCCGGCCGGCGGACACGAAAGGCGTCCACACCAGCCACTTGCCCGCAGCCCGGACTTTGAGCCCCAGATCGACGGCCGCGTTGAAAACATCCGGCAACGAGGCGTCGATACCGCCGATCTGCTGGTAGAACGCCCGGCCCATCATCAAGCAATCCAGCAGCAGGCCGCCTGGGTTGTGCTCCACCGCCTGCCGGTTCAGATGGCCCGGCTCCGACTCGGCCGCGCCATCGAACACTGTGGCCGCGCCGTCCTCAGCGCCCAACAGCAAAGGCCCGCGCCAGACTTCCGCGCCGTTCGGCCGCAACAGCCGCGGCGCGACTGCGCCGACCTCCGGCCGCGCTGCCAAGCCGAGCAGCGCGGCGACCGCGCCCGGTTGCGCGACTTCCACCCGGCTGTCCACGAACAACAGGTAATCGCCGCTTGCCGCCTCCGCGCCCAACTGGTAGCGCGCGGCCAGGCTCAGCGCCGGATCGCAAGGCAGCAGCCTCGCTGTCGGCGGCAGGTCCGCCGCCGGCGCGACGGCGAGGAATTCGCATGGGAAGCCATTCAAGCCGGACAACAGCGCCTCGACGCAGGGGCCAAGATGCGAGCCATCGCCGGCATCCGCCGCCACGATGGAAAGCTTGGCCTGCCCAGGCGCCGCGTAATGGATGCGGCGCGTGCCCGGAACCGCGCCCGGCTGGATGCCGGCATCGATGCCTTGGCGCGCGAGGTGGGCCGACAGCGCGTGGCCCTGCGCGGCGGCGGCCTCGGCG
>NZ_JAJOHV010000089.1 GCF_021129175.1 Chromobacterium piscinae | reverse complement strand
GCCGCGCTGCCGGCGCTGCGCGAGGCGCGCTCCGATTGGCTGCTCAAGCATCAGGAAGCCAGGCTGGCGATGGAGCGTTTCGCCGAGGAGCTGGCGCAGGCCGAGGCCGACGAAACCGCCTTGCTGGCCGATCTGAACGAAGGCGTGAAGCCGAACGCGCTGGCGGCGGAAATCGCCCGGCTGGCGCGCGCGCTGGAAGGCCTGGGCGCGGTCAACCTGGCGGCGCTGCAGGAGCTGGAAGAGGCGAAGAAGCGCGGCGAATACCTGCAGACCCAGTCCGACGACCTGAACCAGGCGATGGCGACGCTGGAGGAGGCGATCGCCAAGATAGACGGCGAAACCCGCGAGATGCTGCAGGCCACCTACGACGCGGTCAACGCCAAGATGCGCGAATTCTTCCCGACGCTGTTCGGCGGCGGCCGCGCCGAGCTGGTGCTGACCGGCGAAGACCTGCTGGACGCCGGGGTGCAGATCATCGCCCAGCCGCCGGGCAAGAAGAACAGCACCATCCATCTGCTGTCAGGCGGCGAGAAGGCGCTGACCGCGATGAGCCTGGTGTTCTCGCTGTTTTCCCTGAACCCGGCGCCGTTCTGCCTGCTGGACGAAGTGGACGCGCCGCTGGACGACGCCAATACCAGCCGCTTCTGCGATCTGGTCAAGCAAATGTCCGAGCGCACCCAGTTCCTCTATATTTCCCATAACCGGCTGACGATGGAGATGGCTGAGCAACTGGTAGGGGTGACAATGCAGGAGCAGGGCGTCAGCCGCATCGTCGCGGTGGACATCGTCGAGGCGCTGAAGATGCGCGAGACCGCCTAGACTTGTTTTCGGCGGCCCGAGCGCGGCTCTCGGGCCGCTGAGGATGCGGCGCAGCGCAGGCAAGGCTGGTTTCTCGCAAGCCGGCTCAAAAGCCCTGAAAAGATCGTGGACAGGCGCATTGGCCGGTATTGACGCGGCGCAAGGCCGGGCTGGAACGGCGGATGGCATACTGCGCCGCCGGCCTGTCGGACTGATCGCAATTGTTCGGCCGCGCCGTTCCGTCACCGTGGAATCTGTTCATGACTGTAAGCATCAAACGTTGGGAGCCGGAGAACGTCATTTTCTGGCTGAGCCGCGGCCGCGGCATCGCCCGGCGAAATCTGTGGCTGTCCATCTTCTCGCTGCATCTGAACTTCAATATCTGGATGATGTGGAGCATGGTGGTGGTCAACCTGCCGGCGGTCGGCTTCCTGATTTCCGGCCAGCAGCAGTTCCTGCTGGTGTCGATTCCGCCGCTGGTCGGCGCGCTGATGCGGCTGATCTACTCCTGGATCTGGAGCTGGGTGGGCGGCGGGCTGTGGCTGGGCTTATCCACCTTGCTGCTGCTGTTGCCGGCCTGGGGCGTCGGTCGAGTGGTGCAGGACATTTCCTCGCCGTTCTGGCAATTGCTGCTGGTGGCCGGCCTGTGCGGCATCGGCGGCGGTGCCAGCGCCTCGCATTTGTCCAATACCAGCTTTTTCTTTCCCAAGTCGGAGAAGGGCCTGGCGATGGGCCTCAACGCCGGCCTCGGCAATCTGGGCGTGTCGGTCGCGCAGTTGCTGATTCCGCTGTGCATCCTGTATCCGCTATTCGGCGCGCGGGCCGGCGAGCCGCAGGTGTGGGGACGGGGCGGAGAGGTGCACTTCGTCTGGCTGCAGAACGCCGCCTACATCTGGCTGCCGCTGGCGGTGTTGATCGCGCTGGCCTGCCTGCTGTACGCGCACGATCTGCCCAAGCTGAGAATCACGCCGCGCGACCAGCTGGACGCGATGCGCGACGCCCACACCTGGTATATCTGCTTGCTGTACATGGGCAGTTACGGCACCTTCCTCGGCTTCTCTGCCGCCTTCCCCTTGCTCGCCCGCGCGATGTTCCCCCAGGTGGACGCCAGTCCCTATCTGTTCGTCGGGCCGATGGTTTGCGCGTTGTCGCGGCCGCTGGGCGGCTGGATGGGAGACCGCATCGGCGGGGGCATAGCTACGGTGGCCAGCAATCTGCTGATGGCGCTGGGCACCGTCGGCGTTTATCTGAGCCTGCCGTCGGCGGCCAGCGGCGGTTCGTTCTGGCTGTTTCTGGCGATGTTCCAGCTGATTTTCTTCGCCGCCGGGGTCGGTAACGGCTCTTCCTACCAGCTGGCGCCCAAGGTTTTCCTGATCCAGGCCGGCCGCGACGCTCAGCGCGGCGGCGAGAGCCTGGCGCAGACCTATGCGCGCGGTGGCCGGCGCGGAGCGTCGGCGATGAACGTCAGCTCGGTGATGGCGGCGTTCGGCGGCTTCGTGATTCCCAAGGCCTTCGGCTCGGCTTTGAGCTGGTTCGGCAGCTTTTTGCCGGCGTTCGCGATGTTCTTCCTGTTCTACCTGCTGTGCTGCGTGGTGGCGTGGTGTCAGTACAGCCGCTCGGGGGCGGCGATGCGTTGCTGAGCGGGGAAGACAAGCGCCTGGGCCGGGCGCTGCTGTTGTCCGCGGCCATCCATTTGTCGGCCTTGGCCGCATGGTGGGCGCTGGATGGCCAGCCCATCCGTCCGCCGGCGCGCGCGTCGGCGCTGGCGCTTGAGCTGCAACCGGCTAGTCCGGCGGCACGGAGCGGTGCGGCAGGCGCAGGTCGGCGGTTCGGGATGGGCGATGGCGCTGCGAGGCCGGTTGAAACCAGAGCGCGACCGCAGTCCAGCGGACAGGCCGCGACAGATGCGCCAAGCAAGGCACCTGAGTTGCGGGAAGCTATCGGATCGGAAATGCCAGAGCTGCAGCCTGTGGAACAGGCGATTCCGAGCATAGGCGGAGCTGCGGTTTCAGGCGGAGCGAGCGGCGCCGGCAAAATTGATGGTTCGGGAAAAAGCCAAGTTCAGCCCGAGGGCGACAGTGAAGCTTTGTACGCGCCGTCGTATTTGCGGAATCCAAAACCAGTTTATCCGGAACGTTCGCGCCAGTTGGGAGAGGAGGGCGTTGTGACGCTAAGCGTCAGAGTCGGCGCGGATGGGCGCGCGCTGGAGGTGTCTGTGGCGCGCGGCAGCGGCTACCGACGCTTGGACCAAGCCGCGGTGGGTGCGGTTTCGCGCTGGCGTTTCGTTCCCGCGAAGCGCAACGGCAAACCGGTGGAGTCGGATTTGACTGTGCCGGTGCGCTTCGAGGAGGAAGGGCGCTAGCGGCCCTGCCGGCGCGGCGGCTCAGGCCGGCGTGTTTTCCTGCTGCTCCAGCGCTTGGCTGAAGCTGGCGCGCAGGCGTCCCAGCTCGCTGCAGAATCCGGAGAGGTCCTGCTCGCCGAATTGCTGGAAGGCGTTGTGCATATAGTCCAGATGCGCCGGGAAGGCGTCATTGAACAATTGCTGTCCGTAAGGAGTCAAAGCGACGAAGACGCTGCGGCGGTCGTTGGGCTGCATGCTGCGGGTGACGATGCCCTTGTCTTCCAGGCGGTCCAGCACGCCGGTCAGCGTGCCCTTGGTAATCAGCGTGTGATCGGACAGTTCCTTGCAGTTCATCCCCTGGCTGTTGCCCAGCGTGGTGACGACGTCGAATTGAGGTGGTGTCAGTCCCAGCCGGCGGATGTTGTAGCTGGCGAACTGTTCAAAGGCCTGATAGGTGCGCGACAGTTCGCGCACGACAGGCAGGAAACTGGCTTGATCGGATTTTTTCATCGAAAGAGTCCCCGTGCTGTTCTAGCAAAAAGTGGTACAGAAGAAGGCCCTATGACAGAGTCACCTACAATTCTGACACGCGCTTTGGATAAATTCGCCTGTCTGAAATGTCATGTTCATCCTGGCAAAATTTTCTACATCGTCCTGTCCTGACTGACAGTAAATGGGGAAACGGAGTCGACGGGTGCCGGGGATAAACCGGAATCCGGCGTGACGCCAGTCTGGGATCGGCTTTTGTCAAGCCTTAAAGCATTGCCAAATGGTGCGCCGAGGCGGGCTTTCGTTATAATGAGCGTGAAATGCCCGTGAAGAGCGGGCCGGCCGCGGGGAACAGCGGCTGGGCAGGAACAGGATAATAGCGGGAAGCCGCCTGAAGAGCACTGTCGCAAAAACGGCTGGCGGCCGGGGCGCGTGACGCGGATTCAAAGAGGCGCGGCGTCGGGGCGTGAACGGCTCTTGATGGTTTTTGGAATAGGCGGCTTCGATTATTCGCCTTAATGCGGACTGGCTAATGAGCGAATTGCAGATTGGTGTATTGATATTGGGCGGCGGCGTGATCGCCTTGGTTGTCGGTTTCAACGTGTTCCAGGAATGGCGTTTCCGTAAGCGGACGCAGCAGGCGTTCGCACGCGCCCATGACGACGTCTTGCTCGGTGTGCCCAAGAACAATGTTCGCGACGGCGTTCGCGCGGACCGGATGGAGCCGGTGCTGGTGGACGCGGAGCTAGAGCCGGAGGATGACGAGCCGATGTTCGAGCCGCAACTGCCCGAACAGACGCCCTTCGTCCGCGAGCAGGCGCTTCCGCCGCGGCAGGAGCCGGCCGCGCAGCAGCTGGATGTGCCGGTGATAGACGAAGAGGACGAGGCCGAGCTGGCGATGGACTCCGCCGACCACCAGGCGCTGGTGGTGGCGATGCTGGACCCTTCGCTCGACTTCATCGCCGAAGTAGTGTTCCACGAGCCGCACGAACTGGCGGCGATGCCGCGCTTCAATGTCGGCAAGCGCACCCAGCTGATCGGCCGCACTGAGCGCGGTTTGTGGAAGGTGGCCGAGGCGCTGCCCGGCACCCGCTACAAGCAGATCAACATCAGCATGCAGATGGTGGACCGCTCCGGCGCGGTGACCGAGCAGGAACTGGCCGCTTTCTGCCAGCAAGTGTCGCGCTTCGCCGAAGACCACGACGCCGCGGTCAGCTTCCCGCAGCGCCAGCAGAAGCTGGTGGCCGCGCGCGAACTGGACCGTTTCTGCGCCGATGTCGACGTGCTGATCGGCATCAACATCGTGCCCAAGTCGTCGATCGAGGGCGCGCGGCTGCGCAGCTTCGTCGAGGCCGCCGGCCTGCAACTGGAGCCGGACGGCGCTTTCCATTATCTGGCCGATTCCGGCAACACCCTTTATTCGCTGGTGGCGGCGGACCAGATGCCGTTCACCTTCCATACGCTGCTGGACAAGTCCTTTCCCGCGCTGACGCTGCTGTTCGACGTGCCGCGCGTGGCAGGCGGCGTCGACGTGTTCGACCGCGCCGTGTATTTCGCGCGCCAGCTGGCGCAGGAGTTCGACGCGCAGCTGGTGGACGACAACCGCCGCGTGCTGAGCGAAACCGGCCTGACCCGCATCCGCGACCAGCTGCTGCATATCTACGGCAGCATGGACGACCGCGGCATCGCGCCGGGCAGCGTGGCTGCCTTGCGCCTGTTCGCCTGAGCGATGAATTTATGATGACAGGGCCGGCCTTGCCGGCCCTTTTGCCGTTCGAGAGTTTCCGATGACCGCAAACGAACTGCGCGCAGCCGAGCTGCGCGAGCTGCTGAACCGCTACGGCCACGAATACTACGTGCTGGACGCGCCGACGGTGCCCGACGCCGAATACGACCGCCTGTTCCGCGAACTGCAGGCGCTGGAGGAGGCGAGCCCCGAACTGGCTGTCCCCGACTCCCCGACCCGCCGCGTCGGCGGCGCGCCGCTGGCCGAGTTCGACAGCGTCGTGCACGCGGTGCCGATGCTGTCCTTGTCCAACGCCTTTTCCGACATGCAGCTGGCCGACCCGGCCGAGCGCCACGCCGAGCTGATCCAGTTCGACGAGCGGGTGCGCAAGGGTTTGGATCTGGCCGAAGTGGAGTACGCCACCGAGCCCAAGTTCGACGGTCTGGCCATTTCGCTGGTGTATGAGCATGGCGTCCTGGCTCGCGCCGCCACCCGCGGCGACGGCGTGGCCGGCGAACAGGTGACCGAGAACGTGCGCACCATACGCGCCATTCCGCTGAGGCTGGACGGCGCGAATCCGCCCGCGCTGCTGGAGGTGCGCGGCGAGGTGTTGATGCTGAAGCGCGACTTCGAGCGCCTGAACGCCGACCAGATCGAACGCGGCGACAAGACCTTCGCCAATCCGCGCAATGCCGCCGCAGGCAGCCTGCGGCAGCTCGATTCGCGCATCACCGCGCAGCGCCGGCTGTCGTTCTTCGCTTATTCCATCGCCCGGGTAGAGGGCGCCGATTGGCCGGCCACCCATGCCGGCGAGATGGCATGGCTGAAGACGCTGGGCTTCCCGGTGGTAGAGGAAAGCCTGCGGCCGGTGGTGCGCGGCGTGGCGGGGCTGTCCGGCTATTACGAGGGCGTGCAGGCCCGGCGTGCCGGCCTGCCGTTCGAGATCGACGGCGTGGTGTACAAGGTGAACCGGCGAGACCAGCAGGACGCGCTGGGCTTCGTGTCTCGCGCGCCGCGCTGGGCCATCGCCCACAAGTTCCCGGCTGAGGAGGCGCTGACGGTGGTCGAGGCCATCGAGGAGCAGGTGGGTCGCACCGGCGCCATCACGCCGGTGGCGCGGCTCAAGCCAGTCTTCGTCGGCGGCGTCACCGTCACCAACGCCACGCTGCATAACGAGGACGAGGTGCGGCGCAAGGATGTGCGCGTCGGCGATACCGTGATCGTGCGCCGCGCGGGCGACGTGATTCCCGAGGTGGTGTCAGTGGTGCTGGCGCAGCGGCCGATGCAGCCGGCCGAGGGCGGCGATCTGTTCAGCGCCGGTGAGGAGCCGCGATACCCGGCTTATAGCTTGCCGGCAGCCTGCCCGGTGTGCGGCAGCCACGTGGTGCGCGAAGAGGGCGAGGCGATCGCCCGCTGTTCGGGCGGGCTGTCCTGTCGCGCCCAGCGCAGCCAGGCGATCCAGCATTTCGCCGGCCGGCGGATGATGGACATCGATGGCCTGGGCGAGCGCTACATCGACAAGCTGGTGGAGTACGGTTACGTCAAGAGCGTGGCCGACCTGTACCGGCTGAAGCTGGAAGACCTGCTGGAGATGAAACGCCGCGCCGACGAGGACGAGGGCGCGACGCCGGAGACGGTCAAGGCCGGCAAGGTGGCCAGCAAGTGGGCGGAAAACCTGATCGAGGCGATAGACGCCAGCCGGACGCCGCCGCTTGCCCGGCTCCTGTTCGCGCTGGGCATCCGCCATGTCGGCGAATCCACCGCCAAGACGCTGGCCGACTGGCTGGGCGCCATGGCGCTGACTCGCCGTTGCCCGGCGGCGCTGTTCGCCGCGCTGCCGGACATCGGCGGCGTGGTGGCCGATTCGCTGGCCGACTTTTTCGCCGAGGACAACAATGAAAAAGCGCTGGACGCCTTGCTGGCCGAAGTGAGGCCGGCAGACGAGCATGCGCCGTCGCCCAAGCTGCGCGAGCGGCTGGACGACGCGTCGCTGCTGGCGCGGCTGGCCATCCCCCGGCTGACCGAGGTGCGCAGCCAGCAACTGGCCGCGCAGCGCAGCCTGGCCTGGCTGGCCCAGAGCGAGCGCCGCGCGCTGCTGGAGCTGGAACTGCCGGCCGAAGTCGTCAACGCGCTGGCCGACTGGCTGGACGAGCCGGACCGCCGCGCGGCGCTGGGCCGCTTGGCCGGCCTGAGGGACGAGATCCTGTCCAGCCTGCCGGCCGCAGCCGAGCTGGCGGCGCTGCCGCTGGACGGCAAGACGCTGGTGCTGACCGGCACGCTGCCCACGCTGAGCCGCGACCAGGCCAAGGCCATGATCGAGGCGGCCGGCGGCAAGGTGTCCGGCAGCGTGTCCAAGAAGACGCATTACGTGGTGGCCGGCGAGGAGGCGGGCAGCAAGCTCGCCAAGGCGCAGGAACTGGGCGTCGAAATACTGGACGAAGCAGGCCTGCAGGCGCTGCTGGCGGCAAGTTGACGGAGATTCTCATGGCCTTGAAGACAGTGGTGACGGCGGATTTCGACGAAGGCAACCGCCGGGTGGCGGCAGGGGACTGGCAAGGCGCGATCGCGGCGTTCGATCGCTGCCTGCTCGTCAATCCGCGCGATTGGCAGGCGCTGGCCAACCGGGCGAGCGCCCGTCTGCAAGCCGGAGACAGCTCGCGCGCGCTGGACGATTACATGGCCGCGGCGGCGCTGAATCCGGCCTCGGCCAACATCAAGAGCAATCTGGCGGTATTGTTGAAGGAACTGGGCGAACTGGAGCTGGCCGGCAAGCTGCTGGAAGAAGCGCTGGCGTCGGAGCCCGGCCACGTCGACGCCTGGAGCAATCTGGGCGTGGTGCGCCAGCATCAATTGCGCTACCAGGACGCCATTGCCTGCTTTTTGAAGGCGATCGAGCTGGACGGCTTGACGCCGGCCCGCTGCAACAACCTGGGCAACGTCTGCACCAGCGCGCTGTTGCTGGACGACGCCATCGCCGTGCTGCAGGGTGGGCTGGGGCTGGCGCCGAATGACGCCAACCTGCAGTTCAGCCTGTCCATCGCGCTGTTGCTGGCCGGCCGTTATGCGGAGGCCTGGCCGTTGTACGAGGCGCGCTGGCGCAGCATCCTCAAGCCGCGCCATGCCGGCCGTCTCTGGGAGGGCGGCCCGCTGGGCGATCGCGCGCTGCTGCTGTGGGCCGAGCAAGGCCTGGGCGACAGCCTGCAGATGGCGCGTTTTCTGCCGCGCCTGCGCGCCGAGCATCCGGACGCCCGGCTGCTGCTGGCCTGCCCGGAAACCTTCCACCGGCTGTTTGCCCAATTCGACGGCGTCGAATTGCTGCCGCCGGACGCCGCGCCGGCGTTCGACTGCCAGTTGCCGCTGATGTCGCTGCCGGGCCTGCTCGGCGCGACGCTGGATAATCTGCCTGTAGAGCCGTACCTGCATCCTGTGGCCGCGGATACGCCGCCGCTGCCGGACGCCGGGCGCCTGAAGGTGGGGGTGGTATGGGAGAGCGGCCGCTGGGGCGTCGGCATCGCCGATGCCTGGCGCCAGCATAAATCGGTGCCGCCGGAGCTGTTCGCCGAAATCTGCCGCGTGCCAGACATCGACTTCTTCGCCCTGCAGCCGGGAGAGTTGCCGGAGCCACTGCGGGGATTGGTGGCGCAGCCGGCGATAGGCGATTTCGCCGATACCGCCGCGCTGGCGGCGCAGATGAATCTGGTGATCTGCGTCGACACCGCCATCCTGCATCTGGCCGGCGCGATGGGCCGGCCGGTGTGGGCGCTGCTGCGGGCCGAGAGCGCGCCGTTTTTCCTCGCGGACGCGAAAACCGCGCCGTGGTATCCATCGGTGAAATTATGGCGGCAGCCGTCGCCAGGCTCCTGGGAGCCGGTGCTGCGGGACGTGGCGCAGGCGCTGGCGGGGCAACAGACATTTTGACCTTGAGCGAAGTCGGGCTAGAATGCGGCGCTGTTATCGAGCCTGATCGACATTGATTTCGGAGTGGATATGAAGAAAATCACCAAGGCGGTATTCCCGGTCGCGGGTCTGGGCACCCGTTTTCTGCCGGCCACCAAGGCCAGCCCCAAGGAAATGCTGCCCGTTGTCGACAAGCCGCTGATCCAGTACGCGGTGGAGGAGGCGATCGCCGCCGGCATGACCGAGCTGATCTTCATCACCGGCCGCAACAAGCGCTCGATCGAGGATCATTTCGACAAGGCCTACGAGCTGGAAACCGAGCTCGAGTACAAGAACAAGCAGAAGTTGCTGCAACTGGTGCAGGAAATCATCCCGCCGTCGGTCAGCTGCATCTATATCCGCCAGACCGAGGCCCTGGGCCTGGGCCACGCCGTGCTGTGCGCGCGGCCGGTGGTGGGCGATGAGCCGTTTGCCGTGATCCTGGCCGACGACCTGATCGAAGGCGCGCCGGGCGCGATGGAGCAGATGGTGCGGCTGTTCGACGAGACCCACTCGTCCATTCTGGGGGTGGAGACGGTGGCGCCGGAAGAGACCGGCTCCTACGGCATCGTCAAAGTGGCGCAAAACGCGCAGGGCCACCAGAGCGTGGAGCACATCGTCGAGAAGCCGCGTCCGGAAGAGGCGCCGTCCAATCTGGCCGTCGTCGGCCGCTATATCCTCACCCCGCGCATTTTCGACAAGCTGGTCAACACCGCCGCCGGCGCCGGCGGCGAGATCCAGCTGACCGACGGCATCGCCGCGCTGATGAAGAGCGAGCCGGTGCTGGCGCTGCCATTCCAGGGCACCCGCTACGATTGCGGCTCCAAGCTGGGATATCTGAAGGCCACGGTCAACTATGGCCTGAAGCACAACGAAGTGGCCGGCGAATTCGCCGCCTTCCTGCGCGAGCTGAAGCTCGACTGACGGTTTTTTCATTCGCGCCGCTTTCCGGCGGCGCAGCTTGTTCTGTTCAAGGAGTCATCATGCCTAATATTGCCGAAGCCCGCGGCCTGATCAACAGCGCCGACGTGCTGTTCAGCGCGGAGGAAGTCAGCGCCGCCGTCGACCGCATGGCGGTGGAGATCACCGCAAAGCTGGGCGAGGAATACCCGCTGGTGCTGTCCGTGATGGGCGGAGCCGTGGTGTTCACCGGCCAACTGTTGCCGCGACTGGAGTTCCCGCTGGACTTCGACTACGTCCACGTTTCCCGCTACGGCGACAAGACCCACGGCGGCGAGCTGGTGTGGAAGCAAGCGCCGAAGGAAGACGTGCGCGACCGCGTGGTGCTGGTGCTGGACGACATCCTGGACGAAGGCCACACCATGGCCGCGATCCGCGACAAGGTGATGGCCATGGGCGCCAAGGCTTTCTACAGCGGCGTGTTCGCCAACAAGCTGATCAGCAAGGAAAAACCGATGCAGGCGGACTTCGTCGGCCTGGATGTGCCGGACCGCTACGTATTCGGCTATGGCATGGACGTGCGCGGCGCCTGGCGCAATCTGCCGGCGATCTACGCGCTGAAGTAACACGGCGAGCCGTTGTCGAGAAAGCCGCCCCCGGCATCCGGGAGGCGGCTTTTGTTTTTCAGGCGGCCTGCCTGTCCGGGGCGGCATGGCTGAGCCGCACCGGCCAGCGGTAGACCTCGAGCAGGCGCTCCGGCGTCAGCACCGCGCGCGGCGAGCCTTCCGCCACCAGCCGGCCGCCTTCCAGCAGCGCCGCTCGGTCGGCGTATTCGGCCGCCAATTGCAGATCATGCAGCACCTGGACGACGGTTTTGCCCCGGGCCGCCAATTCGCGCAGCAGCAGCTGCAGCTTGTGCTGATGGCGCAGGTCCAGATGGTTGGTCGGCTCGTCCAGCAGGATCACTGGCGCTTGCTGCGCTAGCGCGCGGGCGATGGCCACCCGCTGCCGCTCGCCGCCGGACAGCATGTCCAGCCGCTTGGACGCGTAGCCGTCCATCTCCACGATGGCCAGCGTTTCGGCCACCGCGGCGCGGTCCTGGGGAGAGAGGCGGGTGAAGGCGCCGAGATAGGGCATGCGGCCCAGCGCGGCGAATTCGGCCACCGTCAGCGGAATGTCGGCCGGCAGATGCTGCGGCACCCAGGCGATGCGGCGGGCGCGCTGCAGCGCGTCCATCCGGCACACGCACTGGCCGGCCAGGCGCACCGCGCCATGGCTGGGAACGGCCAGGCCGGCCAGCAGGCGCAGCAGCGTGGTCTTGCCGGCGCCGTTGGGGCCGAGCAGCGCGCTGATCTGTCCGGCCGGGAGATCCAGGCGGATGTCGCGCAGCAGCGCGCGGCCGGCTATGTCGTAGCCGAGCTCGCGCGCTTTCAGGGTGTGGGTGTCAGGCATCGCGGGGACTCCCTTGTTGACGGCGGAAAAGCCAGATGAAGAAGGGCGGGCCGGCGAAGGCGGCCATCAGGCCCACCGGCAGGTCCAGCGGCCAGGCGATATTGCGCGCCAGGGTGTCGACCGCCAGCAGGAACAGCGCGCCGGCCCAGGCCGACGTCAGGATCAGCTTGCGGCGGCAGCCGCCGATCAGCAGCGACAGCGCGTTGGGGATCATCATGCCGACAAAGCCGATCACGCCGGACATCGCCACCGCGCCGCCGGTGGCCAGCGCCGCGCCGACGGCGGCGAGCCGGCGGGTGCGCCGGGTATCGAT
Organism: Chromobacterium piscinae; assembly: GCF_021129175.1. Classification (GTDB taxonomy): domain Bacteria; phylum Pseudomonadota; class Gammaproteobacteria; order Burkholderiales; family Chromobacteriaceae; genus Chromobacterium; species Chromobacterium piscinae. The sequence continues at coordinate 19,436 of NZ_JAJOHV010000089.1, read as the reverse complement.
GCCCAGCGAGCGCGCGGTTTCCTCGCCCAGCAGCAGGCAATCCAGATCGCGGCCTATCGCGCACAGCAACGCGACGCCGAGACCAGCCGCCAGCAGGCACGCCCATTGGCTTCCGGGCAGCGACGCGCCCAGATTGCCGGCCAGCCAGCTGCTGGCCGCGCGCAGCGTCAGGTCGTCGGATAGAAACAGGATCAGGCTGGAGACGGCGCCGCAGAAGGCGCCGACCACCAGCCCCATCAGCAGCAGGCCGGCCAGGCCGCCCTTGGCCAGCCGCGCCAGCGCCAGGATCAGCCAGGTGGCGGCCAGGCCGCCGCCGAAGGCCGCCAGCGGCAGCGACAGGCCGGACAGGCCCAATGCCAGCACCGCGATCACCGCCAGGGCGGCGCCGCCAGAGGTGCCGATCAGGCCAGGGTCGGCCAGCGGATTGCGGAACAGCGCTTGCAGCGCCGCGCCGCTGGCGGACAGCGCCGCGCCGACGCCCAGCGCGGCGATCACGCGCGGCAGGCGCAGCTCGGCGACCAGCGGATCGGCTAGGTTCGGCCATGACATCTGGCCGGCGGAACTGGACAGCGCCAGCAATGGCAGCGCCACGCTGGCGACGGCCAGACCGGGCCATAGCAGTCGAGCCCCGCTCACATCTTCACCATCCGTTCGACCACCTCCGGGCTGCCCAGGCCGATCAGCATGCCTTGCTGCGGTGGCAGCAGATAGATGCGTCCCTGTTTGCCTGCCGGCGTGGCGGCGATCTCCGGGCGTTTGGCGAAGGCATCCTTGCCGCCGTAAGCGGCTGCGGTGTGGCTGCCCAGGATGATCACGTCCGGCTTCAGCGCCAGCCAGGCGTCGCGGGCCAACGGTTTGAAGCCGTTCAGCCCGGCCGCGGCGTTGACGCCGCCGGCGGCGCGGATCAGCGTGTCGGACGCGGTTTCGCTGCCGGCGACCAGGCTGCCGTCGTAGCTGACCAGGTAACGCAGCGCGCGGCCGGCGCGCGGCTGCATGCCGCGCTGCCAGTCGGACGCCAGCTTGGCGGCGGCGGCGTCGCGGCCCAGCAGCGAGCCCACCTTGCGGATGGCCTCGGCGAAGTCGCGGCCATCCTCGCGGGCGCTGACTTCCTCGGCGCGCAGCTTCAGCTTCTTCAGCTGCGGCCAAAGCGTAGGCGGCTGGGCGGCGGCGCTGCCCAGCACCAGGGTGGGCTTGAGCTTGGCGATGGCTTCGGCGTTCAGCGCGCGCGAGAAGCCCACTACCTGGGCGTGGGCCAGTTCGGCCTCCTTGCTGCCGCGGTCGCGGCCCACCACCTCGCCGGCCGCGCCCAGCGCGACGACGATTTCGGCGATGTCGGGCGTCACCACCACCAGCCGCTCGGCGGCGGAGGCGATCAGCGGCAGCGCCGCCAGCAGCAGGCCGGCCAGCAGGGGCTTACGCGACATCGGCTTTCTCCAGCGGCGGCAGTTCTCCCAGCAGCTTCACCCATTCGGCGCGCTCCGGGCGGCCCGGCTTGCGCTCGCCGAAGAAGGTGGCCAGCGATTCTCCCCGCTCGTCGAACAGCTCGAGGGAGCTGACTACGCCGTTGTCGCCCGGCTTGCGGGTGACCCAGGCTTCGGCGATCAGGTCGGTGCGCAGGTGCAGGTTGAAGTTGGGGTCGAGCACGTTCAGCCAGTCGCCGACTACCTGGACGTTGCGGACCGGGCCGGTGTGGATCTGGATCATGCCGCCGTTGCCGGCGAACACCATGATCGGCGCCTCGATGGCGGCGGCGCGGCGCAGCAGCTGCTCCACTGCGTCTTCGCGAACGCGCCAGGCTTGACCCTGCGGCGCCAGGCGGAAGCCCTGGCGGCGCGACACCTGCCAGCGGCGCAGGAAGGGGTGGAAGGCGTGCACGTCGCTGAGGCTGTGCCACTCGGCCTGGAAGGCGTCGCGGTCGATGGACTCGTCGGGCTGCTCGGCGGCCGGCGCGGCGGCAGGCTCCAGCTCCAGCGCGGCGGCGGGCGCGGAGAAGCGCGCCGCCAGTTCATCGTAGGCGGCGACGTCGCTGTCGGCGGTCAGGTAAACCTTGTGCACCGCTTCGCCGTGACGATCGAAGAACTGCAGGCTGCGCTGAATGCCGCGCGGGGTTTCGCTGCGCACCGCGAAGCCATGGCGCCAGTGGAACAGGAAGATGCGCAGGTCGATCACCGGATTGATGGCGAGGCCGACCTTGCCGTTGAACTCGACGTTGGCGTAGTCGCCCTTGGTCTCGTGGACGCAGGCGTGGTTGCGCGTCAGCGCCATCACCCGGCCCAGCGGAGCGAGAGCGGCGAGGATGGCCGACCATTCCGGCTGCAGCGGGGTGGCGGCCGGATCGGCGGCCACCAGCTCGCATTCGCTGACGTCCAGCGCGATGGCGGCGTCGCGGACGCGCAGCTTGGGCTGGCTGGCTTTGAGGGCTTGGTAGCGATCCCATAGCTGGCTCATGGTGTTCTCCTGTCGGTGGGTGTGGCGGGCGGCAGAGCCGCCCGCAAGGTGGATCAGAATTGGTATTCGACGCTGGCGCTGAAGTTGCGGCCGGGCTGGGTGTACAGATCGATCGGGTCGCTGCCGGACACATTCCGCACGTCGGCGTCTTTCCAGTACTTCTTGTCGAACAGGTTGAAGACGCCGGCGCGGATGACGGTCTGTTTCGCCGGCTTCCAGTAGGCGGTCAGGTCCACGGTGCCGTAGCCCGGCGCGCCGAACTGGCCCGGTAGGTCGGTCTTTTTGGCGGCAGCCGCCCGCAGCAGCGCTTCGCCGCCGAAGCGGTCCGAGTCATAGCGGGCTCCCCAAACCGCAGTCAGCGGGGCCACTTCGCGCAGATGGGTGTTGTCCTGCAGATTGCGGCCATGGACGTAGGCCAGCGAGGCGCTGGTGCTCCAGCCCGGGGCGAAGCGCCAGTTGATCCTGCCCTCCACCCCCTTGATGTCGGTCCGGCCGATGTTCTGGTATTGGCTGGTCATCAGGCCGTTGGCGGGGGGCAGGGTGACCAGGGAGATGAAGTCGCGATAGCGGTTGTAGAACGTGGTCGCGGCAAAGTCGAAGCTGTTCCACTTGCCTTTCAGACCAAGTTCGATGCCGCGGCTGGTTTCCGATTTCAGGTTCGGGTTGGCTATCACTTGGTAGCCATAGCTCATGCCGCGATTGACGAAGACCATATTGGCTTGGTCGAACGGCGGCGCGCGGAAACCGGAGCTGAGCTGGGCGAAGGCGGTGTAGTTGTCGGCCAGCGGCAGGCTGATGCCGAGCTTGGGCGAGAACGCCTGGTCGCTGAACGACGGTACGGCTTGCGGATTGGGGTTGTTCAGCAGGTAGGCGGCGTCCATCTCCGGGCGCATCTTGTAGCGGTCCCAGCGCAAGGACGGCGAAACCACGATGCCGTTGGCGAACTTGATATCGTCGCTGACGAACAGGCCCAGGCGGTCGGATTTGCTGTCCGGGAACAGCTTGCTCGGATAGCCCGGCATCAGCGAGGACGCGTTGTTCGCAGTGATCGCGTATTTGCTGCGCGGGCGCGAGGTGTCGCTGCTGCTGAGATCGACGCCCCACAGCAGCTGATGTTGCGCGTTCAGAGCCTGGAAGCTCTGCACCGCGTCCAGGCTCAGGCCCACGGTTTTCTGCTCGAAGCTGTAGTCGTTGAAGGTGCGGTTGCCGTTGGCGACGCCGCTGATGTCGGTATCGCTGTTTTCCAGACGCTGTCCATAAACCTTGAGCGTCAGCTCATCCAGCGGCCCCAGTTGCTTGGCTTTCCAGGCGACGGTTCCGCGGGTGCGCTTGGTGTGGTCCTGGGCCTGGCTGTAAGGCGCGCGCGCGGTGATCTGGTTCAATAGATCGGCATCGGCGGAGCGCTGGTATTGCTCCAGCGTGAATTCCAGCCGGTTGCTCGCATTGGCGTTGGCGCCGAATTTGGCGAGGAAATTGTCGCTGTGCCAGTCTTTGGGATTGGGTTCGGTCCGGCCGGGGCCCTGAATGGCGTTTTGGCCCTGGTTTTGCGTTTCGTGGCCATTGCGGCGGGTGTAGTGCAGCAGCAGATCGCCGCGCTCCGACTTGGCGGCGACGGCGCCTGCCGCGCCCCAGCTGTGGTCTGCGGACGCGCCGAAGGTTTTGATGCTGCCGCCCACGCCTTTCTCTTCCGGGACAAAATCATCTGCCGTCAGGGTACGGTAGCCGATCACGCCGCCAATGGCGTCCGAGCCGTAAAGGCTGGAAGTCGGGCCTTTGACGATGTCGATCGCGCGCAGGGTTTCCAGTTCGACGGCGTCGCGTCCCGATTCGTATATGCCTGGCCGGCCGCTGTAGCCCTCTGGCAAGCGCACGCCGTCGATCAGCATCAGGATGCGGTTACCGTCGATGCCGCGTATGGTCCAGCCGGCGTTGCCGCGGCGGCTGGGATCCGTCGCCACGTCGACGCCCGGTTCGTATTTCGCCACGTCGGCGATGTCGCGTATCAGGCGGCCGTCCAGCTTGTGCCGCGATACCGCGGTGGCGTTGGGCGCGGTTTCCGCCAGCGGCTTCTCGCTGCGGTGGGCGGTGACCTGAACGGTCTCCATCGTAGATGCGGTGTCGGCGAAAGCGGGCCAGGCGGCAGCCAGGCTCAATACCAGCGGGGTGGCTCGGAACAGGGCCATGGAAACTCCAATGTCGTTGTTGTTTCCGCTGGCTGGCTGTCGGCTGGCTTGCGGTTGTTTATTTGATCAGTATCAGTTTGCCGTTGCGGGTGAGCTGCAGGCGGTAGATCTCGCCCTGATGCTCGATCAGCACTTCGCGGCCGTCGCCGAACAGCTGGCGGCTGTGCAGCAACGGCGGTGACGCGGGGGGAGCCGCTTTCACCGGGATGGTCTGAGGAGGATATGTGTTCATTTGCTAATGATAACTATTATCATTCTTATCGGCAAGGCATGACTTATGTATTCTTCATGGATTGGATTTGCCGTTTAAAATGCCGATCGGCATGGATTATGGCGGTGCGCGCCGATAATATTCCGCGCCAGACGCGGGATTCCGTGGCGGTGGTCCTGCCCGCGCTTGCAATGGGAGCATGCGCTTAGGCGGGGGCATCGTCTTTTATCGGTCTGTTTGCGATGGCGATGAAAGCCCGGCTGAGCGCGCGCCGCGCACTATCCTGAAACAGCGGGATTCAGACATAATCAAGCAGACGGCAAGTGAAAGAAAGCGGGTGAAACCGTCTCTCGATCTGGAGCGATCCAGTCGATGCCCGCGCGGGAAAACAAGGGGAACGAATATGTTGGCTATCATCGGCGGCAGCGGGTTGGCCCAGCTGCCGGTATTGGACGTCACGCATCGCCAGGTAGTGCGCACACCGTACGGCGATCCTTCCTGCGCGCTGACCTTCGGCAAATTATCCGGTCAGAATGTGGTTTTCATCGCCCGCCACGGCTATGGCCATTCGCTGGCGCCGCATGAGATCAATTACCGGGCCAATCTCTGGGCGCTGCACAATCAGGGCGTCAAAGGCGTGATCGCGATCGGCACGGTGGGCGGCATTCGCCCGGACATGGCGCCGGGCCGCTTGGTGGTTCCCCACGACATTATCGATTACAGCTCGGGGCGCAAGCATACTTTCTTCGAAGGCCCAGAACGGCCGGTGGTGCACGCCGAATTCACCAGCCCCTATGACGCCAATCTGCGCCGCGGGCTGCGCGAGGCGATTCAGCGTTCAGGCATCAGCGGCGTGCATGACGGCGTTTATGCCTGCACCCAGGGACCGAGGCTGGAGAGCGCGGCGGAAATCCTCAAGCTGGAACGGGACGGCGCGGACATCGTCGGCATGACCGGCATGCCGGAGGCGGCGCTGGCGCGCGAGCTGGAGCTGCCTTACGCCCACTTGTGCCTGGTCAGCAACTGGGCGGCCGGAAAAGGGCGTCAGCGCAAGGTTGAGTTCGATCCGGCGGTGGCGGCCAAGAGCGTGCAGGACTTGATGGATACCTTGCAAGCCTATTTCGGTAGCTGATTCTGCCGCGCGCGGGCTTTTCATTCCGTCGGCCAGCGGAGCTTTGGCTGCCGCTGGCGCGCTTTTTTGGCGCCGCGCGTCCATCTCCGGCTCAAGTGCCTTGCCGTTCACGCCGATAAAAGTCGCAATGGACGCGAGTCAGGGGCCGCTTTCCGGCCTCTGCGCGCGATCTGACATAAACTGACTGGAAGTCGCGGGCGGCATGCCCGTTCCTAAGCGGATCCAGTCTTGCGAATGTCCGATTTACATTGGAATGGATTATCGAATCCATTTAATATACGCCGGGCGCAACAAGAGAGAGATGTATGAAAGCCGTGATTCTGGCCGGTGGTCTTGGTACGCGCATCAGCGAAGAGTCCCATCTTCGCCCCAAGCCGATGATAGAGATTGGTGGCAAGCCCATTATCTGGCATATCCTGAAAATCTACTCCGCGCATGGCATCAATGATTTCATCATTTGCCTGGGGTACAAGGGATATGTGATCAAAGAGTACTTCGCCAACTACTTCCTCCATACCTCCGACGTCACGCTGGACTTGAGCAACAACCAGATGTTCGTGCACGAGCGCCATGCCGAGCCGTGGCGGGTGACCCTGGTCGATACCGGCGAAAGCACGCAGACCGGCGGGCGGCTGGGCCGGGTACGCAGGCATCTGGAAAATGAGCAGGACTTCTGCTTCACCTACGGCGACGGCGTCAGCGACATCGACATCACCGCCGCCATCGAATATCACCGCAGCCAGGCGGTGGAGGCCACGGTGACGGCGGTTCACCCGCCGGGCCGCTTCGGCGCGCTGGAAATCCGCAACGAGCGCGTGGAGTTTTTCAAGGAAAAGCCGCGCGGCGACGGCGGCATGATCAACGGCGGCTTCTTCGTGTTGAAGCCGTCCGTGCTGGACCTGATAGACAGCGACGACTGCGTGTGGGAGTCCGAGCCGCTGGAAACGCTGGCGGCCCGAGGGCAGCTGGCGGCCTACGAGCACAACGGTTTCTGGCAGCCGATGGACACGCTGCGGGATAAGACCCTGCTCGAGGAGTTGTGGCAGAGCGGAGAGGCGCCGTGGAAACTGTGGTGAGCCCGGCCTTCTGGGGCGGACGCAAGGTATTCCTGACCGGACACACCGGCTTCAAGGGAGGTTGGCTCAGTCTGTGGCTGGCCGCCATGGGGGCCGAGGTGCATGGCTATTCGTTGGCGCCGGAGCAGTCGCCGGCTTTGTTCGACATCGCCAAGGTTGGGGGCCGGACCGTGACGGCGCTGGCCGACATCCGCGACGCGGCGGCGCTGGCCGATGCCGTCCGCTCCTGTCGACCCTCCATCGTGTTCCACCTCGCCGCCCAACCCCTGGTGCGGCACAGCTACGCCGACCCGCTGGGCACCTTCTCTACCAATGTGATGGGCACCGCCAACCTGCTGGAAGCCGTGCGCGGCTGCCCGGGAGTCGAGGCGGTGGTGGCGATCACAACCGACAAGTGCTACGAGAACCACGAGTGGCCGTGGGCCTACCGCGAGAGCGACGCGCTGGGCGGCCACGATCCCTACAGCAGCAGCAAGGCTTGCGCCGAGCTGGTGTGCTCGGCGTATCGCCGCTCCTATCCCGGCATCGCCCCCATCTCCACGGCCCGTGCCGGCAATGTGATCGGAGGCGGCGACTGGTCGGCCAACCGCTTGGTGCCGGACCTGCTGCGGGCCTTCGCCGAGGGCCGCTCCCTCGCCATCCGCAGCCCCGACGCCGTCCGTCCCTGGCAGCACGTGCTGGAATCCCTGGCCGGTTACCTGCGGCTGGCCGAGCGCCTGGCGCAGGGGCAGGGTGATGCCGCGTCGGCCTGGAATTTCGGCCCCGCCGACGACAGCAATCGCCCGGTGTCCTGGATCGCCGACACGCTGGCCCGGCAATGGGGCGGCGACGCCCGCTGGCACCGCGACGGCGGCGACCATCCGCACGAGGCGCAGACCCTGCGGCTGGACAGCGCCAAATCCCGTCAACAGCTGGGTTGGGCACCGCGTTGGAGCCTGGAGCGGGCCTTGTCTGCCACGCTGGACTGGCACCGCGCCTGGCTGCGCGGCGAGGACATGCAGGCCTTCACCCTAGAGCAGATCTCAGCCTATACGCGCGGCTGAGCAGAAAGAGCAAGACATGACTGACACAAGCCGAGAGGCCATCCTCGCCCTGGTGCGTCAATACGCCGAAGCGCGCCTGTCCCAGGCCGAATTCACTCCCGGCCAGACCGCGGTGCCGCCGTCCGGCAAGGTGGTCGGCGCCGCCGAAGTGGCGAATATGGTGGACGCCGCGCTGGACGCCTGGCTGACCACCGGCCGCTTCAACGCGTCCTTTGAAACCCGGTTGGGCGAATTCATCGGCCTGCCGCACGTGCTGACCGTCAACTCCGGCTCGTCGGCCAATTTGGTGGCCTTCACCGCGCTGACCTCGCCGAAGCTGGGCGAGCGCGCGATCAAACCGGGCGACGAAGTGATCACCGTGGCGGCTGGCTTCCCCACCACGGTCAACCCCATCATCCAGAACGGCGCGGTGCCGGTGTTCGTCGACGTTCAGCTGCCGACCTACAACATCGACGCCGATTTGCTGGAGGCCGCGCTGTCGCCGCGCACCAAGGCCATCATGATTGCCCATACGCTGGGCAACCCCTTCGATCTGGGCAAGGTGTCCGCCTTCGCCCGCAAGCACGGCCTGTGGCTGGTGGAGGATTGCTGCGACGCGCTGGGCTCCACCTTCAACGGCCAGAAGGTCGGCACCTTCGGCGACATCGGCACGCTCAGCTTCTATCCGGCCCACCACATCACCATGGGCGAGGGCGGCGCGGTGTTCACCCGCGATCCGCAGCTGCGGCTGATCATGGAGTCGGTGCGCGATTGGGGCCGCGACTGCTATTGCGCGCCTGGCAAGGACAATACCTGCGGCAAGCGTTTCAATTGGCAGCTGGGCCAGCTGCCATGCGGCTACGACCACAAGTACACGTACTCCCACATGGGGTACAACCTGAAGATCAGCGATATGCAGGCCGCTTGCGGCTTGGCCCAGCTGGACCGGCTGGAGGGCTTCATCGCCGCGCGCAAGCAGAACTTCGCCTATTTGAGCGAGCGGCTGCAAAGCTGCGCCGAATTCCTGGTGCTGCCGCAGGCGACGCCGGGCTCCGACCCGTCCTGGTTCGGTTTCCCGCTGACGCTGAAGCCGGAGGCGCAGGTCAGCCGCGTCGACCTGCTGCATTACTTGGACCTGCACCGGATCGGAACCCGCTTGCTGTTCGCCGGCAACCTGACCCGGCAGCCTTATATGCATGGCCGGAACTACCGCTGCGCGACGCCGCTGCCGATGACCGACCGCATCATGAACGACACCTTCTGGATCGGCCTCTATCCGGGCCTGAGCCGGGAGATGCTGGATTTCACCGTCGAGAAGCTGGAAACCTTCCTCGGCGCCAACTTCGACTAGGGAGAGGCCCATCATGAGCAAGCCGTTATTCATCTTCGAGATGGCCAACAACCACATGGGCAACGTCGAGCACGGCGTCGCGCTGATCCGCGCCATCCGCGAGTCCTGCCAGGGCTTCGATTTCGACTTCGGCTTCAAGCTGCAGTATCGGAACCTGGACACCTTCATCCATTCCAGCTTCAAGGGCCGCGACGACGTCAAGTATGTCAAGCGCTTCGAGGAGACCCGGCTGCAGCCGGAGCAGATGCAGAAGCTGGTGGCCGAGATGAAAGCCAACGGCTTCAAGGCGATCTGCACGCCGTTCGACGAAGAGTCGGTGGATCTAATCGAAGAACACGGCATCGAGATCATCAAGATCGCCAGCTGCTCGTTCACCGATTGGCCCTTGCTGGAGCGCATCGCCCGCAGCGACAAGCCGGTGGTGGCGTCCACCGCCGGCGCGCGGCGCGAGGATATCGACAAGGTGGTCAGCTTCATGCTGCATCGCGGCAAGGACCTGACCATCATGCACTGCGTGGCCGAGTATCCGACGCCGGACGACCATCTGCACCTGTCGCGGATCAAGGCGCTGCGCCAGCAGTACGCCGGCGTGCGCATCGGCTACTCCACCCATGAAGACCCGGACTTGATGGAACCCATCATGCTGGCGGTCGCTCAGGGCGCGACGGTGTTCGAGAAACACGTGGGCCTGCCCACCGACCAGTACGGCATCAACAATTACTCCGCGAATCCGGAGCAGGTCCGCCGCTGGCTGGCCGCCGCCGCGCGCGCGCTGGCGATGCTGGGCGATGGCGAGGACGACGCGGTGTCGGAGACCGAGCAGGCCAGCCTGCGCTCGCTGCGCCGCGGCGTGTTCGCCACCCGCCCGCTGGCCGCCGGCGAGGCGCTGACCGCCGATAACGTCACCTTCGCTTTCCCGCCGGTGGAAGGGCAGCTGACCGCCAACGAGTGGTCCAAATATGTCCGCTACACCGCCAAGACGCCGATCGCCGCCGACGCGCCCATCATGGCCGCCGACATGGAGCCGGTGAACCTGCGCGACAAGGTGCAGAAGGCGGTGGAGGCGGTGAAGGCATTGTTCAAGCGCGGCAAGATCGTGGTGCCGGGCCGTTCCGAGCTGGAAATCTCCCACCATTACGGCATGGAGCATTTCCACGAATACGGCTTGACCATGGTGACCGTGGTCAACCGCGAGTACTGCAAGAAGCTGATCGTGATGCTGCCGGGCCAGACCCATCCGGAGCAGTACCACCACAAGAAGGAAGAGACCTTCATCGTGCTGTACGGCGAGATGACCATCTGGCTGGACGACGAGGAGCGCCAGGCTCAGGCCGGCGACGTCATCACCGTGCAGCGCGGCGTGCGCCACCGCTTCCATAGCCGTAACGGCGTGGTGTTCGAGGAAATTTCGTCCACCCATTATGTCGATGATTCCTACTATACCGACGAGCGGGTTAGCGCCAACAAGGACCGCAAGACCCGCCTGACCTACTGGATGTAAGCATGACAGCAAAGCTTGTCCGCCTGGCGGACTACGTGATGGATTTCCTGGCCGCGCGCGGCGTGCGCCATGTGTTTCTGCTGCCCGGCGGCGGCGCGATGCACCTGAACGACGCGCTGGCGCAGCAGCCCGATATCCGCGCGGTGCACTGCCACCATGAGCAGGCCTGCGGCATCGCCGCCGAAGCCTATGGCCGGCTGGCCGAGCGCACCGGCGTGGCCATGGTGACCACCGGCCCCGGCGCCACCAATATCCTGACGCCGGTGGCCGGCGCCTGGATCGAATCGTTGCCGCTGCTGGTGATTTCCGGCCAGGTGAAGCGCGCGGATTTATTGCAAGGCAGCGGCCTGCGCCAGAAGGGCGTGCAGGAAGTGGATGTCGTGTCCATGGCCAAGCCGGTGACCAAGTACGCGGTCACCGTCACCGATCCGCAGGCCATCCGCCAGCATCTGGAACAGGCGCTGCATCTGGCGCATAGCGGCCGTCCCGGCCCGGTGTGGCTGGATATCCCGCTGGACGTGCAGGCTGCGCCCATCGATCCTTCCAGTTTGCCTGGCTGGCAGCCGGAGGCGGAGACCGCTCCGGTCAAGCAGGATTATGTCGCGGCCATCGCCGATCTGCTGAAGCAGGCCGAGCGGCCGCTGATCCTGGCCGGCCATGGCGTGCGCATCGCCGGCGGCGCCGACGCGCTGCGCCAGTTGAGCGAGACGCTGCAAGTCCCGGTGGCGGCCACCTGGAACGCGATGGACCTGCTGCCGTGGGACAGCCCGCTGTGCGCCGGCCGTCCCGGGGTGGTGGCGCTGCGGCCCGGCAACTTCGCGGTGCAGAACTGCGACCTCTTGATCGCCATTGGCAGCCGGCTGGACAACATCCTCACCGCCTACAACCCCAAGGGCTTCGCCCGCGCGGCGCGCAAAGTGGTGGTGGACGTCGACGCCGTCGAGATCTCCAAGCTGGACATGGAGATCGACCTGCCGCTGGCGATGGATGCCAAAGCCTGCCTGGAAGGCTTGTTGGCGGCCGCAGACCATCTGCCTAAGTCGAGATGGCAGCCATGGCTGGACCGCTGCGCCGGCTGGAAGCGCCGCTACCCGGTGCAGGACGGCGCGCCGTTCCCGAAGAGCGGTCAGATCAGCCACTACCATTTCGTCGACGCGCTGTCCGACGCCGCGCCGGAGAACACGCTGATCTCCACCGGCAGCTCCGGCCTCGCGGTCGAGGTGTTCTACACCGTGTTCCGCAACAAGCCGGGCCAGCGCGTGTTCCTGACCTCGGGCCTGGGCTCGATGGGTTACGGCCTGCCGGCGGCGATAGGCGCCTGCCTCGGCAACGGCTCCCAGCCGATGATCGCGGTCGAGAGCGACGGCAGCCTGCAGCTGAACCTGCAGGAGCTGGCCACGCTGAAGGCGCTGCAACTGCCCATCCGTCTGTTCATCATGAACAACAACGGTTACGCGTCGATCCGCAACACCCAGCGCAATTATTTCGATAGCCGCTACGTCGGCACCGGGCCGGAAGCCGGCGTGCTGATTCCGGACGCGCTCGAGCTGGCCGAGGCCTACGGCCTGCCGGCGGTGCGCATCGAGCGCGCCGAGGATCTGGCGGCGGGCCTCGCCAAGGTGATGGCCCATCCCGGCCCGATACTGTGCGATGTGCGGCTGAACGAGAACGAAACGCTGCAACCCAAGGCCGCGGCGCTGCCGCAGCCGGACGGCTCGATGCTGTCGATGCCGCTGGAGGACATGTCGCCGCTGCTGCCGCTGGAGCAACTGCGCGCGGAAATGCTGATTCCGCTGTTGCCGGCGTCCGAAGCCGCCAAGCGGGGCGTTTGAGCGATGGCCGCCGTCGACCATTGCCGCATCTGCGCGCAGCCGCTGTTTGCCGAGCCCTTGCTGGTCCAGCATGACATGCCGGCCGCGGCCCAGGGCCTGCCGACCGCCGAACAGCTGTCCGCCGACCGCGGCGTGGAGTTGGCGCTGCGCCAATGCGGCGGCTGCGGCCTGGTTCAGCTGGACGCCGAGCCGGTGCCGTACTGGCGCGACGTGATCCGCGCCGCCGGCATATCGCAGGAGATGCGCGCTTTCCGTTTGCAGCAGTTCGCCGGCTGGCTGGCCGAGTACGGTCTGACGGGGCGCAAGGTGCTGGAAGTCGGCTGCGGCCGCGGAGAATACCTGTCCTTGCTGGCAGAGGCCGGCGCCGACGCCTATGGCGTCGAGCATCTGCCGGCATCGGTGGAGGCCTGCCATCAGGCCGGCCTGCGGGTGGAGCGAGGCTTTGTCGACGGCCCGGAAACGCGGTTGGCGGCCGGCCCGTTCGACGGCTTCATGATCCTGAATTTCCTCGAGCACATCCCTGCCGCCCACCTTACCTTGCAAGGCATCGCCGCCAATCTGGCCGACGGCGCCGTCGGCATGGTGGAGGTGCCCAACTTCGACATGATCCTCGAAAAGGGCCTGTTCGCCGAGTTCATCCCGGATCACTTGTTCTATTTCACCGAGCGCACACTGGTTCGGCTGCTGGAGGCCAACGGCTTCGAGGTGCTGGACTGCCGCGCCGCCTGGCACGACTACGTGCTGTCGGCCACGGTCAGAAAGCGCCGCCCGCAGAATCTGTCCGGGCTGATCGCCTGCGAGACGGCGCTGCGCGCGTCGTTCGACGACTTCCTCGACCGCTTCGCGCCGGGCAAGGTGGCGATCTGGGGCGCGGGCCACCAGGCGCTGGCGCTGATCAGCCTGATGGGCATCGCCGGCCGCATCCGCTACGTGCTGGATTCCGCGCCGTTCAAGCAGGGCCGCTATACGCCCGCCACCCATCTGCCCATCGTGCCGCCGGAAAGGCTAAATGACGGAGAGGTGGACGCGGTGATCGTGCTGGCGGCCAGTTATTCGGCCGAAGTGGCGCGGCTGATCCGAGAGCGGCATGGCGCGCGTTTTGCCATCGCTATGCTGGATGGCGATACGCTGCGAATCCTGGCCGAGGAGGCATGACCATGCCGAACCAGTCATCGGTTTCGCCAGAGGCCGTGCTGCAGGCGATCGAAACCCTGCGCGAAGCGGTGGGATCGGCGCGCGATGGCTTGCCGGAGGACGTGTTCCTGTTCGTCAGCAGCCTGACGCCGATGGTCAACGTCGACCTGCTGATCCGCGATGAGGAAGGGCGCACGCTGCTGACCTGGCGGCACGACCGTTTCTACGGCCCGGGCTGGCATATTCCCGGCGGCATCATACGCTTCAAGGAGAGCTCGGCTGACCGGATCGCCGCGGTGGCGGCCCGGGAGCTGGGCGCCGAGGTCGGCTTCGATCCGCGCCCGCTGTGCCAGCACGAGATCGTCAACCACAGCCGCGACGTGCGCGGGCATTTCATTTCGCTGCTGCATGAGTGCCGGCTGTTGACGCCGCCGGACGAGGCGAGGCGATTTGACCCGGCGGCGCCGCGCGACGGCGATTGGGCCTGGCACCAGGGCTGCCCGGACAATCTTATCCGGGTGCACGAGATTTACCGTGTTTTCATCGATGGCGGGCAGACGGGCGTCCCGCTGCCCTCGGCTCAAGTTTCGCTTGGAAAAGCCGAAAATCATATAAGAAACGCTGATACAGAAAACCGGGCGGCGCGCTAATCCGGCGCGGCCTCTCTGATACACTCGAAATACTTGCAAAGCCTCGCCGGCGCATGCGCGGACGGCGGGGATGGAAAGACCTGGAGATACCCACATGAATGCTCCCCTGGAAACCGCGAACTTGGCCTTGAGCCAGGCAGAGCAGGCGAAACGCAACGACCTCGCGCAGCGCAAGCCGTATATCGCCGCCAAGCTGGCGCGCATCGCGGAAATGGAAGAGCGCGGGGAGATCAGCCCCATCATCCGGCTGGAGAAGAGCTATCTGTGCAACTTCAAGTGCACGCATTGCTCCGCCGAATACTATATGGACCGCCACCTGAAGAACGTGATCAAGGTGGTGGACACCCGCAGCAAGATGGAATTCGAAGACATCCGCAATCTGTCGCGCCAGGCGGACGAGCTGGGCCTTGCCCGCTTCGTGATCACCGGCGGCGAGCCGCTGGTGATGAAGGATCTGGACGACGTCGTCGCCGCCATCGATCCGGACAAGCATTACGTGATCGTCGACAGCAACGGCTGGTTCCTCGATCTGGAGCGCGCCAAGCACCTGAAGTCGATCGGCGTGGAAAAGATCCAGCTGTCGCTGGACAGCTTCGTCGAGAAGGACCATGACAACTTCCGCAACAAGCCCGGCTCGTACAAGCGGGTGATCCGCGCGGTGGACGCCTGTCTGGACGCCGGCCTGAATCTGATTTTATCCACCGTGCTGGTCAAGGGCAGGGCCAAGAGCAAGGAATTCCGCCAGATGTGCGAATACGCGACCCAGCGCGGTTTCGGCCTCTATGTGTCCTACGCCAAGCCCACCGGCTCGTGCACCGAGCACCCGGAATTCGTCATCGACAAGGAAGACGCTGACATCCTTCGCCAGATGGAGAAGGAGTACAACGTCTTCACCCACATGACGCCTTCCTACGGTTCGCACAAGGGCTGCATCACGGTCAAGGGCATCATCACCGTCACCTCCACCATGGAAGTGACGCCGTGCCCGTATATCGATTTCTCCATCGGCAACCTGCGCGAAACCTCATTGAAGGAAGTGCTGGCGCGCGGCATGCGCAACCCGTGGCTGGGGCCCCATCGCCCTGACTGCCTGATCGGCGAAGACCCGAAATTCATCAAGATCCACACGGAAAAGACCGCAGGCGCCAAGTTCCTGCCGCTGCCGTGGGGGCAGGGCTTCTCCGACGAAGATTCGCTGTACGACTGAGACGGCACGACCCACAGAACACGGTAAAGGCTTTACCCGATGAACGCACCTGACATGATTCAAACCGCGCGGCGCTTCGACGCCCACGGCCGCTGCCTGCCGCACGAGGCCACCCAGTCCGCCTGCCATCGCCAGACCCGGCGCTATTTCCTGCCGGTCCAGCCGGCTTTGGACTACGTTGCCATCCATCAGCGCATCGTCGGCCAGCTGGGCGACGCCGGCGTGGATGCGGCCGAGTTCGAGCGGCGCGCGCGCGCCATCCTGGCCCGGCTGGCTGATGACGAGGCTACCCGCGGCATCCTGAACGGCCCGCATGTTCCTTTTCTGCTGCCTGCGGCCAGCCACGGCGACATCGGCGAGGCGCTGGAAAACCGCTACCTGCCGGCATTGGAACGGACGTACGCGCAGGCGCTGCCGGAATACAGCTTCTCCAACCACCACAAGGCCGGCCTCGCCGGCAAGCTGACCCCGGCCGAGGGCTCGCGCCACCAGCGGCTGGTCGACTCGATGGCGAGCGGTCCGGTGGTCGGCGTCTATTTCCCCTGCCTGCTGGAGTATTCGATTCCGGCGGCGCTTGAGCAGATGGCGAGCCTGCCGGAGCAGTTCCTGCTGGCCGGCGGCTACGATACCGCCGCCGCCTTCATCGGCTCGCCCGACCTGCTGCTGCGCAAGGACGGCTATCCGCCGCTGTTGTGGCTGGCGGGGCTGGACAGCGAGAAGGAGGGCATCGGCTATCATTTCGAGGCTTACGGCTACGATCTCACCTTCAACCGCCGCGTCCACCAGAACATGGCGGCCGAGTACTGGGCCGGCGGCCTGGTAGTCCTGGCCGAGTAGGCGGGCCGGATGGCAGCCGCCAGCCAGGCCGAGCGGCCGCGTCGCGCGCTGAGCGACGATCTGGACGCCATTCTCGCGCGCAAGCCCGAGGTATGGGAAAACCTGCGCGGCGCGTCGGTGTTCGTCAGCGGCGGCACCGGCTGGTTCGGTCGCTGGCTGCTGGAGGCCATCGTCCACGCCAATGCCCGGCTGGGGACGGATATCCGCGTGCTGGCGCTCAGCCGCGATCCGGCCGCGTTCGCGCGGCAGGCGCCGCATCTGGCCGCCGATCCGGCGATCCGCTTCCATGTCGGCGACGTGCGCGACTTCGCTTTTCCCGCGCAGCGCTTCACCCACGTCATTCATGCGGCCACCACCTCGGCGCATGAAACCTTCAATGGCGAAAGTCCGCTGAACAAGTTCGATACCTTGGTGGCCGGGACCCGGCGCGTGCTGGATTTCGCGGCGGAGGCCGGCGTCGGGCATTTCCTGTTCACCAGCTCCGGCGCGGCTTATGGCCCGTCGCCTCGCGGCCTGCCGCTGCGGGAGGACGATCCGGTGGCGCCGGACACGATGGACCCAGACACCGCCCTGGGCCAGGCCAAGCGCGCGGCGGAGTTCCTGTGCGCCGCCTACGCGCGGCGCCATGGCTGGAATCTGAGCGTCGCCCGCTGTTTCGCCTTCGTCGGCCCCTTCATGCCGCTGGACATCCATTATGCGATCGGCAATTTCATCCGGTGCGCGTTGCGGGGAGAGCCTATCATCATCAATGGGGACGGCTCTCCGGCACGTTCCTACCTGTATATGGGCGATCTGGCGGCATGGCTGATGACGCTGCTGCAGCGCCAGGGGGAGGCGGCGGTCTTCAATGTTGGATCGGATCGCATCGTCACCATCGCGGAGCTGGCGCATCTGGTGCGCGACCGTCTGAATCCGGGCATCGAGGTGCGGGTCCTCGGTCGGCCGGATGCCAGCGTCGGCAACCCGGTGCGCAGCCTGTATGTGCCGGACATCGGCCGGGCGCGGGCGGAACTGGGCCTTGAGCCATGGACATCGCTGGACGACGCCATCCAATTTTCGGCGGATGCGTTTCTACAAGCATGACCCGGTAAATCCGGCGGCGTTTTCCGGTTCCGGCCCGCGTTCTGGAGCCTGGGGGCCGCGACAAGGCTCGGCGCAAGGAATACACGAAAGCAAGAAAATATGCAGATCGAGAAAAAATTCTACAACGAGAAGCACCGGCCTTATTACATTTGCGCGCCAGGTTTCACGCGGACGTCCAATGGCGTCCGCGCCATGCACCTGCTGTGCCATTACCTGAACAAGCTGGGCGAGGAGGCGTATGTCTTTTCGCCGGAAACCGATCTCAAGCTCAGAACGCCTTACCTGACTCCGGACATCGTCGAGCGCCACAAGGCGACCAAACGATCGCCCATCGTGGTCTATCCCGAGGTGGTGCACGGCAACCCGCTCAATGCCAGCGCGGTGGTGCGCTACATCCTCAACCATCCCGGCCTGCTGGGCGGACCCAAGGATTATCCTGAATCGGATATGCTGCTGTTCTGGCATCAGGACTATGTCGATTTCGCCAAGTATTCGGATCCGTCCTACGTTTTCATTCCCTCCATCGATACCGGCATCTTCAACAACGACGACAACCATCATGACGATGACCGGCACCTGACCCTGGTATACCCCGGCCGCTATAAGCACGCGGAGCGGGATTTTCCCGAATTGTTCAAGGATTCCACCGTCATCACCTACGATTGGCCGCAAAGCCATGAGGAGCTGGCGGCGCTGCTGAGGCAGGGCAAGGTGGTGTACACCTTCGCCAACTCCGCGATCATCTCCGAGGCGCTGCTGTGCGGCTGCCCGGTGGTGATCAAGGAAACGGTGTATTCCAAGAAACCGGAGGAGCGCGCCGGGGTGGCCCTGGGCCTGGCCTTGCCGGGCGTGACCTTCGAGGACACGCCGGAAGCCATCGCCGCAGCGCATGCCAGGACGGTGGAATACCAGCAGGTCTATCACCAATACCAGCTTGATCTGCTGAGCCAGCTGGAAGTCTTCATCGAGAAGTCGCAGCGGCTGCCGCAGAGCGCGGTGAACGAAGTGGTATGTCCTTCGTTCCTGCCCGCGGCGGAGCCGGATCCGGAAGAGGCGAGCTACGATGCTTGGATCGCCAGGCATGCCTTGAGGCCGGCGGCGGCCCAGCTGCACGCGGAGCGGATGGTCCACAGCTGGGGCGGCCAGCCGCACTTCATTGTGCTGATGCCGGTGACGTCGGATCGCTGGCCGGATGCGATCAAGTCGATCAGTTCGCTGAACCAGCAGCTATACAAGCATTGGCAACTGATTTTCGTCGCGGATTTCGACGAACCCAGCGCGGTATTCCAGTATTCCGACGTTCTGGGCTGGCTGCGCATCGATGATGCCCGCGACGCCAACCAGCTGACCCAGGCCTACGCGGCGGTGCTGGGCGCGTTGCCGTGCGATTGGATAGGCATCCTGCCGGCGGGGGCGGAGCTGGAGCCCCAGGCCCTGTTGTCGCTCGGCGACCACGCCGCCTTGTATCCGGAGTGGCAGGCCATCTACAGCGACAGCGATGTCATCGCGCCCGACGGCAAGCGCAGCCAGCCGGCGTTCAGGCCAGACTTCAATCTGGATCTGCTGCGAGGCTTCGATTACGTCGGCCATAGCGTCTGGTTCCGGAGCGGGGCGCTGCAGGACGCCGGCGCTTTCGCCGAGTCGCCCGGCGCGGACGGCTACGATGCCTTGCTGCGGGTGCAGGATCGGCACGGCGCGGCGGCCATCGGCCATATTGCCGACATGCTGCTGCATGTGCCGGCGGCGCCGGCGCCCGCCGAGGCCGCCGC
>NZ_JAJOHV010000088.1 GCF_021129175.1 Chromobacterium piscinae | reverse complement strand
CCTTGGCCAGCGCGTCGGCCGACAAGTCGAAGGCGCTGACCTTGAAGCCCTTGTTCAGCAGATTGACGGCCATCGGCCCGCCCATATTGCCCAGGCCGATGAAGGCGATGTTTTCCATGCTGTTCTCCTCTGTATGCTTGTTATTTCAATCCCGCCAGCGGGTGGTCGGCCTCGCGCCACGGCGATTCGAAGTGGCCGTCCACCCAGGCCTGGTCGATGTCGGCCAGCTGCCGGCTCCAGCGCGGATTGCGGTCCTTATCCACCAGCAGCGCGCGCACGCCCTCGGGGAAGTCGGAGCGGGCGCAGAAGTTGACGGATAGAACCAGTTCCATCCGCAGCGCCTCGGCCAGCGACATGTGCTTGGCGCGGTCCAGGATTTCCCAGCTGACGGCGGCGGAAGTGGGGCAGCCGTGGCGGAAGTTCTTGGCGGCGTCAGAGAGCCACGGGTCTTCGAAGGCGGTTTCGGTGAGGGCCGCGCTGACGGCGGCCAGGTCGCCCTTGTTCATCAGCCGGTGCACCGCCAGCAGATTGCGTTCGACGTTGGACGCCGGCAGCGCGTCGCCCAGCTGGCTTTCCAGCTGGTTCAGCAAGGCGCTGACCAGGGCCGGGCGCGCATGGGCGTCGTGGCCCCAGTTTGCCGCCTGCAAGGCTTGCAGCAGCGCCGGGTAGGCATCCGCCGCCAGCACGTGGTCGGCCAGATTGGCGATCAGCGCGTCGTGGGCGTTCAGCGGCGCGCCGGTCAGCGCCAGGAACAGGCCCAGGTGCGCCGGCATGCGCTGCAGGAACCAGCTGCCGCCCACGTCCGGATAGAGGCCGATGGTGATTTCAGGCATCGCGATGCGGGTGGCGGGCGTGACCACGCGGTGGCTGGCGCCGGCCATCAGGCCCAGGCCGCCGCCCATCACGATGCCGCCGCCCCATACGATCAGCGGCTTTGGGTAACGGTGGATGCGGTAGTCGAGCGTGTATTCCTCGGTGAAGAAGGCCACGGCGTGCGGATGCGGGTAGTGCGGCTCGCTGACCAGCTTTTCGCGCAGGCCGCGCACGTCGCCGCCGGCGCAGAAGGCGCGCTCGCCGGCGCCGCGCAGCACCACGGCGACGATGCCTTCGTCGCGCTCCCAGATGGTGAGGCGGGCGTCCAGCAGCCGGATCATGTCCAGCGTCAGCGCGTTCAGCGATTTCTCGGCGTTGAGGGTGGCGACGGCGATGCGATGGCCGTCGCCGGTAGTCAGTTCGTCAAACAGCACCACGTCTTGCATGGCGGGACCTCGTTCGGGTGATGGGCGGGTTTCAGGCGTTCTTCCAGTTCGGCGCGCGCTTTTCCAGGAAGGCGCGGGTGCCTTCGGCCTGGTCCTGGGTGTCGAACAGCTTGATGAAGGCTTCGCGTTCCTTGATCAGGTTCCAGGCCGGCGGCTGGGTGCGGGCGGCCTGCACCAGCTGCTTGCACACGCCGACCGACGACGGCGACTGCCTGGCCACGCCTTCGGCCAGCTTGAGCGCAGCGGCCAGCGCCTCGCCCTTGGCCACCACCTGTTCCACCAGGCCGATGCGTTCGGCGGTGGCGGCGTTGACGCGTTCGCCGCACAGGATCATGCGCTTGGCCCAGCCTTCGCCGACCAGCCACGGCAGGTTCTGGGTGCCGCCGGCGCAGGGCAAGAGGCCGACGCCGGCTTCCGGCAGCGCCATCTGCGCCTGCTCTTCGGCGATGCGGATGTCGCAGGCCAGCGCGCACTCCAGGCCGCCGCCCATCGCGTAGCCGTTGACAGCGGCGATGCTGACGCCGCGGAAACCCGACAGCGCCTCGAAAGCCTCGCCGAACAGCATGGTCATCTCGGTGGCCACCTTCTTGTCGCCATCGGCGAACATGTTCAGGTCGGCGCCGGCCGAGAAGAACTTCTCGCCTTGGCCGGTTATCACCAGCGCGTAGATGTCGCGGTCGGCGTTGAGGTCGGCCACCAGTTGCTTCAGCGCGGACAGGCTGTCGCGGTTCCAGGTGTTGGCCGGCGGATTGTCTATCGTCACCACGGCGGTGTGGCCGCGTTTTTCCACGTTCAGGTGGGCGTAGCTATTCATATTTATGCCTTTATGAATTCTGTTTTGAACCGGCAAGGCTGGAAAAATCCAGCGCAGCGGCTGAGGCAAGGCGCGCCGGCGCAGACAGTACATATGAGTACGGCCAGCCGGCGCAACGCAGCATCAGGGATTTTGCCGGCCTTGCCTAGCGCAGCGTTTCCAGCGCGCCGTCCTGCAGCATCTTGCGGCCGACTATCATCCGCATCACTTCGTTGGTGCCTTCCAGAATCTGGTGCACGCGCAGGTCGCGTACGTGGCGCTCCAGCGGGAAGTCCTGCAGATAGCCGTAGCCGCCGAACAGCTGCAGCGCGTTGTTGGCGATATTGAAACTCAAATCGGTGGCCAGCCGCTTTGCCATCGCGCAATAAGCGGTGGCGTCGGCGCTGGCGTTGTCCAGCTTCCAGGCCGCCAGGCGCACCATCTGGCGCGCGGCCACCAGCTCGGTCAGCATGTCGGCCAGACGGAACTGCACGGTTTGCAGCTCGGCCAGCGG
The DNA here is from genome assembly GCF_021129175.1 of Chromobacterium piscinae. Classification (GTDB taxonomy): domain Bacteria; phylum Pseudomonadota; class Gammaproteobacteria; order Burkholderiales; family Chromobacteriaceae; genus Chromobacterium; species Chromobacterium piscinae. The sequence goes on along the minus strand of NZ_JAJOHV010000088.1, from coordinate 4,004 downwards.
GTTGCCGAATTGCTGGCGCTCCTGCACGTAGCGCTGCGCGGCGTTCAGCGCGGCTTGGGCGGTGCCGACGGCGCAGGTGGCGATGTTGATGCGGCCGCCATCCAGGCCCTTCATGGCGAAGGCGAAGCCCTGGCCTTCCTCGCCGAGTCGGTTCTCCACCGGAATTTCGACATTGTCGAAGGTGATGGCGCGGGTGGGCTGGCTGTTCCAGCCCATCTTCTTTTCCTTCTTGCCGTAGCTTACGCCCGGGGCGTCGGCCGGCACCACGAAGGCGGAAATGCCCTTGGGGCCTGGGCCGCCGGTGCGGGCCATCACCACCAGCACCTGGGTGCTGCCGGCGCCGGAGATGAACATCTTGCCGCCGTTCAGCACATAGACCTCGCCTTTCTTCTCGGCGCGGGTCTTCAGCGAGGCGGCGTCGGAGCCGGCGCCCGGCTCGGTCAGACAGTAGCTGCCCAGCGCCTCGCCGGTCACCATTTTCGGCACCCACTGTTCGGCCAGCTGTTTGCTGCCGAAGCTGGCGATCATCCAGCTGACCATATTGTGGATGGTCAGGTAGGCGGCGGTGGAGGTGCAGCCGGCGGCCAGCTCTTCAAACACGATGGCGGAGTCCAGCCGCGACAGCCCCAGGCCGCCGTAAGCTTCCGGCGTGTAGAGGCCGAGAAAGCCCATGTCGCCGCTCTTGCGGATCACGTCCAGCGGGAAGAGGGACTCGGCGTCCCATTCGGCGGCATGCGGCGCCAGCTCGCGCTCGGCGAAATCGCGCGCGCTTTGCTGGAAGGCGGTCTGGTCTTCGTTCAGTTCGAAATTCATGTTCTTGCTTCCATGTGCGAGCGGCGGGCCAGGCCTGCGGCTGGCCCGCCCTACGGAGAATCAGCGCAGCGAGATGGTGGTGTGAACCTTGCCGCTGCTGGCCTCGTCGTCGAACCAGCGGCTGGTGACGGTCTTGGTCTGGGTGTAGAAAGCCACCACCTGCTTGCCGTAAGGGCCCAGGTCGCCCAGCTTGGACGCGCGGCTGCCGGTGAAGCTGAACAGCGGCACCGGCACCGGGATCGGCACGTTGATGCCCACTTGGCCGACATCGATGTCTTCCTGGAATTTGCGCGCCGCCGCGCCGCTCTGGGTGAACACCGCGGTGCCGTTGCCATTGGGGTTGGCGTTGATGATGGCGATGGCTTCGTCCAGCGTGTCGGCGGCCATCAGGCACAGCACCGGGCCGAAGACTTCCTGGTGGTAGATCGCCATCTCGGGTTTGACGCCGGAGAATATGGTGGGGCCGACGAAGTTGCCGCTCTCGAAGCCGGCGACGGTCACGCCGCGGCCGTCCAGCTCCAGCTTGGCGCCTTCCTCGACGCCGCGGGCGATCAGGCTCTTGACGCGGTCCAGCGCGGCGCAGGAGATCACCGGGCCGAGGTCGGGGTTGTCCTTGCCCGGGCCCACTTTCAATCCCTTGGCCTTGGCCACCAGTTCCGGAATCCATTGCTGCGCTTCGCCCACCAGCACCGCCACGCTGAGCGCCATGCAGCGCTGGCCGGCGGCGCCGAAGGCCGCGCCCGCCAATTGGTTCAGCGCCTGTTCCTTGTTGGCGTCGGCCAGCACGATGGCGTGGTTCTTGGCGCCCATCATGCACTGGGCGCGCTTGCCGGACAGGGTGGCGCGCTGATAAACGTGGGTGCCCACCTTGGTGGAGCCGACGAAGGACACCGCCTTGATGTCGGGGTGGTCGCAGATGGCGTCGACGACCGACGCCGCGCCGTGCACCACATTGAGCACGCCCTTGGGAATGCCGGCTGCCAGCGCCAGCTCGACCAGGCGCATCGTCACCATCGGGTCTTGCTCGGACGGCTTCAGCACGAAGGTGTTGCCGGTGGCGATGGCCATCGGGAACATCCACAGCGGGATCATCGCCGGGAAGTTGAACGGGGTGATGCCGGCGCACACGCCCAAGGGTTGCTGCACGGTGTAGGTGTCCACGCCGCCGGCCACGTTTTCGGCGTATTCGCCCATCTGCAGCGTGCCGATATTGGCGGCGTGCTCCACCACCTCCAGGCCGCGGAAGATGTCGCCCTCGGCGTCGGCCAGGGTCTTGCCCTGTTCGGCGGTGAGGATGGCGGCCAGCTCCTTCATGTTTTCGCGTATCAGCTGCTGATATTTCAGGAAGATGCGGGCGCGGGCGCCGATAGGCGTCTTCTTCCAGGTCTTGAACGCTTCCTTGGCGGCGGCGACGGCGGCGTTCACCTCGTCGGCGGTGGCCAGCGGCACGCGCGCCAGCACTTCCTGGGTAGCCGGATTGACGATGTCGCGCCATTCCGTGGTTTTGGATTCGACGAACTCGCCGCCTATCAACAGCTTGACGTTGGGTACCGACTGGCTCATGGCACTGCCTCCTCTATATTGTTCGGGCTGATGGCGCTGCTCAGTTGTAGCTGTAGAAACCCTTGCCGCTCTTGCGGCCCAGGTGTCCGGCCTGCACCAGCTGCGCGAGCAGCGGGCAGGCGCGGTATTTGCTGTCGCGGAACTCGCGGTGCAGGATGTCCATGATGGACAGGCAGGTGTCCAGGCCTATCAGGTCGGCCAGGGCCAGCGGACCGATCGGGTGATTCATGCCCAGCTTCATCACGGTGTCGATGTCCTCGGCGGTGGCCAGGTTCTCGTACAGCGCGAAGGCGGCCTCGTTGATCATCGGCATCAGCACGCGGTTGGAGACGAAGCCGGCGCCGTCCTTCACCGTCACCGGGGTCTTGCCCAGCGCCTGCGTCAGGTGGAACACGGTGTGGTAGGCCTCGTCGCCGGTCTGCAGCGCGCGGATGATCTCCACCAGCTCCATCAGCGGCACCGGGTTCATGAAGTGCATGCCCACCACCCGTTCCGGATGGCTGACCCAACTGGCGATGCGGGTGAGGGAGATTGACGAGGTATTGGACGCCAGCACGCACTTCTCGTCGACGGCGGCATCCAGTTCGCGGAAGATTTTCTCCTTGATCTCGGCGTTCTCGGTGGCGGCCTCCACCACCACGTCGCAGCCGGCCAGCTCGGCCAGCCGGGTGGTGGCGCGGATGTGGGCGACGATGCCGGGTATGTTGGCCTCGGCGATCAGCTCCTTCTTGGCCATCCGCTGCAGGCTGATGTTGATGTTGGCCACGCCCTTGACCAGCGCCGCGTCGCTAACGTCGGCCAATATCACGTCGAATCCCTTCATCGCGAAAACCTGGGCAATGCCGTTGCCCATTGTGCCCGCGCCCACCACGCCGATTTTCTGGCTCATCTGCTTCTCCTGGACTGTTTGCTCTACTTTCGATCACGATAACTTGACGTTTACGTCAACGTCAACAGACAATGAACGCAAAAGCACCCGACTGTGGCGCGCGTGGCCGCAGCCGGAAGATAAAGGGACAGACGCATGGGCGAACAGGTTTTCAACATCACCGAACTCGCGCAGGAGTTCGACATCACCACCCGCGCCATCCGCTTCTACGAGGATCAGGGCTTGTTGGAGCCTGAGCGGGCGGGGCAGCGCCGCATCTACAACCGGCGCGACCGCGTGCGGCTGATGCTGATCCTGCGCGGCAAGCGCATCGGCTTGTCTTTGCAGGAGATACGCGAGTTGTTCGCGTTGTACGACGCGGCGCACGACGACGCGCCGCAGCTACAGGAATTCATCCGCATCCTGGAGCGCAAGGAGCTGCAACTCCTTACGCAGATGGAAGACATCAAGGTGGTGCTGACCGAAATCGGCCAGTTGCGCGGCCAGTGCGAAAAGGCGCTGGGCAAGCGCGCCAACGGCCACAACCAAGTAAAGGAGCTGTGATGCAACAACAGGAAATCGTGATCGTGGGCATGGCGCGCACCGCCATGGGCGGCTTCCAGGGCGAGCTGTCCGGTTTGACCGCCAGCCAGCTGGGCGCGGCCGCGATCCGAGCCGCGGTGGAACGCGCCGGCGTCGCCGCCGGCGACGTGGACGAAGTGATCATGGGCTGCGTGCTGCCGGCCGGCCAGGGCCAGGC
>NZ_JAJOHV010000087.1 GCF_021129175.1 Chromobacterium piscinae | reverse complement strand
GCCGTAGAGTCCGCCGAAACCGGCCATCAGGTCGGTGCTGGCCGACTCCATCAGCAGCGGCACATTCACGCCGCCGTCGATCGCCAGGTAGGCGCGCATGCCACTGCTTGGCGCTTCCAGCCTCAGCGACTGGCCGGCGCGGAAGGCGGTGCGCCAGCCCGGCCATATCGGCTCGCCGTCCAGCGTGGCCCGGCAGTCGGCGCCGGCCAGCGCCAGCATGCCGTCGCGCAGCAGGCGAAAGCCTGCCGGCGGCAGCGTGATTTCCAGCGCGGCCGCGCCGGCGGGATTGCCCACCAGGCGATTGGCGACGGTCAGCGCCAGCGCGTCCATGGCGCCGGCGCGGCACACCCCCAGATGGCGCGCGCCGAAGCGGCCCAGGTCCTGCACCGTGGTTTGTGGTCCGGCCTTGATCACTTCCAGCATCAGGCGTCCCCCAGGGGAATGAAGCGCACGGCGTCGCCCGGCCGAAGCGGACAGGGCGGCTGGCGCGCGGGGTCGAACAGCACGGCGTCGCTGCGTCCTATGATTTGCCAGCCGCCGGGGGAAGCGGTGGGGTAGATGCCGGTCTGGCTGCCGCCTATGGCCACCGAGCCGGCCGGCACTTTTTGCCTGGGCGTGTCGCGACGCGGGGAGGCCAGCGCGGGGTCCAGGCCGCCCAGGTAGGCGAAGCCGGGCTGAAAGCCCAAGAAGAACACCGTATAGCGGGCGGCGGAGTGGCGGGCGACGACCTCGTCCGGTGTCAGGCCGCAGTGGCGTGCCACTCTTTCCAGGTCCGGACCGTGGCGGCCGCCGTAGCGCACCGGAATTTCCACCACCCGGGCGGCGTGCTCCGCGCCGTCCGCGCGTTGCCACAGCCGTCGCAGCCGGGCCGGCAGCGCGGAGGCGTTCGCGCCGGGGCGCAGTTCCAGCGTCAGGTTGTTCATGCCGGGGATGACTTCGCGGAAGTCGGAGTCGGCTCGCAGCTGCTCGGCCAGCCGCCAGATTCGGCGCTGGCGGTCCAGCGTGGCCGGCGGCGGCAGTTCCAGCACCAGCGCCTGGGCGCCCAGCCAATGAATGGCCGGCTGAGAAGAGGAATCTGATTGCATCGCGTGCGGGATGGCGTGAATCGGGAATATGGATATGATAATGGCTTGATTGGGTGCGATGATGCTATGTCGAGAATTTCTCGTCAATTTATCGCTGCCTCGCGGCCTGCCACCTGCTGTGGCGCAATATGGAGAGAATGGGTGTCAACGACGCAAGATTTGCCTAAGATCGTGTCCTCACAGCATCTGGTTTCTGAGCGCAGCCCGGAGCTGTCCGAGTTCGAGTTCAGCCTGACTGTGGTCAACAACGCTTTCCACCGCTGGATGGTGCGCTGCATGGCGGCGGCGGGCGAGAAGGACATGACGCCGACCGAGGTGCTGCTGGTTCATCACGTCAACCATCGCGGGCGGCAGAAAAAGCTGGCCGACATCTGCTTCGTGCTGAACATGGAGGATACCCACGTGGTGTCCTACGCCCTGAAGAAGCTGGTCAAGATGGGGTATGTGGAGAGCGAGAAAAGCGGCAAGGAAGTGCTGTTTTCCACGACGGAGAGCGGCCGCGAGCTGTGCGAGCGCTACCGCCAGGTGCGCGAGCAGTGCCTGATGGCGACGTTGGGGGACGGCGGCATCGCCAATCCGCTGATCGGCGACATCGCCCAGTTGATGCGCACCCTGGCCGGCATTTACGATCAGGCGGCCAGGGCCGGCGCCTCGTTCTGAGAACCTGTTCAATGTCTGCTGCGTGTCGGCGATACGGCGTTGAAAACAGCTTCAGAATGCTCATGTACCATTATGCGCATTCCGCTTCTTCTGCCGTTTTCGCCTTGTCTTGCGCGAGCTCGCGAGACTTTGAACAGGTTCTGAGACGGCTTCGGGCCTAGATGACGGCCCAGATCGCGAAAATGGCGGCCAGTATCAGCACCCCGGTCAGGATCTGCGAGGTGCTTTTTTCCTTCTGCAGCGCGCGCTTCATGCTGTCGTTGGCGCTTTCCAGCTTGTCCAGTTGCTGCTGCAACTCTGCGCGTGCCTCGTCCTGGCCGGCCAGCGTCTTAAGCATCTCCTCGCCGCCGAACTCCTTGACCGCCTCCTTGTTCCATACGCCCAAGAGCTTGCTCACCTTGTCCTTGAAGTACAGCGCGGTGCGCTGGGCGGGGTCCTGCCATTCGAACTGGAAGCCCTGGCCGGCGTAGAAGGCGTGGCAGCGCAGCCGTTCCTCCTCGGAGTGGGTCTGGCCCATGGTGATCATGCCGGGATTGATGGCGAACTCGGGGCAGACGCCTTTGGCCCAGGTGATGACGCTGGCGAACAGATAGGTGTCGAGCCCGCTGCCGGCCAGGCCGGGGCTGGGCTGCACGCCGCTCTTGGGGCCGAAAGTCACGCTCTTGCTGGGTCGGTCTACCCGGATCCAGGCTAGGTTGTAGACGGCGTGGAAGCGGCTGTCGTCGCCTTCCAGCGGCTGCCAGTGCGCGCCGTCGGAACGGGCGTAGCCGCGGAACTGCAGGCGAAAGTAGTCCGACTGGGCCGTCATCGCCCGGCTGCGCTGCAGGATGCCGTAGATGGGACGGCCGTCGGCGCTGAGGGTCAGTATGGTCTCCCCCAGCGGGATGGCCAGATTGGCCAGCGTGACTTCGCTTTCCGGCGGAGGCAGCGGAATCTCTTCCGTTGTCTGGTGGGGCTCGTTGTTCTGGGTATTGTTCGAAGTCATGTGGCAGTGGTTCTGTTGCTGGGTGGTCGTTTTGCATCCGCCGGACGCCATCGGCATGGGGATTCTATCCTACATTGTAGGGGAGCGCGCTTGCGCTTGCCGGTTGCGGGAGGTGGCGGTGCGGTTCATCGGGAATTTTGCTTTCCTGGCATGCTGGGCTTTGCCGGCGATGGCGGGCGGGATATGCGGCAAACCGATCCAGGTGGGTTGGGAGGAGCGGCCGCCATATCACTACCAGGGGAGGGATGGCCGGCCGGCAGGCTACTCGGTGGAGCTGCTGAACCAAGCGGCCGCGCGCATAGGCTGCAGCCTGGCGTATCGCCAGATTCCCTGGTCGCGCACCTTGCAGGAATTGCGGTTGGGCACGGTGGATGTCGCGATGCAGGCGCTGAAAACGCCGGAGCGGGAGGCGTATGCCTGTTTTGTGCCGGGCTACAGTTCCTCGCTGGTGCGGCTGTGGGCGCGCGGCGATCGCGTTGCGCATTGGCCGGTTTCCCAGCCGCAGGACCTGGGCAAGCTGGGCATGGTCAGGCTGGGCGTGACGCATGGCGACAGTTACGGCGAAGTATGGGACCGTTGGCTGAAAGCCCCTCCCGGCATGGTGAGGATCGATGCCGGGGAAACGCTGGCCGGCAGTTTGCGCAAGCTGCAGCTGGGGCGGATCGACTTGCTGCTGGCCACCATGGATACGGCGCCGAATGAGCTGGCCCGCTTGCCGCAGCAGCCGGCGATCGTGGCCCTGTCGCCGATATGGCCGATAGGCGGGGCCTTTTACGTCTTCAGCAAGCGTAGCGTGTCCCCCGAGCTGTGCCAGGCTTTTGCCGGCGCGCTGCGCGACATGAAACGCGACGGCGTAGTGGGCCGGCTTTACCGCAGCCGCTTCAACATCGCGTATCCCGATCCCTAGCCGCGCAGCAAGGGCAGCGGCGTAAAGCGTCCGCCCAGCACGTTGCGGCTGTCCTTGCCCCACCAGCCGTCTATCGCCGTGGCGTAAAGCTGGCGGAAATCGATCGCATGCGCCAGATTGCCCTCGCTGACGCCGGCCAACTGCGGCGTTTGGCCGTATAGGCCGCCGTTGACGCGGCCGCCCAGCGCGAAATGGACGTTGGCGGTGCCGTGGTCGGTGCCGCGGTTGCCGTTCTCGCGCGGGCGGCGGCCGAATTCGGCGTATGTCAGCAGCAGCGTGTCGTCCCAGCGGCCCAGCCGCGTCATTTCGCTTTTCAGCTGCGCCAGCCCGTCGGCCAATTCCGCCAGCAACCGCGCCTGCACCGGCTGCTGGTTGCCGTGGGTGTCGAAGCCGGTCAGCGTGATGCGGGCGACGGCGATGTCCACGCCGCGGGCCAGGGTGTCGGTCAGCGTTCGCACCGCCACGCCGAAACCGCCATTGGGCTTGGGGCCGGCGGTGGGCGCTTCGCTGGGCGCGGTTCGCGGCAGCGGCGCCAGGCTGGCGGCGGCCTGGCGGATGTCGCCTTCCACTTTCAAAATATGCTCCAGCGCCGCGCCGGCGTGGCCGGGCTGCTGGTCCGCCACCAGCTTGGCTTGGCGGGCGAAGTCTTGCGGATTGGACAGCACCACCGCGCGCGCGCCGCCATCCAGCGGCCCCAGCACCTGGCTGGACAGCACCACGCCGTCGGCGGCGAAGCTCTTCGGCGTCGGCTGCTCATGGAACAGCCGGGTCAGCCAGCCTTCGCTCAGGTATTGCTGGCTGGCCGAGGCGGTGTCCCAGATCTCGATCGAGCGGAAATGGGACAGATTGGGATCGGGGTAGCCGACGCCCTGCAGCAGCGCCAGCTGCTTGTCCCGCCACAGCGGCATCAGCGGCGCCAGCGACGGGTGCAGGCCGATGTCGCCGTTGATCTGCAGCACTTGCTCGCGGGCGACGGCGATGCCGGGGCGCAGCCGGTAGTAGTCGGCGCTGCCGTAGGGAACCACGGTGTTGAGGCCATCGTTGCCGCCCTTCAGCTCCACCAGCACCAGCAGGCGTTTGTAGCCGGCGGGGGCCAGCGCCCAGGACAGATTGGGCAGCACGGTCAGCATCAGGCCGGCGCCGGCCGTTTTCAGGAATTCGCGTCGTTTGAACATGGCGGGCTCCTCATTCCACCTGGTAGGCCGGGTCCAGCAGCAATTGGGCGATGGCCTTGGCGCCGCTGGCGTTCGGCGGCAAGGGGTTGGCCGGCGGCACGGCCAGCAGCAGCCGCGCGGCGTCGGCGGCGGTGCGGACGCCGTAGACGGCGGCCCATTCATCGGGTTGCAGCTTCATCGAATTCAGCCCGTTGCCGACGAAGCGGCGGATGCGCGCCTCGCGGCCAGCCATCTCGTTCAGGCTGCCGTCGGCCTGGGCGTAGGCGTCGCGCGCCGGAGCGGCGTCGCGGGCGATGCGGTCCAGGAACTGCTTGCGGGTGAGCAGGGTGGCGCTGTTGATCCAGGACTCGCCGCCGGGCCAGCCCTTGACGTTGGGCGGCGCGAATACGTCCTGGCCCAGCTGGCGGTTCAGGCCGGCGATCACCCGCCAGTCTGGCGGATTGAGATCGAAAGTCACCAGCGTGCCTATGGTCAGCTCCACCGGCGATTTCACCAGTTGGCCCTGGCTGCGCCAGAATTGCGGCGTCAACAGCAGCGCTCGCATCAAGGGCTTCAACTGGTAATGGCTGCGGCGGAAGTCGGCGGCCAGCTTGTTGACGGTGGCGGCATCGGGCGTCGGCGACACGAAGTTGCGCCATAGTTTGTTGGTGACGAATACCGAGGTGTTGGGCTGTTGCAGCAACAGGTCGATCACGTCGTCGCCGTCGAAATTGCCGCGCTGGCCGAAGATGACTTTTTCGCCGGTGTCGCGCAGCCGTGGGCGTACGATGAACTGGTCGTCGCGGTCCAGGCCCCAGCCGGTGAAGGCTCGGGCGGCCTCCCGGATGTCCTGTTCACTGTAGTGGCCTTCGCCCAGCGTGAACAATTCCATCACCTCGCGGGCGAAGTTCTCGTTGGGCTGGTCCTTGCGGTTGTTGGCGGTGTCGAGGTAGCGCATCATCGCCGGATCGCGCGCCACCGCGTGCAAGAGTTGGCCGAAGTCGCCCAGCGCGTAGTGGCGCAGCAGCAGGTTCTGCTGGTACATCATTTGCGGCGAGCGCACCTTGTCCAGCGCCGACACGAAATGGTTGTGCCAGAACAAAGTCATTTTCTCGGTCAGCGGCGACGGGGTGTTGCGCATTTCGGCCAGCCACCAGCTGCGCAGCTCCACCGCATGCTGGTTGCGCTCCTGCTGCAGCGCTTTTTTCTGTTCCTCGGTGAGGCCCGGCTGGCCGGGGCGCTCAAACGGCTCGTTGGCCCAACCCGGCGGCGGCGTCGCCGCCTGGGTGCGCGCGCCGGCCAGTATCCTGTCCACCGCAGCCTCGCGGCTGAGCGGCGCGAGCGCCTCAATCTGCGCCGGGTTGGCGCCGAAGCCAGTGCGCGCCAACAGGTGGCGGGCGCCGTCCGCGCCGATGCCGGCCAGCGCGAATAGCGGCAGGCCGAGCAGGGCGGAAGCGAGCAATATTCTTTTGATCATGGGTTCACCGCGGCAAGCCGTTTGCATAAGCGATTGATTGTGAGCATAGAGGGCAGTCTTCGCTCCGGTATTAAGCGGACCGGCCAGAGTGTTAAGTTGTTTGCGCATCTGGGCTATACTGTCGCCCTGTCACCGGGGGTGCCCTGCAAACGGGCTGAGAGACACCCTGAGAACCTGATCTGGATCATGCCAGCGGAGGGAGCGTGATGAAGCGGAACCTCGTCCGCCTTGCCTGCTTGCTCCGTGGCCGTACCGCGCGGAGATTGTCCATGAAGCTGTTCCCCAAACTTATCGTCGTCGCTTTGAGCCTGGCCGGCCTGTCCGCCCAGGCCGCCGAATTGCGTGTGCTCGCGCACAGCTCGTTCAGCGTCGACAAGCCGTTGCTCGCCGCGTTCGAGAAGCAGACCGGCGCCAAGGTGTCCATCATCAAGGCCGGCGACGCCGGCGAGATGGTCAACAAGCTGATCCTGACCAAGGGCAGCCCGATCGCCGACGTGGTGTTCGGCCTCGACAACAGCCTGATCGGCAAGGCCGAGCAAGCCGGCGCGCTCGCGCCGCTGCCGGCGGAGCTGGCCCGCGGCGGCAAGGTCAGCCTGCCGGGCGCGGCCGCCGTCGACTACGGCTATGTGACGCTGAACTACGACAAGGCCTGGTTTGCCAAGAGCAAGCTGCCGCTGCCCAAGACCCTGAATGACCTGACGCAGCCCGCCTACAAGAACCTGCTGGTGGTGGAAAACCCCGCCACCTCCAGCCCGGGCCTGGCTTTCTTGTCCGCCACCATCCATGCCTTGGGCGAGGACAAGGCCTTTGCCTTGTGGGGCAAGCTGCGCGACAACGGCCTGAAGGTGAGCAAGGGCTGGACCGAGGCCTATTACACCGACTTTTCCAAAAACGGCGGCAGCCGGCCCATCGTGGTCAGCTACGCCGCCAGCCCGGCGGCCGAGGTGTTCTACAGCAAGGACAAGCCGGTGGAGGCGCCGACCGCCAATCTGCTGCTGCCGGGCTCGGTGTTCCGCCAGGTGGAGGGCGCGGCGCTGGTCAAGGGTGGCAAGGAACCCAAGCTCGCTCAGCAGTTCATCGCCTTCCTGCGCTCGGACGCGGTGCAGAAAGATATCCCGACGCGGATGTGGATGTACCCGGCGATGGATAACATCCCGCTGGACCCGGTTTACAAGCATGCCGAGCAGCCGGCGGCGCACGATACGCCCGACAGCGCTACGCTGGCCGCCAAGCAGCGCGCCTGGGTCGGTCGCTGGACGCGGGTGGTGTTGAAGTCTGGCCAGTGATTTTCCTAGCCTCGCCTCTGTTATGATTTAGGCATGACTATTTGGATGCCCGCTCATGATTGAAGACGTCTCCAGCCCCCGCTTGATCCTGCGCCATCTGGACGCGGATTTTCTTGAATCCTGCCTGCGCGGCGACACTGACGCCGCCGCGGCGCGGCTGGGCAGCCGTCCAGCCGAAGGTTGGATGGTGGAGACCGCGCTGATGGCGATGCGGCTGGCCGATATGGCGGAAGATTCGGCCTACGCGCCGTGGTCGGTGCGGGCGTTGCTGCGCCGGGACGATCTGGCGATGGTCGGCCACATCAATTTTCATACCCGGCCCGGCCATCCCTATCTGAATGGCTACGGCGACGTCGAGCTCGGCTACGCGGTCTATCCCGAATTCCGCCGCCAGGGCTACGCCCGCGAGGCTCTGTTGGCCATGGCCGGCTGGGCGGCAAGCGGCGGCGCGGCGAAGCTGGTGTTGTCTATCGAACCCGGCAATCTGCCGTCGCAGCGGCTCGCCGCCCAGCTTGGCTTCGCCAAGGTGGGCCAGGTGCGCGACGACGACGGTTGCGAAGATGTGCTGACGGCTGATTGGCCGTTGCTTGGAGCCTTTGTTTGAAGCAGTCCGCCGTGCCCCGGCTGATCCTGGCCGGACTTCCGCTGTCCTTTCTCTTTCTGTTGGCCGTCGCGCCGCTGGCCCGGCTGTTGGCCGAAGGCGGCTTGCAGTTCAATCCCGCCTTGCTGGCCGACGGCTATCTGCGCTGGCGGCTGCTGTGGTCGCTGATCCAGGCGTCGGCCAGTTGCCTGTTGTGCCTGGCCCTGGGCATGCCGCTGGCCTGGATGCTGGCCCGCTACCGCTTTGCCGGGCGGGCGCTGCTGCTGCGGCTGCTGATGCTGCCCTTCGTGATGCCGACGCTGGTGGCGGCGATGGGCGTGCTGGCGCTGTTCGGGCCGCGCGGCGTGTTCGGCGTCAATCTGCAGGACACTCCATGGCTGCTGCTGTATGGCAATCTGTTCTTCAATCTGCCGCTGGTGGTGCGCGCCGGCTGCGACGGTTTCTCCCAGGTGCCGGCCAGCCGGCTGGCCGCCGCGCGCACGCTGGGCGCCACCCGCTGGCGGGCATTCTGGAGAGTGGAATGGCCGGCGGCGCTGCCGTGGCTGCTGTCCAGCCTGTGCCTGGTGTTTCTGTACTGCTTCTCCGGTCTGGGCCTGGCGCTGGTGCTGGGCGGCCAGCGCTACGCGACGCTGGAGGTGGAGATCTACACCCTGGTCGCTTACGAGCTGAATCTGGCCGACGCCGGCGCGCTGGCCTTGCTGGTGCTGTTGGTGTGCGGCGGCATCGCAGCCGTCTACGCTGCCTTGGCGCGCCGGCTGGCCGCCGCGGCCAAGGTGGAGCCCTTGCCGCTGCGGCGGGTAGAGCGCCTGGCTGAGCGATTGGCGCTGGCCGCCGCGTTGTCGGCGCTGCTGTTGTGCACCGGGCTGCCGTTGTTGGCGGTGCTGTGGCGCGGCCTCGCCGCGGGGGCGGAATGGGTGGCGCTGTGGGACGAGGATACGCGGCTGGCTTTGTGGAACAGCGCCCGTTTCACCGGCGTGACCGTGCTGGCGGCCGGCGCGCTGGGCCTGGCGCATGCGCTGGCTTGCGGCCGCAGCCTGGCGCTGCGCGCCGCCATCTTCCTGCCTTTCGTCGCCTCGCCGGTGTGCGTGGCCTTCGGCCTGCTGCTGCTGTATCCGCAGTGGAGCGGAGCGCTGGGCCTGTTGATGGCGGCCTACGCGCTGCTGGCCTATCCGTTGGTGGCCAAGGCCGCGCTGGCGTCGCTGGACGGCCAGCCGCCGCATTGGCTCGCCGCCGCCCGCGGCCTGGGCGCCGGCCCATGGCGGGCTTTCCGTCGCGTCACTTGGCCGTTGCTGCAGCCGGCGATGCGGCGCGGGCTGGCCTTCGCCGCCGCCACCGCGGTCGGCGAGTTCGCCGTCACGCTGTTCCTGTCGCGGCCGGAATGGCTGACGCTGACCACGTTGATCTATCAGCGGCTGGGGCGTCCCGGCGAAGCCAGCGCCGACGCGGCGATGCAGCTCTCCTGCGTGCTGATGCTGCTGGCGCTCATCGTTTTCTGGATCATCGAAACCGCCGGCGGGGCCGGCCCGGAGGAGGACAGCCGTGCTGACGTTGCGAAACCTGAATAAACGCTTCGGCGAACGCGTGGTGGCCGACGACGTGTCGCTGACGTTGTCCGCTGGCGAGACTCTGGCTCTGCTGGGGCCGTCCGGCTGCGGCAAGAGCACGCTGCTGAAAATGATAGCCGGCTTGGAGCGGCCGGACTGCGGCGCGCTGGCTTTCGACGGCGAGGATCTGGCCCGGGTGCCGCCCGAGCGGCGCGGCTTTGCGCTGATGTTCCAGGACTTTGCGCTGTTTCCGCATCTGGACGCGCTGGGCAATGTGATGTTCGGCTTGATCGAGCAGGGCGTCTCCAAGCGCGACGCGGCTAAACGTGCGCAGGCGATGCTGGCCTGCGTGGGTCTGGCCGAGCACGGCGCGCGCAAGGTGTGGACGCTGTCCGGCGGCGAGCAGCAGCGGGTGGCGCTGGCGCGGGCGCTGGTCACGCGTCCCAGGTTGCTGTTGCTGGACGAGCCGTTCTCCAGCCTGGACGCCGATCTGCGCCGGCTGCTGCAGCGCGAATTCCGCGATTTGCTGCGGGAGGCCGGCATTCCGGCCATCATCGTCACCCACGACCGCGACGAGGCGTTCGCGCTGGCGGACCGGGTGGCGGTGTTCAAGGACGGCAGGCTGCTGCAATGCGCCGCGCCGCGGCAGCTGCTAGCCGCGCCGGCCAATGCCTGGCTGGCGCGCTTCATCGGTTTCGACAATGTGCTGGAGCATGCGGCGGTGCCGCCGGGCGCGCTGCTGCTGGGCGACGATCAGCCGCCGGCGCGCATCGTCGAGCTGACGCCGCTGGCGGACGGCCTGCGGTTGAGGGTGGAGGCCCAGGCCGGCCCGCTGGCGTTGATGCTGTCTGCGCGCGAGATGGAGTGGCTGGGCGACGCGCTGTTCGTCGGCGGGACGCTGGGCGTCGGCGTCGACGAATCGCGCTTGCTGCGCTTCCCGCTCAGCTCTTGACCTGTCCCCACACCTTGGCCAGCAGGCGCAGCAATTGCTGGCGCTCCTGGGCGTCCAGGTGCGAGGTCAGGCCGGCGCAGGCGCGCCAGAAGTCGGGCAGCGCTTGCTCCAGCAGCGCGCGGGCTTCCTGGGTCAGGCTTAGCTGCAGGCTGCGGCGGTCGGCGGGGTGGGGGTGGCGGGCGATCAGCCGACGCTTCTCCAGCCAGTCCAGCAAGCCGGTGGCCGAGGCGCGGGTGATGCCGAAGTAGTCGGCGATGCTGGATGGCGTCGGCGGCTCCGCGCCCAGCCGGCCGTCTTCGAACAGGCGAAACAGCAGCAATACGTGCAGCTTGTTTTCCGAAATGCCCAGCGGCGACAGGTGTTGGTTCAGACGCAGCAGCACGTCGTCGCCCAGCCAGAGCAGCAACAGGCCGGCGGCGGCTGCGTCCTGCGGCGTGTCGGCGTCGGCGGTATCCGCCATCAGTTGCAGATGGGGCGCCATCGCGGCGCTGGCGTCTTGCGGGTGTCGTGCGTCCATGAGGATTCGCCTGGCTGGGTTGTGGCTATGTTATGGGCCGCGATGATGCTAGCTGAAAAGGCGCGGCGCGTCGAACTCCGTTCTCGCATATTTTATTAGTTTAACTAATTATATGTTTGTCGTATTATTTGAAAGCCGGCATCAGCCGGCTTCATATGGAAAAGGAACGGAGATGACTATCGAAGTGCAAGCTTTGCATCACGTCGGCTTCAGCGTGCCCAAGCATCAAGTGGCGGCGCTGCAGGATTTCTACGGCCAGGTGTTCGGCTTGGCGGCGGACCCATCGCGCTGGCATATACCCGGCGTGCCCGGCAGCTTTCTCGATTTGCCTAATGCCACCCAGCTGCACATCATGGGCAAGGATGGCGTGTCGCCGTACGCCCAGGGCAAGGGACAGGACCCGGTAAGCAACCATGTCGCGTTGACGGTGGCCAGCCTGGAGCGGGCGGCGGCTGAGCTGAAGGAGAGAGGCATCGCCTTTTTCAGCCAGCGCAGCGTGGCGGCGGACAAGCTGGAGCAGCTGTTCGTCCGGGATCCGGCGGGCAATCTGCTGGAACTGCGGCAGGGCTCAGACTGAGCCGCGGGCGGGCGTCAAAGCGTCCGCCGCAACTCACTGGGCGACAGGCCGTAACGTTGGCGGAAGCGCGCGGCGAAGCGGGAAGCCGACGCGTAGCCGCTGGCCTCGGCTATCTGGGCGATGGGCCGCTGGCCGCTTTGCACTTGCTGCAGGGCCAAGCCCATCCGCACCTCTTCCAGGATGGCCTGGAATCCGGCGCCTTCTTCCGCCAGCCGGCGGCGCAGCGTGGACGCGCCCAGATTGAGCCGGCGCGCCGCCGCGTCGACGCTCCACGGCGCGGCCGGGTCCAGCATCAGCAGCTGTTTCAGCGTCTGCGCCAAATTGCCGGATTGCTCTCGCAGCAATGGCCCGGCTAGGCCGGCCAGCGCCAGCGCCAGCAGCACGCCCTCGGCATGATGCTGGCGGATTTCCGGCGCCGCGCCGCCATGCAGGCTGTCGATCAGCAGGCTCCACGCCGACCGCAGCGCGCCGTCCATCGTCGGACAAAGCTCGAGGCCCGGCCGCTGCCGCAGCAGCAGCGGGCCGTGGCGGTCGCGGAAACGGTCCAGCAGACCCGGCGGCAGGTTGACCACATCGGCTAGGTAGCCGTCGGGCCCCGGCAGGTTGGCGATGTCCAGTTCGCAGCCGGCGGGCATCAGCACAAGTTGGGACGGTCCGGCCGACATCTCCCGCCCGCCCAGCCGAATGCGCTTGCCGCCGAGGCGGACGCGGCACAGCGCCGGCGCGAACACCGGCACCCGCCGCACATGCTGCGGCAGGCGGGCGCGGATCTCGCCGGCCTCGATGCGGCTCAGCCGGTGGGCGATGTTGTCCATTGGGTTCAGCGGCCGTAGGTGGCGGTGATCTGAGCCTTGCCCAGCGCGTTGGCGTTGAGCATGAAGCCCACCAGCGCGCCGCTGGCGTTGGCATCGATCGGCAGCTTGTCGGTCTTCAGCGCCCAGACGGTGAACTGGTAGCGGTGGGGCTTGTCGCCTTCGGGCGGGCAGGCCCCGCCGAAGCGGGCTTCGCCGTAGTCGGTGCGGCCCTGCACCGCGCCCGGCGGCAGTTTGCCGTCTTCGCCGCTGGCGCCTTCGGCCAGCGAATGCACATTGGCCGGCAGGTTCGCCACGGTCCAGTGCCACCAGCCGCTGCCGGTGGGAGCGTCCGGGTCGTAGGCGGTGATCGCGAAGCTCTTGGTCCCATCCGGCGCACCGCTCCAGGACAGTTGCGGCGAGACGTTGCCGCCCTCGCAGCCGAAGCCGCGGTAGACCTGTTTTAGGCCCAGCGGCATGCCGTCGGCGATGCTGTCGCTGGACAGTTTGAAGGCGTCGGCCTGGGCGGCCAGCGGAAGAGCAAGCAGGCTGGCGATCAGCAGGGTGGTGCGCATATCGGTTCTCCTGTGGCTAGATGGTGGGAGCATGTTAAGCGTCGGCGCGCGGCGCGGCTGCGCCGAAACGCTCGTCTGCGGCGCGAGCGCGCTCGCCGACGACTTTAGCAGCGCGGATGGGGAATGGGTATGATGCGCGGCGCGATAAAGGAGATAAACATGCCGAAACGATTGGCGCTGTGGCTGATCCGGATATACCAGCGGCAATTGTCGCCGCGCAAGGGATACGGCTGCGCTTATCGGGCCGCGACCGGCCGGAGCGGGTGTTCAGGCCTGGCTTATCGGGCGATCCGCCGCCACGGCTTGCGGCGCGGCGGCTGGATCGCGCGGGAGCGCCTGCTGCGTTGCTCAACTGCGGCCAGAACGCCGGCGGCGCGGCGGCGGCAGGCCGGTTATTGCGAGCCGCCGTGCGAGCCGGAGTGCTTGAGCCTGGACAGCTGCGACGGCTGCCTGGGCGACGCCGCGTGCCGGTCCGGCGAATGCCTGACGCATTCCTGGCTGGATTGGCGGCGGAGCCGCCGGAAGACGGACCGGGCGGGCTGATCAGGCCGCGACCGCGTCCTCGCCGTAGGCGAAGCGGCGCAGTCCTTCCCCCGCCAGCCGATAGCGTATCCACTCAGCCTGCGGCGCGGCGCCGATCGATTCATAGAAATCTATCGCCGGCTGGTTCCAGTCCAGCACGCTCCACTCGAAACGCCCGCAATCGTTGTCGCAGGCCAGCCTGGCCAGATGCCGCAGCAGCGCCTTGCCGGCGCCGCCGCCGCGCAGTTCCGGCGTCACGTACAAGTCCTCCAGATATAGCCCGTTCTTGCCCAGCCAGGTGGAGTAGCTGAAGAAGTACACGGCGAAGCCGGCCAGCTGGCCGTCCACGCGGCACATCAGCGCCTGGGCTTTGGCTTCGGGGCCGAACAGCGTGGCTTCGATGTCGGCGACGCCGGCCTTCACTTCGTGTTCGGCGCGCTCGTAGACGGCGAGCTCGGTGATGAAGCGATGGATTTCGGCCGCATCCTTGGGTTGGGCGGGGGTGATGGCGATCGGCATGCGCGGCTCTCTGGAAATGGTGGAAATGTCGGTTTTGAACATCTTATGGCAAGCGTTAGAATGAAAACAGTGCATTGTTTTCAGGTGAAAATGAAAAATATTCATCCAAGTCTGCGCGGGCTGGATCTCAATCTGCTGTTGCTGCTGGACGCCTTGTTCCGCACCGGCTCGGTGCAGGCCGCGGCGGACAGCCTGGCGATCAGCGCTTCCGCCTGCAGCCACGCGCTGTCGCGGCTGCGCCTGGCTCTGGGCGACCAGCTGTTCGTGCGGGTGGGCGGCGGAATGCGGCCCACCGCCAGGGCGGAGCAACTGGCGCCGGTGGTGGAGGCGGCATTGGCGCTGCTGTCAGACGGCTTGAGCCGGGGCGCGGATTTCGACCCGTCCCGCAGCGAGCGCCGTTTCGTGCTGGCCGCCACCGATTACACCGCTTTCGCGGTGCTGCCCGGTTTTCTGAGCCGGATGCAATCGCTGGCGCCGCGTTTGAGCTTTCGCGTGGTGCAGGCGGAGCGCAAGGTGCCGCTGGACGCGCTGCTGGCCGGCAGCCTGGATTTCGCGCTCGGTTATTCGGAAGAGGGCGGGCCGCCGCCGGCGGATATTGAGGAATTCGACTGGCCGGAGGAGGAGTATGTGGCCATCGTCAGCCGCAGCCATCCGCGCATTCGTAATGATCTGAGTCTGGAGTCCTATCTGGCGGAGCGGCACGCGGTGGTGACGCCGTGGAACGAGCCGCGCGGCGTGGTGGACCTGGTGCTGGAGAGGCTGGGGCTGGCGAGGGAGGTGGCGCTGCAGCTGCCGTCGGTGCTGGCGGCGCCGTTCATCATCGGCGGCGGCGAGCTGATCATGACGCTGCCCAGGCGCGCGGCGCTGCGCTTGGCCGAAGCCGCCGGGGTGAGGCTGTATCCTGCGCCCTTCGCCATTCCGCCATACCGCTTGAAGCTGTACCGCCATCGCCGGCACGCGGGTTCGGCCGCGCACGACTGGGTGTGGCGGCAGCTGGCGGCATGCGGGCCGGACGCGCGGGGGCCATGAAAAAGGGCCGGCATGGCCGGCCCGGTCGGGAGTCGCTTGCGGATCATCCCGCCAGCCAGCTGCCGGGATGGGACTCCAGCCAGATCTTGATGTTCTTGGCGTCGTTGACGCGCGCGGAGCTGGCGCCGGCATCCAGCAGCACGAAGATCAGCGGCTGCGAGCCGACCACAGCCTGCAGCACCATGCAGCGGCCCGCTTCCTGGATGTAGCCTGTCTTCTGCACCGCGATGTCCCAGCCGCCTTCGCGAACCAGCGCGTTGCTGTTCTTGTACTGCAGCACGCGGTTGCGCACCGATACGATCTGGTGCCGCTCGGTGGTGGTGAATTCGCGGATCAGCGGATATTTCTGCGCGGCCTGCACCATCTTGGCCAGATCGGCGGCGGTGGAGGTGTTGCGCACGTCCAGGCCGGTGGGATCGTGGAAGATGGTTTCGGTCATGCCCAGGCTCTGCGCCTTGTGGTTCATCCGCTCGACGAAAATGGAAGTGCCACCGGTGAAGGTGGTGCGCGCCAGGGTGGCGGCGGCGCGGTTTTCCGACGACATCAGCGCCAGCAGCAGCATTTCCTGCCGGCTGAGCGTGGTGCCGACCGCCAGCCGCGAGGTGGTGTGCTTCAGACGGTCGATCTCGGCGTCGGACACCGTGACCTGCTGCTCCAGCGACACGCCCGAATCCAGCAGCACCATCGCCGTCATCAGCTTGCTGATGGACGCGATCGGCATGCGCTGGTGGGCGTTCTTTTCATAGAGAGCTTCTCCGGTCAGACCATTGAGGATCAGCACCGAATGGGAATTGAGCCTGGGGGCGGTGTAGCCGGACATTTCGCTGGCTACCAGCACGCCTTGGGGCGAAGCCGCCAGCACCGGCATGGCCAGGGCCGCCGATACCAGCAGGCTTGCGATTTTCTTGATCATGCGTCACTCCACTGTGCGCTTATTTTGGAGGAAACCGGACGGCATCTTCACGGCATCTGCAGGCAAAATCAGTCAAGATGTTGGCATCATTTGTTGCAGGCACCCGCTGCGTCCTGTTTGCATTTTAAACAATGTCTCGGCTCTGTGTAGGGCAAAAATGCGGTTTTTCTCGAGTGGCGGCGGCGGCGGCTTTCCCTTGCCTGGCGGTCCTTTGCCGGGGATCGGGAAACGGGAGGTGAGATCGGGCGGATATGGGCGTAAAATCAATCTTTTCGCCATTGCTCCGGGGCCGCCATGCTGCTCACTTTTCCCGACAGTCCGTTTCAACTGAACCAGCCTTTCCCGCCGGCCGGCGACCAGCCGTCCGCCATCGAGAAGCTGGTGGAGGGCTTGTCCGACGGCTTGTCCTACCAGACTCTGCTGGGCGTGACCGGCTCCGGCAAGACCTACACCATGGCCAACGTCATCGCCCAGACGGGACGGCCGGCCATCATCATGGCGCACAACAAGACGCTGGCGGCGCAGCTGTACAGCGAGATGCGCGAATTCTTCCCGCACAACGCGGTGGAATACTTCGTCTCCTACTACGATTACTACCAGCCGGAAGCCTACGTTCCCAGCCGCGATCTGTTCATCGAAAAAGATTCCAGCATCAACGAGCACATCGAGCAGATGCGCTTGTCGGCCACCAAGTCGATATTGGAACGTCCCGACTGCATCATCGTGGCGACGGTGTCGGCGATTTACGGTATCGGCGACCCGTCCGACTACCACCAGATGATCCTGCACCTGAAGGAAGGCGAGACCACGCCGCAGCGCGACATCATCAGCCGGCTGACCACGATGCAGTACAGCCGCAACGACCTGGACTTCGGCCGCGGCACCTTCCGCGTGCGCGGCGACGTGATCGACATCTACCCGGCGGAAAGCAGCGACACCGCGCTGCGCGTCAGCCTGTTCGACGACGAGGTTGAAACGCTGACGCTGTTCGATCCGTTGACTGGTACGACGAAACAGCGCGTCGGCCGCTTCACCGTGTTCCCGTCCAGCCACTACGTGACGCCGCGCGACACCGTGCTGCGCGCCTGCGAGCAGATCAAGGACGAGCTGCGCTACCGCATCGAGTGGTATCAGAAAGAGGGCAAGTTGGTGGAGGCGCAGCGCATCGAGCAGCGCACCCGCTTCGACCTGGAAATGCTGTACGAGATGGGCTTCTGCAAGGGCATCGAAAACTACTCGCGCCACTTTTCCGGCCGCGGTCCGGGCGATCCGCCGCCGACGCTGATCGATTACCTGCCGAAGAGCGCGCTGATGTTCATCGACGAGAGCCACGTCACCGTGCCGCAGGTGGGCGCGATGTATAAAGGCGACGCCGCGCGCAAGGCCAATCTGGTGGAGTACGGCTTCCGCCTGCCGTCGGCCGCCGACAACCGGCCGCTGAAGTTCCACGAGTTCGAGCAGTTGATGCCGCAGACCATCTTCGTCTCGGCCACGCCGGCGGTGTACGAGAAGGACCACGCCGGCCAGGTGGTGGAGCAGGTGGTGAGGCCGACCGGCCTGGTGGACCCGCAGATCGAGATCCGTCCGGTGGCAACCCAGGTGGACGACCTGCTGTCCGAAATCCGCGACCGGATGGAGCGCGGCGAGCGGGTGCTGGTCACCACGCTGACCAAGCGCATGGCGGAGCAATTGGCCGACTACTACACCGAGCACGGCATCAAGGTGCGCTATCTGCACAGCGACATCGACACCGTCGAGCGGGTGGAGATCATCCGCGACTTGCGCCTGGGCATGTTCGACGTGCTGATCGGCATCAACTTGCTGCGCGAGGGCCTGGACATTCCCGAGGTGAGCCTGGTGGCGATCCTGGACGCCGACAAGGAAGGCTTCCTGCGAAGCGAGCGCAGCCTGATCCAGACCATAGGCCGCGCCGCGCGGAACCTGAATGGACGTGCGCTGCTCTACGCCGACCGCATCACAGATTCCATGCGCAAGGCGATGGACGAGACCGAGCGCCGCCGCGCCAAGCAGATGGCGTTCAACGCCGAGCACGGCATTATCCCCCGCGGCGTGGAGAAGAAGGTCAAGGACATCATCGACGGCGTCTACAGCGTCGAAGCCGAGCGTAAGAAGCTGGTGGATGAGGCCAAGGTGGCGATGATGGACGAGAAGACGCTGTCCAAGGAGATCAAGCGGCTGGAGAAGGAAATGCTGGAGGCCGCGCGCAATCTGGAGTTCGAGCGGGCGGCGCGCATCCGCGACGAATTGAAGCAATTGAAGGAAAAAGCCTGGCTCAGCGAGCTGTGAGCCGGCTTCGTTCGTTGAACCCCGCGTCGGCGACGCGGGGTTTTTTGCGTCTTTTTGGCCGAGCAGACTGTTCAGGCCAGCTCCAGCAACTCCTGCGGCAGGAAAGCCAGCTCGTCGCGGAAGAAGCTGCGCTCGCCGCGCCGCAGTTGCGGCAGCAGCTGTTTCAGGCGCAACGCGCTGGCACAGGCCTGCCGGCTGACGCCGCCTTCCCAGGCCTGGAACCACAGCGTTTCCAGCAGCAGATTGGCCAGTTGCAGCGGCGTCAGCGGCAGCCGGCCCTGGTCGTGCTCGTCCAGCGTCAGCTCGGCGACGGCGGTCCAGCTGCGGTAGCCCTTGGCGGCGGAAAACGGGCAGGGCGACAGGGCCAGCGCGCGGCGCATCTCCTGCAGCGGGAACGGCCGCGCGGCCTGGAAGCCCGCCAGCGCCGGGCACTTGGTCCGCGGGCAATCGCCGCGGGCGATGCGCAGCAGGAAGACGACGTTCCACGCCGAGCCGTTGCCGACGCCGAAGCGATCGCAAATCCATTCCGACAACCCCAGCCAGCGTATCGCCAGCCGTTGCATGTCCGTGACCGGCAGCGCGCGTTGCGGATCGACCAGCGCCTGCTTCCAGAACAGCCACAGGCACCAGCCAAGATTGGCCGCCACGTGCTGGGCGGCGTCGATGGAGTCCGCCTCGTAGGCGGCTTCCAGCGCGCCGGCCAGGTCCCGCAGCGCCGCTTCGGCGCGTTCCGGCGCTTGTCCTGCGATGGCGGCCTGCTTGTGCAACAACGCGCCCAGGTTCAGGCATTCGAAGCGCACGCGGGGGTTGTAGCGATAGACCGGCTGCAGCTCTCCCGGATTGCGCAGTTGCGCGAGGCAGGCCTCGGCGCCGTCTGGCTCGCCGCGCGCGTAGTGGTCCCAGGCGCGGGCGATGCAGGCCATGGCGGAGAAGGTGGGCTGGGCGGTTTCGAAGCGGCGGCCGTCCAGCACCTGCCCCAGTTTTTTCAGCGCTAGCCGGCTGTCGTCGAATTGCGCGCCGCGGCGCCAGGCCAGGCTTTCCTTGGTCAGGGCCAGCGCCTGCTGGAAATCGTTGTGCGCGGCCAGGCTGGCGGCATGGAAGGAGGCCGCCACCTGCGGGCCCGCCACCCTGCCCATGCCGTCGCGCTCGTCGCGGATCGCCTGGGTGAGCTGGCTCCAGTAATCCAGGCCGCGGGTCAGCGCCTCCAGTTGCGAAATGGAATCGGGAGCTTCCGCCGCGGCCGGCTCCAGGCCGAGGAATTGTTCCAGCTGCCGGCGGTCTGCCGGCAGTCCGTCCGCCAGAAATTCCAGCCGGGCCATGTCGTCAGAGGCCAGCCAGAAAGGGCCGCGGCTGCGCCCATCCGGATTGAGCAAGGAGGCGGTTTCGCGCCGAGGCGCGCCCCAGCCGGCCTCCACGCCCCAGGCGGCGAAGTCGGCGAAGGCGCGGGAAACCAGCATGCGCGGCGTCCGGCTGGCCGGAAAGCGCTGGCGCAGCGCGGCGACCGCCACCATGCCGTCTTCGTGGGCCGCGGCGTAGTAAAGCCGGACCAGCAGCCACAGTGATTGGAAACGTGCGGGTTTGCCGGCATGGCGGTAGGGCGGGGTGAGTTCGAAATGGATGGCGTCGGCGGTCATTATTTCAGGTTACAGCAGTTACGGACCGCGCGGTTTACCCCGCCGGGCCGGGCTGGCTAGAATCTTGCCAAGATCAAGGTTTGGCAGGAACCGTGATTTTGGAGCGGCAGGCGAGCGGCGAGTTCTCCCAAGAATGGAAATTCGGGAAATTATCGCCTTTATTTGAAATATAAATGGAAAATAAAATGCACAGAATGTTTAAATTTGCCGGCGCGCTGCTGGGCCTGGCGCTGGCGGCCGGAGCCTGCGCGGCGCAGGGCAGCCTGAGCCTCAAGCACCTGAAGGGCGGCGTGTACGTGGTGGAAGACGACTATTACGCCAAGGAGAACTCGGCGGTATACGTCGGCGCGGAGCATGTGACGGTGGTAGGCGCCACCTGGACGCCGGACACCGCCCGCGAGCTGGCGCGGCAAATACGCGCGGTCACCGACAAACCCATCGCCGAGGTGATCAATCCCAACTATCACACCGACCGGGCCGGCGGCAACGCGTACTGGAAGTCTATCGGCGCCCGCATCGTCGCCACTCAGCAGACGGCCGACGAGATGAGCCGCGGCTGGGACGACATCGTCGCTTTTACCCGCCAGGGTTTTCCGGATTATCCGGCGCTGCCCGCCTCCATGCCTGATCAGGTGTTTCCCGGCGACTTCGAACTGCAGGGCGGCAAGGTCAAGGCTTTCCATCTGGGCGCGGCGCATACCCGCGACGGCATTTTCGTCTATTTCCCGGAGGAGAAGGTGCTGTACGGCAACTGCATTCTCAAGCGGGAACTGGGCAACCTCCATTACGCCGATCTGAACGAATACCCGAAAACGCTGGACAGGCTGGCGCTCAGCGGGCTGGACATCGATACCATCATCGCCGGCCATCTGGACGCCCTGCATGGTCCGGAGTTGATCGACCACTACCGCCGGCTATTGAAGCGGCAGGCGTCGGATGAGGCGTCGCCGGCCCGCTGAGAGTTCAGCCTAGCCAGGCGGGCCGGCCCTTGACGGCCTCGACGATCCAGTCGCCGCGATGATCGTAGATCAGGTTGAAGGTGGTGTGGCCTTCGCTGGCGTCGCAGAGCGCCGCGCCGTCCCGGCTGTGGTCGAAGTCGATGACGGTGCCGGCGTGGCGGCGGCCGACGCCGGCATAGAAGCGCGGCAGCGGCGCGCAATCGATGTGACTGTCCGGCTGGGCGTCGATGAAACTGGACAGCACCATGCGGCCGTCGCCGGTGCGCACCGCCTGGCCGACATTGCAGGGCCGCCGTCCTGCGTCGTAGTGGGGAATGCTGATGCGGAACGCTTCCTCGTCCACGTCGGGGTGGTGGCGGGGGGCGCTCAGTTCCGGTTCGGGGTCCAGGCTCATGGTGACCGCGTTGGGGGAGGGCAAGCCTGAGCGCGAGGCGCGCACCGGCTGGCAGGACATGGCCTGGCCGGAGGGAAGGCCGGCGCGCGGCGCCGGATCAAGGCGGGCCTGCGCGGCGGCGAAGCTGGAAGACAGCAGCTCCAGAATCAGGATGGAGCCGGTTTCGGAGATCGGCGGCAGCGTCCGGTGGTAAAGGCTGTTGCTGTAGACGGCGCTGTCCGCGCCGGTGTAGCGGGCGGGTTCCTGAAACAGGAAGAAGTCCTGAGCGTGTCGGCTGTTGTTGAGAATATTGATGGTGTAGCGAGCGTTCATGCCCAATGTCCGGGTGTGTTTTTTTCGCTGCCGGGCGGCTGTGGCCGCTGCAGAGGCATCGGCTGTCTACAGCAGCAAGCGTGCCAGTTTGTAAAGTATTGTATTCATTGCGCTTGTCCCGATTTGTTTCCCCTCCTGGTGGACGAATTCGTCCATTTTTCGATTTTTTGATGGATGAATCCGGACGCTATCTCCGCTCATCTTTCTTGTCATTTTGAAAGTCGTTGGCATAATGCCTTGCCATATTCGGCGCGCCAGCCTGGCGCGTCCTTTGCTCAAGGTCGCCATGGACATTCCCGCGCATGATGTTTCTCCGCTTTCCGCCCCGCCTGGTCCGGCCGAGCGGGCGATAGGCCAGTCGGCGGTTTTCCAGCGTTTGCTGCAGCTGGTGCGGCGGGTGGCGCCGACCGACAAGACGGTGTTGATCTGGGGCCCCACCGGCGCCGGCAAGGAAGTCATCGCCCATGAGCTGCACCGCCACAGCCAGGTGGCGGGCCAGCCTTTCATCGATCTGAACTGCGCGGCGATTCCCGAGCACCTGATGGAGGCCGAGCTGTTCGGCCACGCCCGCGGCGCCTTCACCGGCGCGCAAGGCAGCCGCGTCGGCCTGCTGGCCCAGGTGGGGCGGGGCACGTTGTTTCTGGACGAGATCGGCGAACTGCCGCTGGCCTTGCAGCCCAAGCTGCTGCGGGTGCTGGAAACGCGCAGCTTCCGCCCGCTTGGTTCGGCCGAGCCGCAGCATTTCGCCGGCCGCGTGGTGGCCGCAACCCATCGGGATCTGCAGGCGGCGGTGCGCGATGGCCGTTTTCGCGAGGATCTGTACTACCGCTTGTCGGTATTCGTGCTCAGCCTGCCTGGGCTGGAGCAGCGCCGCGACGACATCCCTTCTCTGGTCGAACATTTCTCCGCGATGCAGCCGCGCCCGCTGCGCTTCGCTCCCGACGCCGTGTCGCGGCTGCAGAACAGCCGCTGGCCCGGCAACGTGCGCCAGCTGCGCAGCCTGGTGGACAGGCTGGGCGTGCTGTCCGACGGTCCGCTGATCACGGCGGCGGCGCTGGATGAATTCCTCGAGCCGCACGCTCATCCGTGGCAGGCCGACGCGGATGAGTTAGCGGACGCGATGCTGGCCCTGCCGGGCGAGGACAAGCTGGCGGCGGCGGAAACTTTGCTGCTCAACCGCGCGCTGCAGCTGTGCCGGGGCAACAAGGCCGCGGCCGCGCGCATGCTGGGCGTGGGGCGCAAGGTGGTGGAGCGCCGGCTGGGCGCGCGCGAGGACAAGCGCCAGACGCTGCGCCGGCTGCTGGAGGACGGCGGCCGGCTATTGGAGGCTGGCGATCTCGAGCAGGCGGCCAGAACCCTGTCGCGCGGATTGACCTTGCTTGAGGAGGCCGCGCTGCAGCAGGAGGCGAGGGAGGAGCATTTCCACCTGTTGCGCCAGTTGGGCATTTGCCACAGCGCGCGGCATGGTTGGTCCAATGGCGAGGCGCTGTCCTGCTACGAGGCGGCGCTGGAGGTGGGCAGGGAGCTGGATTGCGAGCCGGAGATCATGTCCATCCTGTTCGGCATCTGGACCAGCCAGCTGATGTCGCTGGAGCTGGACCGGGCGCGCGGCACCGCGCAGCAGATGCTGCAGCGCGGCCAGGCGGCTGGCGACGCCAGCGCGCTGGCCGACGCCCATTTCGTGATGGCCAACACCCTGTTCTGGCTGGGCGACCACGCCGAAGTGCTGGCCTGCCTGGAGCGGGGCGGCTTGCTGGGCGGCGGCCCGGGGCGGCGCATGGGCACCCAGGGTTTCGATCTGAGCGGGCTGGTGCTGACCTTCGAGGGGCTGGCGGCCTTCCAGCTGGGGCAGTTCGCCCGGGCGCGGTGCGCGCTGGAGGCTCTGCTGGCGAGGCGGGCCGGCGAGGATCAGCCCTTCAGCCATGCCATCGCGCTGCAGGGTGCGGTATGGCTGGCCTGCCTGTTCGAAGACGAGTCGCTGGGCGATCTGGCGGCGCAGATGGAGCAGCTGTCCCGGCAGCACGGCTTCGCTTTCTACCAGGGCGTCGCTCAGTTTTTCCTTGGTTGCCATATGGCCCGCAGCGGTCGTAACGAGGAGGCGGAGGCCGCGATGCAAGAGGGCTACCAGGGGCAGATGCTGCGGCATGGCGGCAAGCTGTTCCACTCCTTCTACGCCTGGCGGCGTTGCGAGCTGTTGTTGGCGTCGGGACGGGCATCAGAGAGCAGGGCGCTGGCCGAGCAGGCGCTGGAGCTGGCGATGGCGCACAAGGAGCGCGCCTATCTGGGCGAGTTGCTGATCGCGCGCGCCAGCGCGCTGAGGGCGCAGGGCGATGCCGCCGGCGCCGAGCAAGGCTTGCGCAGCGCATTGACCACCGCGGAAGCCTTGGGCGCGGTGCCGCCCAGGGTGGAGGCCGCGGCCCGGCTGGCGGACCTTTTGGCCGTGTCGGGCAGGGAAGAACAGGCGCGGGAGATGCTGGAAACCACCTTGCGGGCCTGCGATGGCCGCGGGGAGCCGGCCCACCCCGTGCTGCAAAGGGCGCGTCGCCTGCTCGGCGGCTTGCCGGGCGGCCGCGCCGACCACAACGCAACAACAGGTGCAAGCCATGGCTTTTGAACTTTCATCCCGCGATCTGGAACCTTTGCTGCAAGGCGCGTGCTTTTTCGGCAGCGGCGGCGGCGGGACGATGATCTCCGCCCGCCATCTGGCGGCGAATTTCCGCAGCGGCGATTATTATCCGACGGACAAGCTGCGAGTAGTGGACGTGGACGAGGCGACCGACGGCGACTGCGTGATGGTGGCCTATATGGGCGCGCCGGATGCGATCAACCAGGTGCAATGGCCGAACGGGCCGGTGGAGGCCGCGCGCGCCGCGCAGCAACGGCTGGAGTCGCAGGGGCGCAAGCTGGCCTACGTGGCGGCGCCGGAAAGCGGCGCGCTGGGTTTCGTGGTGGCCAGCCTGGTGGCGGCCAAGCTGGGGCTGGCGGTGGTGGACGCCGACGGCGCCGGCCGCGCGGTGCCGTCCTTGCCGATGCTGACCTACGCCGCTGCAGGCGTGCCGCCGACGCCGGCTTTTCTGGCCGGCGAGAGCGGCTTGTGCGTGGAGCTGGGCGTGCGCATGCCGCCGCCGGACGGCAAGCCGCAGGAAGACGTTTCCACCGTGGTGGAGCAGATGCTGCGCCCCATTCTGACCAATCCGCAGTTCGGCCAATTCGGCGGCCTGGCGATGTGGATCATGTCGCCGGAGCAACTGGGCAGCGCGCTGCCGGTGCGAGGCACGCTGAGCCGGGCGCTGAAGCTGGGCCGCGCGCTGCAGGACGGCGAGGTGAAGACCGCGGAGGCGATGCTGGACTTCCTGCGCCGCGAGCTCGACATCAAGGGCAAGCTGCTGTTCGGCCCGGCGACGCTGGCGTCGTCCGAGGTGACCACCGCCGGCGGCTTCGACCTAGGCAAGGTGAGCCTGGAGGACGGCGAGCGCCGTTGCACGGTGCTGTACCAGAACGAATCGCTGCTGGCTTGGGATAGCGCGGTTTCCCATCCGCTGGCGACCGCGCCGGACGCCATCAGCTACTTTGTCGAAGGCGATGGCCAGCATGTGTTCAGCAATGGCGACCTGTCGGGCGATGACCACGGCCTGGACCCGGCGGTGCGCGGCCGCAAGGCGGCGGTGATCGCGCTGCCGGCTGCCGCGCCGCTGCGCAAGGGCCTGATCCTGCAGAGTTTCGCCGACGAACTGGCGCAGCTTGGCTATCTGGGGCCGTACGCGCCGGTGGACGCTGGCCGGGAGGGCGCGTGATGAGCTTGCGCATCTGCGTGCTGGTGCCGGTGGGCGTGGACACCTTCAACCAGCCGATACTGGAATCCATCCGCTCGGTGATCCCGGCCGACGTCGAGGTGGAGGTTCGCAACCTGCCGCGCGGCACCAGCCATATCCAGGACCGCATCGACTGGCTGGCCAATGGCCTGGCCGTGGTGGAGACGGCGCTGCAGCTGGAACGCGAGGGTTTCGACGGCATCTGGCTCAGCGATTTCGACATGTGCGGCGTCGAGGCCGCGCGCGAGGCGGTGAACATCCCCATCGTCGGCGGCTTTCCGACGGCGGCGTTCAGCGCGCTGCTGCTCAGCCAGCGCTTCTCCATCGTCACAGTGCTGCAGTCGACGCTGGCGATGCAGCATGGCCATGTCCAGGCTTACGGCTTGCAGGATTCGTTCAGCTCGATCCGGGCGATAGACTGCCCGGTGGACCAACTGTCCAATATGGATGTGGTGGTGCCCAAGGTGTACGAGTGCGCGCTGGAGGCTGTCCGCCGCGACGGCGCGCAGTCCATTCTGCTTGGCTGCACCGGCTTCGTCGGCGTGGCGCGCCGGGTGGAGCAGCTGCTGGAGGCGACGCTGGGCTGCTATGTGCCGGTGATCGATCCCAACCAGGCCGGCTTCAGCCTGCTGCTGTCGCTGGTGAGGATGAAGGTGCGCCCCAGCCGGCTGTGCTACGGCAAGGAGTCGCTGCCGGTGATCACCTCGCTGTCGCGGCAGGTTTGACGGCGTGTCGATGAAAAATCCCCGCCGCAGCGGGGATTTTTGCTTTCAGGCGCGGGCTTCGGCCAGGTGCCGCTTGCGGAAGCGCTGGGCCAGCATCGCGCACACCATCAGCTGGATCTGGTGGAACAGCATCAAGGGCAGCACGATGGCGCCGATCGCGTGGCCGGCGAACAGCACCTTGGCCATCGGCACGCCGCTTGCCAGGCTCTTCTTCGAGCCGCAGAACAAGATGGTGATCCGGTCTTCGCGGCTGAAGCCCAGCTTGCGGCCGGCCAGCGAGGTGATCGCCAGCAACAGGCCCAGCAGGATGGCGTTGACCGCCAGCAGGCCGGCCAGCGCCGCCGCCGGTGTCTGTTGCCATAGCCCGCTGATCACCGCCGCGCTGAACGCGGTGTACACCACCATCAGAATCGATCCCTGGTCCACGTATTTCAGCATGGCCTTGTGCTTGTCCACCCAGCCGCCTATCCAGCGGCGGGCGATCTGGCCGGCGATGAAGGGCAGCAGCAACTGGTAGACGATGTCCAGCGCAGACCCCATGTTCTGCGCCGCGCCGCCGTGGCTGGCCACCAGCCAGCCCACCAGCAGCGGCGTGATGAAGATGCCCAGCAGATTGGATGCGGTGGCGCTGCAGATGGCGGCCGGGACATTGCCCTGGGCCATCGAGGTGAAGGCGATCGATGACTGCACGGTGGACGGCAGCATGCACAGATAGAGCACGCCCAGGTATAGCTCCGGCGTCACCAGCGGCGTCAGCACCGGCTTGAGCAGCAGGCCCAGCAGCGGGAACAGCGCGAAAGTGCAGGCGAGCACGGTCAGGTGCAGCCGCCAGTGGCCGGCGCCAGCCACCACCGCCTCGCGCGACAGCTTGGCGCCGTGCAGGAAGAACAGCAGGCCGATCGCCAGATTGGTGGCCAGGTTGAAGATTTGCGCGGTCTGGCCGGAGCAGGGCAGCAGGCTGGCCAGCGCGACGGTGGCCAGCAAGGCCAGGGTGAAAGAATCCAACAGCTTGGGCATGGCATCAGGCATTCGTTGTTTGATCTTGCTATTGAAGCGCGGATTAATTAAGAATACAAATGCATTTATTTGATCAATTAAAAAGATATTTTTATGAATTTCACGCTGAGACAGCTAAGAGCCTTCTGCCGGGTGGCCGAGCACGCCAGTTTCAGCCGGGCCGGCGATGAGCTGGGCCTGACCCAGCCGGCGGTCAGCCGCACGGTGCGGGAGCTGGAGCAGGCGCTGGCATTGCGCCTGCTGGACCGCACCACCCGCGAAGTGGCGTTGACCGCGGCCGGCGCGCGGCTGCTGCCCAAGCTCAGGCGGGCGCTGGAGGAGTTGGACGAGGTGCTGGACGCCGCGCGCAAGGAGAGCGAGCAGGCACTGGGCAGCGTCCACGTCGCCAGCAGCCCGACGCTGTCGGCTAGCCTGATGCCGGCCATCGTTTCCGCCTGCCGCGAACGCTATCCGCAACTGGGCCTGCGCCTGCATGATCAGGTCCAGCGCCTGAATGTCGCGGCGGTGCGCGGCGGCGAGGTGGACTTCGGCCTGGTGGTGGAGCCGGAGCCCTGCGACGATCTGGAACAGGAAACGGTGCTGGTCGACGACTTCTGGCTGGTGTGCCGCGCCGATCACCGACTGGCCGCGAGCGAGTCGGTGGAGTGGGGGCAGTTGGATGGCGAGGCGCTGGTGTTGTTGGATGACAGCTCCGGCAGCCGGTCGCTGATAGATCAATTGCTGCGCGAACATGGCCTGGATTGCCCGGTGGCGCAGCAGTTGGGCCATTCCAATTCGGTGTTCCGCATGGTGGCCGCCGGCATCGGCGTCAGCGTGTCGCCGGGGCTGGCCATGCCATTGCCGGAAAACTGCGGCCTGATCGCGCGCCGCTTGTCGCCGCGCGCCAGCCGCCGCATTGTCTTGATCCGCCGGCGCAACCGCACGCTGTCGCCTGCCGCGGAGCGCGTATGGCGGCTGGTGTTAGAGATGAGAGGGCAATTGCAGACGCTGGCACAGCGGGTAGTGGAGGAGGGGAGATTTTGATCGGGAAGGACAGGCGCCCGGACGCCGCCGTATTGGCACGTCCGGGCTATTCAGAGCTTACTGGGCGGTGTTGGATGCCCAAACCGGGATCTTCGGTTCGTAGATCACCAGGTTGCCGTCATCTTGCATGGTGACGAAACATCCGGGCTTGCCGTTGGTGCCGGACGCCCACAGCGCTTTGCCATGGAAGTCGTACAGCACGAAGTTGCCGTCGGTCTGCATGATGGCGCGCATGGCGTCCTTGCCATTGGTGTTGGAGGCCCACAGCGGATGGTGGTTGGCCATCCGGTACAGCACCAGGTTGCCGTCGCTTTGCAGAATCAGCTGGTAGGCGCCGTTGGTCGACAGCAGGTATTCGTTGATGCCCAGGACCTGATTGGGAAGCAGGGTATTTGCCATGTTGCCACTCCTTGAAATGAGGTTGTCAAGAAACGCTACGGCAGGATGCAATATGAATGATGGCGGGACGATTTCTTAATGCCAGCCATCACCGACATGCCGCCTGCATGGTATTTTCAATTGGCCGGCGGCGCAATATATAAATCTCTGGAATGAGGATATTTTGACGGGAAATATGGATTTCATGTCTTAAAGTACAGCTTTGTTTTTCGATGCATTGATTTTTTGGCACGTCGAATGATTGGAAATGGAGGTTTCGAAATGTCGGATTCGGCATTTTGATAATTAGGTGCAGAATTTTCGCGTAATCATTTCAGCTTGTGCCTGAATAATTCATAAGAAGATTTTTTGAGCGCGGATTCGGTTTTCATGCTGGTCAGAGGATATATTTTCTGAGTTCGGTAGGAGGAAATGCAGTCGCCAGGAAGGGTGGGGCTGCTGGCTGTCATCTGATTTTCGTGTCAATATGGCACGCATCGCGCGCAGGCTTAAAAACATGATCCGCGGGAAATTCGTGCGCTGCGCGGCGAGTTTGGATTTCATCAAGGGGAACTCTATGAGCGGAAAGGATTTTTTCTCCATCCTTTTTGTCTGCCACGGCAATATCTGCCGATCACCCACCGCGGAGGGCGTGATGCGGAAACGGCTGGCCGCGACAGGGTGGTCGGGCCGGATCCGGCTGGACTCCGCCGGAACCCATGGCTATCACGTTGGCGAGCCGCCGGACGCGCGCAGCATGCGCGCCGCCGCTGGGCGGGGATATGATCTTTCCGCGCAGCGGGCCCGCCAGGTGGCTGATGGAGACTTCTCCGCTTTCGACCTGATCCTGGCCGCGGATCGCCATAACCTGGACGACCTGCGCCGGCGTTGTCCCGAGGAACTGAGCGATCGCCTGCATCTGATGCTGGA
This sequence comes from Chromobacterium piscinae, assembly GCF_021129175.1. Lineage (GTDB taxonomy): Bacteria > Pseudomonadota > Gammaproteobacteria > Burkholderiales > Chromobacteriaceae > Chromobacterium > Chromobacterium piscinae. The sequence continues at coordinate 4,226 of NZ_JAJOHV010000087.1, read as the reverse complement.
GCCGTTGGGGCAAGATCGGGAGGTGCCGGATCCGTATTACGGCGGCGATCGGGGCTTCGAGCAGGTGTTGGACCTGCTGGAGGCCGCCTGCGACGCCTGGCTGGCCAGGATAGAGGCCGGATTGCGTTGAGCGCCTGACCGGAGTCGGCGCTCCTGCTAAGCTATTTGAAACAACCCAGTCACGCTTGGGCGGGCCGAAGCCGACGGCCGCGCGGGCGAACTCTGTCTGCAAGGTAAAAACATGGCCTTGACTTCGCGAGAGCGAGCGAACAAGACTCCTTTGGAAATCGTCCCCAGCCACAGCGCGGACGTGATCCTGCCGCGCCAGCCGACCAAGACGCCGCTGGCCAGCCAAACCGTCATCGTCATCGGCTCCTCCACGGGCGGCACCGAGGCCTTGCGCGCGCTGCTGACCACACTGCCCGCCAACATGCCGCCGATTCTGATCGCCCAGCACATGCCGGAAATGTTCACTCATTCGTTCGCGCAGCGGCTGGATTCGCTGTGCCGCTTGCGGGTGAAGGAGGCGGAGGACAATGAAAGGCTGCAGCCCGGCACCGTCTACATCGCGCCCGGCCATTCCCATTTATTGATCAAGAGCGCGCCGACGATAGGCTACAGCACCTCGCTGAACAACGGCCCGGCGGTGAACCGCCATCGGCCGTCGGTGGATGTGCTGTTCCGCTCCGCCGCCAATCTGGTCGGCAAGAACAGCATAGGCGTGATCCTGACCGGCATGGGCCGCGACGGCGCCAACGGCATGCTGGAGATGCGGCAGGCCGGCGCCTGGAACATCGCTCAGGACGAGACGAGCTGCGTGGTGTTCGGCATGCCCAAGGAGGCGATCGCCATCGGCGCCACCCACGAGGTGCTGGCGCTCGGCAGCATCGCCCAGCGGCTGGTCACGCTGGCGCACCAGCGCCAGCCATCGGTGTAACCATAATAAGAAGCATTGGACTCCATGAAGTATCTTCCGATTCTGGTGGTTGAGGACGACGCCGACTTGCGCGAAGCCATCGTCGACACGCTGTCGCTGGCCGGCTATCCGACGCTGGAGGCCGCCGACGGCGGCGCCGCCCTGCTGAAGCTGGCCAAGGAGCCGGTGGGGCTGATCATTTCCGACGCGCAGATGGCGCCGATGGACGGCTATGATTTGTTCGAGGAGGCGAAGAAGCGCTATCCCGGCGTGCCTTTCATCCTGATGACGGCTTATGGCGTGATCGAGCGCGCGATCGAGCTGTTGCGCGCCGGGGCCGCCCATTATCTGCTTAAGCCCTTCGAGCCGCAGAGCCTGCTCGCCGAGGTGGCGAAGCATCTGTTGGCGATGCCGGGCGACGACGGCGGCGAAGTGGTGGCGGAATCCGCCGCGATGCGTCAGTTGTTCGCGCTGGCGGGCAGGGTGGCGCAGAGCGACGCCAGCGTGATGATTTCCGGTCCGAGCGGCAGCGGCAAGGAAGTGCTGGCGCGTTACATCCATCGCCATTCCCGGCGCGGCGGCGGGCCTTTCGTCGCCGTCAACTGCGCGGCGATCCCGGACAACCTGCTGGAGTCCACGCTGTTCGGCCATGAGCGCGGCGCCTTCACCGGCGCGGCGCAGGCGCTGCCCGGCAAGTTCGAGCAGGCTCAGGCGGGCACCATTTTGCTGGATGAAGTCACCGAGATGCCGCTGCCGCTGCAGGCCAAGCTGCTGCGGGTGCTGCAGGAGCGCGAAGTGGAGCGGATAGGCAGCACCAGGGCCATCAAGCTGGACATTCGCGTGCTGGCCACATCCAACCGCGATTTGCAGGCGGCGGTGGAGGCGGGAAATTTCAGGGAAGACCTGTATTTCCGTCTGAATGTTTTTCCTTTGCGGATACCCGCGCTGGCCGAGCGCCAGGATGATATCCTGCCATTGGCACGATTCCTGCTTAAAAAACATGCGGAGGCCGCCGGGCGGGCGTCTTTGGTATTTTCCAGGGATGCGGAACGTCATTTGACGGCCTATAGTTGGGAGGGTAACATCCGCGAACTGGATAATGTCGTGCAGCGGGCGGTCATTCTTGCCGCCGGGGCGGAAATTCTTGCCGCCGATCTGATGCTGGGCGATATTGCAGGCGTGGGGCAGTTTACCCGGGCAGAGTCCGAGTCGGACAGTTCGGTGTCGGGTGAAACCGACATGAAAACCCTTGAAAAACGCCATATTCTGGAAACATTGACGGCAGTCGGCGGCGTGAAGAAGCTGGCTGCGGAGAAGCTGGGCATCAGCGAGCGCACTTTGCGCTACAAATTGCAGCGTTACCGTGATGAAGACGCTGCGGATGCCGGTGGAGATGTTCCGGAGGGAAATGGCACGGAGTAGCCATGTCAGTCAATAATATCGACCAGTTGCTGGGCGAGCTGAAAAGCGCGGCGGCGCTGGCTTCAGGCAAACAGCCGCAGGCGACTCAGCAGACGCCGCAGGTCGACTTTTCCGACGTGCTCAAATCAACGATAGAGCAGGTCAATTCGGCGCAGCAGACATCGGAGGAGATGCAAAAGCAGTTTCAGCTGGGCGACAACAAGGAGGTCAATCTGCAGGACGTGATGGTGTCGCTGCAGAAAGCCAGCCTGTCGTTCCAGACGATGGTTCAGGCGCGAAACAAGCTGGTCAGCGCCTATCAGGAAATCATGAATACTCAAGTCTAGCGCTGCCTTGCCACGGCCCGGCGGCGGTGGACCTAAACCATAAACCACCGTATGGCTGATCTGGCAGAAGAAAACGCTACTCCAGTTTGGCGCGCGCGACTGAATGAAGCGGGTGACCGCTTCAAGGCGCTGCCGAATAACCGAAAAATCCTGTTCCTTACGGCGCTGGCCGCGATTTTCGCCGTCGTCGTCGGCGCGGTGGTCCTCAACCGCACGCCTTCCTACAAGATACTGTTCTCCAATCTGGCCGATCGCGACGGCGGCCAGGTCACGGCCGCGTTGCAGCAGATGAACATCCCCTATCAGTTGGGCGAGGGGGGCGTGGTTTCTGTGCCGGCGGACAAGGTTTACGATGTCCGGTTGAAGCTGGCGGCCCAGGGCTTGCCCAAGGCCAGCGGCGTCGGCTTCGAACTGATGGACAATCAGAAGTTCGGCATCAGCCAGTTTGCCGAGCAGGTCAATTACCAGCGCTCCATCGAGGGCGAGCTCGCCCGCACCATCGAGGCCGTTTCCTCGGTGCAGAGCGCCCGCGTCCACATCGCCACGCCCAAGCAAAGCGTGTTCGTCCGCGAGCAGCAGTCTCCCACCGCTTCGGTGATGCTGCAGCTGTATCCGGGGCGAATGCTTGACGGCGGCCAGGTGGCGGGCATTCTGCACCTGGTGTCCAGTTCGGTGCCGAACCTGCCGCTGAAGAATGTCACCATCGTCGATCAGGACGGTAATCTGCTGTCCAAGCAAACCGGCCCTGATGACAATTCCGGCCTGGATCAGCGCCAGCTGGGCTTCGTGCGCCAGATCGAGGAAGGCTACGTCAAGCGGATCGAAGACATCCTGGAGCCTATCTTCGGCCATGGCAATGCCCGCGCCCAGGTGACGGCCAATGTCGACTTCTCCGAAACCGAGCAGACCTCGGAGACTTACCGGCCCAATTCCAATCCCAACCCCTCGGCCACCCGCAGCCAGCAGATCAGCGAGAAACTGGTCAACGGCTCGGCGAACCCCACCGGTGTGCCCGGCGCCTTGTCCAACCAGCCGCCTTCCGCAGCGTCGGCGCCGATCACGCTGCCGCCGGGAGCCGCGCCGGGCACCGCCAATCTGTCCGGCCTGGGCGTCAGCGCCAGCGGCACGCTGCAGCGCGACATCACCACCAATTACGAGGTCGACAAGACCATACAGCACACCAAGGTGCCCACCGGCGTGGTCAAGCGCCTGTCGGCGGCCGTGGTGGTCAATTATCGGCGTATGCCGGACAAGAGCGGCGAGATGAAGCCGACGCCGCTGACGCCGCAGGAAGTGCAGCAGATCAACAATCTGGTGAAGGAGGCGATGGGCTACAACACCGGGCGCGGCGACACGCTGAACGTGGTCAATGCCGCCTTCGCCGACAACGCCCAGCCCGTCACCATGCAGGAGCGGGTGATTGATTACGTCAGCGGCAACGGCACCAGCCTGATCAAGTACGGCCTGCTGGCGATCGCGGTGCTGTACTTGCTGTTCGGCGTGGTGCGTCCCGTCATGCGCGATCTGGTCAGGCCGCCTGCGCCTGCGGGCGGCGCGGAGGG
>NZ_JAJOHV010000086.1 GCF_021129175.1 Chromobacterium piscinae | reverse complement strand
GAAACGCACCCGCAGATTGCGCACCGAAAGCAGGGTTTTGTTATCGCTCATATCCATTTCTCCTCATCCCGCTCACTTGGCCGCCGCGCGCGGGTCCAGCGCGTCGCGCAAGGCATCCACCAGCAGGCTGAACGCTGTCACCAGCACCGACATGGCAATCGTCACCGCCAGCATCTGCCACCAGTAGCCCTGGATCAGCTCGGTCGGCGCTTCGGCCAGCATCGAACCCAGGCTGACCTCACGCACGCCGACGCCGAAGCCGAGAAAGGACAGAATGGCCTCGTACTTGATCAGCGCCACCGTCAGCAAGGAAAACTGCACCAGCAGCAGGTGGGAGATGTTGGGCAGGATGTGGACGAACATCTTGCGGCTGCTGCCGGCGCCGATGGCGTCCGCAGCCTGCACGTATTCGCGGCCTTTCAGCTTCAGGTACTCGGCGCGCACCAGCCGGTAGGTGCCGGTCCAGCTGGTCAGCGCCATCACCGAGATGATGGTGGTGATGCCGCGGCCGGACACCGCGGCGAAAGACAGCAGCAGCAGCATGTCCGGCACCGAGGTGAACACGCTGTAGAACCAGTTGAGAAAATCGTCGGTCTTGCCGCCGAAATAGCCGGACACCGCGCCCAGCGCGCAGCCGATCAGCAGGGAAAACACCGCGCCGAACACGCCGACGAAGATAGATGTGGACGTGCCCTTCAACGCTTTCTGGATCACGTCGCGGCCCTGCAGGTCGCCGCCGAACGACAGTCGCTCCAGCCGCGGCGGCGCGTGGTCGGCGTATTCGCCGACATGCTTCTCCGCTTCGGACAGCTGCTTGCCGATCGGATCCTCGGCGCGGCTCAGTTCGACAATGGGCGCGGCGGCCGCCTTGGCGGCCGGTTCCGGCGGCAACACGTCGTCCGCAGACTCCTTGACCCAGCTTGGCGGCGCATAAGGCACGCCCACCTCGTCCACCCAATGCGCGCCGACCAGGTTGAACCAGCCTCCGATCGAGACCAGCAGATAAGCCAGCACGATCCACATCGAAATAAAGCCCACCTTGTTGCGCTTCAAGCGTTGCCATCCCAGCCCCCACAAGCTGCGGGACGGCGTGGCCGGCGCGGCGCCGGCGGTATTCTGCAATGTCGTCATGATTGTTCTCCTCCGCTCACTTCAGTTGCACGCGCGGATCGATCCACTTGTAGACCAGGTCGCCCAACAGGTTGAACACCATGGTGGCGATGGCGATATAGATGGTGATCGCCTTGATCACCGGGAAATCGCTCTTGTTCACCGCCTGCACCACTTCATTGCCCATGCCGGGTATTCCGAAGAAGCTCTCCAGCACCAGCGCGCCCAGCAACATGTAGGGCAAGGACATCATCACGCTGGTCACCACCGGGATCAGCGCGTTGCGCAGCACGTGCTTGAGCATGATCTGACGCTCGGACAAGCCCTTGGCACGCGCGGTGCGCACGTAATCCTGGCCCAGTTCCTCAACGAAGAAGCTGCGATAGAAACGGATGTCCGGTCCCAGCGACACCATCAAGCCCAGCAACAGGGGCAGCGGCACGTAGACGAACAGATTGACCCAGAACGAATCCCCCCAGCCCCGCACCGGAAACCAGCCCAGCTTGAAGCCGAGGAAAAACTGGCCGGCGATGATGTAGATCAGCGCGCTGATGGACATGGCCACGGTGCAGGAGATGGTGACGATGTGATCGGTCAGGCCGCCGCGGAAATACGCAACCAGCGCCGCCAGCGGAATGGCGACCAGCAGATCGACCACCAGCATGGCGCCGGTCAGCGTCAGCGACGGCCCGATTCGGCTGCCGATGATGTCGGACACCGGTTGCTGGGTGGACCAGGAAGTGCCGAAATCCAGCGTCAGCACCTGATGGACAAACAGCAGGAATTGCTCCGGCAGGCTCTTGTCCAGCCCCAGTTGGGCCCGGATGTGCGCCAGAACTTCGGCCGAGAAATGCTTGCCGGCCAAGACCAGCGATGGATCGCCGCCCACCAGCGTGAACAGCGTGAAGACCAGCAGCATCACCCCGAACAGGGTCGGGATCATTTGCAGCAGCCGGCGGATGATGAATGCGGACATGATGGTTCTCCTCGCTCCCCGCTTATTTTTCTACGTCCAGGAAACGCCAGATGGCGTTGAAATTGGGGTGGAACTTGAATCCCTTCACCCAAGGCTGGGCCAGCGCATTGGTGAAGCGGATATCGCTGAACATCCACGGCGTGTCGCCGACCACGATCTTGTTCATCTGGTCGTACAGGAGGTTGCGTTCCGGGCCGTCAGGCAGCAAGCGCGACTGTTCGTAGAGCTTGTCGTAGCGCGGTGACTGGTAGCAGGCATTGTTGGAATTGCCGACATTGCCGCCATACAGCAGCTGCGTGAAGTTGTCTCCATCCGGATAGTCAGCACTCCAGGCGCCGCCATTCATGCCGAATTTGCAGTCGCGCTGCGCCTTCACCTGCTCGTTCCACTGCATCACGCGGAAATTCACCCTCACCTTGATGCGGTCGAAGGCCTTCTGCCAATACTCGTTCCACTGCTTGTCGATGGCGGTTGGGCCGGTCAGGAAATCGACGACGACGGGCTTGCCGTCCGGAGCATGGCGGTAACCGTCGGCGCCTACCCTGTAGCCGAACTGGTCCAGCAAGGCATTGGCCAGCGGCGGGTTGTAAGGATAGGCGGCGCGGAAATTCGGATTGTGGCCGGCCACGTTGGGCGGCACGATGTACTGCACCTGCACCGCCTGGTTGCGGCGGATGTCGCGTATCGTCTCGTTGGTGTCGAAGGCCATGGAGATCGCGCGTCGCAGCGCGATTTTGTCCTTGCCAAGCCCGCCGACGACCGGATCCTTCATATTGAACGCATAGAAGGTGACCTCCTCGCCCAATTCGCGGCTGAGCTGAATGCCCTTGTTTTTCAGTTCCGGCTTCAGCTCCGCGCGCCACGGATTCTTGGGATCCAGGCGCAATACCTGCCTGACCAGCGGCTGAGGAATACCCACGAGGTCCAGCTCCCCGCTCTTGAAAGCCAGCCAGGCCGGCTGCTCCTCCTGGATCACCGACACCTCGATCCGGTCTATCTGCGGATAGCGCTTGCCGTTCATCTGCGCGACGATCTTTTGATCGCCCACGCCGTAATGGAAAGTTTCCCGACGAAAATTGGGATTGCGCACTAGCGTCATGCTGTTGCCCGGCTTCCAGTCCTTCAACACATACGGACCGGTGCCAACCGGATGGGCATTGGTATTGTCGCCATAGGCATCGACCACTTCCCGCGCCTGTGCCTCCACCCAGCTGCCGGCCAGCAGGAAAGGCAAGGACGGGAACGGCTGTTTGAACTTCAGCTGCAGCGTGTAGCGGTCCAGCGTCTTCACGCCGTCCACCACCGTGTCGTAATCCAGCTTGCCCTTGCCCGCCTTTTTCGCCAGTTCGGCCAAACCCACCAACTTGTCGGTGAAGGTGTCGCTGAGCGGCGAGGCTACCGTCGGATCGGACAGGCGCTTGATCGAATACACGTAATCGGCGGCAGTCAGCTCGCGCTTCTTGCCCTTGAACGCCGGATCCGGCGCGAAATAGATGCCCCTCTTCAAATGGAAGGTGTAAGTCAGGCCGTCGGCGCTGACCGTCGGCATCGCCGTCGCCACATTGGGGATTACCTTCACCGGACGGGACAGGTAGTCGAAAGTCAGCAAGGGATCGTAGATGTGCTCGATCACGGCGGCGGAATAGATATCGGACACCTTGGCCGGATCGAATCCAGTTTCCGGCGCGTTGAACGCCACATGCAGCACCTTCTCCGCGGCGGCCGCATGCAGCGACGCCAGGCTCCCCCAGACCATCAGTGCCGCCACTAGGGGCTTTTTCAGGCACATAGTCGTTTCTCCTTTGTTTTTCTCATCGGAACCAGTCCCCATCAGGATGGTCGATTTTCTATCGCGGCAACGCTTTGGCCGACTCGCGCGCCGAAGCGCAACAAGCTCGTTAACACAAAGCCGATGCCGCCCACACCTTAACGATTGACACACCCGCAAGATGACATCATCGTTAAATAAACAGCAATTCGATATTCACCGCGGCTCCGCTTGCCCTGCCAATGCGTGCCGCCGCAAGGAGAGCGCCATGAAATCCGCGGCATCGATACTCGTTCTGGCCGCCCTATCGCTGGCCGGCTGCGCCACCCAGCAGGGCTATGCGCAGAAGGTCTACAGCTGGCAGGGACGCGACGCCAACGAACTGCTGGCCGCCTGGGGCACGCCCACCGGGCAGATGACCATGCCCAACGGCAAGCAGCTCTACACCTACCGCACCGCTTACAGCCAGGAAATGCCGATACAAAGCAGCGGCTTCTACCATCCCTGGAGCTTCAGCGGCGGCGGCTCCACCTACTACAGCTGCACCACCAACTTCGTTGTCGATCCGCGCGACCACACCATTCAATCGGTCAGCTTCGACGGCAACGACTGCGTCGCCCCGCCGCGCAAGTGATTCCGCGGGCGCTCACGCGACAGGAGCCGGCGATTGCCGGCTCCCTGTTTACTTACCGCCCGCCTCGTTCAGCTTCAGCGCGCGACGCCCGCCCAATAGACGGCGGATTCGGACGCGCAGGCTGTCCAGATAGGTGTACACCACTGGCACCACCAGCAGCGTCAACAGCGTCGAGGTAGCCAGTCCGCCGATGATGGCATGCGCCATCGGCCGGTTGGTCTCCGAGCCATCCCCGGTGGCCAGCGCCAGCGGCAGCATGCCGAAAATCATCGCCAGGCTGGTCATCATGATCGGGCGCAGCCGCACCCTGCCCGCTTCGGCGATGGCGTCTTCGCGCACCATGCCCTCCGCCCGCGCCCGATTGATGAAATCCACCAGCAGAATGCCGTTCTTGGCCACCAGGCCCATCAGCATGATGATGCCGATGATGGAGAACATATTGAGCGTGGAGCCCCACAGGAACAGCGCGACGAACACCCCGCCGAAAGCCAGCGGCAGCGATACCATGATGGTCACCGGCATGGTGAAGCTGCGGAACTGCGCCGCCAGGATCAGGTAGATGAAGATCACGCCCAAACCCAGCGCGCGCAGCGCGTTGGCCACCGTCTCTTCCATGTCCTTCTGCTGGCCGCGGTGCATGCGCTGCACGCCTTGCGGCAATTGCATATTGCCCAGCATCTTGTCGATGTCGGCCATCGCCGAGCCCACATCGCGGCCTTCCACATTGGCCAGGATGCTGATCTCGCGCATCATGTTGGTGCGTTTGATCTGGCGCGGGCTGACGCCCTGCCGGGTCTCGATCAGCGTAGACAGCGGCACCATCTGCGCCGCGCCGTTGTCGTCGCGGTTGCCCGCCACTTTCAGCTGGTCCAGCAGCTCCTGGCGGCGCTCGTCCTTCGGCACCCTCAGCCTGACGTCGTAGTTCTCGCCGTCCGGGGCTTCCCAGGTGGTGACCACATTGCCGGCCAGCAGCATCGACAACAGATTGCCGACGCGATTGAGATCCACGCCCAGGCTCAGCGCCGCGTCGCGCTTCAATGTCAGGCTCAACGACGGATCGCCCTCGGTCAGATTGGATTCGATGTCCTTCACGCCCTTCACCTTGCCGATGCGGGCCATGATGTCCCCCGACACCGCGTCCAGCTCGGCCAGATTGGAGCCGCGCAGGCCGATGAAGATAGGCTTGCCCTGCTGCTCGTCGTTGGCCACCGCCTTGATCAGCACCCCAGCCACCGGCTGCACCCGCTTGCGGGCATCGGCGATGACCTCGTCCAGGCTGCGCTGGCGCGAGCGCTTGTCGCCGATGTCCAGCGTCAATTGGCCGTCGTTCTTGCCGGCGCCGAAGTTGCCGGCGCCGACATCCAGCGACACGGTGTGGATTTCCTTGATCCCTGACAGCGCGTCGACCAGCTCCCGGCCCTTCAGCGTCGTGTACTCCAGCGAAGAGCCGGGCGCGGTCTGGTACACCACGTTGATCTTGCCGCTGTCGCGCACCGGCGTGAATTCGCCGCCGATGCTGGGCACCAGCATGAAGCTGGCCGCAGTGACGCCCAAAGCCAGCGCCAGCGTGGTCTTGCGATGGCCCAGCACCCAGCGGATCACCGCGGCGTAACGCTCGGACAGACGGTCAAGCGAGGTCTCGAACCAGTCCAGCATCCGCCCCAGCGGGCCGCGGTGGCGGTCGCCGTGATGGTGCGGATCGTGCCAGATCGACGACAGCATCGGGTCCAGCGAGAAGCTGACGAACATCGAGATCAGCACCGCCACCGCGACGGTGAGGCCGAACTGGTGGAAGAAGCGGCCGATGATGCCGCCCATGAAGCCCACCGGCAGGAATACCGCCACCACGGTCAGCGTGGTGGCCAGCACCGCCAGGCCGATTTCGTTGGTGCCGTCCAGCGCCGCCTGGTAATGGCTCTTGCCGAGCGCGGCGTGGCGGACGATGTTCTCGCGCACCACGATGGCGTCGTCTATCAGCAGGCCGATGGACAGCGACAGCGCCAGCAGCGTCAACATGTTCAGCGTGAAGCCCATCAGCTGGATCGCGAACAGCGTGCCCACCAGCGCCACCGGCAGCGTCAAGCCGGTGATCACCGTGCTGCGCCAGCTGCCCAGAAACAGGAACACGATCAGGATGGTCAGGCCCGCGCCTTCCAGCAGCATGGACTCCACGCTGTGCAGCGCCTTCTTCACATCCTCGGCGGAGTCATAGGTGTAGCGCAGCTCGGTGCCTGCCGGCATCTGCGGCTTCAGTTCGGTCAACAGTTTCTTGACGCCCTCGGCCACCGCCACCTCGTTGGCGCCGCGCGCGGCCTTGATGTCCACGCCCAGGCCGGGCTGGCCGTTCACCAGCGAGACGCTGTCCTGCTCGGCCTCGGTGTCCGCCACCACGGCGATGTCGTCCAGCCGGATCGGCGTGCCGTTGCGGTAGCCCACCGCCAGCGCGGCGAAGTCGTCGGCGGACTTGAGCTTGCCGGACACGCGGATCGCCCATTCCTTGTGCGCGGTGGAAACGTTGCCGGCCGGGAAGTCCTGGTTGGCGGCCTTGATCGCGTCGGCCACGTCGGCCAGCGACAGACCTGAGCCCTCCAGCCGCACCGGATCGATATCGATGCGAATTTCGCGTTTTACCGAACCGATCAGGCTGACGTCGCCGACGCCCTCCACCATCTGCAGCCGCTTCTTCAGCACGTTCTCGGTCCAGCTGCTCAGTTCGCGCGGGCGGGTCTGGCTGGAGGTCAGCGACAGCGACAGCATGGGCTTGTCATTCGGGTCCACCTGGGACACCGACGGCGTGCCGATCTCGCGGCGGAACTGCCCTTGCACCGACGCCACCTTGTCGCGCACATTCTGCACTGCGACGATGGGGTCGACCGACAGTTCGAACTCGGCCACCACGAAGGAGCTGCCCTCGGAAGAGTAGGAGCGGATTTCCTTGATGCCGCTGACGGTGTTGAGCGCTTCCTCAAGCGGCTTGCTCACCTCGCTCTCCACCACTTCGGGCGAAGCGCCGGTATAGTGCGTCTCTACCACAGCCATCGGCAGCCTGACGTCCGGCATTTCCTCTACCGGCAGCTTTTGCCAGGAGAACAGGCCCAGCACCATCAGCGTCATCATCAACACCGCGGCGAAATACGGATTGCGCACGCTTACGCGAGTCAGCCACATGGCGCTCTCCTCAAGCCAGGCCGGCCGGCAGGCTGACCGGGTCGCCCGCCTTGCTGCCCAGCAGTTCGCCGACGATCACGCTGGAGCCGGCGGCCACGCCGCCTATCGCGGCCTGGCGCTCGTTTTCCGCGCGCAGTTCCACCGTCACCGGCCGCTTGGCCAGCTTGCCCTTCTCCACCACCATCACCCAGGGCTGGCCGTCGATGTCGCGCACCGCGGCGATCGGCACCACCACCTTGTCCTTCACCGCCCTCACCACCACGCCGCCCTTGGCGAACTGGCCCACTTTCAAGTGCCCGTCCGCGTTCTTCACCCGCACGAATAGCGTGAAACTGCGGGTGCCAGGTATGGCCACCGGGTTGATGCGCACGACTTCGCCGCGCTCTTGCGCGTCGCGGCCATCCACGCTGAACGAAGCCGGCATGCCCACCCTCACCTGTCCCACCAGCCGCGAAGGCACGGTGGCTGCGATTTCCAGCACCGCCAGATCAGCCACCGAAAACAGCTTCATATTGCGGCTGGCCACCTCACCAGGGTTGATCTTGCGCTCGTAGACCACGCCGTCTATCGGCGACTTGACCTGCGCGTCGGCCAGCGAGCGCTGCGCCCTCGCCAACTGGGCGGCCTGCGCGCGCAGCTCGCCCTCCTTCACCCGGAAGTCGCTTTCCAACTCGTCGAACGCCACCTGGGAGATAAAGCCCTTGCCCAACAGCTCGCGCTGCTTGTCCAGCTTGACCTTGGCCAGCTTCAGCCGCGCCTTGGAGTTGTCCAGCTGGGCATTCTGCTCCGCCACCGACTGACCCAGCGACTCGGCGTCCAGCACCGCCAGCAACTGACCGCGGCGCACCGTCTCCCCTTCGCGCACCCGCACTTCGCGGACATTGGCGTCCACCTCGGACGCCACCGCGCTGCTAGTCAGCGCGTTCAGCGAGCCGGTGAACGGAATGGCGGCGGCGAGCGGCTTCACCTCGGCCCGCACCACATCGGCGCCGGACAAGCGGCGCGCCGCCGGCGCCGACGCGTTTTTGCCGGAGGCGGACGCATGCTCGGCGCCGCCCTTGCCACAGGCGGCTAGCGATAGAAGAAACAGAGCAGACAGGCAAAGACGTATATTCATATGTGTGTTTTCCGATGTGGCCATCGCGGCGTCATCCGGTCTTGTTGTCGATTACGGAACAGGCGGCCGTCTGGCCGCCTGTTCGACATCATGCCACATCCGGTAATTTATTTTAATGTCATTGCAAGAACTGTTCTGACCCGACGATGCCCAGCTTCGTCAATCCCAAGCGCTGCGACTCCGC
>NZ_JAJOHV010000085.1 GCF_021129175.1 Chromobacterium piscinae | reverse complement strand
TGGCCCAGGCCCGCGCCGCGCTGGCCCGCCGCCGGCTGGATCTGAAATTCGCCACGGTGGAGGCGCCGATCAGCGGCCGCATCGACCAGGCGCTGGTCACCGAGGGCGCGCTGGCGGCTTCCGGCGACGCCTCCCCGATGGCGCGCATCCAGCAGATAGACCAGGTTTACGTGGACGTGCGCCAGCCGGCGGCGGCGCTGGAGTCCGTGCGGCGGACGCTGGCGGCTCAGCCGGAGGCGGCCGGCCGCGGCCTGCCCGTGGCGCTGCTGCGCAACGACGGCAAGCCTTACGACGAGACCGGCCGCATTCTGTTCTCCGGCATCAATGTCGACGCCGGCACCGGCGACGTGCTGCTGCGCGTGCTGGTGGACAATCCAAACCGGCAACTGCTGCCGGGCATGTTCGTCCGCGCCCGCGTGCCGCGCGCGAGCTACGCCGGCGCGCTGACCGTGCCGCAGCAGGCGGTGGTGCGCATCGGCGGCAAGCCTCAGGTATGGACCGTCGACGCGAAAAGCCACGCGCGCCTCGCCGCTGTCGAGCTGGGCGAACTGGCCGAGCGCCGCTACCGCATCCAGGCCGGCCTCAAAGCCGGCCAGAAGGTAGTGGTCGAGGGCATGGAACGCCTGTCCGAGGGCGCGCTGGTCGCCGCCGCGCCGGCGCGGCGCTGAGCGAGGGGAAACCATCATGTCCCAATTCTTCATCCGCCGCCCGGTCTTCGCCTGGGTCATCGCCCTGTTCATCATTCTGCTGGGGGTGATCGCCATCCCCCAGCTGCCGATCTCCCGCTATCCGTCGGTCGCGCCGCCGACGGTCACCATCACCGCGGTCTATCCCGGCGCCACGCCGCAGACCATGAGCGACGGCGTGTTGAGCCTTATCGAGCGGGAGCTCTCCGGCGTAAAGGACCTGCTGTATTTCGAATCATCAGCCGATACCTCCGGCGCGGCGCAGATCACCGTCACCTTCAAGCCGGGCACGGACCCGGCGATGGCCCAGGTTGACGTGCAGAACAAGCTGAAGACGGTGGAGCCGCGCCTGCCCGCCGCCGTGCGCCAGAACGGCGTGATGGTGGAGTCGGCGTCGTCCGGCTTTCTGATGCTGATCGGCCTGCGCTCCGACAACGGCCGTTTCGACGAGGCCGAGCTCAACAACTACATGGCGCGCAACATCGTCGAGGAGCTGCGCCGGATCGACGGCGTCGGCCGGGTGCAGCTGTTCGGCGCCGAACAGGCGATGCGCGTCTGGGTGGACCCGGCCAAGCTGATCTCCTACGGCCTGGCGATGAGCGACCTGACCGCCGCCATCGCCCAGCAAAACGCGCAGATCGCGCCAGGCAGCCTGGGCGCGTCGCCAGCCTTGCCGGGCCAGCGGGTGACCGTGCCGCTGACCGTGCAGGGCACGCTTTCCACGCCGGAGCAATTCGCCGCCATCGTGCTGCGCGCCAACGCCGGCGGCGCCAAGGTGGTGCTGGGCGATGTCGCGCGCGTTGAACTGGGCTCGCAGTCCTACAACTTCGCCAGCACCGAAAACGGCAAGCCGGCCACCTTCGCCGGCGTGCAGCTGAGCCCCGGCGCCAACGCGGTGAAAACCGCCGAGGCGGTGCGGACGCGGCTGGCCGAGCTGGGCAAGGCGATGCCCGCCGGCATCGGCTATTCCATCCCGTTCGACACCGCGCCCTTCGTCAAGATCTCCATCGAGAAGGTGATCCACACGCTGGTCGAGGCGATGGTGCTGGTCTTCCTGGTGATGTACCTGTTCCTGCAAAACGCGCGCTACACACTGATCCCGTCCATCGTCGCGCCGGTGGCGATGCTGGGCACCTTCGCGGTGATGCTGGCCGCCGGCTTCTCCATCAATGTGCTGACCATGTTCGGCATGGTGCTGGCGATAGGCATCATCGTCGACGACGCCATCGTGGTGGTGGAAAACGTGGAACGGCTGATGGCGGAGGAAGGCCTGTCGCCGAAGGAGGCGACGTCGAAAGCGATGAAGGAAATCACCGGCGCCATCGTCGGCATCACGCTGGTGCTGACCGCGGTGTTCATTCCGATGGCGCTGTCCAGCGGCTCGGTCGGCGTGATCTACCAGCAGTTCACGCTGGCGATGGCGGTATCCATCCTGTTCTCGGCGCTGCTGGCGTTGACGCTGACACCGGCGCTGTGCGCGACGCTGCTGAAGCCCATTCCCCGCGGCCACCACGAAAAACGCGGCTTCTTCGGCTGGTTCAACCGCCGCTTCGCGCGCCTGACCGACTGGTACGAGACGCGCGTCGGCCGGCTGATCGGCTGCTCCGGCCGGATGATGCTGGTCTTCGCCGCCCTGTCCGGCGCGATGGCGGCCGGCTTCAACGTCCTGCCCTCGTCCTTCCTGCCGGAGGAAGACCAAGGCTATTTCATGACCGGCTTCCTGCTGCCGGCCGACGCCACCGCCGAACGCACCCAGGATCTGGTCAAAAAACTGGACAGCCATCTGGCCACCCGCCAGGCTGTCCAGTCCAGCATTTCCATCGTCGGCTACGGTTTCTCCGGCTCTGGCGCCAACGCCGCGCTGAACTTCGCGGTGCTGAAGGACTGGGACCAGCGCGGCGGCGCGTCGACCGTCGACGAAAGCCTGCGCGCCCAGCAGGCGATGGCGGGCGCCACCGAAGGCGCGGTGATGAGCCTGTTGCCGCCAGCGATAGACGAGCTGGGCACCAGCTCCGGCTTCACGCTGCGGCTGGAAGACCGCGCCAACCAAGGCCCCGCCGCGCTGAAGGCGGCCGAGGCCAAGCTGCTGGAACTGGCCGCGCAAAGCCCGGTGGTGGCCGGCGTCTACCCGGACGGCCTGCCGGCGGGCGCCAGCATCCGGCTGGAGATAGACCGGCAGAAGGCCGAGGCGCTGGGCGTGCCCTTCGCCAGCGTCAGCGACACGCTGTCCGCCGCGATGGGTTCGGCCTACGTCAACGACTTCCCCAACCAAGGCCGGATGCAGCAGGTGATCATCCAGGCCGACGCGCCGGCGCGGATGCAGATAGACAATGTGCTGAAGCTCTACGTGCGCAACGCGGCCGGCAGCATGGTGCCGCTGTCCGAGTTGGCGCGTCCGGTGTGGGCCGAAACGCCGCTGCAGCTGGTGCGCTTCCAGGGCTATCCGGCGGCGCGCATCTCCGGCGGCGCCGCGCCCGGCCATTCCAGCGGCGCGGCGATGGCCGAGATGGAGCGGCTGGCCGCGCAGCTGCCGCCCGGCTTCGCCGTCGAGTGGACCGGCCAGTCGCGGCAGGAGCGCCAGTCGGCGTCTCAGGCGCCGATGCTGATGGCGCTGTCGATGATCGCAGTGTTCCTGGTGCTGGCCGCGCTCTACGAAAGCTGGTCCATTCCGTTGTCGGTGATGCTGGTGGTGCCGCTGGGCCTGATCGGCGCGCTGGCCGCCGTGATGCTGCGCGGCATGCCCAACGACGTGTTCTTCAAGGTGGGCATGATCACCGTGATCGGCTTGTCGGCCAAGAACGCCATCCTGATCATCGAGTTCGCCAAGCAGCTACGCGACGAAGGCAAGAGCCTGGCGGAAGCCGCTGTTCAGGCGGCTCGGCTGCGGCTGCGGCCCATCCTGATGACCTCGCTGGCCTTCGGCCTGGGCGTGGTGCCGCTGATGATCGCCACCGGCGCCAGCGCCGAGACGCAAAACGCCATCGGCACCGGCGTGTTCGGCGGCATGGTCACCGCCACCGTGCTGGCCATTTTCTTCGTTCCCGTTTTCTTCGTGTTCGTGCTCGGCTTGCAGGAGCGTCTGGGACGGTGGCTGAAACCGCGCCGCCCGGAAGCCGCCCCGAGTGTCGAACAGGAGGGTTGAGCCATGAAATTCATCATTCTCCCCATCATCCTGGCCTTGTCGGCCTGCTCGCTGACCCAGCCGCTGGTCAAACCGGATCTACCGGTGCCCGCGGTCTTCCCCGCCGCTTCCGGCGGCGAGTCCGGCCCCCGCGCGGCGGACCTGGGCTGGCGCGCGATGTTCGGCGATCCGCGGCTGCAGCGCTTGATCGAGCTGGCGCTGGCCAATAACCGCGACCTGCGCCTAGCCGCGCTGAACGTCGAGGCCGCGCAGGCCCAGTACGGCATCCAGCGCAGCGAACAGCTGCCCAAGATAGACGGCATGGCCGGCGCCGCGCGCCAGCGCACGCCGGCGAACGGCCCGACGCAGGCCGCCACGCAGACGCAGTACAGCGCCAACGTGGCGCTGAGCGCCTTCGAGATCGACCTGTTCGGCCGCATGCAAGCGCTGTCCGACGCCGCCTTCGCCCGCTATCTGGCCAGCGAGCAAGGCCGGCGGGCCGCGCAGATTTCTCTGGTGGGCGCGGTGGCGGACGCCTATTTCGCCGAGCGGCTGGCCGACGAGCAAAAACAGCTGGCCATGCGCACGCTGGCCGACTGGCGGCAATCGCTGGACCTGGCGCACCTGCTGAAAGCGGGCCAGCAAAACAGCGGCCTGGACGTGGCGCAGGCCGAGGGCCAGGTCTCCAGCGCCGAGGCGGACCTGGAGGCGCGCGCCCGCGCCCACGCGCAAGCCGGCAACGCGCTGCGGCTGCTGATCGGCGCGGAGCCACCTGCCGGCCTGCCCGCCCCGCTGCCGCTAGAGGCCCAGCCGGTGGCCACGCGGCTGCCGGCGGGCCTGCCAGCGGATCTGCTGCTGCGCCGGCCGGACATCCTGCAGGCGGAACAACAGCTGGTAGCCGCCAACGCCGACATCGGCGCGGCGCGCGCGACCTTCTTCCCCAGCCTGTCGCTGACCGCGTCGCTGGGCTTCGCCAGCCCGGCGATGCGCGGCTTGTTCGACGGCGGCCACCGCGCCTGGAGCTTCGCGCCGCAGGTTTCGCTGCCGCTGTTTCCCAATGGCCGGCTGCGCGCCGAGCTGCGTCTGGCCGAGCTGCGCAAATCCGGCGCCGTCGCCGAATACGAACGCGCGATCCAGACCGCCTTCCGCGAAGTGGCCGACGGCCTGGCCGGACGCGAAACCTTCGGCCGGCAGATCGCCGCCCAGGGCCGAACAGTGGCCAGCGCCGAGCGCCGTGCGGATTTATCGGCCCAGCGCTACCGAGCCGGCGTCGACGGCCGCTTGGAATTGCTGGACGCCCAGCGCCAGCTCTACGCCGCCAAACAAGCGCTGCTCGACCTGCGGCGCGGCGAGTTCGGCAATGCGGTGGCGCTGTACAAGGCGCTGGGCGGCGGCTTGATCGACCATTGACTCCCGACAGGCGCGTTCCGCCCCATACAAAAACCGCGCTCATTGGCGCGGTTTTTCGTTTCCCAAGCAAGTGCTCTTAGAGCCTGTTCAAAGTCTCGCGAGCTCGCGCGAGACAAGGCGAAAACAGCTGAAGAAGCGGAATGTACGGTACGGTACATGAGCATGCTGAAGATGTTTTCAACGCCGTATCGCCGACGCACAGCAGACATTGCACAGGTTCTTAGCGCCACGCGCCCCAGAACAGCCACAGCACGATGGGGCCCCCCAGGATCAGCCACTTCAGCAGGTAGTAGGTGAAGCGGCTCTGCGCCTTGATCTTCTTGCCCAGCAGGCGCACCTGCTGGATGTAGCGGAAGGCGCGGTTGAGGCCGCCGACGCGGTCGCCCGCCTCGTTCGGCGAATTGGCCGCGCCCACCAGCACCCGGCTGACGATGCGGTTGATCACCCGCGCCGGCCAGAACCACATCGGCCGCTCCACGTCGCAGAACAGGATGATGCGGTTCTGGTCGGTGGTGTTCTCCGCGTAGTGCAGATAGGTTTCGTCGAAGATCACCGCCTCGCCGTCGCGCCAGCTGTATTTTTCGCCGTCCACGTCGATGAAGCAGCCATCGTCGTTTGGCGTGATCAGGCCCAGGTGGTAGCGCACCGAGCCGGCGAAGGGGTCGCGGTGGCGCACCAGGCGGCTGCCCGGCGGCAGCGCGGCGAACATCGCCGCCTTGATGTTGGGAAACTGCCTCAACAGCTCGGTGGTGTACGGGCACAGCGCCTGGGCGGACGCATGATCCTGGCCATACCATTTCAGGTAGAAGCGCTTCCAGCCGGTCTTGAAAAAGCTATTGAAGCCCAAGTCGTCGTACTTGTCCGAGGCCTTGATGTTACCGCGGTCGTACAGCGCCACCGCCTCTTCGCGGATCTTCTCCCAGTTGGCGGTCAGCGCCTGCAGCTCGGGGAAGCGCGCCACCGGCAGGTAGGGCTTGGGCGGCACCTTGGAAAACAAATACATGAAGCAGTTGATCGGCGCCATGATGGTGGAGTGGTCGCTCAACTGGCGCCAGAATCCCAGCCGCACGCGGCCGCGGAAATGCACGTAAAGGGTGGACAGCACGAAAACCGCCACCACCAGAATCTTGAAATAAGGCATCGGCAACTCCAGACAAACAGAGCGACATTGTAAAACGACAGGACCATCAGCGCAGGCTTATTCGGGTAAAAACTGGCCACAATGTACAAAAAAATGCCGCATCTTCAGCAATTTGGACTCTTTCAGACAAATACCGTTCGCACCGAGTAGCCGTCTGCGGCGAAGTCGAACAGCCGGTAGCCGCGCCGGTCGTCGATCTCGATGTCGTACGCGCCGCGCCTCCACTGGAAGCAGGTGGCCGGCCCTACCTCCAGCGTCTTGCCGCGATAGGCGATGCTGTGTTCGCCGTGGACATGGCCGCAGATCACCAGTTTCAGCGCCTCCGCCGCCGTCGCGGCCTGCCAGAACGGCGACGCCTGCGCCAGCATGCAGTCGTCCAGCAAGGGCGTGCCCACCGCCAGCGGATGATGGTGCAGCACCACGGCCGCCGGGCCCTCTCCCGCCGCGTCCAGCCGCTGGCGCAGCCTCTCCAGCTCGGCGTCGCCGATCCGGCCGCCGTCCTGCCCGGACACGCAGCTGTCGACGCCGATGAAGGTCCAGCCGCCCAACGCCAGCGTCTCCAGCGGCCGCAGGAAATCATAGCCGGCGAACACCCGCGCCATCGCCGCACGGTCGTCGTGGTTGCCGGCGATCCAGTGCACCGGCACGCCCAGCGCGGCCAGCGTCTCCGCCGCCAAATGGTACGACGCCTCTGATTCGTCCTGCGACACATCCCCAGTCAGCAAGACCGCCTCAACGCTCTCCTCCGTCCGCAGCGCCCCCAGCACCCGGTCCAGCGCGGCATGGGTGTCGCGTCCCAGCAGACGGCCCCGCCGGTCGGCGAACAGGTGCAGATCGGTCAGTTGCGCAACTTTCATTCCCGGCCCCCGCCATGTCAAAGGCATTGATTATCGCCGAAACCACGCATCGGCTCAGACAATAAAAAAACCGGCGGGATGTCCCGCCGGTTGTTTGCGCCCGGTGAAGGGGATCAGAACAACTGATCCTTGACGTTCTCCACCGCGTCTTGCGCGGCGGGCTTGCCGCTGTCGGTGTCCGCCTGCGGCGCGCTGGCGTCGCCCTCGCCGCCCGGCACCGAGCCCTGGTTGTCGATATGCAGCTCCGGATTGGTCTTCTGGAACTCTTCGTAGTAGTACTCGTCGCCGCCTCGCTGGCCGGCGCCCGGTTTCACCACGATGCCCTGCGGCACCGGCAGCTCCACTTCCGGCTGGCCCTTCAAGGCGTTGCCCATGTAGTTGATCCAGATCGGCAGCGCAGCAGTGCCGCCGTAGCCGTAGCGGCCCAGCGAGCGCGGCTGGTCGAAGCCCACCCAGGTGGCGGCCGCCAGATTGGGATTGAAGCCGACGAACCAGGCGTCCTTCCAGTCCGAGGTGGTGCCGGTCTTGCCGGCCAGATCGGTGCGGCCCAGGCTCATCGCGCGGAAGCCGGTGCCGTAGCGGACCACATCGCCCATCATCGAGCGCATGATGAAGGCGTTGCGCGGATCGATCGCCTGCTGGGCGTTCTGGCCGGCCACGGTGGGCACGGTCTTGGCCAGCACGCGGCCGGACTGGTCTTCGATGCGGTCGATGAAGAAGGCCTTGGTGCGGTAGCCGCCGTTGGCGAACACCGAGTAGCCCTCCACCATCTGCAGCGGCGTCACCGAGCCCGCGCCCAGCGCCATCGGCAGGTAGGCCGGATGCTGCTTGGCGGAGAAGCCGAAGCGCTGCAGGTATTGCTGGGCGTAATCTGTGCCCACCGCCATCAGCACGCGCACCGACACCAGGTTCTTGGACCGGGTCAGGCCCTGGCGCAAGGTGATCATGCCGGAGAACTTGCCGTCGTCGTTCTTGGGCGTCCACATCTGGCCATTGACCCCGGGCACCGACAGCGGCGCGTCGTTGATCAGCGTGGACGGCGTGATGCCGCGCTCGATGCCCGACGAGTAGATGAAGGGCTTGAACGAAGAGCCCGGCTGACGCCAGGCCTGGGTCACGTGGTTGAAGCTGCGGCGGTTGAAGTCGAAGCCGCCGATCAGCGACTTGATCGCGCCGGTGCGGGTGTCCAGCGACACGAAGGCGCCTTCCACTTCCGGCATCTCCACAATCTCCCAATAGCCCTTGGCGTTGGCCTGCACCCGGATCACCGCGCCGCGGCGGATTTGCAGCTGCTGCGACGCCTTGCTGCTCAGCCCGCGGCGGGCGAAATCGAGGCCCGCGCCTTTGATCGACGCGATCTTGCCGCCGCGCATATAGGCGCGCACCTCGAACGGACTGGCCGACAGAACGATGGCCGGCAGCATGTCGCCGCTGTCGCGCAGATCGCCCATCGCCTCGTCCAATGCCTCGGTGGCGTCTTCGCCGTCGCCGGCAGGCAGATCCAGGAAGCTTTCCGGACCGCGGTAGCCGGTCTTGCGGTCGTAGTCGATCAGGCCGGCGCGCAGCGCGTCGTACGCCCATTTCTGATGGCGGCTGTCCACGGTGGTGTAGACCTTGAAGCCCTCGGTGTACGCCGCTTCCTTGTAACGCTCGTACATCGCCTGCCGTACCATTTCCGCAACATACTGGCCGGGTTGGCTGGTTTCCGCCACCTGGCCGGCCAGGTGCAGCGGCTCGGCCAGCGCCTGGTCGTACTGCTCCTGGGTGATGAAATTCAGCTCGCGCATGCGGCGCAGCACATATTGCTGGCGCAACTTGGCGCGGTCGGGATTGACGATGGGGTTGTAAGCCGACGGTGCCTTGGGCAGGCCGGCCAGCATCGCCATCTGGGCGGGGCTCAGGTCGTTGAGCGTCTTGCCGTAATAGGTCTGCGCCGCGGCGGCGAAGCCGTAGGCCCGCTGCCCAAGGTAGATCTGGTTGAAGTACAGTTCCAGAATCTGGTCCTTGCTCAGCGTGTGCTCGATCTTGAACGCCAGCAGCGCTTCGTTGAACTTGCGGGTGAAGGTTTTCTCGCTGGACAGGAAGAAGTTCTTCGCCACCTGCATGGTGATGGTGCTGGCGCCGGAGCGGGCATGGCCGGACACTAGGTTGCCAACGGCGGCGCGCATGATGCCGAGATAGTCGATGCCGCTATGCTGATAGAAGCGCTCGTCCTCGGCCGCCAGGACCGCCTGCTTCATCAACTGCGGCACTTCGTGGATGCGGGAGAACGAACGCCGCTCTTCGCCGAATTCGCCCAACAGCTGGTTGTCGGCGGAGTAGACGCGGAGCGGAATTTTCGGACGGTAGTCCGTGATTACATCAAGGCTTTGCAGGCGCGGGTAGGTTATGATGATTGCAATCGCGGCGGCACCCGCAAGCAACACCACGCCACCTAGGAATACGCCTGCCAAAATAGCAAGAAATCGTCTGAGCATATTTACGATGGGCTTTCACTGGAAACCGGATTATAACGTCTTGTGAAAGCCAACAAGACAAACAATGGCGGCAACAGTTCGAATTTCTGTTGCATCAGACCGGATCGAGGCGCGGATGCTAATCGATAAATTGAGGCTCGGGCGCTCCTTGCTCGAACAACTGGGGCTGGGAAAATCCCACAATTCGCCGTTGCTTGGACTGGACATCAGCAGCACTGCGATCAAACTGGTCGAACTCTCGCGCAACGGCCGCAACATCCAGGTGGAGCGGTACGTGACCGAACCTCTGCCCAAGGACGCGGTCAACGACGGCAACCTGGTCGACATCGACGGCATCTCCGAAGCGCTGCGCCACGGCTGGAAACGCCTGGGCAGCCCGATACGCAGCGTCGCCATCGCCATCCCCACCCCGATGGCCATTTACAAAAAGCTGCTGGTGCCGGCCGGCCAGGCCGAGGACATGGACGATCTGATCGAGTCCGAGGCCAACCAGATCATCCCCTTTCCGCTCGACGAGGTGAACCTCGACCACCAAGTGCTGGGCCCGTCGCCGTCCAGCCTGGACGATCTGGAAGTCCTCTTGTGCGCGGCCCGCAAGGAGAAAGTGGAAGAGCGCGTGGCGGTGGTGGAAATGGCCGGCCTGCGAGCTCAGGTAGTGGACGTGGAATCGTTCGCGATGATGACAGCCTTCGAACAGATCCAACAACAGCTGCCGGACGAAGGCATGAACCAGACCTTCGCGCTGTTCGACATCGGCGCCACCCGCATCCACTGCAACATCATCCGCAACAACCAGCAGATCTACTACCGCGAACAGATGTTCGGCGGACACCAGCTGACCCGCGACGTCCAGCGCCGCTACAACGTCAGCTTCGAGGAGGCGGAAAGCGGCAAGCGCAGCATGGCGCTGCCCGACGGCTACGAATCCGAGCTGATGCATCCGTTCATCGACTCGCTGGCCCAGGAAATCCAGCGCGCGCTGCAATTCTTCTACACCACGGTCAGCGTGTCGCAATATCTGCGCGTCGACTACATCCTGCTGGCCGGCGGCTGCAGCATGCTGCCCGGCCTGGACGACGCCGTAGCCGGCCGCACCCAGATCAGCACCATGATCGCCAACCCGTTCACCACCCTGGTGCAGGCGCCCGGCATCCGGCTGAAAGAGCTGCTGATGGACGCGCCGTCGCTGCTGATCGCCTGCGGACTGGCGCTCAGGAGGTTCGACTGAATGATACGGATCAACCTCCTTCCCCACCGCGAGCAGAAGAAGGCCGCGCACCGGCTGCGCTTCCAGTTGCTGCTGGGCGCAACCGTCCTGGCTTCGCTGCTGCTGCTGACCATAGGCTATATGGTGCTGCAGCACCTGATTGGGGGGCAGGAGGCGCGCAACCACGTGCTGCAAGCGGAAATCGGCAAGCTGGATCGGCAGATCAAGGATATCGGCAAGCTGAAGAAACAACGCGACGACCTGCTGGCGCGCAAACAGCTGGTGGAGCGGCTTCAGGAGGGGCGCAACTCCGCGGTGCATCTGTTCGATCAGTTGGTGCGCCAGACCCCGGACGGCGTGTATCTGAAAAGCTTCAAGCAGACCGGTAACCAAGTGACGCTGACCGGCTACGCCCAATCCGGAGCCCGGGTCTCCAGCTATATGCGCCTGATCGGCCAGTCGGAAACCTTTGACGCGCCGGTGCTGATCGAAGTCAGCTCGATCATCGTCAACAATCAGCGGGTCAGCGCGTTTACGCTCAATGCCGCAATGAAGCAAAGCCCGCCCTCCGCCAACAAACCCGTTGGAGCCACGCCATGACGCTGGACGAACTGCGCGCGCTCGACCCCAAGGACATGCCCAACTGGCCGCTGCAGGCACAGATGCTGATGCTGTTCCTGCTCTTGCTGCTGGTGGTGGGACTGGGCTATTTCTTCGTGCTGGGCGAGCAGCTCGACAAGCTCAATCAGTCCCGCCAGCAGGAAGCCGCGCTAAAGCAGACCTTCATCGACAAGAAACGCCAGGCGGTGAACTTAGATGCGCTGGAACAGCAGCTAAAGGAAATCGACGCCTCCTTTGGCGCTCTGCTCAAGCAGCTGCCGACCAAATCCGACATGGATACCCTGCTCACCGAGATCAACCAGGCCGGTATCGGCCGCGGACTGCAATTCGATCTGTTCAAACCTGGCGCCGAGACTCGCACCGCGGAAATGGCCGAAGTGCCGATCACCATCCGACTCACCGGCTCGTATAACGATCTGGCGGCCTTCGTCAACGACATCGCCCAGCTGTCCCGCATCGTCACCATCGGCGAGATCAGCCTCACGCCAAGCGGCAACAAAGACAGTCGGCTGATCATGGACGCGACCGCCCGCACTTACCGAGCTCTGGAGCCCGGCGAACGCCTCGGCGCGCTGGCGCAGAAATGATGACGATGAGAAGAATAGCGATCTGCCTGCTCCTCCTATTGCTGAACGCCTGCGGCGACGGCGGCGATAACGGCAACGACGACTTACGGCAATGGATGGCCAACAGCAGCCTGGGCCTGCGCGGCCAGATCGATCCCCTGCCACAAGTTCAGGCCTATAAGCCGTTCAACTATCAGGCCTACGACCTGACCGATCCGTTCAACCCGCAAAAGCTGCAAGCGGGCAAGCGCCAGAATTCCGCCAATGCGCCGGATCTGAGCCGCCCAAGAGAGGCCTTGGAGAATTACGATCTGGACAAACTGGAAATGGTGGGCACGATACGCAAAAGCGCCGCCATCTACGCGCTGATCCGCACGCCGGAAGGGTCGGTCTACAGGGTGCAACCGGGTAATTACCTGGGGCTGAACTTTGGCAAGGTCACCTCGATCAGCGATGCGGAAGTGCAGCTTGCCGAAACCGTCGAAGACCTGAATGGAGAGTGGGTGCAGCGCAGCAGCAGCCTGCATCTTGCAGAACAAGGGCAGAACAAATGAAAAGACTCGGCATCGCATTGTGGACAGGCCTGGCCTTGTGCCTGGCCGGGGGATTGGCCGTCGCCGCGCCGTCCATCACCGCGCTGGACGCGGGCAAGGTGGACGGCAACCGGCAGACGCTGCAGATCACCTTCGACGGCCCGGCGGTCAAGCCCAACAGCTTCTCCCTGTCCAATCCGCCCCGCATCGCTCTGGACTTCGCCAACACCGGCGTCAAGATGTCCAAACCCTCGCTCAGCGTCGACAGCCCGCTGCTGCGTTCTGCCGTCGCGGTAGAGGCCAGCGGCCGCTCGCGGCTGGTCCTCAACCTGGCCCGCAACGCCAGCTACCGCAGCGAGATCAGCGGCAACCGCCTGCTGCTGACGCTGGATGGCTCCACCGCTTCCGAGCAGGCATCCTCCACGCCTCAGGAAATCGCGCCGTCCGTCCGCGCCGACATACAGGCGCAAAGCGCCGCGGGCGGCGCTGCGGGCCTGGACTTCCGCCGCGGCCGCAACGGCGAGGGTCGGGTGGAGCTGACGCTGCCCAGCGCCAACACGCCGGTGGACATCCGCCGAGACGGCGCCAATTTGGTGGTCGACATCGCCAGCGCCTCGCTCCCGCCCCAGTTGGTGCGCCGCATCGACGTCACTGACTTCGGCACCCCAGTGGCCAAGGTGGACGCCGCCAACCTGGGCCGCAACATCCGCGTCACCGTAATGCCGCAGGGCGACTGGGAATATTCGTCGTACCAAACCGACGGCAAACTGGTGGTCGAGGTGCGGCGCCCCGCGCTAGCGATGGTTGGCGGCGGCGAAGCCGGCAAACCGCTGTACAAGGGCGACAAGCTGTCGCTCAACTTCCAGAACATCGAAATCCGCACCGTGCTGCAAGTGATAGCCGAATTCACCGGCCTCAACGTCGTCACCAGCGACTCGGTCACCGGCAACATCACTCTCCGGTTGAAAGACGTGCCCTGGGACCAGGCGCTGGACCTGATTCTGCAAAGCAAGGGGCTGGATCAGCGCCGCAACGGCAACATCATCCAGATCGCGCCGCGGGATGAACTCTTGGCGCGCGACAAGCAAGTGCAGGAGGCTCGACAACAGCTGGCCACGCTGGAGCCGCTGCGCTCGGAAACCTTCGTGTTGCGTTACCGTTCGGCCGAGGATTTCAAGAAAGTACTGGATGGCGACAACAACTCCGGCAAGAAGGAAAGCCTGCTGTCGGAACGCGGCAGCGTGCTGATCGATCCCAAGACCAACACCCTGATCGTCAACGACATCGGCACCGCGATCGACAAGATCCGCGATGTGATCGCCAAAACCGACATTCCGGTGAAGCAGGTACTGATCGAGGCCCGCATCGTCGAGGCTACCGACAACTGGGAGCGCGATCTGGGCATCAAGCTCACCTATGACCGCGCCGACCCCAAGGGCATCATCTCCGGCAATCCGCTGGGCACCAACGTCAACAACGTCACCAACCTAAACACCGGCCAGCCTTATGTGATCCAGACCACGCCCGCCGGCGTCAACCTGCCGATCGCCAATCCGTCCGGCACGCTGTCCGCGCTGTACAACGTCGGCCACTCAGTGATCCTGGGCCTGGAACTACAAGCGATGCAGGCCGAAGACAAGGGCCGCATCATATCCAGCCCGCGGGTGATGACCGCCGACCGCCAAGAAGCCACCATCGAGCAAGGCACGGAAATCCCTTATCAGGAAGCCAGCTCCAGCGGCGCCACGTCGGTATCGTTCAAGAAAGCCGTCCTCAGCCTCAAGGTCAAGCCGCAAATCACCCCCGACAACCATGTGATGATGGACATCACCGTCAACAAGGATTCGGCCAATTTTCAGCAGACGGTGAACGGCACGCCGTCGCTGTCGACCGAGAAAATCACCACCCAGGTGCTGGTGGACAACGGCGGCACCGTGGTGCTGGGCGGCATCTATCAACAGCAGTTGGACAACGTGGTCAACAAGGTGCCCTTCCTCGGCGACATTCCCCTGCTGGGGGCGCTGTTCCGCAGCTCGCAAAAGATAGACAAGCGCAGCGAGCTGCTTATTTTCATCACACCAAAAGTGATCAACGATCTAGTCGCCGCATCGCGCTGATACTGACTGGCCAGGCTCTGGCGCAGCCGCGCTTCATTGACAGATTAGCTGCGGCAAGCAGCCAAGACAGAGTCGTTAACGTTCGGCTACAATGGCTGCCATGGAGAAATTGGCAGGCAACTTTTTTCTTGTCGGTCTGATGGGCGCAGGCAAGACCACGGTGGGCAGAGCGCTGGCGCGCCGCACCGGCAAGACGTTCTACGACTCCGACCAGGAGATCGAAGCGCGCACCGGCGTGCGCGTGGCCACCATCTTCGACATCGAAGGCGAACTGCGCTTCCGCAATCGCGAAGCCTGCGTGATACGCGACCTGGCCCAGCAGCGCGACATCGTGCTCGCCACCGGCGGCGGCGCCGTGATGCGCGAGGAGAACCGCAAGGTTCTGGCCAGCCACGGCACCGTGATCTACCTGCGCGCCGCGATAGACGACCTTCTCGCCCGTACCCAGCACGACAAGAACC
Source organism: Chromobacterium piscinae (assembly GCF_021129175.1). Lineage (GTDB taxonomy): Bacteria > Pseudomonadota > Gammaproteobacteria > Burkholderiales > Chromobacteriaceae > Chromobacterium > Chromobacterium piscinae. Next base: position 20,507 of record NZ_JAJOHV010000085.1, on the reverse strand, counting down.
GCCCCCTGCTGCAAATCGCCGATCCGCGCGCCAAGCTGGAAAGCCTGTTCAACGAGCGCGATCCGCTGTACCGCGAGATCGCCGACATCATCATCGACACCACCCAGCAGAACGTCAATCTGCTGGTCGCCCGCCTGTTCGACCAGCTATTGGCCTCACCGCACCATCCCAAGGAAACCGACTAGTGATCACACTCGACCTGATCCTGCCCGATACCCGATACCCGATACACATTGGCCACGGACTCCTGGAACAGGTCGATCTGCTGCTGCCCCACCTGCCGCTGCCCAAGGCAGCCATCGTCAGCAACGCCACCGTCGCGCCGCTCTACCTGTCCCGGTTGCAGCAGGCGCTGGAGGCCCGCAGCGTGGCCTGCTCCAGCGTAGTGTTGTCCGACGGCGAACGGCACAAGGACTGGCAGACGCTGAATCTGATCTTCGACGCGCTGCTATCGAGCAACGCCGAGCGCAAGACCACGCTGATCGCGCTGGGCGGCGGCGTGATAGGCGACATGACCGGCTTCGCCGCCGCCTGCTACCAGCGCGGCGCGCCCTTCATCCAGATTCCCACCACCCTGCTCGCGCAGGTGGACTCCTCGGTCGGCGGCAAAACCGCGATCAACCACCCGCAGGGCAAGAACATGATCGGCGCCTTCTACCAGCCGAAGGCCGTCATCGCCGACATGGATCTGCTGGCCACTCTGCCGGACCGCGAGCTGTCCGCGGGCCTGGCCGAAGTGATCAAGTACGGTCTGCTCGGCGACGCCGGCTTCCTCGCCTGGCTGGAAGCCAATATGGCCAAACTGCGCGCGCGCGACGGCGAAGCGCTGCAATACGCGGTGAAACGCAGCTGCGAAATGAAGGCTGCCATCGTTTCCGAGGATGAAAAGGAAAACGGCGTGCGCGCGCTCTTGAATCTGGGCCATACCTTCGGCCACGCCATCGAGGCTGGACTGGGCTATGGCGCGTGGCTGCACGGCGAGGCGGTAGCCGTCGGCATGATCTTGGCCGCCGCAGCCTCCGCCGAGCTCGGCTGGATCAGCCGGGACGACGTAGAGCGCGTGCGCCGGCTGATCGCCGCCGCCGGCCTGCCAGTCAAGGCGCCCTCCATGCCGACCGAGCAATGGCTGAGCCTGATGAGCCACGATAAGAAGGTCGAGGCCGGCACCGTGCGCTTCGTGCTGCTGCGCTCGCTGGGCCAAGCCGTGATAGAGTCGGGGCTGGACACTGCCTTGCTGGACCGGATTCTGCGCGAAAACAGCTGATCCCGGCTGCCCGGGCGGCCTGGCTACGGATTTATACGAATTGCCAAGTCGCCCGCCTCGTCAGAATAATCAACAGACTACATAAGATGTTGTTTCACACGAGGGGGGAGAAATAGAATGGATGTCTTTACGGCACTGGCCAGCAGTCTGGCCCTGATGCTCGTCTATTATTCGCTGCGCCAGTTCTGGCGCCATCTACGTTACATCAAGCCCGTTCAACGCGGCATCGACCCTGTCGGAGAGGCCGAAGTTTTCCTGGCTTACGGCCGCACCCGCGAAGCCGTCCGGGTCCTGAAGGATTCCCTGAAAGACGATCCCGACAATCTCCACGCCAAAGTCGCCCTGCTGCGCGCATACTCCAACGCCCGCGACAGCAAGGCCTATGTGTCGCTCGCGCGCGACGTCCACCCTCAAGTGCAAGGCCAGCCGGTCTGGCACACGATACGGGAAAACGGCCGCGAGCTAGCGCCGCAGGAGCCATTGTTCTCCAAACGTTGAGTTACTGAGCGCTCAGGCTCAATGACCAATGAAACAAGGCTGCCCACGGGCAGCCTTGTTGTTTTCGCCAGGAGCGACGCGGCTCAGTCCGCCTTCGGCTCGCTGAACTGCAAACTGTGCAATCTGGCATACAAGCCACCCTGCCCCAACAATGCCTGATGGCGCCCCTGCTCGACCACCTTCCCCTGGTGCATCACCACGATGCGGTCGGCGTTCTCGATGGTGGACAGCCGGTGCGCGATCACGATGGTAGTGCGGTTCTTCATCAGGTTTTCCAGCGCAGCCTGCACCAAGCGCTCGGACTGGGTGTCCAGCGCCGACGTCGCTTCGTCCAGGATCAGCAGCGGCGCGTTCTTTAACAGCGCGCGCGCAATCGCCAGCCGCTGCCGCTGACCGCCCGACAAACGGGAACCGTTTTCTCCGATGATGGTATCCAGCCCCTCTGGCAAGGCCTCGATGAACTCCAGCGCATTGGCCGCGCGGGCAGCATCGATGATCGCTTCGCGCGACGCATCCTCCCGACCGTAAGCGATATTAGCCGCCACGGTATCGTTGAACAGCTCCACCTGCTGGCTGACCATCGCGATATGCTCCCGCAACTGGCTCAACGGAATGTCGGACAGCGTCACGCCGTCCAGCAGCAGCCGTCCCGCCGACGGCTCGTAGAAACGCGGCACCAAGCTGGCCAGCGTAGTCTTGCCGCTGCCGGAGGACCCCACCAGCGCCACGGTCTCGCCTGGTTGTATCGTCAAATCGATGCCAGACAACGCGGGATTGTCCACATTGGGATAGGCGAAGCTAACTCCGTCAAAACACAGCTGCCCGCTGGGCGCGGGCAGGGCGTGATCGCCGCTGTCGGCCTCTCCAGGCTCGTCAATGAAGGAGAATACCGACTCCGCCGCCGCCAAGCCGCGCTGCATCGCCTGCGATACGCTGGAGATGCGCTTCACCGGCGCGAACAGACCGAGCATCGCCGTCAGGAACACCATGAAGTCGCCGGCGGTCAGCGCGCCATGCTGGGCGCGCAGGCCGGCAAAGTACAAGATCGCCGCCAACGCGCACGCGATCATCAACTGAGTGACGCCGGTATTGGCCGAGCTGGCCGCGCTTTGCTTGACCTGGTTGCGCCGCACCGACGTCGCCGTATCGTCGAACCGCGCCATCTCGCGCTCTTGGCCGCCATATACCTTGATCGCGCGCTGGCACTGAATGCTCTCCGCCAACACCTGGGTCATCTGCGCCATATGCTGCTGATTCTGCCGCGCCAATCCGCGCAGACGCTTGCCCACCAGCCGCATGCAATAGGTAACGCCCGGCATCACCACCAGGCAAATCAGCGTCAGCTGCCAGTCGGTCATCAGCATCAGGCCCAGCATGCCCAACGCGGTCAAGCCGTCGCGCACGGTGACCGTGATCACGTTGAAGCCCGCCTCGGTCACCTGATTGACATCGTTGGTGATCCGCGACATCAGCCTGCCGGACTGGTGCTCGTCGTAATAATGCGCCGGCAAGCGCACCAGCTTGGCGAACATCTGCTGCCGCAAAGCCTGCACCAGCTGCCCGGTCAGCCAACTGGCGGTGTATTCGTTGATGAAGCCGGCCACGCCGCGTATCAGATAGATGCCGATGATTGCCAGCGGCACCCACATGATCACCTGGGGATCTTTATTGACAAAGCCGCCATCGATCAGCGGCTTGAGCAGCTTGGCGACGGCAGGCTCGGTCAGCGCCGCCACCGCCATCGATAGTATCGATAGCAACAGCACTTTCCAGTAGCCAAACAAATACCCGAGCAGCCGACGGTATATAGCCCAACTATTCTTAAACGAATCTTTCATTCAAAACCCTGTCATTAGCGCGGCAAACGCGGCAACCCTGCTAATTGAAGAATGCTTTCCAAATTGCGTTCGACCGAGAAACGCTGGCGAACATCCTCGCGCCCCTTGTCCGCCATCTCGCGCATCCTGGGCAGATCGGCCAAAGCTTCCGCCAGCGCGCGAGCCCAGTCGGATACGCTGCCGGGCGCGGCCAGCAGGCCAGTCGCGCCATCGGAAACCGTCTCAGGAATGCCGCCGGTATCGCTGGCGATGACGGGAACGCCCAGCCCCAGGGCTTCAATCTGCGACATGCCCAGCGGCTCATAAGTGGAAGGCATGACGACGATGTCGGCCCGGGCCAGCAAAGCCGCAACCGGATTGACGATGCCGGCCAGCAAAACGCGATCCTGCAATCCCAAACGAGAGACCTCCGCTTCGATGCGCGCCCTCTCCCCGCCGTCTCCGGCGATGACATAACGCAAGCCGGGCCACGCGTCTTTCAATTCGGCCAGCGCGCCGAGCAAAGTCAGATGTCCCTTCTCGCCGCGCAGCATCGCCGCATGCGCCAGCACCGGGCCGGTCCCGCTAGAGAGCCAATCGGCAATCCGCGGCGGCAAGTTCTGCCCGGCTGACTGATCCAACCGCTCGAAGTCGATGCCCGGGTACACGACGTGCAAGCGGTCCGGCCGGATGGCCGGATTCGCCAGCAGGGTTTGCCGCAAGCATTCGCTAGGCAGCATCGTCGCATCAATCAGGTGGTTGTAAGTCAAGGTCGACGGGTAACCGGCCTGGTAAGTGCGGGATCGCAGCAGAAACGGTCTATCCCGCAACATTCTGGCAGCGAGAGCCACATTGTTGCTGTCGTGCCCGCTGTGGCAGATAGCCAGCCTGGGCCGGTGTTGGCGCATCCATCGCCATAAACCCACGATGGTAGGCAGGTGCGCGCTGTTTCGAAAACGCAAGGGCAGGATAGCCAGACCCTTGTCGCTCGCGACATCGGCCACCGCCGTGCCGGGACGGCATGCCAACACAGGACGATAACCCGCCTCGCTCAGCTTGACCATCTGCTGCATCAGTTGAAATTCCTGCCCCCCCACATTGGGCGACGACTCGGAGAATAATATGAATTCAGACATGCGGATGCCCATCAACCTTGGGGCGGACACAGCTCGGCCCAAGGCCGGCCAGCCGCCAACTCGGCTTCAAGGTGCTGGCACAGCTCGAACTGCGATTCAAAACCATTGTTATAGCTGATGCTGCCGATGTGGTACCAGCAGTCATCGATCACCTGGATGGTGAAGGGATGCCCGCTCACTGGATCGATGATCTCGCGCATGCGATGCTTCGCCATTCTTAGAGCGGAAGCATCGAGCTCCCGATACAAGGAACGCCAATTGCGCCCCCCGGTATCCAGCCCATTGGAAAAGTCATACAGGAAATTGACCGTCCGTCGGCTCGCATAGTCGAAATCGAATGCGCAGTACCCAGCCCACAAGTGCCATCCCCAAAGACTGTCATTCGGCAAGCCATACACAACTTGCCCATCCAGATTCGACAGCAAGCGATTAGGCGCAACAGGGATCATATCGTGGTCAATGAAGGCGAAACTGGATGGCGCCGCCGGCTTCACGACATTGTGATAAATCCAGCTCATGGCAAATCCATGAGAGCGGTTGACGTGACGGGTCGGATTTGGCGGCAGCGCCAGATAAGGCACCTGCCTATCAAGGCACACCTGGGCGATCTGTCTTCGCATTTCCGGTCGCCGGGAATTGTCGAACACCACCATTGTGGTATCCGGGATATTCCGGCTCGCCAGGGTCAGTTGCCAATTCAGCGCCCAAGGCTGTTCAAACGCCACGACCAGTCCCAGCGCGCCCTTCTGCTGCCTGAGTTCAGACACCAAACGTTCTTGTCCCTCCGCCCGCTTAGCGATGTAAGCTGCCTGCCATGCATCGTTGCGCCATTGCTTGAGCGCATCGTGGCACGGCAACAGCCTCAACCATTCCATCATGCCGAAATCGGACAGATTACGCATTGTGTCTCACCTTACCAAACTCATTCATCTACTCGCCATTTCACATTGGTCGGGACGCACCCGCAAAAGCCGGGACCTGCCATGCGTCTTGCCGCAGCGGGCGATCCGCCGGACAGCATCAACAATATGGACATCTCGCCAGTTCATATGGAGAGGCGCAATCATCGCAGCAATGCTCTTGAGCGGCAAGCATCGATAAGAACCCGCTCATGTCGTATATAATCATCTCGGCAGAGGCTTTCCATACTTCTGCCAGTTATCGCAACGCTCCTCCCCGCGGACACGCCAGTCTCAACTCGACACGGGGCAAACATTTGTCATTTTCTTATCAACTCTATGCCCCAGACTGAAGCCCCAAACCGGATCCTGCTCATCAAGCTACGCCATCACGGCGATATCCTGCTAGCCACTCCTGTCGCCAGAACATTGAAATCACGCTATCCCGAATGCGAGATCGATATGCTGGTATATCAGGAAACCGTACCCTTATTGCAAGACAATCCAGACCTCAGCCTCATCTGGAGCATTGACCGCAAACTGCGCGGTTGGCGCAAACTGGCTACCCAGTTGCGCCTGCTGGCATCACTGCGCCGTCGCCGCTATCAAATCGTGATACACCTGAGCGATCAGACCCAAGGCGCGCTGTTTGCCAAATTGCTGGCCAGCAGGCATGCCATCGGCTTCGACTACCCCAAGCGGCGCGACAGCCCCTGGCGCCGCTTTTTCACTGAGCTAGCGCCCATCGCCCCTAGCGACAGCTTGCACACCGTCAGCCAGAACCTGCTTGCCCTCACCCCGCTAGGCATCACGCCGACCGCCGACGAGCAACGCTGCGTCATGCCGATCAACGACACCGACAGGCAAACCGCTCGGAAAATGCTGCGCGACGTGGGCATCACGGGAGATTTCATCGTCATCCATCCATCCTCCCGCTGGTTCTTCAAATGCTGGGAAGACGATAGATTCGCCAAACTGGCCGAGGCGCTCGCTGAACGAGGATGGAGCGTCGTCATCACCGCCGCGCCAAGCCCGGCTGAAATGCAGATGGCGACATCCATCCTGTCTCAAACCCGCTCGGATCGCATCCGGTCTCTCGCAGGCAAGCTCTCTCTGAATCAACTAGCCGCAGTCATTGGCGAATCACGGCTCTTCATCGGCGTAGATTCCGCCCCCATGCATATGGCCGCGGCCCTGGACATAGACACGGTCGCCCTATTCGGCCCCAGCAAAGTCAACGAATGGCATCCTTGGATGACACGCCATCGCCTGATCCACGCGGCCAGCTATGGCGAACTGATCGACGCCGATACTGTCGATACCTCAACAGGACAAAGATACCTGACTCATATTCCTCTCGAACCGGTGCTGGCAGCCGCCCAAGAGCTGCTTTCCACTACCCGAAAAGACCGTTTATGAGCCGGAAAACGATATTATTCGTCATCGATGGTTTGCCCGGCGGCGGCGCCGAGCGAGTCGTATTGACCCTTGCGGAAGAAATGGCCCGGCGCGGACACGATGTAACTATCGCCTCTCTCTCCCACCAACTCGACTATACCATTCCGGACGGCGTGCATTATCTGTTGGTGGAGGACAAGTACCGGGGGCCGCTACGCCGCCAAGCTGAAATCATTCGCCGCGCGCGCCAACTCGACGCCGCGCTGCGCAAACACTATGCGGACCGCAGCATCGACCTGGCCATCTCCAACCTGCCGAAAACGGATCGCATCGTATCGTCCAGCGCAAAGCTGCGTGATGCATGGCTTTGCCTGCACTGCGCGCTGACAGCGGGTCAACTTCAGGAAAGGAGCGGGCTCCGGCGCTGGTTGAAACAACGCCAGCTAATTCGCACCTACAGCGGCCGCAAACTGATCACAGTCTGCCAAGCGCTGCAAAACGACGTCCTCCAATGCGGCATTCAGCCTTCGCAGATGGCGGCCATCTACAACCCTTTCGATCTGGAAAAAATCCGACAACTCTCCCAGGCCGCTTGTCCTCTGGATGGACAGGACTTTCTCTTGCACGTCGGTCGTTTCAACCGGCAAAAACGCCATGACCGCTTGCTGGAAGCCTTCCTGCTCAGCGGCTACATGGGCAAGCTCGTTCTGCTGGGCCAAGGCGATGCTGCAGATATCAATGCCGTACAGCTCCAAGCGCAAACGCTGGGCATCGCCGACCGGGTAGTCTATGCCGGGTTCAGCGACAACCCCTATACTTATATGCGTGCTGCTCGGGCATTGGTGCTGAGTTCTGATTACGAAGGTTTCGGCAACGTGCTGGTCGAGGCCCTAGCTTGCGGCACACCGGCGATCAGCACCGATTGCCCAGAAGGGCCGGCAGAGATTCTGACCGGAGCACAAGCTGCAGGGCTGAGCCCACTCGACTCAGCCTCGCTCGCAGCAGCCATTCGGCGGGTATTGGATTCACCACCCGACATCACCAGCGAGCAACTGGCTCCATTCGCGCTACAAACGGTTGTAGACCGTTACTTATCACTGATTCAGTAACTGAGTATGCTTCACATATAGTTTTCCAGCTCGGAAGTTTAGGAAAGTCATCATGTCGTTTTCGCGTGCAATACAAGCGATCAAGCATCATCAATCTCAAGAAATACCAACCCAAGGTATTCCCAAGCTCATACACCAGATTTACGCCGCCCCCGGCGACATCCCCCCGGATTTACAAAACAATATCAACAGCATTAAAAAAACAAATCCGGATTGGGAACATCGACTCTATGATAAAAATGACATTGAAAAGCTGATTCTTGATATTTTCGGATCCGCGGTGCTTGCCACCTGGAAACGAATAGATCCTGCCTATGGAGCCGCCAGGGCTGACTTATTTCGCTACCTGTGCCTATACCACTTCGGCGGGGTCTATCTCGACATAAAAAGCAATATTTCCAAGCCACTGAATACTCTAATTCGGCCTGACGACAGCTATCTTCTCGCACAATGGGACCACAGCGAAGGCAGCCCTCACATTGGCTGGGGATTGCATAAGGAGTTGAAACACATCCCAGGTGGTGAATACATCCAATGGTTCATCGCCTGCAGCCCTGGCCATCCTTTCATCAAAGAAGTGCTATTGCAGGTTTTAAGCAGGATCAACCGTTACAATCCAATTTTTGACAAGACAGGACAACCAGGTGTACTTCGGCTGACTGGGCCCATCGCCTACTCAAAAGCCATTCAATCAGTCCGAGACCGCTATCCTCACCGCCATTTAATTGCCGGGAAAAGTTTAGGATTCGTTTACAGTATTTACGACAAGACCGAACAGACATACCAGCATCGAAATCTGTTCGGCAAGCACTATTCGCAATTACCTCACCCAATTGTCCATGTTACCCCCTGGCGGCAGTTTTTATTTCAAACATATTGCCGCTACAGAAAGAAGCCATTTAAATAAGCTCCGCAGATCTGGATCAAACACAATGGAGGGTTTGCAACATGCTGTCCTTAGCGGCTCATTAATCGTCAAAAAGAAATATGAGCAACTTATTCCTCAAGAAGCCAAGAGGCAATATTTACAAAACGCCAAACAGCATATTGCAACCCAACAAGCAGACCGCAAAAATCAAACTAAAAAATCTTCACCACTCACCTTGCCTCACCTGCCCAGCCATCACTATCAAGCAATGGGGCCAAATAAAAGCTGATTACGATGAGCAGCAAAATTTGCATATGCGCCTGCCAGTTAAATAATATGCTATCAACCAGGCCAAAATAAAACATTCCACCCAAACTCAGAGCAATCAACGGCACCCACGCTCCCCGACGCCTCCAAGCATATAAAATGAAGCCGAGCAGCAGCGCAAACCACCCCACTACGCCTGGCCAGCCTAACGTTGAACCAATCTCCAGCGTATCATTGTGTAGATGCACGGTACGCATTCCAAGTGCAGCTGGATCAATTCGCTTTTCGACCACCAGCTCTTTCATCAGATCATCACGAGCTTGAAGAGATTGCCCACTTGGCCGTTCTTGCAAAGCTTGCCATCCGAAACTCCACAAAGAAAAACGTATGCCAAGCGAAGTCTTCATTTGGCCCTGCTCATATTGATGCAAATCGGTTTTTGCATCAGCGGCTCTCCGTACAATTTCTCCACCCGCTAAAGTCAGCCCCAATGACAAAGCGACACCCACGCCCAACAAACCTCGCCAACCGTAGCGCCAGACTGCGATAGCCGCTACAGCAAGCGGATAAGCGATCATTGCTGCACGCGTCCCCGTAACAGCCACGGATCCAAACTGTAACAACACGATGCACAATAATGCTCCCCATTGCCATCCGCGTAACCGCCCTCTCAAAGTCAGCAGCAAGGGAAGTAGATGGAACGGCACCAGCAGAAACGCCATTAAGGTTTCAACGATACCGTTCAAGGTCACCCGCGGCACCCCGCTATCGGTTTGGATACGCACCCATAATAAAGCCACCGACAGCGCAATAGAAACACACCATAGTCCCGCCAACAGCCAAGGCCGGGGCCACTTCCAGCCTCTAGGCGCCGGCCAGAGCACCGGCAACAACAACATAGGCAAACTGCATAACCATAGCTTCAACTGGTAGCTATAGCGAAAATGCACCGGATTCAAATCAATACTAATTGGTGAAGGGAACCTCCACAACCAAGCCTGCAAGATCGCCAGATACGCTAACAAAGGAGCTAGCCAAAGCCAAATTTTTTTATCATATTGCAAATGGCCGCGCCATAATCCGACAAGCAATAATAGCAATGAAGCGCCAGACAACTCATAGAATAGAGTACGCCCCATTGCGGGACTCCAGATCAGCAAACAACAAGCAACAAAAAGCGGAAAAGGAAACAAATACACTCTTAAACAGGACATGAGATACCACTACTGCTGGTAAAAGGCGCGAAACCAGTCAACAAAACGCTGCATTCCCAACTCTAACGGAGTCGAAGGAGTAAAACCCACCGCGGCCCGCAAGCGTGCCGTATCAGCATAGGTGATCGGCACATCACCATCTTGCATAGGCAAATACTCTTTTACCGCCTCTCTGCCACAGGCTCGCTCCGTAATTTCGATGAATCTCATCAATGCTACCGGCTGGTGATTGCCAATATTGAAGATAGCATGAGGTAACTCGCCAGATGGCACATGCTCCATTACCCGCACAACTCCTTCAACGATATCATCAATATACGTAAAGTCTCGCTGCATTTTTCCATGATTGAAGACTTTGATTGGACGCCCATTCAAGATAGCATCAGCAAACAGCCATGGAGCCATATCAGGACGCCCCCACGGCCCATATACAGTAAAGAAACGCAGACTGGTCGTTGGCAAACCATAAAGATGCGAGTAGCTAGCTGCCATCAATTCATTCGCACGCTTAGTGGCCGCATAGAAGCTAACTGGCAGATCAACTCGCTGATCCTCGGAGAATGGCACTTCTGTCCGGCTACCGTAAATGCTCGAAGAACCGGCAAAAACCAGATGCTTGACAGGGTATCGGCGACAAGCTTCCAATACATTGGTAAAGCCCATCAAATTGCTTTCGGCGTAAGCATGTGGGTTCTGCAAGGAGTAACGAACTCCGGCCTGTGCCGCAAGATGGATTACGTAATCGAATCTTTCCTGCGCAAACAACGTCTCCATTCCCACCCAGTCGGCAACATCCAACTTATGGAAATGAAAACCCGGCACCCCCTGCAAAGTCGCCAGCCTCGCATTTTTGAGCTCAACCGCGTAATAATCATTCAGATTATCAATGCCGAAGACTGTGACTCCAGAACGGCGCAACAACGCCTCGCATACTGCGCGGCCAATAAAGCCTGCCGCGCCAGTTACTAATATCTTCATATATCCACCCTGAGGCTATTTAGCCTCGACCCGATGATAGCTTTGCTCTGCCATCATCAGCTTTTCATAAAAATTCCGCACAAACTTGTCATCGTGAAAACGACTAACAGAGCTTTTCAGATACTGAGCCGTGGGCAAATCCATTCCATCTACAATCCTTTGCAGGCACGCCGTCAGCGCAGCCACGTCATTTGGTGAATACAGCATGCCGTTATCGCCGTCGCTCAGGATATCTCTAGGGCCACCCACGCAGCGGGCCGACACGCAAAAAACGCCTCGGGCCAAAGCCTCCACCAACACTAGGCCAAATGGCTCCTCCATCGAACACAACACCATGCAAGATGCGCGTCCGATCTCATCATGGACATAGCGCCATGGATCCTTTTGCCAACCATGCCAGATTACGCGCGGCGCGATGCCTAGACGCTCCGCATACTGCTTGCACACCTCTGCGTCCTGGCCATCCCCCACTACATGCAAGCGCCAGTCGCCCTCAAGCTTGGCGCACCCATCCAGCAACTCCTGCAAATTCTTCTGGTAGCGGAAATTGACTCTACCCACGTACACGAGTTCCGCTCCGCGCTCTGGGCGCGGAATCGTCATGTTGCTCGCACTGACTGGATTAAAAACCATGTGAACATCGCAAGCGTCAGCGCCCAACGCTTGAAACTGTTCAGCGATATCCGTGCTGATCGCTAGGTGGCTGTCCGCCAGCAACAAATACTGCTTTTTATAGCCCACGCAGGTGTGCATCCAGGACACGAGTGGCAGACGCAAACGCGACCAGCTCACTCCCCAACGCGCGATCCGACACGAAACCGGCGTGACGGCAAGCACCATGTCTGGCCGCGTCTGGCGGATTCGACGCGCCAGCGCCCAGGCGGCCAATAGTTGCTGTAGTTTGTGATTGCGCGCAGCTGTCGCCCATATCGTATGCTTCGTATCCTGCAGCCAATCGAAATTGCCGCTACCGGATCGGCCGTGAAGGAAAACCTCCGTCTCGGCTCCACACTCGCGCTCCAGCAGGCGCGCCGTCCGCGCGATCGCGGCCTCCGTTCCGCCGAAACCCGACAAAATATCGGATACGATCAGGATCTTCTTCATCGCAAATCTTCCTCTCCCGCAACGCCGCAATCAGAGCGGTCCATATCCAAGCCTTCCGCCCCCAGCACCTCGCGATAGCAGGACAACAGACGAGCGCCCATCACCTCCATGCTCAGCGGCTCCGCCGAGCGGCGCGCGGCCTCCGACAAATCCGCCCAACGGGAACGCAGGCTCAACCATTCGCCGATCTGGCTCGACAACGCAGACTCATCCAGCGCGTCGCAAACCCAACCATTCTCCCCCTGCCGGACCAGCTCGGCGCCGCCGCACTGCTTGGTGGTGAGAATAGGCAGGCCGCTGGCCAACGCCTCGATACAGACGTTGGGGAAGGGATCGTACAACGTGGGCAGAATAAAGCCATCCGCCATGCCATAGAACGGCTTGACGTCCTGTCTCGGCCCGGAGAACCGGACCCGTGACTCCATTCCCAATCGACGCGCCAAGCTGCGGTAGCGTTCGATGCGCTTGTCTCCACCCACTATCATTAAATGCGCCTCGGGCTGTTCCGCCGCCGCGCGCAACGCGCGCGCGACGCCCTTTCGATCGAACCCGGACCCGACATACAGCAGCAAAGGCGCAGACTCCGCAATCCCCCACTCCTGCCGCATCGCTTGACGGTGCGCCTGACGGAGACTCGGGTTGAATGCGTTCAGGTCGACTCCGTTGTATATCACCGCAATACGGCTTTCAGGCAAGCCGAAATAGTCGATGATCTCTCGCTTGACCATCATGGAATTGCAAATCACCAGCTTCAGCCGTGGATGAAGAAACATCTCGGACTCAGCGCGGCAAATATAGCGGTGATAAGGATTGAGCGAGAGTGACAGCCTACGCAGCCAAGACATCCGGCGCGCCCGCAGCTTCAGCCACTGTCGATGCACGCCATCGCCGGCGCGATAGACATCGCAGCCAGGAATCCGCTCATGCGACTGCACGAGATCGAAACGCTCCCTCAGCCAAATACGCTTTGCGGCTCGGGCAAAACCCCAGTCGCGCCAGACATTGCCGAGGTAGAAGGGGGAAGCCGGATGCGCGGTCACGCCCTCTAGTTTCTCCCAGCGGCGGGCGATCAGATGCAAGTCGAGCTCGCCGTGCTCGCGCAAGGCATTCAGCGCGCGGCTGACGAAACGCTCGGCCCCTCCGGCCGGATTGTATTTTTGGCGAACGATCGCTAGACGAATCATGGATACGACGACAGCCCTAAACAAAAATGATAGACACGATGCTCCTGCTCGCAGCAGAGAGTCTGACAACCGGCTCTCCGAACAAGACGGCCGGGACGGACCGGCAGCCAGATTGGCCGCAATCGGACCAGGCGGCATCAGGCGCGCTCAGTCCGGCATCGAAAACCGCTAACCGCATGATTAAAAAAGCCGGGTTAGTCACCCGGCTCTGCATTCAGCAGTTGTAACAAATCGGCTATTTTATCAGGGTCTTCTGATCTAAGCATGCGCGTCGCGATCGGCGCGATCTCGTCCAGATGGCTGGTCAGCACCCGCTGCTTGACCGACAACAGATTGGCCGGGTGCATCGAGAACTTGCGCAGGCCCATGCCCAGCAGCAGCCGCGTCAGGCGCGCATCGCCCGCCATCTCGCCGCACACCGACACCGGCAGGTTGGCCTTGATGCCGGTCTTGATGGTATGCAGGATCAGCTTCAGCACCGCCGGATGGATGGGATCGTACAAATGGCTGACGGTATCGTCGTTGCGGTCGATGGCCAGCGTATACTGGATCAGGTCGTTGGTGCCGATGGACAGGAAATCGACGTGCTTGGCCAGGCTGCCGGCCACCAGCGCCGCCGACGGGATTTCTATCATCGCGCCCACTCCGACGTCGTCGGCGTAGGCGATGCCCTCGTCGCGCAGCTCCTCTTTCGCGTACGCGAACTGGACCAGCGCCTGCTTGAGCTCCGGCAGCGAGTTCAGCATCGGAAACAGCACGCGGATCTTGCCATGCACCGAGGCGCGCAGCAGCGCGCGCAACTGGGCGCGGAACATCAAGGGCTCGGCCAGGCACAGCCGGATGCCGGTCAATCCCAGGGCCGGATTCTCCGCCTGGCAGTGATTCAGCCACTTGGGACTCTTGTCGGCGCCCAGGTCCATGGTGCGGATGGTCACCGGCATGCCCTTCATCGCCGTCGCCACGTGGCGATAGGCCTCGAATTGCTCGTCCTCGGTAGGCAGCGTGTCGCGCCCCAGAAACAGGAATTCGCTGCGGAACAGGCCGATGCCCACCACGCCGGACTCGCGCACTTCTTCCACATCCTGCGGCCGCTCGATATTGGCCAGCAGCTCGATCACCGCGCCGTCGCGGGTCACCGCGTTGGACTTGCGGATCGACGACAGCTTGCGCCGCGCGCCGCGCCAGGCCCGCTGGCGGCGGCGGTACTCGGTCAGCACCAGCGCGTCCGGGTTGATGATCACCACACCCTGCTCGCCGTCGACGATGATCATCTCATCCTCGCGGATCAGCTCCCGCGCGTGATGCAGCGCGATCACCGACGGCAAATCCAGGCTGCGGCCGAGAATGGCGGTATGCGAGGTGGCGCCGCCGACATCGGTAACGAAGGCTGCGAAGTTGGAGTCTTTGAAATAGACCATATCGGCCGGAGACAGGTCGTGCGCGACCAGGATGTGGTCGTCGACTAGGTCTTCCGGCGCCGGCAGCTGCGGCGCGTCGCCGTCCAGATTCTTGAAAATGCGTTCGATCACCTGCAGCACGTCGTTCTTGCGCTCGCGCAGGTAGTCTTCCTCAATCGCGTCGAACTGCTCGACCAGATGATCGCATTGCAGCTTCAGCGCCCATTCGGCGTTGCAATGCTGCTTCTCGATGATCTCGCGCGGCTCGCGCGAGATGGTGACGTCGCCCAGCAGCATGATGTGCAGCGACAGGAAGGCACCCAGCTCCGCCGGCGCGTTCTCCGGGATGCTGCCCCACAGCATCTCCAGTTCCTTGCGCGTAGCCTTCACCGCTTCGTCGAAACGCGTCTTTTCCGCGGGAATCTCATCGTCTTCCAGCAGATAGTGCGCGACATCGTCCATGCTGCGCGAAATCAGATGGGCCCGTCCGATGGCGATGCCGCCGCCAATGGCCACCCCGTGCAGGATGATGCTCATTTCCCCCTCCCTGGCAGGCGGGTGTTATTTTGCTGTGCCTGCCGCTGTCTCCGCCCGGAGGCCTGTCCGATCACCGCCCGCCGTCCACGTCCCGGACGGCCCGCGCATGCCGATCAGCAGCCTCAAGCGGGCTCCCTGAAAGCCGGGGAAATCCGGCCTCCCATCCCTTCGCGTCTCACTCCGCTTCGTCGAAGCGGTTGTTGATCAGCGCGATCAGCGCCTCCAGCGCCTGTTGTTCGTCATCGCCGCTGATTTCCAGCTCGATCGTGGCGCCCTTGGCCGCCGCCAGCATCATCACGCCCATGATGCTCTTGCCGTTGACGCGGCGATTGTTGCGGGAAATGAAAATATCGCTCTTGTAACGGCTGGCCAGCTGAGTGAACTTGCTTGAGGCGCGCGCGTGCAAGCCCAGCTTGTTGATGATTTCGACTTCAGATCGCAGCATTACCTTCCCCCGGGATTATATAAAGCACGCCTTCCAGGCCACCGGTGATCGCCTTGCTGACGACGATTTCCAGCGGCTGGCTGCTGTAGCACAGCGCTCGCACCACCATCGGCAGGCTGGCGCCGGCCACCGCCTCGACGCGGCCCGGCCGGATCAGCCGGCTGGCGATATTGGACGGGGTGCCGCCGTACATGTCGGTCAGCACCACCACGCCATCGCCGCCGTCCAGCCCGTCCACCAGGCCCTGCGCCTCAGCCAGCTTGCGTTCCGGGTCTTCGGTCTTGTCAACAGCCATTACCGCCAGATTATCTGGCTCTCGGCCCAGGATGTGCTTGGCGCAGTCTGCCAGGCTACGTCCCAGGTCCCCATGTGCAATTATCAGAACACCTACCATGCCCGAGTCTTCGATTTGGTGGGCCGAAACCAGTCCGGCCGTTTGATTTGAACCGCGCGGCGATGCCGGACCAACCGGCGCGCCGCGCATCCGCGAAATCAATCTTCCTGAATTGTAACAGCTGAATTCTCGCTGCGGCGGTACCAGGCCAGCTTGTCCGCCAATTCCACCACTTCTCCGACGATGATCAGCGCCGGCGACGCGATGCCGTGCGAGGCCATCAGACCGGGCAGCGTGGCCAAAGTGCCGCACACCGTGCGCTGGCGCTCGGTGGTGGCCCACTCGACCGCCGCCGCCGGCGTGGCCGCCCCGCGGCCGTTGTCGACGAAGGCCTGGCACAGCTCGGCCGCGGTGGACACCCCCATGTACACCACCACCGTCTGTTGCGGGCGGGTCAGCGCCTGCCAGTCCAGGTCGATGGTGCCATCCTGCTTGTGGCCGGTGACGAAGGTCACAGACTGCGCGTAATCGCGGTGGGTCAGCGGGATGCCTGCATAGGCGGCCGCGCCGCTGGCGGAAGTGATGCCGGGCACCACCTCGAAAGCGACGCCGCTCTCGGCCAGCGTGGCGATCTCCTCGCCGCCGCGGCCGAAGGTGAACGGATCGCCGCCCTTGAGCCTGAGCACCCGTTTGCCCTGCCGCGCCAATTCCACCAGCAGCTGGTTGATGTCGTCCTGCGGCAGCGCGTGGTTGGCGCGCGCCTTTCCGACATAGATCCGCTCGGCGTCACGCCGCACCAGCTCCAGCAGCTCCGGCGCCACCAGCTTGTCGTACAGCACCACGTCGGCCTGCTGCATCAGCCGCAGCGCACGGAAGGTCAGCAGGTCGGGGTTGCCGGGGCCGGCGCCCACCAGATAGACCGCGCCGGCGCGATCCGCGCCGCCGGCGGCGATGCGCGCTTCCATTTCGGCCCGCGCCGCCGCCTCGTCGCCGTTCATCACCGCGTCGGCCAGCGGTCCTTCCAGCACCGTTTCCCAGAAGCGGCGGCGGGCATCGACATCAGGGAAGCGCGCCTTGACCGCGTCGCGGAACGAGGCGCCGAAACGCGCCAGCCGGCCGTAACCCGCCGGGATCAGGCTTTCCAGCCGCGCGCGGATGGAGCGCGCCAGCACCGGCACGCTGCCGCCGCTGGCCACCGCCACCATCAGCGGCGAGCGGTCGATGATGGCCGGGCTGATGTAACGCGACGCTTCGGCGTCGTCCACCACGTTCACCAGGATGCCTCGCGCCTCAGCGTCGGCCGCCACGGCGCGGTTGACCTCGGCGTCGTCGGTGGCGGCCACCACCAGCCGCAAGCCGTCCAGCAACGCAGGCGAGTAGCGCCCGGAGACATGCTCCAGCTCGCCGCTTTCGGCCAAATCGGCCAGCTCGGGCGCCAGCTCCGGCGCGACCACCCGCAACGAAGCGCCGGCCGCCAACAGCAGCCGGGTCTTACGCAAAGCCACCTCTCCGCCGCCCACCACCAGGCAGCGCTGCTGCCGCAGCTTGAGAAATATCGGGAAAAACTCCATGCCACACTCCATGCCAGGGGGCGATTGCCGCCTTGTCCGCGCGCCGCGCGCCAGGCGCGCCAATATCGTCCAAGCATACTGTATTTGTTGCATAAATACGACGCTAAACCGCGGCAAAGCCGACTCATACGGGGGCCGAGGGTTCGCTGATGTCAAAATTCCCGTTTCGATTCGCCGCCGTCGCCGTGGAGCGCAGTTTGATTCCCCGTACCTTTGTCCGCCAATCGGCCATTTCCGCCCTGCTGTGCCTGCCGCTGCTGCTATCCGCGCTGGCGACCGACCAGCGCGCGCTGCTGCTGGGTCAAACCGGCTGGCTGGCCGCGCTGTGCTGCGGCGCGCTGTGGCTGTACGGCCGGAATCAGCGGCGCAAGGCTCGCGCCACCCTGCAGGATGCCTGCCTGGGGTTGCTGGAATTCGATCTGGCGCAGCAGTACGTGCGCGGCAGCGTCCACACCCTGCAACGGCTGCTGGGGCTGCCCGCCCATACCCGCGGCATGAACTGCGCGCGCTGGCTGATGCTGCTGCATCCCGAAGACCGCCAGCTGTTCTCCAATCTGCTTCAGCACCCGCCGGGCACGCCGGAAACCGGCTACGAAATGCGGATCCGCCACCACAGCGGCCATTGGGAATGGCTGGAAATGAATTTGCAGCCCACCTGGCGCCATGGCAAGGTGCAGCAGCTGACGGCGATCTGCCGCGTGATCACCGCGCGCAAGCACGACGAAGCCGCGATGCAGCAGCGCGAGCAGCAGTTCCGCACCCTGGTGGAAAACGCCGAGGACATCATCGCCCGCTACGATCTGGAACTGCGTTGCCTGTTCATCAACCGCAGCGTCAGCCGCTTCTCCGAGCTGCCGCTGGAAGAGCACCTGGGCAAGACGCCGCGCCAGAAGGGCTGGTCGGACGAGGCCAGCGCCCGCTTCGAGCAGGAATGCCAGCTGCTGATCAACAACTGGGAAGCGCGCCGCTTCGAGTTGGAACTGCAGCATGGCCAGCAGCGCCACATCTTCGAGATCCGCCTGTTCCCCGAGTTCGACAAGGCCGGCATGCTCAAGTCCATCCTGTCGGTGGATCGCGACGTCACCGCCACCCGCCAGGGCGAGCGGCTGCTGGCCAAGGAAAACGAGGTGCTGGAAATGATCGCCGGCAACCACCCGCTGCCGCAAACCCTTGAACAGATCTGCCAGATGATGGAGTCGCAGCAGCCCGGCGCGATGTGCGCCGTGCTGCTGCTGGAAGAGGACGGCCAGTCGCTGCGCTTCGCCGCCGGCCTCAGCCTGCCGCCGGCCTACCGCAAGCTATCCGAGCGCGTGATGGTCGGCCCCAGCGTCGGCTCCTGCGGCACCGCCGCCCACTGGAAGCGCACCATCGTCGTCGACGACATCCTGAACAGCCCGCTATGGGCGCACGCGCTGCACAAGGTGCAGCCATTCGGCCTGCGCGCCTGCTGGTCCATGCCCATTTTCTCCAGCGACCGCCAGCTGCTGGGCACGCTGGCCACCTACTACCGCGAGCCGCGCAGCCCGTCCCAGGAAGAGCTAGCGCTGGCCCAGCGTATCACCCGCATCATCGCCATCGCGCTGCAGCGCGACGGCCACGAAAAGCAGCTGTACCGGCTGGCCACCCAGGACGGGCTGACCGAGTTGAACAACCGCCGCCAGTTCATCGAACTGGCCGACCGCGAGATCGAGCGCAGCCGCCGCCACGGCGGCCGGATGAGCGTGCTGATGATGGACCTGGACCGTTTCAAGGACATCAACGACCACTACGGCCACGCCATCGGCGACGAAGTGATACGCCATTTCTCCCAGGTCTGCCGCGAAGTGCTGCGCGCCAGCGACCTGTGCGGCCGCCTGGGCGGCGAGGAATTCGCCGCGGTGCTGCCGGACACCAGCCTCGACGACGCGCGCCAAGTGGCGGAGCGCCTGCGCGGCCTCGCCTCCTCCGCCAGGCTGGCCACCGTCACCGGCACGCTGGGCTACACCGTCAGCATCGGCGTCGCCGAGCGCCGCGCCGATGAAACCGACATCGATGAAGTGCTGGGCCGCGCCGACAAGCAGCTGTACCAGGCCAAACGCGAAGGCCGCAACCGCGTCAGCGGCGCGGCGCTCGCCCATTCGGGCTAGAATGCCGGCTTCAACCGCTCATCTCCGCTTGACCGTGAACCGCTGGCATACCGATTACCTGCCCCATCCGCTGTACCGCCCGGCGCGGCGCTTCGTCCCTCCCTTAGCCGATTGGCCCGACCAGGCCGGCTACGATGCGCTGCTGGACCGCGCTCGCGCCGCCGGCGCGCCGCTGCCGGCCGGCCTGCGCTTCGTCTGCGAACTGGAGCCGGGCGCCTATTACGAAATGCACATCGGCGCCACCGGCGAAGTCCCCACCCGCGCGCGAAACTGGCATGACTGGTTCAACGCGCTGGCCTGGCTGGCCTGGCCGCGCGCCAAGGCGGCGCTGAACCGCCGCCACGTCCGCGCGATCGCGCGC
>NZ_JAJOHV010000084.1 GCF_021129175.1 Chromobacterium piscinae | reverse complement strand
GTTTGCGCGCGGGCGCGCGCCAGCGCGGCCTCGGCCCGCTGCAAGGCCGCCGCTGCGGTATCGACGTCCGCCTTGAGCGGGGCCGGGTTGATCTGGAACAGCGGCTGGCCGGCCTTGACCTCGCTGCCTTGCTCGAACAGCCGGCGCAGCACGATGCCGCCGACCTGCGGGCGGATTTCCGCGACGCGCACCGCGGCCACGCGGCCGGGCAGATCGTCGCTCAATTGCAGCGGGGCGGGGGCCAGCGTGGCGGCAGCCACCGGAATCGCCGCCGGGGCGTCTTGCGGCGCGGGCTGGGTGCAGCCGGCCAGTATCGAAACGGCCAGCGCGCAGGCGCCGCCGTAGCGGCAGGCTTGCAGGTAATTCATGGGGACTCCATCGGGTTTAAACTCGGGACGGCGGCAGTGTGCCTGCGCAGGATGGGGATTGCCGTGTGGTAGCATGGAGATTCGATGGAGATGCGCAATGAACGCGAAACCGGCAGCATGATCGACACAATCCGACCCGCGGCCCAGGCGGCGCAAGCCCTGGTGCTGATAGCCGAAGACGAACCCGAAATCGCCGAGATCCTGGCGGCCTATCTGGCGCGCGGCGGTCTGCGCAGCGCGCACGCCGCCGACGGCAGGAAGGCGCTGGAGATGCATCTGGCGCTGAAGCCGGACTTGGTGCTGCTGGACGTGCAGATGCCGCATGTCGACGGCTGGCAGGCGCTGGCCGAGATCCGCCATCGCGGCGACACTCCGGTGATCATGCTGACGGCGCTGGACCAGGACATCGACAAGCTGATGGGCTTGCGCATCGGCGCCGACGATTACGTGGTCAAGCCGTTCAACCCGGCGGAGGTAGTGGCGCGCGCGCAGGCGGTGCTGCGCCGCTCCATGGCCGCTCCGCGCCAGGCGGAGCAGCGCGTGCTGCGCGCCGACCCGTTCGAGATAGATCTGGAGCAGCACGAGGCCGCCGTGCTGGTGGGCCAGCGGCGCCACGCGCTGAGCCTGACGTTGACCGAGTTCAAGCTGCTGGCGCAGCTGGCGCGCGCGCCCAGGCGGGTGTTCTCCCGCGCCGAGCTGCTGGCCGCCTGCCTGCCGGAAGGCGACACGCTGGAGCGCACGGTGGACAGCCATATCAGCAAGCTGCGCAAGAAGCTGGAAGAGCGGGGCGTAGAGGGGATGCCGGCCGGCGTCCGCGGCGTGGGCTACAGATTGTGGAGCGGCGAATGAGGCTGGAGGGGCTGAGCCGCCAGATAGCGCTGTCGATGGCGACAATGGCTTTCTGCGTGACCGTGCTGGTGGTGGTGACCGGCTTCAATTTCTACTACGTGGCGATGACCTATTGGCCGGTGCAGTTCGACGCGCCGGGCTTGAAGATGACCGCGCCGGAGTGGGTGTGGCTGATTTCCAGCACCGTGGCGGGCCTGGCGCTGTCGGTGGTGATGGGCCTGCGCCTGGCGCGCCGCATCCTGGTGCCGCTCAACTCCGTGGCGGCGGGCATACGCCGCGTCGCACAGGGCGATCTGGACGCGCGGGCGGCGGCCGGCGACCGCTCCTTGCGCGAGGCCGCCGCGCTGGCCGACGATTTCAACGCGCTGGCGGACCAGCTGCAGCGCATGACCAAGGAGCAGGCGTTCTGGAACGCCGCCATCGCCCACGAGCTGCGCACGCCGGTCACAGTGCTGCGCGGCCGGCTGCAGGGGATATATGGGTGAAATTTTTTTCAATCGAGAAAGTTATCCGAATAGCACTTCGCCATCTAATGGCAATTACAGGTACTTTCAAAATGACAATAAACTTATTTCATAAATTACTTATGTCAAAATGGCTGAATGTCATTGCGGCCATAACCTACTCATATTGGTTTGACAGGCAAGGTACGATATCAGTCGCCAGTTCTAAACCCGCCCGGCTAGGCAACGTTGGCAACACGGTTCAACACAAAAAGATGCTGTTTTGCCCTGGTAGCCGCCACATGCAACAAGCAGCGCTCTGCCACCTCTGTTTCCTCCGCAACACCAGCATCCTCATCGCGGCTGTGAAGTGCCGCATAGGCCTCGACTCCTTTGTAAGCCGCAATAACCACCACATTGAATTCCAGGCCTTTAATCCGATGCATGGTTGAAAGCCGTACACCAGCAGCAGCTTCATCATCAGCCGTATTGGTGTCCAACTTGTGAACGGCAACATTAGCCTGTCTCAGCACAGTTGCTATCGCATCCAGATCATCATTAGTTCTGGCAGTCACGCACACTTGGCGAGCATCGATACCATCTGCAGCAAGCTCTTTGAGGATAGCGCCAACGTGTACCGCATCCTCTTGTATGGAGGTGCTATGCAATACATCAGGCAAATCGCCATGTGTTAGCGATTTGTAACCACGCAAGGAGTCCTGGTTACCGTCAAGATCGTCAATGTCGCATCCTTCCAACTGGGCGCACGCCCAGCGGCGAATTTCATCTGTAGTCCGATAGTTCACCTTCAGGCTTTTGCTACGGCCTCGTACCTCAATACCGGTACGGCTCAAAACTACCTTGTGCCGATAGATACGCTGGTGCGCATCACCGACAATGAAAAGATCATTCTCTGCCGGCGGTACCGCAATACGGATAAGCTCAAAGGCGGCGCTACTAATGTCCTGGGCCTCATCGACAACCATAGCGCGGATGCCGAGCGACTCAGCAGAGCCTGCCAACAATTGTGCCGCCTCGCGGAAAGCCTCTTCAGGCTCTTTGTACTGGGCAGCCTGTAGCTGGGCACGATACTCGGCAAAAACTGGCCAGATTGCCTTGCGCAGCTGCCGGCTCAGCTGGCCACCACGCCCGATACGACTGGCTCGCATATAGTCTTCGGCCGTCTCACAACCTTGTGGCAATACCACGCGCTCAAATTCAGCACGCAAAAATGTCGGAGACAGATCCACGCTGCCAGAAAGTGCCGACATCGCTGCGTTCCAGTACTGCCGTCGCTCTGATTCGCTATACAGCAAATTACTTTTGTAGCCAAAGCGGCGAAGCAAGCCAGAAGCCCATTGGTCCAGGTTGACAACCTGGATTTTTTCCAACTCCTGCGGGCTGCAAAGCAAGGCAAGGTGCTGCCGGATATCTTCGGCAAGCGTCTTGGTAAATGTGGTGAACACCACTGGCCGCCCGGGAATATCCGCGTATTGTTTTGCCAGCCTTGCGGCACGATGCATCGCAACAACCGTTTTACCTGTCCCCGCCCCACCCGTTACTTTTACCGGACCACTCCAGTCACGCTCGACCAGCTTACGTTGACTGCGGTGCAAAAACACTCGCCACCGCTCAAGTGGGGCGCCAAGCAGTGCCTCAAGGTCGCTGTCATCCGTCAGCACGACAAAATGTCGGCGCGACACATCTCGATCCAAGGCCGCGCTAAAGTCATGCGGGTCGATAGGCTCCTGCTGAGCCTCCATTTCCAGAAGAACCTGCTCCAGCGAGTCACCGGCCGCGAACAAAAACAAGGCTTCGTAGGCCTCATCTGGCAAGCGAGATTGCAAGGAATCCAGCTCTGCGTCATTGGCCACCGCACGTACCAATGGCAGCATCTCATCAGGCACGCCCAAGCGCCTAATCTCGCGATCTTTCAGCCCGGCAAACAAGCCAGCCGGTTGGTCAACTGCAACCGCCACATTGTTGGCTGCAGCGGCCTCTTCCACCGAAAAAATCTGAATGCTGCCTACTTCAGGGTGAATGGCAACTTTATGTCGCCTTGCCCATTGATAAGCGTCGTCATGCTGGTCCACCCACAGCAAGCAATACACATTGCCCACATCCGGTTTCAACACAATGCCACGGATATTGTCGTTTACTCGTACCGACCGCATGTTGGGGTCAGCTGCATCATGGATTCGCTCGTAATTGATACCCGTGGCCAAAGGATTTTGCCTAAACTTGGCAACAAAATTCAGCACCGCTTGCTGGTGCGAGCGCGGCACCGCGGCAAATGACTTCAGAAAGTCATCTGATATGGCGATTTTTGGGGTCAAGCTCATGCGTTCAACTCCGTCATTAGTCCAATCAGCTGATCGACATCAAAACCATCATTTAGCACAAATATATGCCAGCCATACTGCTTAAAGACTGCCACTTGGTCATCATTGTCAGGTAACAGTACTGCTACCTTGTGCAGTGGCCAAGCCAACTCAGCCTCTGCCATGACGCGTCCCTTGTCGTTGAGCAAGGCAAAACCATCTTCTGGTAGTGGTAGCCGTGCCGCCATCGTAACCAAAAATGGCTGGAGAATGGCATCGCACACCTCTGCCACACCCGTCCACTCAGCAGGCAAGTCAGCCTCTTTCATGTGCAAGGCTGGGCAGGCGTGCATGCTGTCCACACCTACCATGGCATCATTCCCTATCCAAAGGTGCCTTAAGGGCAGCAACAGATTCAGACATTGCCACAGCTGTTGCCACCGCTGCAGGCACTCAATATCCGAACCGATCTGATCCTTCCACTGCACGACAAGCACTGGCTCGTGCAAAGGCTTTGACCCACCTTGTAGAATATGCCCTAAGCTTGGGGCATCCAGGCCGATGGCCATACCGCAAGAGCCCCATAGTAAACGCATGCTCCACTTGTACTGCCGCGTATCGGGCAGCAAGGCCAGATCGACCAAGCGCCGCCACCAGTCTCCTACCTTCAATGCAGCCAACTGCGTTGCATCCCCTTCTGGCTTCATTAGGCCAATGCCCAGTACGCAGGCATGCTTGCGCATAGCCTGATGGTCGCAGGCATATAAACGGTAATGCAGCTGCTGAAATACCGGCATAGCCTTGAGGGCAGACAGATGCTCTATGCCCTGTACATTAAATAGCTTGGCCAATCCTGCTGCGGCTTGTTCATGAATCAAAGCTGGCCAGGGCGAAGGCGTTGCTGGCAGCTTACCCTGCAGCGCTTCTTCCAAATCGTCCCAGGTCAAGGTCCAAACCGAAAACTTGCCACTCTTGGCAATCGCCATGCGTTTTGCCAGATCTTGGGTGATGATATCCTTGTGGTACTGCCATCCATCCAGAAACACCGCAATTGGCTTGTCATCACTAGTGTCATCTGGCCAGAACACAAAGTCTGGCTTACTGGCTAGCACCACCCCATCTTGCGGCCCAAGGTTTACCTGTAGTTCGAGGCACCAGCGACGACCATTGGCTTTCACCAGATAACCCGGTTTGCCACGGAAAAGTAATTCGGACAATTCGAATTTGGTACCGCCATGCGAACGCCGCAGCGCTTCAATAAAACGCTGCTCCAGCACGCTATCCAGCAAAGCATTACTGGTCGATAGGGTGGACAAATTGCCTACCGGCTTGAGCGCCGCCTTATGCTGCAAGGCCTGGCCCAGCAGCTTTTGTGCTGCCCGGCGCGAAATAGCGTGGCGGTCGCTACTGTTGTGATATCGATAGACACAACGATGGCAACCATCAGCTTCGTCATCCTGGTTGCAAGGACAAGCATCCAGAGACTGCAAGGCCAGAGACATCACCTCAAACAAGGGCTCCGGGTCTCGCATCAGCTCTTTCAGATAACCCGTCCCCCCTGGCACGCTGTCGTAAATCACCAGATAAGCCCGTGGCTGATCAGACCCTGCCGCCATGCGTACATCCAGCGCAATGCGCAAGTGAGCCACCGCCCCCCTGAAGCGTTTGGTCAGACCCAGTTCCAGCGCAGCCACAAAGCTCAGCAACGCGCCTTTGGTATCGGTAAAGCCCACTTCCGGCAGGAAGATGCGAATACCCTCGCTTGTAAACTCTCGGTACAAAAACACACACTGCTGCGTATTCGCTTCGGCATCCTTGCGACGGCTGCACCAAGCCGCATGGTTACGGTACTGCTCGTCCGCTTTGCGCCGGCGCTGAATCGTGCCGCACTCCGGGCAAATCGTGAAACCCGGCCGGTTTAGCTCTTCGCCCGCAACCACCATGGGGTTTGGCTCTGGCGTCTGCTCGCCAAAGTTCACCTCGCGGAATGTCACTTTGTCGAGAAACTCGAAACCAAACGGAAACGACGGCTGGTCTACGGCAAATGCTTGCCGTACCGCCTCGGGGGCTGAGTCCACCAAGGCCTGGCGCACATAAAACCCGCGCTGACGCTCGTCACTGTCGTCTGCAATGCGGCTGTCTCGGTCCAGCGTGCGGGCAAAAACCGTTGTCAGCCTCAACATCTCGTGCACGCGCCCACTATCGCGCCACAAGGTATCGCCGCAACGCGGGCAGTTCTGATGATGATCGCCCGACGACAGCGGCTCGGTGTACGCGCACTGGCGGCAGAAACGCCAGGCCTCTGGCTTGATCTTGGACACATCCACCTGGCTCACCATCACCCGGCGCCCCTCAGCGTAGAACGTGTTATTAGGCGCTAGCTCAGTAATGGCCGCAGCACCCGGCCGCTCATACTCAAAAGTCAGCGGGTCTGGCCGCTCGGTACTCGGCTTGGCATCTCGCACGATGATGGAGCGCAGCAACACCCCCTGTTCCGGGAAGGCATAGTTGGGCAACAAGCCTTCGTCCGTCAGCACATTCAGCGTGGCCTTGCCCTCAATGGCGCCGACCAAGCGCGCCAAGGCGATTCGTTCCTGTTGCAGTTGCACCAGTTCTTCCTGCTGCTCCTCACCCAACACTTCCAGCGCCTGAAGCTTTTCGGCCTCCTTCACGGTGCGGTCGCGCTGGCGCTTGATTTCAGTTACATCATTAGCAATACCACTCAAACGATGCACCAGCTTCCAAGGCAAAGATCCTTCTTCTCCGATACCGCCATCAATGAAGGTACTGAGCCACTGCACGGTTTCTGGTGTGAGAGGGGTAAAAGCACCGGTATTGAACAGCGCGACAAAGCGACTCAGCAGGCTTTCGCGGTTTTGATCGATGAAGCTCAACCAGGGGTAAGGGAAGCGGCTAAGGTTCTGCTTTTCAATTGCCGCAAATACCGCGCGTACCTCTGCCGGAATCTGTGCCGCTTGGCCGGTTTCCCGTACCCAGCAGTCCAGCGTAAAAGCAGTAAGCTGGCGCTCCAATACTGCAGAGGCATTTAGAAACACGCCAGGTGCCTGCACACTGCCGGCAATCATGGCTTTGGGGTCTTGCCAGAAGTACAGGTCGTGCGGCTTGCTGGTGGCCATCGTCATCAGCAAGGTATTACCGGTACTACGGCCGGCCCGGCCGGCCCGCTGAATATAATTAGCCTGCTGCGGCGGCACCGAGCACAACAAGGTGCACGACAAATCGCCGATGTCGATACCCATCTCCAGCGTCGGCGTAGCGGACAGCACATTAATGGCACCAGGTTGGCCGCTGTCCGATTTGAAGTTGCGCTCGACCCGCTCTCGGGTTTCGCGTGGTAACAAACCGGTATGCTCGTGCGCCACCACTCGCTGGATATCGGCGTTCAAGTACAACTTGCGATAGTAGTCACCTAATGGCTCGGCTGCCGCCAACTGCCCACGACAATCCAACCGGCGGCAAGGTTGGCCGGCCAACGAATCATCGTGCGCGGCAAACACTGCGCTGTGGCAATTGGCGCACTGCCAATGGCTTACCCCTGGCAGCACTCTGAAGGCTTTAGGCTGCAAACCCCATACACTCACCTCTTCGGTGGTGTCACCATCCAGCTCTACTGCAAGCTTGGCCTCTACCAGCGCTCTTAACGCCAGACGGTACAAGGGGATAATCAGGGCATCCGCCCCCAGCGCCACGCTGTGCAATGCCGCAAAGGCCTTGAATGCCCAGGCGCGGAATAACTTTTCACCCGCAACACTCAGCGATTGCTTGTATGCCACCAGCGACAAAAAGCGCGGCGAGCGCGGACTCGTCAGTAGCTTGTACTGGAACGGTGTTCTCTTGTACGGCCACGGGGTAGAGCCCACCTTGGCGTAAAAATCCAGCCCCGCATCTTGCCAGGCACCGGCGCGGATCATGGTTTCAATCAGGCCACTCAAAAACACCTTCACTTCGGCGGCAGTTACCCCTGCTAGCGGGTCGATCTCTTGCGACACACGCGGCAACAGCCAATTGACCGCGCTCTCCAGCGCTTGCGGGTCGGGCTGAACGCTGGCGGTACCGGTTACCACCAGGGAGCGGCCGATTCGTGCATCCTGGCCAAACTCGGCATTAATCAGCCACGGCATGATTTGCGATATCAGCTTGGGCAGCTCGCTGTCGGCAGGCAGCGCGCCCTCGACCATCAGCGTTTCGTAATCGCGTAACCAGTGCAGAACCGGTGGCAGGAAATTTGCCAGGTAATGGCCATCGCCCAGCTGGGTGCGCCAACGTTGCTCGAAAGCCTGTGGCAAGTCGGCCAGGCTAAGCGGCAGGCCGGTTTGCGCTGCATCAACAATCACCTGCGCCAACGCGGGGCGCAGGTTGAGGCGCCAGGTTCGTGCCGCCAGGAAACCGGCACGGTGCGCGGCATCCTGCACCGAGTCCGAAAACGCAATCAGCTTCTTGTCGGGGTTAAAGCGTGACGCAAACATCTGCGCCACCATCACAGCTGCCAGGCTGGCCGCTTGCGAGCCCACAATACTCAGCGTCTTGAGGCCGCCGCAGTATGGACAATCGTGATGCGAGCGCGTGTACTTGGCGCCGTTCTTAGTGCTCTCGCGCAGGTTGGCAGTAATTTCCACCGGCAGCAGCCCCTCGTGCTGACAATGGCTGCAGCTGGTATGGCTAGCCTGGTGCAAGGTGCCGCATCCCGGGCACACCTGCTTGCGCTCAAAAACGCGTAGGTCCGGGTTTTCGCTCGGCGGAAAAATAAACCGCGTCGACACGTCTTCGGCAAAGAACGCGCTATAAAAGCCCTGCAGATCACGAGATAGTTGATTGGGGCTGGTTTTGTGCACCGTGCTGCCCCAGCCGGTAGCGTGGCAGTCGCGGCAGTGGATAACCGGCAGATAAACGTGCTCTTTTTCAGCAGGGCCCAAATCGTCATGGAACATCAGCGCCGGCTGTAAAGACAGCGGAGCCACCATGCGCCGCAGCTCGCGCAGCCAGATTTCTACCTTTACTTGCAAAAAGAAGTCCTGATGCCCCGGCTTGCGGGCGTAAGCAATCAGCGACAACAGACTGGAAAGCCACAACAAGGGATAGCACTCATCGTCAAAGGCCGGCAAGCGGCGCGGCAGCAAGGCCAGCAGGTCTTCCAGCACAACTGATTTGCTACCAAGCCGGTCCAGATCGCGCAGCAGGTTCTGAAAAGCAAAGTGGCTCCTCAAGGCCACGCCCAGCGCTTCCCGCCAGGCTTTTTCCCTCACTTCTGCCGCGGTCACCGTGCGGCCAAACCACAGGGCAAACTGGGCCGCGATATAGCTGGCGATATCACCATACTGCGCCGGGTCCAGCGCAGCCACGCTGGCCGGCTGCGGGGTTTGCATGTATTCGATCACGGCATCGGCCAGGTAGTCGCCTACCGAAACGCGGTCTTCGGCAATCACCGCCTCTTCATCCATCGCCTCGCCAAAGATATCGCCGGCAAAGCGCAACAAATCTCCCACCCCATCGTCGCCCAGGGTTGCCGACGTGCCCACGCACACCAGCTGTCCCGGCGGGGTATCCAGGCGGCCTTTCAGACGGCGCACCAGACAAGCCAAATCGGTGCCCTGTGCCCCATCAAAGGTATGCAGCTCGTCCACCACCAGATAACGCAAGGTATCCGGCTGCTGATACGCCCACAGCGGGGTATCGGCCGCGCGTACCAGCAGGAAGTCCAGCATCTTGTAGTTGGTCAGCAAGATATCCGGCGGATTGGTCCGCAGCTCGTCACGGTCGGTAATCACCGTCACGCTGCCATCGGGTAGCGTGGTCACCGCCTGCGACGTCACCTCTGGCGTTTCACCCACATACAAGCCCGCCCGCACCCCGGCCAGTGCACCCGCCTTCAGTATCTCCTTCGCAACCCGGGTGGCCTGATCGCCTGCCAACGCGTTCATCGGGTACAAAATAACGGCCTTGATGCCACGCTTGCCTGCTGCATGCTGCAGTCGGCAATGCTCCAGAATCGGGTACAGAAAGCACTCGGTCTTGCCAGAGCCGGTGCCGGTGGCCACCAGCGTAGAACGCGCATCGTCACCCGCCAGGCGGCGGAAGGCCTTGGCCTGGTGGGCGTGCGGAATAAACCCGGCCGGTAGCCACGCAAAAGCCGGTGCCTCGCCCGCCTGCTGCCGGAAAGGCAGCGGAATGCTCAGGTACGGCCCCTTGAACACATTGTCACGCTGCTCAAGAAAGCGTTCGACTACCCCGGC
The DNA here is from genome assembly GCF_021129175.1 of Chromobacterium piscinae. Taxonomy (GTDB): domain Bacteria; phylum Pseudomonadota; class Gammaproteobacteria; order Burkholderiales; family Chromobacteriaceae; genus Chromobacterium; species Chromobacterium piscinae. The sequence continues at coordinate 33,964 of NZ_JAJOHV010000084.1, read as the reverse complement.
AAAACCGGGGCTGCTGGCGGGAAAGGCGGCGCGCAGAAAGTCGGCAATACCCTGGGTAACTTGTTGGGCGACGATGAGAGGTTGCATGTCACAAACCTGTTCTTTGAAATCGACAGATAGCAGACTCAGCGGACGAAGTAACGATAACTACTACCGTCACGAACCAGCAGGCCTTGCGCGTACATATCGGCAATCATTACTTTCAGAAACTCGATGCGGCCAACTGTCTGGTTCTTCCAACCGAAATAAGCTGCCATATAGGGGAAAGCAGCGCTGGCCAACTCATCTTTCTTCATTGCCCCGAGCAGATGGTGATGAATACTGCGCAGCAGCAGCAAATTGGCCTCATTGAGCTCAAATAGCTTCTCATCCAGCCAGGCCAGCAGGCTGCGTGCCGTGATAGCCAGCTGTGTTGCCGCCCGGGCACATTGGCGCGCCAGTTCAATCGCCAAGTTGTCGATAAACGCACTACCGGAGCTCGCAGCAGTTACAAATGTCGTGATGCGCGTCTTGTGCTCCATCGTGTGGTGAGTTGGCAAGGTGCCGCTCAGCATTTCCAGAAAGGTCAGCCCGAGTGAATACAAATCATGGCCGGGCCGGCAATCCTGCTTGTACGGGTAGTCATAGGCGGGTGTGCCGGCGTTGTTATACCCACCGCGCTGCGTACTGATGCCCATATCGATGATTTTCACCATGTCTTGGTGCGCAGGCATACGGAAAACCGTATTCGGGCGTTTTTTGGGCTGACACAGAAAAAACAGGTTGGCTGGTTTGATGTCGGCATGCACATACCGCCCTTCACGGCTATAGGGGCGGCCGTGAATCGCTGCCAGTCCGCGCAGTGCGTCGTACATCACCTCAAGACAGTCAAAGTAATGCTGCAGATCGTGTTCACGATAACGGTGAGTCTCTATCCAGCTGGACAGCGTGCGCCACGATGAGTGAAGTAGCTCCATGGAGTACGCATGCCAGCCGTTCTCACCGCGAAAATAGTCATAAATGCGAACAGTCTGCCCTTCAATGTCACGGCACAACAGTATCTCGGAGCTTAGGTCGGTCTGACTAATTTTCAACGCTACTTCACGGTCCAGCCAGCGGTCGTAAGCCAGCCATACAGCGCCAAAACCACTGGGCTCACCGATTTGCTCTTCCAGATCAAAACGCAGGTTAATTTGCGGAAAAAGATTGTGTATCTCGATCACATCCAGCTTTCTTGCTGCATTACCCATTGTCTTGCTCCTTGGCAAAGTGCGCCCACGCCACGCGGTAGTCGGCTTCGCGGTCGGCCAGGGTGAAGGGGGCGACGTACTGGATGGTGCGTTCTACCGGGCCGCTGGGCTGGGTGTCGTCGATAGTCGGGCGTTGGATGACAGTGCCGTCCGGCACTTTCGGCTGCAGCGTGCCGTCGTCGGCGCGCTTGGGCATGATGTCTTCCCAGCCCAAGCGACGGATATCGCTGCCGGTGTCAGAAAAGATCAGCTTGCAGGCGGCGTCTTTCTTGCCGGACTTTCGCGGCAGGCCTACACCCACCAGGCCCTTGCTGGCGGTAAAGACAATACGGCCACGGGCGTCGTACCAGGTGTCGCGCTCGTACTGGCGCATCACCGGGAACTGCACGCGGTAGATGGTGAGCAGCTCGTCAAGCGTTAGCCCCAGCGCCTGTGCGGCCAACACGTCGATTTCCACCAGCGCCTGGCGGCGGGCGTAGTCGCTGCGTAGCGCACAACTACGCTGCCACTCAGGCGTCAGCTTGGTGAAGAAGTCTTGCGGCAAGCGCGGGTCGGGATTGGACCATTGGTCATCGCAGAATGCGTCATCCCAACTTGCCTCCCATAGCTCCCCGTAACTACTAGTCAGTGCATTAAGCGAAAGCGTCCTAACAAGAAGTGCACTAGCCAGACCAGCCATTTCTGGCATCACCATTGTTTCGGCTAATGAATTACGGAAGTCACCTTTACCTGAGCTCTTGATAAAAAAATCGAAGGGTACAGAAGCCCATAAGCCGGCAAGCTGGGGAATAACTGTTTGATCTTTGCTCGCTACTGAGAAAACACCGTCGATGTGGCAAACACCTTTTGGCGCAATGGCCGATAGCAAAGTGCGCTCCCCTGAAATGCTCAGGCCACGACGAGAAATAGTACGGTAATACGCCGTCACCGGTTTGGCCTCTTTCTCCCCCGCCTCTACCCAGCTCACTCGCGGGGTGCGTGCCAGGTAGACGTCGGTAGCGCATTCACGCTGGTAGTTGCTACGCGGCAGATAGTCGTTGGGCAAGGCTTCGAGGTCGAGCTGGTCGTAGGCTTTGTTCGTGTCACAAACAGCGCGAGGGGTTTTATTCAGCGGGTTGCCAACATAGAAATGCGGCCCGGACAACACAAAGTCGGCGGGGCTATCGACAAAGCCGGTACCGCGGCGGATAGTCCCATCTCTTTGTGCGTAGGTTTCATCAAAACAAACAGTCGTGTAGTAATCACCCTGCAAGTCCCCCAAGCGACGCGGCACCTTGGCAAACTTTTCTAGCACCGACACCAATTCGCGGCTATGCACTGCCGGCAAACGCGCCTGAACCCAGGGGGCGCCCGGTTCGTCGTAGAGCTGTGCAAAGGTGGCAAGCATGGCGGCATCAACCTCGATCAACCGGCTAGCATGACCAGCGAGTTCCCATTTTCCTTGATCTGTTTTCATGCTAGGCACTTGCCCACCACCAGCGTGCTCAAGGCTCCTCTTAAGGGTGATGGGATCAAGTAAACTAGCCGCGGTGATGAACTTTGGCTGAGCCTTGCGTTGGCCATAAACGTTAATACTGTAACGTGTATGATTATCCACTTCAGCAAACAACAAACGCTCATTGGCAAATTGATAATGAGCAGCAAGCCTAGGGTATAGCTCTGCACGCAAGCCCCCCCCTTTCGGATCGTCATACACGCCCTCAGGGTGCAGCAAAGCCTGTACCCCCGCCCCCACACGCCACACCAGCGGCAGGAAGCATTTGTACAGATTGCTTTGCTGGCCTTTCAGCAATGGATAGTTCTGCCATGCATTCAAGAACTGCCCCATGCCTTCGCACGCCACGCACTCAGCCAGATAATCAGCGCGTGCGGCCAACTGTGCGGCAAATACGGCGTCGCGCTGGTCGGCAGTCTGCTTGGCCGACAGCTTGCGGATGGCAAAACGCGGGTCGAAGTCGGACAGCAGCGACTGCTCGCTCCACTCTACCTTGATCCACGGCGGGTTACCCAGGATGACATCAAAACCGCCGCGCGCCTTGAACAGGTCGGCAAACTCCAGCTCCCAGTGCATGAAACGCTGTTGTTGTGCCACCATGTTGGCCACTTGCAGCTGCGGCAGCGCCGCCATCAGCGCGGCCAGGTCGACGTGGCCGTGGCGGTCGCGCTCCGGGGTGAAGTCCAGCCCTTGCTGTGGCAGGGTTTCGACAAACAGATCGGTAGCCGGTTGGCTGGCCAGGCTGGCACTGCCCAGCAGCACTGTCTCTAGCACAAACCACCAGTGCTCGCGGCTGGGCAGCTCGGCAGCCTGGTCCAGCGGCCAGAACCATAGCGCGCACCAGAAATCCATTACCAGCTTCAGGCGGCGGTAGGGGCTGGCGTTTTTTTGCGCTTCGCTGAGCATTTCGCGCTGGAAGATGGCGTCTTTCTGCGCGGTGCTGGTGGGCGCATGGTTGGCCGCAGGGTCTGGCCATACGTGCAGCTGGTCGCTGGTGCCCGCACGCACGCGGGCCAGCTCGGCCGCATGCTGCTGCCACAGCTGCTCTACCGCTGCGGCCAGCGTTTGCACGCGGGTTACTTCGTCGCGGCTGAGCGGGGCGCAGAAGGTTTTGCGCCAAAGCTTGAAATCATCAACGGCTTTTGGCTCCAGCGCCTTCACCACCTTGTCGCAGACCATGCCCATGCCTTCGGCCGGCAGCAGGAAGTGGAAAATATCAGTACTGGCAGGGGTGTCAACCAGCTTGAGTGCGCGCGGCACCGCGCAGCGCCAGTCGCGTTCCGGCTGGCCACCATCGCCCTTGCCCGGCGATAGCTGGGCGGTGCTGAACACATCGCGACGGGCACCCACCAACGAGTTGCCGCTGTACAGCTGCAGGCCAAACCACGGCACGTGGCTGCCCTTGAAGATGGCGTTCAGCCACAGCGAGACCTCGGCCAACTCTACCGCCACCGGGTTCAAGTCCACGCCAAACACATTGCTGTCGGCAATGTACATTTTGACGCGCTGCTTTTCTTCGGCGTACTGCTCGTGCGGAATGCTCTGCCTCAGCTCTTTCTGCTTGGCTTGCAGATAGGCTTCGGCCAGCTGGTTGACGGCTTCGTTCAAGAACGCGGCGCTGCCCATGGCCGGTTCGCACACGGTGAGCTGCAGGATCTCGTCCGCCGATTTGCCGGGCAGGATTTCTTTCAGCGCGTGCTCGACCAGGCACTGGGTGAGCACTTCTGGCGTGTAGTAGCTGGCGGATTTTTCGCGGGCGCGGCCGGCCAGGCGGTAGATAAAGGTGCCCTTGGGATAGCGGCGCGGCTCGCCGCCAAATAGCCGCTCGGCGTCGGTGTAGAGGTGGATCTGGCTGGCCGGTACAAAGTAGGCGGCGTCCAGCGGGTCTAGCACGGCGTCTTTTTTCTTGTCGGCGGCACTGGGAGCGTCCAGGCCGGCGTCGTCGATATCGTCGGCGTCTTCGTCGCCGTCAGCGCTAGCAGCTTTCTTGCCTTTGGGGTCGGGACGGACTTCGTACAGTTCTTCTTCGGCAAAAAAGCCGCGGAACGACAGCAGCGCCTCGTATACCGCGCCCAGCTGGTTAATGCCGAGCGTGGCATAACTGATACGGCCACGGCGATTGCCCTTGCCGCTGCGCGACAGCGACATCAACTCGATAACGCGCTGCAGTACGCGGTTGCGCAGGCGTACGCTGCCCAGCAGCTTGGTCTGTGCCGGGTCGAACAAATGGCCTTGCAGCGGGGCAATGGCAAAGCCGGTTTCCAGCACGGCATCGGCTTGCAGGTCGATCTGGCCAGCGTGGGCATCGCGGCGCGGGTAACCTTGCCAGATCAGGTCGAACAGCTGCTTGAGGCTGTCGTGGAAGTAGAAGCCGTCTTGCGCCTCGGGCGTGGTCAGCGGTGTGCGTTCCAGCTCGCGCAGGTGCTCTACGCTATAGCCCTTGAGATAGGCCGGGGCATTGATGGGGGCGTAGCCCAGCTCTGGCCGGGCTTCGATATAGAGCAGGAACAGCAGGCGGTACATATAGCGCAGGCATTCGCGGCTAAGTTGCTCCGCCAGGTCGGTATCGTTGCGGTCGAACACCTTTTCTTTGGCCACTTCGCGCTTGTAGCGAATGGCTTCGTTGCCGATCAGCTCGATACACTCGCGCAGGGCGTATTTGAGGTCGGTAGACACTTCAAAGGCGTGCTTGTGCGAGCTGTCGTCCAGGGTGTCCAGTAGGGCTGCACCGCCTTCGGCGGGCAGCACTGAGGCGGCGCCTGCCAGCGCGGCAAAAGCCCGCAGCGCGCGGTCGTCGCGCGGGCCGAATAGCTCGGGCAGGTTAAAGCGCAGCAGGGCCTTGCGGCTCCATTTGCTGCGTTCGATCAGCAGCCATTCGTCGTGGTGTACCAGCAGCACCCAGCGCGGCGGGTGGTCGTCGGCAAACAGCCGGCGGCTGATGATTTCTTCCCAGTCTTCGCTACCGTGCTTGCCAGGCTGGCTCGGGCACAGCTGCAGCGGGCCGGCTTCGTCGTCGGCCGGATCGGCCACGGCGGCGGCGATCACCAGCAACGGTTGCTGACGAGCGTCGCGGTAGACTGCCAGCACAGGTAGTTCGCCTTCTACCAGCGGCAGGTCTTGCGGCGAAAGGCCATAACCGATGGCTTCCAGCAGCGGCTGCACCAGGTCGATGAACAATGCCTGGCGTTCGCTGCGTTTTTTTTCTGCCAGAAAGCGGTCGCGGGCGCGGAAGTAGCTATTGGTACCCGAAGCGGAGCGTACTTTGGCCAGCGGGCTGTTGTTGCCCTGCTCTTTCCATTTGTCGAACAGCGGCTTGAGGTCGCGCTCCAGGATGTCGTCCAGGTAGTGCTGACTGTAAAACTCGTTGGCGTTATCCAGGCCGGGAATGGCAAAACTCATGTGGCGGTTTCCTTACTTCAGGCCATCAAGGCCGCAACAATGGTGAATTGGGCGCGGTCATCCAGCTGCAGGGTGTCGCGTGTCCATTGCTGGTAGTTCTGGAACAGGTCGGCGGTGTCGTGTTCTTTTTGCTTGCGACGCGCGGCATTCACCTGCTCGATACCGCTGCTGAAATCCAGCGCCAGCTGCTGCAAGTGTTTGTCTTGCAGGGTGCGCAGCTTGGCCAGCTCGCTATCGAGGCGCTGCTGGCAGTCGGTATCAAACGCCTGTTTGATGGGACGCAGATGGGCTTCTGCCGCGGCGATCACCTGGGGCAAGGCTTGCTGCAGGGTGCGGGTGTCGGGTGCCTGGCCATCGTTGGCCAGTTGCGCGTCGGCCAGCCCGGTGCGCTGCAGTACCTCGGGCAAGGGCAAAACGCCGGCTACGTAGCCACGCGCGTCTACCTGCACCGCCACCCACTCGGCCAGCATGGCCTGGCCGCGACGGTTGGGCACTTGCGCCAGCACCAGTACCAGCGATTCGCCGGCTTGCAGGCCTTTCGACACACGCATGACCGGAGCGGACATGCGGCGGAACTGGGACATCAGCTTGTAATCCAGCCATTGCGATACCGGGTGCAGCGGCCACAGGTATTGCACTTGCGGCCAACTATTGGTATCTCGTGCTTCGGCGATGGCGCGGTTGATGATGGCCTTGTCGGCACTGAGGGCGAACTGGTTGTCGTGTGGGCGCATTTCGTCTGCCAGCTCGCGCTCCAATCGCTGCGCCAGGTCGCTACCGGGCTGGAAGCTGAGCGTGCGGCGGGCGTCGTCGTAGTCCAGCGACGGGAACTCCTTGGGCGCCTGGCTGGCCAGCAAACACAGGGCGTCGCGCAGGTAGCGGTAGTGGTCGCTAAACAAGGTGGGCAGCTCGCTGGTGGCCGCGGCAGGCGTGGGCAAAGTGGTAACGGCCGAGGCCGGTGCTTCGTCAACGGTGCTGGACCAAAGCAACTCGAAGGGATCGACGTCGTCTTGCGCCAGCAGCGCGGTAAATTCATCAGCCGTGCGCTTGCCCTCGATGGCGGCGGCCACCTCGGCCACTTCCAGTTCCTCGTCGTACAGGCCCATGAAGGCTGACGGGTCGCCAATATTGCGGGCGGCCTGCTCGTCTTTGTCGATGAGGATTTCCAGATAGCGCAGGTCGCCACGGATGCGTTCGTTGTCCGGCAACGTAAGCAAGTAGCCGATCATCGGCGTTTTGGTCTGGCCGTAGCGGTCGACCCTGCCGTTACGCTGCTGGAACACCATCAACGACCACGAGATGTCGAAGTGGACCAGGCGGTGCGACTGGTAGTGCAGGTTTAAACCTTCCGATGCCACATCGGACGCAATCAGCAAGCGCAGGGGCGAATGGGTTTTGCCGAAGTTTTCTACCGTCTGCTGGATTTCTACATCGGGTAGCTGGCCGTGCAGAATGGCGACTGAATCTGCCGCCAGGCCAAGCGCTTTGGGCAGCTCAGTTTGCAGGAATTTTAGCGTCTCGATACGCTCGGTAAACAACACCAAACGGTCGCTGGGGTCGGCACCAGTCCAGCACCACTTTGCCCCTTGCTTGAGTTGCCGTATCAGATGCTGGAACTTGCTGAATTTCTCTGGCGTGATGGCGGCAACCAATTGCTCCAACTCGCGCAGCGCCGGCAGATCGTCATGCGCGGGGTCTTTTTTCTCAACCCGTCGCATGCGCTCGCGTAGAGTTTGCAAGCAAGCGGCTGGCGACGAGAACAGCGCCTTTTCGAGCGTGGTTCGGAACAGCATTGCTCCTTCGCGCTGAGTTCCGCCATCGCTGGCCAGACGCAAACGGGCCAGGACTTCGAAGGCCGCGTTTTCCGCCGAGCTGGCCTGGGTTTCCAGCCGGTAGACTTCGCGCTCCGGGAAGTCTTGCTGCATCTGGTCGCGCACGTCTTTCTTGAAGCGACGCACAAACAGGTGGCCCACATCGTCACGGGTGTAGTCAACACGCTCACCCGCCGGCAATACGGTGGGGTCCAGCATGCGCATCAGGCTGGCAAAGCTCTCTTTTTTACCGTTATGCGGTGTGGCGGTTAGCAGAATCAGTGCGTCCGAGCGTTGGGCAAGGAGCTCGGCCAAACGGTTACTTTGCGTGCGGTTGCCTTTGTAAGAGACGTTATGCGCCTCGTCGATAATGATGAGGTCCCACCACGCTTCTTGCAGATAGTGACGGTATTCGCTGTCCCGCTTGAGGGTGTCGACCGAAATGATGGTACGGTCGTAGTAGTTGAAGGGATTGTGGTTGGTAGGAATATCGCGACGGATGCGCTGAATACCTGCCGAGTCCAGCCGAGTAAGCGGGATGGTGAAACGACTCCAGAATTCTTGCTGGAACTGGCGCATCATGCTCTTGGTGGTGACCACCAGGATACGCCGGGCTTTACCACGCCTTGCCAGCTCTGCAGTAAGAATGCCGGCTTCCAGCGTTTTACCCAAACCTACCGTATCCGCAATCAGCAAACGCGGGCGCAGCTGCTGCAGTACTTGCTGCGCAGGCTGCAACTGGAAAGGCATGGTATCCATCACCGCATGCTGCCCCATCACTACAGCATCATTGCGAATGGCAGCCTGACGTAGCCGCGCCTCTACATATAGCCGAGAAGCCATAAAGGTGGGCGACGCGTCGAACACCAGGTCGGTTTTAGCCGGGTCAATAATGGTGACCTGCTCCAGCCCGGTAAGAAACAAAGCAGTGCGGTTCCTGACTGTTTCAGATACCCCAATGCAGCTAAGCTGCCAGCCTCCCAGGCTGCACATATCGGCTTTCTGAACGATCCACTCTTCATCGCGAATCAAAACACGTGCGCCAGGCGCAGGGGCTTGTCTCAGTTGCATTCACTTTCCCTTACTACTGCTGTTGTTGCGTGCTGCTTTGCAGGCAGCACGTGACTGTTCTTCTGACACTGGCTAGCCGCCCTCTGCATTCCTTTTGAGGCGGCGACTGCATGGCTCTGTACATAGTGCTCTTGCCCATCATCACTGCACTGTGACCTTGCCTTGTTTGGCATCTACTCTTCCTCGTAGCCAGGTGCCATTGCCATGCTCTGAGCTCCCTGGATAGACTGACTATTCTTTAGCCAAAGCCTACATGCCGGATCATCCATACTGGCATTGGCAGAGCAATCGACAAACCAGCGCCGCAGCAAATAGCCGGCATTGGCTGCACGCACCGTAAGCAACAGCATGCCGTCGCGCATGTCGTAATCCAGCGTGGCGATGGTGGGGTCGGGTAATTTGGGGTGTGGCACCAGTTGCAGGGTGATGGTGTGCTGCCATTGCTGATCGCACTCAGCTTGTTGCTGTGGATCGGGGGCCTCATTTTGCACCTCAACGGCCAACATGCGGGTAAGCACTAGGTCGATAAAGCGCTGCCGCAACTGGTCGTAAGCGCGTACGTGCCAGCGCAGGCCGCTATCTACCAATGCATGTGGCGCAATCACCCGTTCCTGCTCGCCGCTGTAGGCAGAGTGGTAGCGCACTTTCAACAAGCGCCGCAGACGTATCGCCCTGCTGACTGCAGCCAAGATGGTCAGTGATGGACGGTTGAGCAGCGCGGGATAGTCGCACGACAACAGAGCCCCACCCACGCTTTCTATGCTGTAGGGATCGCCCTGCATCAGCGCGGCCATTACCTGCTCTAGGCGATGCTCAAACAGTGGATGAAAGCCGGGTGCAAGCAAATAGGCTTTGGTGGACGGGTCTAGCTCCAGGTTGGCCGCAGCCAACTGGCGGTACAGTGCAATATCTCGCGTTACCACTGCCGGCGCACAGTCAAAGCGCGCCATCATGTCAGCTCGACGCACCTCACCCAGAAAGTAAAGGCAAAATTCCAAGTAGCTCAGGCGCTGGCGCTGATTGTGGGTAAGTTGACTCAAGGAGTCGGGCGAAAGTGGCATAATTGGGTAAGCGCGTTGCTTCAATGCAACGGCATTTTGCCATGGCGCGCCCAGTATGTCATCTTTTCGATCATGTCATTCCATTGAACTAATTCACTCAATCGGTTTTTAAGTACCATAGACAGGCGCTGTTGCACAAATCCTTCTCCACCGCAGCTTGGTAGGATAGTGGCATGACCAAGCCCGCTCCAAAACGCTATCGAACGACCAACTGGAACGCCTACAACCAAGCCCTGATCCAACGTGGCTCTCTGTCCGTTTGGCTGGACACGAGCATGTCATGGCAGGCCGCTCCTCGTGGCAAACGCGGACGGGCGCAGACCTATAGCGATGTGGCTATTCAGTTCTGTTTGACTATCAAGAACCTGTTTGGACTGCCTTTGCGGCAGACCATCGGTTTCATCCAAAGTCTGCTCAAGCTGGCCGGCTTAGGCTGGGGCGCCCCCGACTACAGCACGTTGTCCAGACGGCAGCAGACGCTGCAGGTCAGAATTCCCTATCAGAAAAGTTCAGGCGCGCTGCATCTGCTGGTGGATAGCACCGGCATCAAGATGCTGGGCGAAGGTGAGTGGAAAACCAAGAAGCATGGCGCGGAATATCGCCGGCAGTGGCGCAAGGTGCATCTGGGCATCGATGCGGAAACCCTGCAGATCCGCGCCATCGAGGTGACAGATAACCGCCAGGGCGATGCGCAAATGCTGCCTTCGCTCTTGGCACAAATCCCCGCAGATGAGCCGATAGCCTGTGTGAGCGGCGATGGGGTTTTCGATACCAAGGCATGCCACGAGGCGATTGCCGCGCGGGGCGCGATCGGGTGCATTCCGACCCGCAAGAATGCGAAACCATGGAAAGGAAACTCGCTGGGTGTGCTGGCTCGCAACGAGATCCTGCGGGCGACCAAACGACTAGGCCGGGCGATCTGGAAGCGTTGGAGCGGCTACCATCGCCGCAGCCTGGTGGAAACCAAGATGCATTGCTTCAAACGGTTGGGTGAAAGGGTGACGGCCCGTCGCTTCGATAGCCAAGTGGCAGAGCTGCAAGTACGCGCTGCCATCTTGAACCGTTTCAGCATGCTGGGCCGTCCATACACGGTGGCGGTGGCATAAGTCCGCTTGGGAAAAGGGGAAACTCGCCCTGTTCAGGATTTATGCAACAGCGCCCCGATAAAGGGAAAGATGTGCGTTGCCATCGCTGACATGACCCGTACCGAGTGAGCAGCGCTCCATTCATGGCTTTCTCTGGCATGCCATTCTTTGGCGATGGCTTCGAAGTTGTTTGCCGCAGCAACTTGGGCGGTCAGCTTGTCTTCTTGCCGCTTGGCACTTGGGTCGATGCCTTCCGAGAGGAGGCGACGCGCTTCGTCGCGTTTGAGTCGGGCCTCTTTCAGAGAGACTTCAGGATATACGCCGAGAGCGAGGAGCTTCTCTTTTCCGAGAAAGCGGTACTTGAGGCGCCAATATTTGGATCCGTTGGGCATGACCCATAGGGTGAGTCCTTGGGCATCCGTGAGCTTGGCTGGCTTACAACGGGCTGTGGTGGAAGTGATTGGATGAAAAAAAGCCGCAAACCCTTGTGGGATGCGGCTTTTTTGTAACGCTTTGGACAATTTTGGAACTGGGTGTGGTGCCCCCGACAGGAATCGAACCTGTAACTGCCCCTTAGGAGGGGGCCGTTATATCCATTTAACTACGGAGACGCTACTGAAAACTGGGGCGCGGTCAGGCGCTGCGGTCCACCGATAGGCGGGCCAGTTCGATCAGGGCCTGGCGGACTTCCGAATCGGGAATGTTCTGCAAGGAGGCAATGGCTTGTTCGGCCATTTTTACGGCTTCATTCTTGGCGTATTCCAGCGCGCCGCAGGATTGTACCGCATTCAATACATCGTGGAAACGGTCGCGGTTGGCGTTTTCCAGCGCGTCGCGCACCAGCGCGGAGGCTTCCGGGCTGCCGTTGCGCATGGCGTAGATCAGCGGCAGGGTCGGTTTGCCTTCGGCCAGGTCGTCGCCCAGGCTCTTGCCGATGGTGTCGGCGTCGCCGCTGTAATCCAGCACGTCGTCGATGATCTGGAAGGCGGTGCCCAGGTACATGCCGTAGTCGGCCATCGCCTGCACCTGTTCGGCGGAAGCGTCGGCGATCAGCGCGCCGACGCGGGCGGCGGCTTCGAACAGCTTGGCGGTCTTGTACTGGATAACCTTCAGGTATTCGTCTTCGCTGACGTCGGTGTTGCCGATGTTCAAGAGTTGCAGCACCTCGCCTTCGGCGATGATGTTGGTCGCCTCGGCCATCACTTCCAGGATGGTCATGTTGCGGGTGGTGACCATCATCTGGAACGCGCGGGTGTAGAGGAAGTCGCCCACCAGCACGCTGGCGGCGTTGCCGAACAGCGCGTTGGCGGTCTTTCGGCCGCGGCGCAGGTCGGACTCGTCCACCACGTCGTCGTGCAGCAGGGTGGCGGTGTGAATGAACTCTATCATCGCGGAGAGTTCAAACAGGTGCTCGCCCCGGTAGCCCAGCGCGCGGCCCGACAACAGGGTCAGGATGGGGCGCAGGCGTTTGCCCCCGGCGGAGATGATGTATTCCGCCACCTGGCGGATCAGGACGACGTCGGAGTGCAGGCGGGCGCGGATCACGCTGTCTACCGTCTGCATGTCGTCGGCTATCAGGGTTCGGAAAAGCGGGGTGGACACGTTTTCAACCAGTTATCGTTGCGAGGGCTACGCCAAAGCTCTGGATGTTACCAGAAAAGCCCATTCCCCCGCCATGCCGCCGTGCTTGCCGCTTAAGTCGATGAAATCATTGACAAGTTGGCGGGCGGCCCGTATAGTCTCGCGTTCCCTGCGCATTAGGCGTGGGGGGATTCATTTATCAGGAGCTCATGCGAATGTATGCGGTCATAAAAACCGGCGGCAAGCAGTACAAAGTTGCCATCGGTGAAAAACTCAAAGTAGAACAGATACCTGCAGACGTCGACAGCCAGATCGTACTTGAAGAAGTGCTGATGATTGCTGACGGTGAACAGGTTGTGGTTGGCGCGCCGATGATTGCTGGCGCCACTGTTAAGGCTACCGTTGTTTCCCACGGTCGTGGCGATAAGATCCGCATCTTCAAGATGCGTCGTCGTAAGCACTACCAGAAACACCAGGGTCATCGTCAGAACTACACCGAAATCCGCATCGACGCGATTTCGAAGTAAGGATAAACAGTCATGGCACACAAAAAAGCAGGCGGTAGCTCCCGCAACGGTCGTGACTCCGAAGCCAAACGCCTGGGCGTTAAGGTTTACGGTAGCGAACTGATTCCGGCTGGTTCCATCATCGTGCGTCAGCGCGGCACCCGCTTCCACGCTGGTGAAAACGTTGGTCAGGGCAAGGATCACACCCTGTTCGCCAAGGTTGATGGCTACGTTGAATTCACCGTTAAGGGCGCGCAACAGCGCAAGACCGTTAACGTGATTCCGTACACCGGTGTAGACGGCGAATAATTCGCTTTCTAGCATCCGAGAAAGCCCTATCCTGCGATAGGGCTTTTTTCATACCGAGGGGCAAGGCGTGAGGGTTGGAGTTGTCCAGTCCTGACCCCTGACTCCTCAAGACAGAGGTTGAGTGCAATGAAGTTCATCGATGAAGCCCGGATTGAAGTGATGGCCGGTCGCGGCGGCAATGGCGTGGCCAGCTTCCGCCGCGAAAAATACATTCCGTTCGGCGGCCCGGACGGCGGCGATGGCGGCAAGGGCGGCAGCGTGTTCGCCGTGGCCGACGAGAACGTCAACACCCTGGTGGAGTTCCGTTTCGTCAAGAAATACCTGGCTGAACACGGCGAACGCGGCCGCGGCGCCGATTGCTACGGCAAGGGCGGCGACGACATCGAACTGAAAATGCCGGTGGGCACGGTGATTACCGACCACGACACCGGCGAACTGGTGGCCGACCTGACCCACCACGGCCAGCGCATCATGATCGCCAAGGGCGGCAAGGGCGGCCTGGGCAACATCCATTTCAAGTCGTCCACCAACCGTTCGCCGCGCCAATGCACGCCGGGCGAGCAGGGCGAGCAGCGCACGCTGCGGCTGGAGTTGAAAGTATTGGCTGACGTCGGCCTGTTAGGCATGCCCAACGCCGGCAAGTCCACCTTCATCCGCTCGGTGTCCGCCGCGCGCCCCAAGGTGGCCGATTATCCGTTCACCACGCTGCACCCGAACCTGGGCGTGGTGCGCATGGACGATACCCGCAGCTTCGTGATCGCCGACATTCCGGGCCTGATCGAAGGCGCGGCGGAAGGCGCGGGCCTGGGCCATCGCTTCCTGAAGCACCTGCAGCGCACCGGCCTGCTGCTGCATGTGGTGGACATCGCCCCGTTCGATCCGGACGTCGATCCGGTGCGCGAGGCGCGCGCCATCGTGGAAGAACTGAAGAAGTACGATGAAGAACTGCACGGCAAGCCGCGCTGGCTGGTGTTGAACAAGGTGGACATGCTGCCGCCGGACGAGCGCGAGCTGACGGTATCGGCCTTCCTCAACGCCTATGGCTGGCCGGCGGAGAAGCCGGACGACAGCCTGGGCTTCGACATCAAGGCGCCGCGCGTGTTCTCCATCTCCGCGCTGAACCACGAAGGCACTCGCGAGCTGACTTTCGCCATCATGGCCTACCTGGACGTGGTGCGCGCCGCCGCCCGCAAGGAAGCCGAGGAGAAGCAGCAGCAGGCCGCCGCGGCCAAGCAGAAGGTGATCGCGCCGGAAGCGCCGGCTGTAAGCGAAGGTGACGACGCGTAACGAAATCGCAGTATTTAACTGCTATGAGAAGCGGGCTGGATGCATATCCAGCCCGCTTTTTTATTCCACTTGGGCAAAGTGCGGGGTTTCGGCCGATTTTCGGCAATTAATGTCGCTTTGCTGTACACCGATCTTTTCACGCGCCGTTACTTCCCAAGTCGATTGGATGTTGTATTTTGTCATCAGGAGATTGCGCGGAAGACCAGGGCTTCTGGATGGCCGTGGCATGAATTCTGCTTGTCGAAGCCGAAGCCGGGAAGAGCCGCCGACAAAGCCGCCGGCGCCGTGCCGCGCCTTCCTGTCCAGCCGCTTCGACGGCGTAGGCGGGAGGAGCCGGTCCGGGACCAGGCGCCAGGTTTTGTCATCCGCCAGCCGGGGGCCCGGCCGGCGGAGCGGCGAAATCCGGCTTGCTAGACGAAATACTCTAACTATATAACTGGTGCAGCCGCCGCTTGGGCCGGGGCCGCACCGGGCGGCGCGGGCCAAGCGGGATCGGTCCGGAGAGAAAGTCCGGCATCGTCCGGATACCAACAAGGCAGTACGATTGATGAGGAGAAGGAAATGAAGAAAGCACTTGCTGCGCTGGCCGTGGGTCTGATGGCCGCATCCCTGGGGGCTTACGCCAAAGACTGGAAGGAAATCCGCTTCGGCGTCGACGCCAGCTACGCGCCGTTCGAGTACAAGGCGCCGAACGGCCAGGTGGTGGGTTTCGACGTCGATCTGGGCAACGAAATCTGCAAACGCATGAAAGCCAAGTGCGTGTGGGTGGAAAACGATTTCGACGGCATGATCCCGGCGCTGAAGGCCAAGAAGTTCGACGGCGTGCTGTCGTCGATGTCGATGACCGAAGCCCGGATGAAGGAAATCGCCTTCTCCGCCAAGCTGTTCAACACCCCGACCCGCATGGTCGCCAAGTCCGGCTCCGGCCTGATGCCGACCCCGGCCTCGCTGAAGGGCAAGCGCGTGGGCGTGGAGCAGGGCACCATCCAGGAAGCCTACGCCAAGAAGCACTGGGCGCCGGCCGGCGTGGAAGTGGTTCCCTACCAGAACCAGACCCTGGTGCTGGCCGACCTGGCCGCGGGCCGCCTGGACGCCTCGCTGCAGGACGCGGTGCAGGCCGACATCGGCTTCCTGAAGAAGCCTGAGGGCAAGGGCTTCGCCTTCGCCGGCAAGGACCTGGTCGATCCGCAGACCCTGGGAGAAGGCGCCGGCATCGGCCTGCGCAAGGAAGACAAGGATCTGAAGGCCGGCATCGACAAGGCGATCGCCGACATGCTGAAGGATGGCACCTACAAG
Organism: Chromobacterium piscinae; assembly: GCF_021129175.1. Classification (GTDB taxonomy): domain Bacteria; phylum Pseudomonadota; class Gammaproteobacteria; order Burkholderiales; family Chromobacteriaceae; genus Chromobacterium; species Chromobacterium piscinae. The sequence continues at coordinate 17,834 of NZ_JAJOHV010000084.1, read as the reverse complement.
AAGATCGAGAAGAAGTACTTCTCCTTCGACGTGTACGGCGGCTGATGCCGTTCCGGGCGCGCGGCCCGTCCGCCCGCCCGCGCTGTGATGCGCCCCGCCTTGCGGGGCGTATTGATCTGGAGCGTCCGTCGCCATTCAGCGCCATAAGCTGAAAGCGGCGGCCACTCGACAAGGGGAACATATGTTTCTGGATGGATTCGGTCCCATTATCTGGCAGGGGACCCTGGTGACGCTGGAGCTGTCGGTGCTGTCGCTGCTTCTGGCTTTCGTCATCGGTCTCGTCGGCGCCGGCGCCAAGCTGTCGCACAATCCGCTGCTGGGCGGCGTGTCCACGCTGTACACCACCCTGGTGCGCGGCGTGCCCGACCTGGTGTTGATGCTGCTGATCTTCTACAGCCTGCAGATCGGCATGAACAAGATCACCGAGGCGATGCACATCGACCAGATCGACCTCGATCCCTTCGTGTCCGGCATCGTCACGCTGGGCTTCATTTACGGCGCCTATTTCACCGAGACGCTGCGCGGCGCCTTCCTGTCGGTGCCCAAGGGGCAGATCGAGGCCGGCATCGCCTACGGCATGAGCGGCTGGCAGGTGTTCCACCGCGTGCAGTTCCCGCAGATGATGCGCTTCGCGCTGCCCGGCATCTCCAACAATTGGCAGGTGATGCTGAAGGCCACCGCGCTGGTGTCCATCATCGGCCTGGCTGATGTGGTCAAGGCGTCCATCGACGCCGGCAAGAGCACTTACCGCGTGTTCTTCTTCACGCTGGTGGCGGGGGCCATCTACCTAGCGCTGACCGCGCTGTCCAATTTCGTGCTGGCGAAGCTGGAGCGCCGCTATTCCACCGGCGTGCGGGAGGCCGACCTATGATAGACATCATCCAGCAATACTGGCGGGCCTTCCTGTGGAGCGACGGCTACCACCTGTCCGGCCTGGCCGTCACCATGTGGCTGTTGGTGCTGTCCATCGCCTTCGGCTTCGTCGTCTCCATTCCGCTGGCGGTGGCGCGCGTGTCCAAGATCAAATGGCTGGCGCGCTTGGTGGGCTTGTACACCTACGTGTTCCGCGGCACGCCGCTCTACGTGCAGCTGATCTTCTTCTACAGCGGCATGTACAGCCTGGACGTGGTGCGCGAGGTGGGCTTCCTCAACCACTTTTTCCGCGAAGGCTACAACTGCACCATCCTGGCGTTCGCGCTCAACACCTGCGCCTACACCACCGAAATCTTCGCCGGCGCGATCAAGGCCACTTCCTATGGCGAGATCGAGGCCGGGCGCGCTTACGGCATGAGCCCGTTCACGCTGTACCGCCGGGTGATCATCCCGTCGGCGCTGCGCCGCGCGCTGCCGGCGTACAGCAACGAAGTGATCCTGATGCTGCACGCCACCACCGTGGCCTTCACCGCCACCGTGCCGGACATCCTGAAGGTCGCGCGCGACGCCAACGCCGCAACGTACGATTCCTTCAACGCCTTCGGTCTGGCGGCCTTGCTGTATCTGAGCATCACCTTTATTCTGGTCGGCCTGTTCCGCAAGGCTGAAGCCCGCTGGCTCGCTTACCTGCATCCGACCAAGAGCTGAGAAATACTGGGGATTTATTAGATGGACAAGCTGAACATCAGCAACATTCACAAGAGCTACGGCGACCACGAAGTTCTGAAAGGCATCTCGCTGAAGGCCAAGGCCGGCGACGTGATCAGCATCATCGGCTCGTCGGGCTCGGGCAAGAGCACCTTCCTGCGCTGCATCAACTTTCTGGAAAAGCCGAATGACGGCTCCATCGCGCTGAACGGCGAGGAAATCCGCCTGTCCCGCAACAAGCAGGGCGAGCTGGTGCCGGCCGACCAGAAACAGCTGCAGACCATGCGCACCAAGCTGGCCATGGTGTTCCAGCACTTCAATCTGTGGGGCCACATGACGGTGCTGGAAAACGTGATCGAGGCGCCGGTGCATGTGCTGGGCTTGCCGCGCGAGGAAGCGGTCGCCCGCGCCAAGAAATACCTGGCCAAGGTGGGGCTGGACGAGCGCGCCCAGGCCAAGTACCCGGCCCATCTGTCCGGCGGCCAGCAGCAGCGCGTGGCCATCGCCCGCGCGCTGACGATGGAGCCGGAAGTGATGCTGTTCGACGAGCCGACTTCGGCGCTGGATCCGGAGCTGGTGGGCGAGGTGCTGAAGGTGATGCAGGCGCTGGCCGAAGAGGGCCGCACCATGATCGTGGTCACCCACGAGATGGGCTTCGCCCGCAACGTGTCCAACCATGTGATGTTCCTGCACCAGGGCCGCGTGGAGGAAGAAGGCCATCCGGACGAAGTCTTCGGCAACACCAAGAGCGAAAGGCTGAAGGCTTTCCTGTCCGGTAGTCTAAAGTAAGACTATCCCTGCCAAAGGGGGTAGGAAGCCCGCCGGAGCTGTCAGCCGGCGGGTTTGTTTTTTGGCGCGCCATCCTGCTCTGTGGATAAATCCGGATTCGAGTGATGGCTGTGGGTAAGTCGGTTTACGGCGCCGGCGCGGCTGGCTGCTGCGATCGGAACAGCGTCCATTCCTCCACCGTCCGGCCGTCGGGCAGCTGGCACAGCGCGTACTCGCCGCCGGCGGCGTCCTTTTGCGGCAGCAGCTTGCCGCCTTGTTTCACGCAATGGACCGAGGCCGGATTGGCCATGCCGACAGCTTGCGGCTGCGGCGGCGGGTTTTGCGCGCAGGCGGCCAGGAGCAGCGCCGGCAGCGCGGCGAGAGCGAGTTTCAGCGTTTTCATTTCCAGTTCGGGTCCTGTTTCAGTTGTTGCATCAGATAGGCGCGTTGCTCCTTGTCCGGCTTGCCCAGCCAGCGGTAGCTGGCGTGCTTGGCCGGATGGTCCACCGCCTCGGGCACGTCGGCCACCGTCACCAAGAGGCCCATCGCGCGGCGTTTGTCGGCGCTGAAGAGGCCGAAGAAGCGGTTGCCGGCGCAATCGTGCGGCTTGCACATCTCGCCGGCCAGGTAGCGTTTGCCGGCAATGGTGGCCGGATGGTAGGGCGCGCTGGTGGCGCGGGCTTCGCGCAGCCATTCCGGCGCGTCTTTCGCGGCGGCCGTCATGCTCATCCAGGCCGCCTGGTAGGCGGGCTGGCGCGCCAGTTCGGCGAACACCGCTTCCGCCGCGGGGGCCGAGGACAGGGACGCGGCGGCGGCCGGCGCGGCCGGCAGCAGGATGGACAGGGATAAGAGCAGGGGAGCGAGCGTTTTCATGAGCGGAATCCGGCGGCGAAACAAAAGAGTTTGGATCGTCGCCGGCGGCGAAAATTCCGTCAGGCGGTCAACAGCTTGCCGCTCTTGAACGCGGTGTCGCCGGCCACGCGGGCCAGGCCGAGGCCCGCGGTGGCGTAGGGCCGGTCGCTGGTGGCGTACAGCACGCCGCCGTGCTGGGTGCACACCTGGGTGACGGTGTCGGTCAGCGGATCGATGACGTCGGCCACCAGGTCGCCGGGGCTGAGCAGGCTGCCGGCCGCCGCGCGGTACACCACCACGCCGGCGTGGGGCGCCAGCAGGTCCTCAGACGCGGCCAGCGGAGTCGCCGGATGGCGCAGCGGCGGCAGCGGCGGCGGGTCGCCGGCGATCACGCCGCGGCGCTGCAGGAAATCGATGATGGCCTCGGCGTCCTTGGCTGCGTATTCAAGGTTGACGTCGCACTCGCCGCGCAGTTCTATCGTCACCGCCAGACAGGCCATCTCGATCGGCGCGGATAGCCCGGCCCGGGCGGCCAAGTCGCGCAGCTGCCACCACGGCTGGCTGCAGGACTCGTCGAAGGGATAATCGCCGGAGTCCTCGGCCAGCAGGCTGGCGCAGACGCCCAGGTAACGCGCCAGCGGCTCGCACTGGTCCCACAGCGGCGTGCCGGTGTACAGATGGATGTCGGCGCGGCTGTCGCAGTGCAGGTCCAGCATGATGTCGGCGTCGAAGGCCATCGATTGCAGCGTGTGGCGCAGCGATTGCAGCTCGGTCTGCGGCTGCTGTCTGGCCAGTTCGGCCCGCATCGCGGCGCGGATCAGCCGGGTGTTGGCCTTGGCGTCCGCCCCCAGCTGCTGGCGCACGGCGGCGAACACCGGCTCGGCCAGCGGCAGGTAGTGGCGGTTGAAGTTCTGCCCGCTCATCAGCTCGAAGCGGCCCATCAGGCGGCTGCTCTGGTTCTGGTTCAGGCCGATGGGGTTGGCCACCGGCAGCACGGTGATCTCGCCCAGGATGGCGCCTTCGTCTTCCAGTTGGCGCAGCCGCTGCTTCAGGTGCCAGGCCACCAGCATGCCGGGCAGTTCGTCGGCGTGCAGGCTGGCCTGGATGTGGACCTTCTCGCCGCGGCCTTCCTGGCCGAAGTGGAAGCTGGTCAGCGCGCGCTGGCTGCCCAGGCTGGGCGACAGCAGCGGATGGTGGCGGGTGAGCATGATATCTCCTCTGATGATTTGTTATGGCTCGCGGCCAGGATAAAACGCATCGCCGCGTTGACGAAGCGGCGGGCCGCCGGGACAATCTCCGCTTTGATTCACCCCAGCTTGTGGAGCGCGCTTGGATTCATTGTCCGATTTCTTCCAGCCCGGCATCGAGCCCGGCTCGCTGCAGGCCGTGTCGCGGCTGCAGGGCGCATGGGGCTATCTGTCCGTTTTCGTCACGCTGTTCCGCGGCGGCGACGAGGAAGTGCTGATGCGCCTCCTGGTGCTGCGAGAGCTGGGCGGCCGCGCCGAGGCGCCGCTGTGGACGCCGCAGGAAATCGCCCAACGCTTCTCCTACCTTAACGATACCAAACTGGCCACCATTCTGGGGCGTCTGCGCGAAGGCGATCTGCTGGTCTACGACAGCGACGGCGGCGTCTACCAGCTGTCCGAGGGCGCGCGCGTCGCGTTGGCGGCCCTGGCGACGCTGGTCGATTTCTCCGGCGACGACGTCGAGCTGGGCTATCTCGCCAGCCAGGTGGCGGCCGGACAAGCCGTCGGCCAGGTGTCGGACGAGGCGCTGAAGCATTTGCTGGCGCGGCTGAACGAGCTGTACGCCGAATTCGAAGAAGCGCTGGAGTCGCAGTCCGAATTCCGCATCCGCGCCGCGCAGCACAGGCTGGAGGCTGTGTGGCGCTGGGTGGCCAAGTCCACCGAGGTGGTGAGAAGCCTGACCCAGGACGACACGCTGAGCCTGACCGTGCTGAACCAGGCGCAGGCCATCGCGCTGGCGCAAAGCCGGATGCTGGCGCTGGCCGGCACCTTCGAGCGCCGGCTGGCCCAACTGGCCGCGCAACGCGTGCACCTGGGCAATTCCGGCCTCACCTCCACCGACATCGCCGACTGGCTGCGCCGCCAGGGCGCGGCCATGCTGGCCGGCAAGCTGGCGGGCGGCTGGTCCATCTGCCCGGAGCCGGCCTTCCTGTCGACGCCCGAGCTGGCCGACGTGGCCGAGTTCGAGTTGCTGGCGCGCGAGCGCGCCAAGGCAGGCGAGCACGTGCTGCCGGGCGGCGAGGCCGCGCCGCTGGCCGACGCGCCGGAAATGGAACGGCTGCTGGAGGCCGAGGAAATGTACGACCTGCTGCTGGAGCTGGGCATGAGCGGCAAGGCCGACGCCCACATCAGCCAGGCGGTGCTGGCCGGCAGCTACAACGAAACCGCCTACCGGCTGTCCTTGCTGTCCCTGATCGGCGACCCGGAAACCAGCAACGACCAAAGCATCGTCGCCGCGCTGGCCAAGCTGCCGTTCAGCCTGCAGGGCGGCGACGGCGTGATCGCGCCGGATCACCCGGAGGTGGCGACGCTGTCCGACGCCAGGCTGGTGGCTAACAGCGGCCGCGCTGGCCAATGATGGAGACGCCGCGCGCGGGCCATACCGGGCGGGCAAGCAAAGAATAGACATGGAACACGAAATCAAAACCCTCACCGCCCGCCTGCTGGCGCACCGTGTGGTGCCGCGCGCCGACGCGCTGGCGCGCAAGGCGCTGCTGGACGATATCTTCCGCGCCGAGCTGGACAAGAGCCTGGCCGCCGTCGGCCTGCGTCTGGTGGAGAACCCGTACGCCGAGCACATCGCCGTCGCGCTGCTGCCGGAAATGACCGAGCCGGTGTTCGGCTCGGGCGATGCCTGGCTCAACAACAATCTGGGCCTGCCGCGCGACGGCGTGGCGCTGCTGGTCATCCTGTGGGCGCTGATCATCCTGCCCAAGCGCGAGCGGCAAATCGCCCGCGTCGAGGCCGGCAAGGAGAGCCAGAGCGATATGTTCGGCGCGCAGAAGCCATTGGAAACCGGCGAGACGGTGTCCACCGGCATTTCCGAGGACGCGCTGTACGCCGACTTCGGCAAGGCCTTGGGCGGCCGCACCCGCTTCGCCGCCAATCTGGGCCGGCTGGTCAACCTGGGCTTCATTGTCCGCCGCAGCCGCTGGCTGGACGAGGGGCCGATGCTGGACCTGATGATCGATTACGCCCAGCTGGCGCCGCGCATCATCGAGGGCGCGCTGGCCGACGTGCTGCTGCGGCGCGAGGGCCGCGACGCGTTGGTGGACAAGCGCGCCGACGACGAGATTGAAGACGAAATCGCGGACGACGGCATCGCGTCGGCCGGCCCGCTGTTTGACCTGCCGCCTGACGACGCGGCCGACGGGGAGGCTCGCTGATGTTCCAGATGAAATCGGTGGAAATGGTGCACTGGGACTTCTGGCAGCGGCTGAGCGTGCCGCTGGACGCGCAGATCGTCACCATCATCGGGCCCAACGGCTCCGGCAAGACCACCTTGCTGGACGCGATGCGCACGCTGCTGGCGATCAAATGCTCCGGCAAGCGCGACTACAAGCGCTATGTGCGCAACAACAAGGAAGCCTTCGCCTATCTGCGCGGCGTGGTCGACAATCCGCGCCGCCCGTCCGGCGGCCTGTACCCGACGCCGTTCTTCCCCATCGTGTCGGAGTCGGTGACGCTGCTGTGCCGGATCAAGAAGCAGGGCGGCGACTGGGTGCGCCATTACGCGATCCTCGATGGCGATATCGCGCTGGAGCACGCCGAGGGCCAGGCGCAATGGCTGGGCGTGCAGGAATACCGCCGCCGGCTGGAGGCCGCCGGCCTGACTCCGGCGGTGGCCGAGGTGCTGGCGCTGGAGCAGGGCGACACCGACAAACTGACCGAATACAGCCCGCGCCAGCTGCTGGACCTGGTGTTCCAGGTGTTCGGCGACAAGGACGTGCTGGACAACTACCAGCGCGCCCGCGACGAGCAGCGCGCCACCGAGTTGGAGCTGGAGGCCCTGGGCCGCCAGGAAGAGGCGCTGCAGGTGCGGGTGGAGGCGATGAAGGGCCGCGCCAACCGCTACCTGGAGTGGAAGCAGCTGCAGACTGGCATCGCCCGCCTGCGCGACGAGGCGCTGCCGGTGCTGGCCTATTTGGACGCCAAAACCGCCTTCGGCAAGCAATGGGGCGATTACCGCGCCGGCTACCATGTGCTGAACCAGGCGCGCGCCGAGCATGCCGACACGCTGGACCTGGTGGCCAAGCTGAAGGCGGCCGAAGTGAGCGCCGCCGACGCGAGGGGTGCGGCGGAAACGGTGCGCCAGGCCGCGCAGGACGCCTTCATGAAGGCCAAGGGCGAACACGCCGGCGTGGCCGGCCAACTGAAGGAGCGCGACCGGCTGCAGGCGCTGGCCGGCAAGGAGTACGGCGCCGACGCCGCGCAGTTGGCCGACAAGCTGTCCGCCTTGCGCGCCGAGGCGGATCAATTGAAGGACGGCCTGCGCGATCTGAAAAAACAGCGCCAGGACAGCTCGGAGCATCTGCAAGCGCTGGAGATCGGCCGCGGCCGCTCGCCGGAGGACGTGCGACAGTTCAAGGCGGCGCTGGATGAGGCAGGCATCCCGCACGCGATGCTGTCCGACATCGTCGAGGTGATGGACTCTAACTGGCAGGGCGCGGTGGAGGCGCTGCTGCGCGGCTACCGCCACGTGGTGCTGCTGGATAGGGAGTCCGATCGCCGCGAGGCCTGGAAGATAGGCGAAAAGCTGCGCTACCGCCATTTCGTGGTGCCGGAGCGCGCCGCGCCGCCGCGCGCCAACAATGGCAGCCTGCTGGAAGTGGTGCGCTTCTCCGCCGACGCGCCGGAATGGCTGTACCGGCAGATGAACAGCGTGACGCGGGTGGAGAACGCGGAGGCGGGCGCCAACGCCGACGGCGATTGGATCACCCGCGACGGTTATTTCCGCGAGCGCCGCGGCGCGCGCCACATCGGCGTGCCCATGCATGAGTACGCCTTCGGCGAGGCGGCGCGGCAGTCGCGGCTGCTGGCGGTGCGCGACGAATTGAAGGCGTTGAACGTGCGCATCCTGGCCGGCGAGGAGCGGCTGGTGGCCGCCACCCGCGAGGCGGCGGGCTTGGCCGAGTACCTGGGCGGCATGGACGCCATCCGCCAACTGGACAGCCGCGCCGACGAGTTTTCAGCGCTGGAGTCGCGCAAGGCCGAGCTGGAGGCCGAGATCGCCCGCCAGGGGGCGGCGCTGGCCGACGCCGGCGCGGAGAAGGACGCGGCCGACCAGCGCCACGGCGATGCGCGGCTGGCGCACGACCGCGTTTGCCAGCGCGAGATGGAGAGCCTGTCCAAATACAATCAGAAGCTGCAGGAAGTGGAGCTGGCGCGCCGCCAGCTGCGCCGGCTCAGCGGAGAGCTGCGCGAATGGGCGGAGAGATTGTCGGCCGACGCGCTGGCGCCGGAACATGTGGCGTCGCTGGAGGACGAATTCGACACCGCCGCCGACGCCAAGCACCAGCTGAACTACCTGGAAGAGAAGCTGCAAAGCGGCGACTGGGAGCAGGACGACTCGGTGCTGGCGCTGAAGGACAAGCTGGTGGAGGATTTGACCCAGCTCGACCGCGAGCGCCAGCGCCGCCAGGGCGAGGTGGACCGCTCGCGCGAGCTGACCGATGAGGCGCGCGCCGCCTATATCGGCAAGTTGCGCGCCACGGTGCGCGCCTACGGCCAGAATGTGAAGCGCCTGGGCGAACTGGCCGGCATCCAGGTGGAAGTAGAGCTGCCGCAGCTGTCCAACGACGATGTGGTGCTGGCCCAGGCCGGCCTGGTGCTGAAGTTCAACTTCGACCAGAAGGGCATGATGGGCATGAACGACGGCGAGGCCTCCGGCGGCCAGCAGGTGATGAAGTCGCTGATCCTGCTGATCGGCCTGATGATGGACGAGTCCAATCCGTCCGGCTTCGTCTTCATCGATGAGCCGTTCGCCCACCTCGACATCTTCAACATCGACCGGGTCGCCGGCTTCCTGAAAGCCACCGAGGCGCAGTACCTGATCACCACGCCCAACACCCACAACATCAATATCTTCGCCCCGTCCGAGCTGACGCTGGCCACCCGCAAGAAGCGGCCGGGCGAAACCTGGGCGCCGCCGATTCTGCAGACGCGGCGCCGAGTGGATGGCGGCGAGCAGGCGTAAATAAAAAACGGGACGGCCAGGCCGTCCCGTTTTGATTGCGCGGATGCCGGACTCAGCGGCGGAACAGCGCCATCATCTCGCCATCCAGCTCTTCTGCGCGGTTCTGCACGTATTGGCGGATGCTGGGGTTGTCCAGGCCTTCCGCCTCGGCTTTCTCCGCCGTCAGATGGGCGAATACCGGCAACTCGGCATCGGCGCCTTCGGCCAGCATCGCCTTGACGCAGTCGCGGTTGCCGCTTTCCACCGCGGCGGCCAGCGGCATCACGATGTAGTCGCCGTTGGCTGCGGGCGGCTGCTGGTTCAGGCTCAGGCCGGCGGTCTTGAACAGGCGGATGCGTTCCCCGGCTTGCGGATCGGCTTGCTCCTGCTCGGCCTCGGGCCGCGAGCAGACCTGGTGCAGCGCGGTTTCGCCGCTGTCGCTGCGGTTGTCCAGCCGGGCGCCTGCGGCCCGCAACTGCTGGATGGCGTCCATATTGCCGGCGGCCATGGAGTTGATCGCGCTGGCGTTGTCCATATTGGGGCGATTGGCGTCGGCGCCGGCTTGCAGCAAGCGTCGCAGCGATTGCGGCTTCAGATCGGCGCCGTAGCCTGCCGCCAGCATCACCGGCGTGACCAGCCGGTTGGGGCCGGCGTTGTTGATGTCGGCGCCGGCCGCCAGCAGCAGGGAGACCACTTGCAGCATGTCTTCCGACTCGGCCTCGTCGTCGACCAGCGCCAGTTGCAGCGGCGTCAGCGGATTCTCGCGGGTGACCGGGATTTCCAGATCCGGTTTTCGGGCGAGGAACAGCCGGACCAGTTCCGGGCTGGGCGCGGCGATCGCGAAAGGCAGGGCGGAGAGGCCGGCGTCCCCCTCGCCGGTCTGGGCGTGGTGCGGGCGCGCGCCCTTGGCCAGCAGCGTCTGGATGCGCTGCATTTTCTTGGCGGAAGGTTTGTCCAGATAAGCAGAGGTGGCCTGGGTCAGCTGGTCATCCAGCGAGGCGGGCTTGGCGGCGGCGGTTTGGCCGGTCAGCGCCAGCGCGCAAGCCAGGGCGGCGGTTTTGACTATGCGATGCATGTGATTTTCCTGAGCGGGGGGACGCGGCCCCGAAAGGCCGCGAAAGGCGGGATCAGCGGCGTAACAGTTTGACGAGTTCGGCCGGGTACATGCCTATGGTATCGGACAGGACTTCCTCACGTACGGTCAGCGGCGCTTTATCGTGCTTCCATTCCACGGAGTGGGCCGGGTTGGCGTAGGCTTGGCCATCCGGATCGGCACCCAATTTCAGCAGCGCTTTCACGCAGTCGGGATTTTTGTTGATCATCGCGGCCATCAGCGGCGGGCCGAGGGGGATGTCGGCATCCGGGCTGGCCATGCCGTTGATGTCGGCGCCTGCCTTTTGCAGCAGGCGGATGCGGGCTTCCGCGTCTGGATCGGGTTTGCCCGTCAGCGCGAAGTCGCGCTCGCACACATAATGCATCGCGGTGGCGCCGTTGCGGTTTTTCAGCTTGGCGTCGACGCCAGCGTTCAGCAGCAGTTGCAGCGCCTGCAGGTTGCCGGCAGAGGTCGACATCAGAGCGGTGTTGCCTTCGTTGTTTTGCTGGTTGGGCAGGGCACCCGCTTTCAGCAGCGCCTCTTGCCAATCGACGCGAACCGGAAAGGGCTGCATATTGCCGGAGGCGAACAGAAGCGGGCTGAGTGCGCCGTCATGGTCGAAGGCGTTGACATTGGGGCCGGCGGCCAGCAGTGCGGCGACGATCTTGTTGTCATCGGCGCTGGGCTTGTCCGCGTCGGAATGCTTCATCGCATACAGCAGCGGCTGTTCCAGCACTTCGTCGTAGACCGGGATATTCAGGTCGGGCTTTTGTTCCAGGAAGATCTGTACCAATGTGTAGTTGCGGGCAAACAACGCGAGATTCAGTGGGGAGATGTTTTGCGTTTTTTGGGTGGGCGACAGCGCGAAATGGACTTTGGCGCCTTTGGCGATCAGCGCCTTCACCTTGTCGAGTTTCTGGGCGCTAGGCTTGGTGTCGTAGGCGATCGAGGCGGCAAGCAGTTGGTCTTCCAGCGTCTTGGCTTTTGCGGCGGCGGGGTAAGGCAACAGCAGAGCGCCGCAAGCGATGACGGCGGCGGCGAGCGTTTTAAGGCGGAGTTGTGATTTCAAGAACGGATCCAGTTTTAATTGTTTGAGCGAAGTTGCGGGCCGATGGCGAAAGCCATGGTTAGCAAGGTGGGGAATTCTAGACGCTCAAGGTCAGGTGGAGCAGATATGAGTAACTGTCAGAAAGGACAGTTACTGCCGTCATCGATGCGTTCATGCCTGGAATTGCGCCGCCAGCTGGATCAAGTCATTGGCGACCCAATCCCAATCCTGCTCCGCGGCCAGATCCGTCTGCTGTTCCGGGCCGAATTCGCGCGGCCGCGGCACGAAGGCGGTTTTCAGCCCGCATTGGCGGGCCGCGGCGAGGTCGCCGTTGTGCGCCGCCACCAAGCAGATCCGTTCTGGCGGCAGGTCCAGCAGCTCCGCCGTTCGCAGATAGGCCTGTGGCATCGGCTTGTAGGCCTGGGCCGCTTCGGCGCCGAGTATCGCGTCCCAGGGCAGACCGGCGTATTTGGCCATATTGAGCAGCAGGCTGGTGTTGCCGTTGCTGAGGGTGGCGACGATGCAGCGCGCTTTCAGCCGAGTCAGGCCGGCCACGCTGTCCGGCCACGGGTCCAGCCGGTGCCAGGCGCGGTTCAGCCATTGCAGCTGATCCTCAGGCACTAAAGCCGGATCGATGCCGAAGGCCGGCAGCGTGGCCGCCAGGTTTTCGCGGTGCAGCTGGTCCAGCCGGGTGAACGGGCGGCGGCCGGCGCGCACCACTTCCATTGATGGAGAATAGCGGCCGCGCCAGGCGTCGGCGAAGGCGTAAGCGTCCTGCCTGGCGCCGGGATGGCGCTGCAGGAAGGCGGCGGCGTCGCGGGCCACGCCCTCGCGCCAGTCCACCACGGTGCCGAACACGTCGAACAGCAGGGCCTGAACAGACTGGCTCATGACATGCCTCCATGTCTTTGGCATGAAGGCAGTCTGGCGATGGGGCCGGACGGCGTCAATCGTTCAAATGCTTATAGCCGCCGGCTCGCCGCTTGGCATCGCCGACAAAACTTCGCCGAGCGCCGCGAGCGTCGCCGGATCAGGCGCGCTGTCCGCCCACCGGGTCTGCGCCCTGCCACCAGTCCGGCGCGGCGCTGCCATCGCCGATATGGCCGTCGCGGCGCAGATAGTGGCGCACATCCCGGCCCGGCTCGCGCAGCGCGGGATCGCTGGACAGCGCGCGCTCCAGCCATTCCGCGCCGTAGCGGAAGACTTCCGCCGCCACGCCGCCCAGCGGGTGGAATTCGTTTTCGTAGACGCGCATCTCCTTGGGCGCGCGGATGCGCTGGTAACACGCCAGCGCCTGTTCCAGCGGCGTCAGCTCATCGAACTCGCCGATACCCAGCAGCACCGGGATGCGGATGTCGGCGGCCATCGCGTCCAGCGGCATGCGGTCGCGCATTTCGCGATCGAAAATGGCCTCGTCGCGGTAGCCGCTCATATACATGTAGTTTTTCTTGAAGCTGGGCTGAGCGCGCTCGAAGATGGTGAGGAAGTCGCCGCACACCGCTTCGTAGGCGGCCAGGGCGGCCAGCCGGGTGGCGCCGGCGGCGGCGCGCAGTCCCCAGTAGCCGCTCATGCTGATGCCGAACATGCCGATGCGGCCTGCGTCCACTTCGGGCAGGCCGGCGAGGTAGCCGGCATAGGCTTCCAGGGCTCGCTCATAGTTGTCCAGGGTGACGGTCAGGCCGCCGGCGCGGCTTTCGCCCTGGCCGGGGCCCTCTATCGACAGCGCCACCATGCCGCGCGAGGTGTAGTAGCGCTCGGCGGCGTACAGGTAGTCTTCCTTGATCATGTCCATGCCGGGGCCGAGGATCACGGCCGGCGCCTGGCGGACTTCGCCGTCCGGCAGGTGCAGCAGCGCGTGGATGGCGCCGCCCTCGAACGGAATCTCCACTCGCCGCACCTGGCCGCCGCGCAGTTCGCCGATGCGTTCGACACAGTGGTTGCAGCGCGCGCGCAAGGAGGCCTTGCGCGGATCGGCGGTGTCGAAGATCGAATACTGCGCGCGGCCCCACATCACCGCGGCGCGCAGATAGAGGTCGGCGGCGGTGCGGCGGTAGCCGTCGCGCTCGTAGTGGGCGGCGCGCCGTTCGGCGCGGGCGGCCACTTCCGCCCAGGCTTTGGGCAGCATCGCGCCGCTTTTCACTTGTTCGAACACGGCGTCGAAATCGGCCGGATCGTGCCCCAGCTGCAGCAGGGTGTTTTTGCCCTCCGGATGCAGGGCGTCGAAACCGCCCTGGGCCAGCGCGATGTCCAGCGACCAGCTTTGCGCTTCTGAACGTGACATAATTTTCACCTCGTTAGATTGATCGTACCTGAAATTAACTAAGTACTTAGTTATATTATTGTGGAGTCGGAACGCATGTCAACCAAGCCCCAGGGGGATGCCTTGTCCAGCGAGGCGGGAGAAGCGCGCCAGCAGGCGCTGGCGAGGCTGAGCCGCGCCGCCTACAGCCTGAGCGCCGCCGACGCGCGGCTGCGCGGCCGCGCCACGCGCCAGGCTGGCGCGTTGTCGCTGTCGCACGCGAGAGTGCTGCGGATATTGGCGGAGGAGGGTGCCTTGCCGGTGGCGCGGCTGGCGGAATTGACCGAGACCACCGGCGCCGGCGCCACCCAATTGGTGAATGGCCTCAGCGAGCAGGGCTATGTGGAGAAAGCGAAGTCGCTGGCGGATAAGCGCTCGGTGCTGGTGGGGCTGACCGAATTGGGCCTTGCGCGCCACCGAGAGCGCGAACGCCTGCTGGCCGAGGTGCTGGAGCGCGAGCTGCGGAGCATGGACGACCAAGCGCTCGACGCCGCCTCCGAGGTGCTGCGGGCCTTGGGCGGCGTCTACAATCAGCTTTGAGCCGGACGGATCTCAGGCTTTTAGGTTCCGTTGCGCGAATTCCCAGTCGATCAGCTTGTCCAGCACTGCGTTGACGTAATCGGCGCGGCGGTTCTGGTAATCCAGATAGTAGGCGTGTTCCCAGACGTCGACATTCAGCAGCGGGGTCAGGCCGGAGGTGATCGGATTGTCGGCGTTGCCGGTCTTCACCACCCTCAGCTTGTTGCTGTCCTGAACCAGCCAGGCCCAGCCGCTGCCGAATTGGGAAATGGCGGCGCCGGCCAGCTGCTGCTTACAAGCTTCCACGCTGCCGAACGAAGCCTCTATCCTTTCCCGCAATCCTTGCGGCGGCACGCCGCCGCCCTTGGCTCGCATGCTGCGCCAATAGAAGGTGTGGTTCCACAGCTGGGCGGCGTTGTTGAACACGGCGGTGTCGCCGGCGGGGCCGAAGGAACGGGTGATGATGTCTTCCAGCGGCAGGTCGGCGTAGTCGCGGCCGGCGATCAGCTTGTTCAGATTGTCGAGATAGGCCTTGTGGTGCTTGCCGTAATGGAAGCCGATGGTGCGAGCCGAGATCACCGGCTCCAGCGCGTTGTCGGCGTAGGGCAGCGGCGGCAGCGTGTGCGCTGACGAGGCGTGGGCAAGGCCGGGCAGCGCGGGCAGAGCGAGCGCGGCGGCGCCGGCGGCTGCGGCGAGCAGGAAGCCGCGGCGGTTCAGTTCGGCGGGCAAGTCGGTCATGGCGGATCTCCTGAAGAGAGGACGCAAGCGGGGCGCATGCGCTGTCGATCCCGCATCCAAGCACGGCAGGCGCCGTTTGCGTGATCGCCATGGCCGTATGGACAGGCGGAAGACGAACAAACCGCCGGGCCTGGGGCGCCGGCGGTTTGCGCGGACGTGGGTGCTTAGCGCAGGTTCAGCGCTTTGACGGTCTGCCGCACTTCATCGGACAGCTGGATCTCTTGGCCGTATTCCTCGATCCAGTGGCCGGCCTGCAGGAAGGCGTAGCGGGCGCGGGAGCCGTTTTCAGCCTGCCAGCCGCCCTTCAGGTGGCCGTCGAAGTGGAAGTCGCCGACGCGCGGAGAACCCGGGTCGATAGGCAGGCGGAAGCCGTTCAGGAACAGTTCGATGTCGCCGCTCTTTTCCTCGTAGTGGCCTTGCACCGGGTTTTCGAAAACCAATGGGTGCTGCAGCGCCTGGGTGATGATGGCGCGGCCGCTGACCTGGCGGGCCGGCGGATAGACCGACAGCTGCAGGTGCAGGTTGTAGCCGCCGGCTATGCCGGGCTTGAAGACGTTGTAGCTGACGATGAACAGTCCGGACTTCTGATCGCGATCTTGGCTAGCCATGAGAGACTCCTTTAAATCCGATGACAGTTGACGACGCCGGTAAGCGCGCGTCCCGAATTGCTTATTCGCGGCGCCACGGTAGCGGCGCCACCTGCACTTTATATAACGGATAAAAATAAAAATCTCCGTCATTTAGAACAGTTTGGAATTTGGTGCGCATCGGGAAGGTAGGCTGGCGGCCGGTAGCGATGACAACCATGCGCCGCGCGGGGTTGCATTCCACCCGCTTTGCTCCACACTATCGCCATCTCCAACCCTGATGAGGATTCAAGACATGGCAACCGTAACCCTGCGCGGCAATCCGGTGGAAGTGGCGGGCAAGCTGCCGTCCAAAGGCGAGCAAGCTCCGGCGCTGCAACTGACCGGCGGCGATCTGGCCGAGGTGTCGCTGGCCAGCTACGCCGGCAAGCGCAAGATCCTCAACATCTTCCCCAGCGTGGATACCCCGACCTGCGCGATGTCGGTGCGCAAGTTCAACGAGAAGGCCGCCGCGCTGAGCGACACCGTGGTGCTGTGCGTGTCCGCCGACCTGCCGTTCGCGCAGAAGCGCTTCTGCGGCGCCGAAGGCATCGAAAACGTGGCCACGCTGTCCACCTTCCGCAATCCGGCTTTCGCCGAAGCCTACGGCGTCAAGCTGGCCTCCGGCCCGCTGGCCGGCCTGACCGCGCGCGCCGTGGTGGTGCTGGACGCCGGCGACAAGGTGCTGCATAGCCAGCTGGTGGGCGAGATCGCCGACGAGCCGGATTACGACGCCGCCCTGGCCGCGCTGTAAGCCCGTTCCTTTTGTTTCGATACAGGCCGGCTGCGATTGATCGCAGCCGGCTTTGTTTTTGGCCGCGCGTAAAGTTCAGCTATCTTGTTGTTATTGATAATCGTTATCAATTAATATGCCGGCTTGGCAAAGAAAGCAAGGCGGGAAAGACATGAAGCGATGGATGGCGGCGGTTTTATTGCTGGCGAGCCTGGCTGGCTGCGCGGCGCAGCCAGCGGCGGAACCGGAAGGGCCACCGGCGGGCCGGATCGTGGAGACGGCCAGCGGCAAGGCGCTGAGCCCTGACGAGTTGCTGGCCAGGCTGGCGCCGGCGGAGATGCTGCTGGTGGGGGAGAAGCACGATAACCGCCACCACCACCGGATAGAAACCTGGCTGGCGCAGCGCCTGGCCGCAAGCCGGCCGCAGGGCAGCGCGCTGCTTGAAATGCTGACGCCAGGCCAGCAGCCCAAAGTGGACGAAGTGAAAGCCTGGCTGCAAGGCAATCCCAGCGTGCGCCCGTCGCGGGTGAGGGAACTGGTTGCCTGGCAGAGCGGCTGGCCGTGGGAGCTATATGGCCAGCTGGTGATGACCTTGTTGCGCGCGCCGTATCCGTTGCTGGCGGCCAATCTGGACCGGGAGCAGATGCGCGCCTACTACGCCAGCAAGGAGAGGCCGCAGGGGCGGGCCTCGCGCGATCCGCGGGCGGCGAGCCGGCTGGAGGAGGTGATCCGCGGCGAGCACGGCGGCAAGATGGATGAGGGCATGATGGCCTCCATGCTGGCGGTGCAGCAGCAGCGCGACCGCCGCATGGCCGAGCGGCTGCTGGCCGCGCCCAAGCCGGCGATGCTGATCGCCGGCGCCTATCACGCGCTGCGCGACATCGGCGCGCCGCTGCATCTGGCCGATCTGGCGCCGGAGCGGCCGGCGACGGTGCTGGTGCTGGCCGAAGAGGGCGTGGAGCTGGGCCGCGAGCAGGCGGACTACGTCTGGCACACCGCAAAAGCTGGTGAATGAAGGAAGTGGAATTGTTTCTGTTCCGTTAATTGATAATGATAATCATTAATGATAGAGTGGCGCATCTCCACCCAAACTCTTAGCCACTGATGAAGACCAGCATTCCTTTCAGGCCGTTGCCCGGCATCGCAGGCAGCGGCCTTTCGCTTTATTCCGTCCAGGCGTTGGCGGCCCAGCCGGCTGCCGACGCCGGTTTGTCGCCGCTGGCGATGTTCGTCGCCGCCGATCCGGTGGTGAAGGGCGTGATGTTTGCTTTGCTGGCCGCCGCCTTCGCCTGCTGGCTGGTGTTGCTGGTCAAAGGCGCGGCGCTGTGGCTGGCCGCCGGCGAAGGACGCCGCGGCCAGGCGGCGCTGGCCGAAGC
>NZ_JAJOHV010000083.1 GCF_021129175.1 Chromobacterium piscinae | reverse complement strand
CGCCTGCTCGGCGCTGCCCCAGTTGAAGCAGCCGCTGCCGGTCGGCGACGGCGCGGCGCTGCTCAAGCGCCGGCCCGACGTGCGCGAGGCGGAACGCAAGCTCGCCGCCGCCACCGCCCGCATCGGCGTGGCCACCGCCCAGCTCTATCCCAGCATCAGCTTGGACGCGTCGGCTGGCTTCACCGGCCTGCTGGAGCACGTGGGAGAAGACCGCACTCGGCGCTGGAGCCTGGGGCCGCTGATCAGCTGGACCATTCCTGACAGCGGCGCCCGCGCCCGGGTGAAGGCGGCCGAAGCCGACGCCGACGCGGCGCTCGCCCATTTCGACGGCGTGGTGCTGAACGCGCTGCGCGAGACCGAAACCGCGCTGACTTTCTACGCCAAGGACCTGGAACGCAACGCCGACCTGCGCTCGGCGCGCGACAACGCCCGCGCCGCCGCGCAAGACAACCGCCGCCTGTACGCGGCCGGACGCACGCCCTACCTGACCAGCCTGGACGCCGACCGCGCGCTGGCCGGCAACGAATCGGCGCTGGCCGCGTCGGACGCGCAACTGGCGCTGGATCAGGTCAACCTGTTCCTGGCGCTGGGCGGCGGCTGGGAGCAGACGCCGCGTTGAACCTCGCAATCGAACAGAACGACAATATGAAACAGGAAGTGATTTTTCTCAGCGAAGACCTGGAACTGGTCGGCCATCTGTACCGTCCCGCGGACTACCAGCCGGAGAAACGCTACCCGGCCATCGTGGTCAGCCACCCGTTCACCGGCGTCAAGGAACAGGTTGCCGGGCGCTACGCCGAACGGCTGGCGCAGGACGGCTATCTCGCGCTGGCGTTCGACACCGCCTACCAGGGCGAGAGCGAGGGCTTGCCGCGCCATCTGGAAACGCCCCATTCGCGGGCCGAGGGGATCAAGTCGGCGGTCAGCTATCTGTCCAACCTGCCCGATGTCGATCCGGAACGCATCGGCGCGCTGGGCATCGCCGCCGGCGGCGGCTACGCGGTGTTCACCGCCCGCACCGACCCGCGCATCAAGGCCGTGGCCGCCGTCAACGCCGTCTGCCAGGGCAGCCTGCTGCGCGAAGGCCTGAACGGCAGCCGCACGCCCGAACAGCTGCAAAGTCTGCTCGCCGCGGCGGCCGAAGACCGCACCGCCCAGGACCGCGGCGAAGCCGCCGCCACCCGCAGCGCGCTGGCGGAAACGGCGCAGGCCGCGGCCGAACAGCCGCAGCGGCTGCTGCGCGAGGCCTACGACTACTACCGCACGCCGCGCGGCCGCCACCCCAACGCGGAAAACCGTTTCGTGGTGTCGGGCCTGGACGCGCTGGCCGGCTTCGACGCCTTCGCCCGCATCGATATGCTGGCCCCGCGGCCGCTGCTGATGATAGCCGGCGCCGACGCCGACACCCGCTACTTCAGCGAGCAGGCCATCGCCGCCGCCGCGGAGCCGAAAGAGCTATGCCTGATCGCCTGGGCCTCGCACTTCGACCTGTACGACCGCGAACCGTGCGTAGCGGCCGCCGCGTCCAAGCTGAAAGCCTTTTTCGACCGGAGCCTGCCCTAGCCCGCCAGCAGCGGCTCCGGCTCATTGGCCGCCGCCGGCGCCTCCCACAGCACGGGCAGGCCGTGGATGGCGCGCGCCTTAAGGCATTGCGCCGAACCGGCCTCCACTTCGCGGCAGGGGCTGGGCCGCAGCGGATAGACGCCACAGCCGACGCTGCCGCCCACCTCGCCCTGCAAGGCGACGCAGCGCGGGCTGGCGGACCAGGTGCCACGCATGCAGCGGGTCCAGTCGTTGAGTTTTTCGGTGAGATGGCCGGGAACCGGGCCGCCGCCGTCATCGGCCTCGGCCCAGTAGAAAGAAACGCGGAAACTGGCGCAGCACGCGCCGCAGGATTGGCAGGGATTGCTTTTTTCACTCATGGCAAGCAAGAAAAACAGGTTGCGGATAGCGCCCAGGATGGGCGGAAAAATGCGATCCGGGTATTTTGTCAGACCTGCCTGCCGCCCTCAAGTAAAACTATCTTGACGCCTCCAGCCAGTCGGCGATGCCCTGCCCCGCCGCGCGGCCGCTAGCGAAGCAGGCGGTCAGCAGATAACCGCCGGTCGGCGCTTCCCAGTCCAGCATCTCGCCGGCGCAGAACACGCCGGGCAGCGCGGCCAGCATCTGCCGCGCGTCCAGCGCGGAGAAGCAGACGCCGCCGGCGGTGCTGATCGCCTCATCGATGGGCCGCGCCGCGGTCACGGTCACGGGCAAGCGCTTGATCGCTGCGGCCAGCAGCGCCGGGTTCTGGAAGCTTTCTTTGTCCAGGCATTCGCGCAGGATGCCGGCGCGCGCGCCCTTCAGATTGAGCCGGCTCTGCAGATGGCTGGACAAGGAGCGCGAGCCTCGCGGATGCGAAACTTCGGCCAGCACCCGGGCTTCGTCCCAGGCCGGGATCAGGTCCAGATAAGCGGTGGCGGAGCCAGCGCGGGCGATCTCGTCGCGCAGCAGCGCCGAGCAGGCGTAGACTAGGCTGCCCTCAATACCGCTCTTGGTGATCACGCATTCGCCCACGCGCTTGAACTCACGCCCGTCGCCACCCTGGAAAGCCAGGCCGATGGACTTCAGCGGCTCGCCTGCGAACTTGTCGGCGAAGAAATCGCTCCACTCGGCGTCGAAGCCGCAATTGGACGGCGACAGCGGCGCGGTGGCAACGCCCTTTTCCTCCAGCCACGGCATCCAGCGGCCATCCGAACCCAGCTTCCTCCAGCTGCCGCCGCCCAGCGCCAGCAGCGTCGCGTCGGCGCGCACAGCCAGTTCGCCGTCCGGGGTGTCGAACTTCAGGCTGCCATCGGCGTTCCAGCCCTGCCAGCGGTGGCGCACATGGATGCGCGCGCCGGCCTCCCGCAGCCGGCTGAGCCAGGCGCGCAGCAGCGGCGCTGCCTTCATTTCCTTGGGAAACACCCGGCCGGAACTGCCGACAAAGGTTTCCACCCCCAAGCCATGCACCCAGGCGCGCAGCGCGTCGGCGTCAAAATCCTTCAGCAGCGGCGCGATCTGCTCCGCGCGGTCGCCGTAACGGCCGATAAAGGCCGGATAGGCTTCGGAATGGGTGATGTTGAGGCCGCCGATGCCGGCCAACAGGAATTTGCGGCCCACCGACGGCATCGCGTCATACACATCCACCGCATAGCCGCGCGCCGTCAGCACCTCCGCCGCCATCAGGCCCGCCGGGCCGCCGCCTATGATGGCGACGCCGCGCCTTGTGCTGTCATTCATGCCCATTCCTTGTATTCCTGTCCCGTTTTCACCATAGCCGTGGCGGCAAGGGCGCGATTGTTGCAGAAATCGGCCGCCAACCCAAGCGCAAGCGTTTTCCTGGCAATGTTTGATCCAGACCAGAAGTCCGGTTCCCATTCTCCATCAGAATCCATACGGCATAGCCGGGACTGTCCGCAATCCGGCCGACAATAACGACGCCACACACAGGAGACGGGGCCCACCACCCCGAAACGCGATGAGAAAATTTTCCGATTGGCCGATCTGGCTGCGCCTGACCGGCGCGATCTGGACCTGTCTGGTGCTGGCCTGGGGCGGGCTGATCGCCTGGGAAACCCAGGCCAGCCGCGAGATCGCCGTGGAGCAGGCCAAGGACCTGGCCCACAGCATGAACGAAATGACCCTGGCCGGCCTGACCGGCATGATGATCACCGGCACCGTCGGCCAGCGCGACGTGTTCCTGGACCAGATCCGCGAGCTGTCGGCGGTGCGCGACCTGCGCGTGATACGCGGCGACGCGGTCAGCAAGCAGTTCGGCCCCGGCAGCGCCGGCGACAAGGCCCGGCCGGGCGACGAAACCGAGCGCGCCGCGCTGCGCGACGGCAAGCCGCACATCCAGATAGAGTCCACCCCGCAGCTGGGCGAGCACCTGCGCGTGGTCTACCCGGCGCTGGCTTCCGCCAACTACCTGGGCAAGAACTGCCTGGCCTGCCATCAGGTGGCGGACAAGACGCCGCTGGGCGTGGTCAGCATGCGCATCTCGCTGGAAAAGCCATACGCGTCCGTCGAAGCCTTCCGCACCCAGAGCATCTTGTTCGCGCTGTTCGCCTCGCTGCCGATGCTGGCGGTGGTCTATCTATTCATCCGCCGCTTCGTCACCCGCCCGCTGCGGGAGATGTCCGATGGCCTGGCCGAGCTGGCCAAGGGCGAAGGCGACCTCACCCGCCGCCTGCCGGAACGCAGCCGGGACGAGATCGGCGTCACCGCCCGCCTGTTCAACCAGATGCTGGGCACCGTGGCCGGCCTGGTGCGCCAGGTCAGCGACAGCGCCGACGCGGTGGCGCTGTCTGCGCGCAGCTTGTCCGACGGCGCCGGCCAACTGGCCGCCAGCTCCCATCGCCAGAACAGCCAGTCGCAGGCCGCCGCCGAGGCGGTGGACCAACTGGCCGCCCACATCGGCGAGATCGCCGGCAAGGCCGAGCACGTCAGCAGCGGCGCAGAGGAGAGCCTGCAGCGCTCGGAACAAGGCCGGCAAAGCCTGCACCGGCTGCAGCGCGAGGTAGGCCAGGCGGAAAGCGCGGTGCAGCTGATGGCGCAGGCGGAGAGCGAGCTGGTCAACTCCACCGCCGTGATCACCCACATGACCAAGCAGGTGCGCGAAATCGCCGAGCAAACCAATCTGCTGGCGCTGAACGCGGCGATCGAAGCCGCCCGCGCCGGCGAGCAAGGCCGCGGCTTCGCCGTGGTGGCCGACGAGGTGCGCAAGCTGGCGGAAAAGTCGGCCAAGTCCGCCAGCGAGATCGACGCCGTCACCGGCTCGCTGAACGACAAGACCGACGCGGTGCGCCAGGCGGTGAGCGCCGGCCTGCAATCGCTGGAAGCCAGCCGCCACGCCACCGACAGCGTGGCCGGCGTGCTGGACGCGGCCAACCAGTCGGTGGCCGAGGTTCGCAGCGGCCTCAGGCAGATCGTAGAGGTGACCGAACAGCAGCGCCGCACCAGCCAGACGGTGAACGAGAACATCGACGCCATCGCCGGCATGGCGCGCACCAACGACAACGACATCCGCCAGACCGTGAGCGCTGCCGAAGAGCTGGAGGCGCTGGCCAAGCGGCTGACCGACTCTGTGTCGCGCTTCCGTGTGTGAGCGCTAAACCCGGCAAAACCGGCTGCATCTGATAAAACAAGAGAGGCAGCTTCCCGCGCCCGGCTCGACCGGGCGTTTTTCCAACCGAAAATGCGCCGGGCATTTGGCCGCGAGCCTCACTGCTGTTACACTGCCCAGCCTTTAGCCAACCGCGCCAAGTCATTGTGAAACCAGCCGCTTTTTCCGCCCTGCCCCTGCCCGCCCCGCTGCTGTCCAACCTGGACAGCCTGGGCTACCACCAGATGACCGCCATCCAGGCCGCCAGCCTGCCCGCCATTCTGGAAGGCCGCGACCTGATCGCCCAGGCCAAGACCGGCAGCGGCAAGACGGCTGCGTTCGGACTGGGCCTGTTGGCCAGCCTCAATCCACGCTGGTTCGGCGTGCAAGCGCTGGTGATGTGCCCGACGCGCGAACTGGCCGACCAGGTGGCGCAGGAAATCCGCCGTCTGGCGCGCGCCATCGACAACATCAAGGTGGTGACGCTGACCGGCGGCACGCCGATGGGTCCGCAAATCGGCTCGCTGGAACATGGCGCCCATATCGTCGTCGGCACGCCGGGACGGCTGCAGGACCACCTGTTCCGCGAAACGCTGAACCTGACCGGCGTGAAGACGCTGGTGCTAGACGAGGCGGACCGCATGATAGACATGGGCTTCATCGAGGAGATCGTCGGCATCGTCCGCGCCTGCCCGAAGACCCGCCAGACCCTGTTGTTCTCCGCCACCTATCCGGAGGACATCCGCAAGGCCAGCTCGCAGTTCCTGAAAAATCCGGTGGAAGTGAAGGTGGAGTCGCTGCACAACGCCGACCACATCGAACAGTGGTTCTACAAGGTGAAGCCGGAGACCCGGCTGGAGACGGTCAGCCGCATCCTGCGCCATCTACGCCCCACTTCGGCGCTGGCCTTCTGCAACACCCGCGAGCGCTGCAAGGAGCTGGTGCGCGAGCTGCAGGAACAGGGCTTCAACGCGCTGACCCTGCACGGCGACCTGGAACAGCGCGAGCGCGACCAGATCCTGCTGCGCTTCGCCAACAAGAGCGCCACCGTGCTGGTGGCCACCGACGTGGCGGCGCGCGGCCTGGACATCAAGGAACTGGACGTGGTGATCAACGTCGACGTCACCCATGATCCGGAAGTGCACATCCACCGCATCGGCCGCACCGGCCGCGGCGAACAGCATGGCCTGGCGCTGACCCTTGCCACCGACAGCGAGGCCAAGCGCCTGGTGCAGATCGAAAACTACCAGCAGGCCGACCTGACCTGGGCCGACGTGGAAGAGCTGACCCCGGCCCCCGGCGGCCCGCTGCTGCCGCCGATGGTGACGCTGGAGATTGCCGGCGGCAAACGCGAAAAGCTGCGCCCGGGCGACCTGTTGGGCGCGCTGACCGGCGACGCCGGCTTCGCCGGCAGCCAGATCGGCAAGATCAATATCTTCGAATTCGCCAGCTTCGTCGCGCTGGAGCGCAGCATTGCAGAGCAGGCGCTGGCCAAGCTGTCGCAGTGCAAGATCAAGGGCAAGCAGTTCAAGATGCGGCTGGTCGGCTAATCCGTCCCGTCGTCATTCAAATGAAAAGGCCATCCCTATGGATGGCCTTTTTGCTGCCTGCAAGACTCAACGCCGCCGAACTAGTACGGCCGGTCTCCCAGTATCGTCGCCCGGTGCATCACCCGCCGCGCCGGCCGGTAGTCGTCCACCGCGTAATGGATGGTGCAGCGGTTGTCCCAGAACGCCACGTCGCCCGGCTGCCAGCGCCAGCGTATGGAAAACTCAGGCCGCGACTGGTGGGCAAACAGGAATTGCAGCAGCGCCTGGCCCTCGGTTTCCGGCAGATCGTTGACGGCGACGGTGAAGCCCTCGCTGACGAACAGCGCGCGGCGTCCGCTTTCCGGATGTATGCGCACCAGCGGATGGCTGATGGGCGGATGCTTGCGCCGCGTTTCGTCCCAGCGGCGGCGGTCGTCGTCAGTCAGGCCGTAACGCGTAAGCGGAAAGGATTTGGCGAAATCATGCACTGCGCTCAAGCCTTCCAGCCTGGCTTTCAGGCTGGCCGACAACGCCTCGTAGGCAGCGATGCCGCTGGCCCACAGCGTGTCGCCGCCCAGCTCCGGCAGCTGCCGCGCCGCCAGCACCGCGCCCAGCGGCGGGGTCTCGATAAAGGTGACGTCGGTGTGCCAGATGGCGTTATCCTGCAAGTCCACCACGTCGGTATCCAGCACCACGATCTCGCGCGCGTCCGGGTGCTGCGGATAGATCGGGTGAGTGTGCAGATCGCCGAAGCGCACCGCGAAATTGCGCTGCTGCAGCGGCGTGATGTCCTGGCTGCGGAAAAACAGCACCTGATGGCGCAGCAATGCCTCGTTCAATGCCCGGCGCTGCTCGTCGTCCAACGGCCGCGCCAGGTCTATCCCCTCCACCACCGCGCCCAGCGCCGGGCTCAGGCGGGTCAATTGCAAACTCATCAGCGTCTTCTCCTTATTATCGTTGTCTATCAGTCGTCTTGTCCGTGCCAAGGCGCCAACCGGCGCTGCAAGGCGCGCAGACCCAGTTCCAGCGCGAAGGCCACCGCGGCGATCACCAGAATGCCCAGCACCACCACGTCGGTGACCAGAAACTGCGCCGCAGACTGCACCATGAAGCCCAGCCCGCGGGTGGCCGCCACCAGTTCCGCCGCCACCAGCGTGGACCAGCCGGCGCCCAAGCCGATGCGGATGCCAGTCAAGATTTGCGGCAGCGCCTCGGGCAACACCACCAGCCACAACAGCTGCGAGCGGCTGGCGCCCAGGCTCTGCGCCGCGCGCAGCCGGTTGCGGCTGACCTGGGCCACGCCGTGGCGGGTGGCGATGACCACCGGAGCCAGGATGGCCAGGAAAATCAGCAGCACCTTGGACAGCTCGCCAATGCCGAACCAGATCACGATCAGCGGCAAATAAGCGAGCGGCGGCACTGGACGATATGCCTCCAACATAGGATCAAGCAAGCCCTGTGCCAGCGGGCTGCGCCCCAGCAGCGCGCCGAGCGGCACGCCCACCGCCACGGCTGCGGCCAGCGCCAGCGCGATACGCTGCAGGCTGGCTTCCAGATGCTGCCATAGCGTGGCGTCCATGAAGCCCTGGCCGGCGACGACGAACAGCTTGCCCAGCACCGCTTCCGGGGCGGGCAGGAACAACGCCGGCACCCAGCCGCTGTGCGCCAGCAGCCACCAACCGCCCAGCAGCAGTGCCAGGCTGGCCGCGCCCAGCCATAGCCGGGATGGTTCGCGTCCCCGCCTCGGGCCACCCTCGATGCGAGAGGAAACGGACAGCAACTCCTGTTCCGCGGTAGTTTCGACGCCGCTCATGCCCATGCCTCCTGTCGGCACTGGGCGAACACGTCGGCCAGCAGTTGCTCTCGCAGCGCGATGAATTCCGGATCGGACTTGATCGCCCGCGCGCTGTCGCCGGCGCGCCAGCGGCGGCTGAACGGCGGGCGCAGCGTCTTGACGATGCGGCCCGGCCCCGGCGACATCAACACCAGCTCGGTGGCGAGGAACAGCGCTTCCTCGATGTCGTGGGTGATCAGGAACACGCTGCTGCCGGACCCCGCCCACACCTTGAGCAGCAGCTCCTGCATCTGCTCGCGGGTGAAGGCGTCCAGCGCGCCGAACGGCTCGTCCATCAACAGCGCGCCAGCGCGGCCGGCCAAGGCGCGGGCGATGCCGACGCGCTGCTTCTGCCCGCCGGACAATTGCCAGGGATAGCGGGCGCCGGCCTCGGCCAGGTCCACCTGCTCCAGCGCACGCTCGGCCAGCGCGCGGCGCTCGGCGCGTGGCACGCCGCGCAGGCGCAGGCCGAAAGCGACGTTGTCCAGCGCGCTCAGCCACGGCAGCAAGGCGTGCTGCTGGAACACCACCGCGCGCTCCGCGCCCGGCCCCGCCACCGGCGCGCCGCCGAAGCGCACGCTGCCGGAATTGGGAAACTGGAAGCCGGCAAACAGATTGAGCAAGGTGGTCTTGCCGCAGCCCGATGGCCCCAGCGCCACCGCCAGCTCGCCCGGCCCCACGCTCAGCGACACACCGTCCAGCGCCGGCTGCACTTGGCCGGGATAATGGACCGACACCCTGTCTGCGATCAGCGCCGCCATGCTCACCTCGCCGTCTTGACGAAGCGGTTGGTCACGTAGGGGCCGTAGTCCGGCTGCAGCGACTCCACCTTGCCCTGCGCCTTCAGAAAGGCCGCGGTCTTGCCCACCGCCGCCACGAACGGCGATTGCAGCAGCGCGGCCTGCTCGTCGCGGCCGAGGAAGCGGTTGCCCTTCAGCCCGGCCACCACGTCCGGCGCGGCGGCGCCGGTCAGCCGGCTGATCTTGGCGATGTTGGACGCGTTGGCGATGAAGGCCTGCGGATTGGCTTGGTAGCCGGCGATGGCGTCCAGCGACACCTTGGCGAAGCGGGAGACAAACTCGGGATGGGCGGCGGCGAAGTCCTTGCGCACCACCCAGATGTCGTAGGTGGGCGCTCCCCACTTGGACACCTCGGCCGAACTGGTCAGCACCGCGCCGCTGGCCTTGATCTTGCCCAGCGCCGGGTCCCAGACATAGGCGGCGTCGATGTCGCCGCGCTGCCAAGCGGCCGCGATCTCGCCGGGACGCAGGTTGAGGATCTTCACCTTGACAGGGTCCACGCCCCAGTGGCGCAGCGCTGCCAACAGGCTGTAATGGGTGGTGGAGACGAAGGGCACCGCCACCTTCTTGCCGATCAGATCTTGCGGCTTGGCGATGCCGCTGCCCTTGCGCGCCACCAGCGCCTCGGCCGAGCCGATCTCGTCGGCCACAAGGAAGGTTTCGAGCGGCAGGCCGCGGCTAGCGGCGGCCGCCAGCGGGCTGGAGCCGATATTGCCGATGGCCACGTCGCCGGACGCCACCGCGGCGATCAGGTCGGCGCCACTGTCGAACTTGCGCCAATTGATGCGGCTGCCAGTGGCTTTCTCGTAAGCGCCGTCGGCCTGCGGCACCTTGGTGGGGTCAATGCCGGTCTGGTAGCCGACGGTGACGGCGTCTGCCGCCGCGGCGACGCCCGAAACGGCCAATGCGGCGGAAAGGATCAGTTTGATAAATGCGCGCGGTTTCGCCATGGCTTGTCCATTTGGTACGAGTTGGAAATACCGTTCCAATCTAACAAGCGAACCGTCACAGGCTAAATGCTGATTTATAAAAAGCTTTACACTTTATTGAATATACCCAATGACCCGCGCTATGCTTCACAACAAAAGCAACAGAAAATTCAACTTAACAGCTCATATAAATTCACAGAGGGATAACTAACTGGGCATGCGTAACGGTATCAAATTATGAACTGCAGCCCGTTCCAATAACTGACTGGTGGTATTGACGTCGAATTTAACATACAATCTATCGCTAATCGCTGTCTGCACTGCCCGAACTGAAATATCTTTCCCATGAAGAATCGACAGTATCTTTGCTATCTCTTTAGGCGATTTATAAATAGATAGATAGTAAATGATTTCGCTCTCTCGACTACTCAAGCTGATTTGCCGCCTACTTATTCCATCACTTCGCTGGCTCAATCCAACACGCTGCTCAACGATAGATAGCTTAGTGTGTTGTACCTCATTCATAAACTTGCCAACCAAATCAGCCAGTTGCAAGTGCAGCTTATCAATGCTTCTCTCGCGCTCTATCTCCTGCAACCTCCTCTCAATCGTCACATCCTTACAAAAACCAACAAGCCCCGTGATTTTTCCATCTTGCACAATTGGGTGCTTGATAGTTTCAGACCAAACCACCTCACCATCTCCAGATGGAATCTGCTCCAACCTGGATACTGTCTGCCCAGTTTCTAAAACCTGTCGATCATCCCTCTCGAATTGCTCCCAATTCCGAGCCCAGGGCAAGTCGACATCTCGCCTTTCAAGGAGGCTCTCGATATTTTCAACATCAACCATATCCAAGAATTTCTGGTTGCAACCCATGAAATATCGTTCAGCGTCCTTCCAAAACGTCGGGACAGGGCTACAATTTATAATCTGAAAATACTTGTCCGTCTTGTCCATACTGCCTTCCAATATCCGCACTCTTAAGCCAGGTGACAAAATCACCCACCTCGACGCTCCCCTCATCCGGAGCCCAACTAGCAAATGTTCTATCGGCCTCTGGCCGCCCATAAACAAACCTGCAGTTTCTTACTTCAAGATACGCACAATCAGATAAAGGTATATAACTGTGATACTGATTAGACTGTATCTCCATTATGCGATTACTGTACTGCCCCATTTCAACCTTGTTCAATATTTTGCCTAAATCATCAAAGATGACAATAAGCATCTCCCCTGAAATCCATGTTACCAACTCCCACTGATTATCACTTTCATGCTTATGCGGTTTAATATAAGAGTCCGACGCCATGCAGTTTACAAAACGCTGCGGAACTTCGTCGTAACTATCGTGAACAAGTATTGGAATACGCCTCCTAGGCGCCCCCTTGCTTTCCTCGATGACAGTTCCGATGTAGTCATTGCTGATAAGTTTGGATTTTATTGTCTGCATGTTGATTGTTCTTTGTAGAACTATTTGCAAAATATTGTCATAATAACATATCCTAACAACATGGGGAACAGTTGTTATTGCGCCATAAAAAATACTTCACGCATATAAAATTCCATCACCTCCGCTTGTTGGAATTTACCTCCATGAATCCAGAAGAATATGCATACAAACACCCTTCCTGTATAGGCTTGCTATCTTTCAAGAATGCGTTCGCCCAAGTGGTTGCTCAGCACGTTTCCTCTTTACCTGATGAGGAGCTGCTCCAGCTTGAGGCATGTTCATGGCCGCATGGCAAGATCGCCGATATGATCTGCATAGACGAGGTATCGGTTAGCGATATGTTGGCATCTCCGTTTTATCAGCCCAGAGTATCTGTTATCGCTTACATCGACCTCAAACCGGTGCTCTACTACAACGGAGCTGGCATCTACCAGTGGAGCGATACGCTAGATCAGCAATGCCTCAGTTACTGGCTTACCTACCCAGAGCTGCCGCCAGGCTGGGAGCTTAACTAACATGGTGATCGATTTCCCTCAGACAAGGAGTCTTCGGCTGGAAAACAAAGACGACTGCCATGACTCCATCGTGCTGCTTGCGGGCTATTCCAGGTCCGCAGAAATCAACAGCGGGGAGATTGAGTGCTACAAGGTTAGCCACGCGGATATAGCCTTGATCCGCGATGCCTTCAAGCGCGCCGCGTCCGGCTAAGCAATTAATCCTGGCTTGCTTATCGCTTTTCCTGCAAATGCTTCCGCCAAAAGAAAACAGGGCCTTGCGGCCCTGTCGGATCTTCCCCGATCCCTGTCATTGTTCGGTTTACACTTTGTACTGCGCCACCGTGCGCTGGATATTTCCGGCCTGCTCGCGTAGCTCGCGCGCGGAATCGGCCGAATCGGACGACGCCTTGGAATTGGCTTCCGCCATCTGCGCGATCTGCTCCACCTTCTGGGCGATGGTGTTGCTGGCGCTGCCTTGCTCGACGATGCTGTCTGAAATTTCGCCGATCAGCAGCATGCTGTGCGAGGAGTTGGTCTTGATCTGCTGGATGGTGTCCCCGGCGTCGCGCGCCTTCTCCGCCTCTTCGTTCACCCGCTCCACCACCTGCTGCATGCCCGTCACCGCGGCCTGAGTGCCTTGCTGCATCTTGTCTATCACCGCGGAGATTTCAGTGGTGGAGCTGGCGGTGCGCTCGGCCAGCTTGCGCACCTCATCCGCCACCACGGCGAAGCCACGCCCCATTTCGCCGGCCCGCGCGGCTTCGATTGCGGCATTCAGCGCCAGCAAATTGGTCTGGTCCGCAATGTCCTTGATCACGCCCAACACGGTGGCGATGGTGACGCTGTCCTCGCGCAGCTTGCCGATGCGGTCAGACGCCTCGCCCACCGATTCCGCCACCGCGCTGATGCCGTCCACCGTGCCCAGCATCACCCGGCTGCCGTGGTCGGCTATCTCGCCGGCCTCCTTCGCTTGATGGTTGGCCTCCCTGGCCCGGTCGGCCACATGATTGATGCTGACCGTTACCTGCTCCACCGCGGCGGCCATCGCCGAAGCGGACTCGCTCTGCTGCACCGAGCTGGACGCGATGTCGCCGGACGAGTTCACCATGTGGATGATGGAGCCTTCCATGTCCTCCACGCTGCGGCGGATTTCCTGGAAGCTCTGCTGCAGACGGCCCATCAGCTCATTGAACGAGCTGCCTATCTTGCCTATTTCATCCATCCGCTTCACCGGCGCGCGCAGGCGGAAATCCAGCGAGGTGCGCACAGACTGCATCGTGTCAAGCACCTGCTCCAGACTGCTGCGGATATTGAGGAACAGATGGCCGCTGAGCCAGCCGCACACCAGCACAGCTAGCGCCACCAATATCGTCGACTGCCACCAGGCTGCCTGATAAGCGGCAGTATTGTCTTTACTCAGTTGTTCGGCCAGCTTGTAATTGAACTCGATATGGTCGATCAGCGCCTGGTTCAACGCCTTGGCCTCGTTGGACATGTCGCCGGTCATCAGCTTGTCCGCCGCCGCCACGTTATTGTCCTGGACCAGCTGCAAATACTTGTCGCGCTGCTGTCGATACATTTTCATGTCATCGCGGTCAACCTGCAGCAGCTTGCGGTCGGCGTCGTTGGAAACCAGCTCTTTCTCGTATTTGTCCAGCGCCGCATCGAAACGCTTGTCCAGATCCGCCAGCGCGGCGAACTCAGCCTTCTTGGCCGCCGGGTCCGACAACGCCACGCTGCGCGCCAGCGTCAACCTCACGTCCGCCAGCGCTTCCTTAGCGTCATCTAGGGTATGGATGCTGGGAAAGGTGTTGATCTTCATGTAATCGAAGCGATCATTGGCCTGCTGCTGCTTCCACAGCCCCTGCACGCCCAGTGCCAGCATCACCAGCAATGCCAGCACGGTGGTCAACAGCAGTCTCTTCGTAATGGTCATGTCCTACTCCTTGCAGGCCCGGCGCGTCGAATTCGATTACGAGAATTTACTTAGAATATTTATAGCTTTCTTTGTCCAACAAACAACAAGTCATTCTGCATGCCGCCATTCAGATATAAGCTGGAAATGGCCTTGATTTTGCAGAAAATATTTTCATGTATAGACAAAAAGCGGTATCATCACGCCCCTCTGTCGCCGGGCCATGGGCCTCCGGCGGGTATTCACTGGGTTCCCTCACCCCATTCAGCAAAAAGGATGCATCAATGTTTGCCTTTACCGACCGGCAGCGCCTGTCCGCTCTGATACAGCTGTCGATGTTCCACATCGCCATCATCGCCTCCAGCAACTACCTAGTGCAGCTGCCGATCACCGTCTTCGGCTTCCACACCACCTGGGGCGCGTTCACCTTCCCGTTCATCTTCCTGGCCACCGATTTGACCGTGCGCATTTTCGGCGCGCCTTTGGCTCGGCGCATCATCCTGGCGGCGATGGTGCCGGCGCTGGCGATCTCCTACCTGGTGTCCACGCTGTTCTATCAGGGCGCGTGGCAAGGCTTCCAGGCGCTGGAGCATTTCAACCTGTTCGTCGCCCGCATCGCCGCGGCCAGCTTCGCCGCCTACGCGCTGGGCCAGATCCTGGACGTGCAGGTGTTCAACCGGCTGCGCCAGCTCAAGGCCTGGTGGGTGGCGCCGGCCGCCGCGATGTTCTTCGGCAACATCAGCGACACGCTGTCATTCTTCTTCATCGCCTTCTACAAGAGCAGCGATCCGTTCATGGCCGCCAACTGGGTGGAGATCGCCCTGGTGGACTACAGCTTCAAAGTGCTGATCTGCATGCTGTTCTTCCTGCCCATGTACGGCGTGGTGCTGAAAATGATAGTGAAGCGCCTGCTGCGCGCCGGCGTCGGCGAGCAGCTGCAGCCGGTCTGACCGCCTGGACAAAGCAAAACGGCCAGCCTCCCTCCGGAGCTGGCCGTTTTTCATCGCGCATAGCGATCAGGGACGCATCGCCTCCCACACCTTGGCGCTGTCGACGATCTGCTCGAACTTGACGATCTTGCCATCTTTCAGCGTGTAGACATGGGCGAAGGACGCGGTAAAGCTCTTGCCGGTGGCGCGATAGGTGCCGTGGTAAAAGCCCTGGGCGACCACGTTGTCGCCATCCACATAGTAATGATCGACCGCCGCGCGATAGCCGTCCCACTCGCCGCCCAGCCGCTGGAACACGTTTTCCACGATGGCTTGCGGACCGACATAGGTGCCGGCGTACGGAAAGCCCGCCGCCTCGGTCCATTCCGCGTCCGGCGCCAGCGCCGCCAGCAGGTTGCGGCCATTGTCTTCGGATTTGCCTTCGTAAGTGGCGCGGACAATGTCCAGATTGCTGCGATTCGTCATGATGCTTGCTCTCTCAAACAGGAATGGTTCTCAAATATGGCCGTACCCAGATAATTCAAGACAGCTCTTTCATACCATACGCACCGGAAGGCAACTATCCCACCTGAAAGTGCCTACTTCTGACGAACGGCGCCGCTCCGTATACTGGCTTCATCTCGCGCAGGCGCCGTCCGCGCGCGCCAACACAGGCTGAATTGAATGACATCCTCCGCATCTCCCCGCCTATCCATGCTGGAGCTGGCGCCCATCGTCGCCGGCGGCGACGCCGCCCAGGCCCTGCGCAACAGCGCGGCCCTGGCCCGCCACACAGAGCAACTGGGCTACACCCGCTTCTGGGTGGCCGAACACCACAATATGGCCGGCGTGGCCAGCTCCGCCACCGCGGTGATGATAGGCCACATCGCCGCCCACACCGAGCGAATACGGGTCGGCTCCGGCGGCATCATGCTGCCCAATCACGCGCCGCTGGTGGTGGCCGAGCAGTTCGGCACGCTGGCTACGCTGTTTCCCGGCCGCATCGACCTGGGCCTGGGCCGCGCGCCCGGCACCGACCCGCTCACCGCCCGCGCGCTGCGCCGCGACCGACTGGGCGCCGGCGACGATTTCCCGCAGCAAGTGGCGGAGCTGCGCGGCTACCTGGGGCCGGAACAGCCGGGCCAAGCCGTGCGCGCCATTCCCGGAACCGGCACTAACGTGCCGCTATGGCTACTGGGCTCCAGCCTGTACGGCGCCCAGCTGGCCGCGCAGCTGGGCCTGCCTTTCGCTTTCGCCGCCCACTTCGCCCCGGCCCAGCTGCATGAGGCGCTGCAGTTGTACCGCCATCTGTTCCAGCCTTCCGCCACGCTGAGCCAGCCGTACGCGATGGCCTGCATCCCGGTGCTGGCTGCGGACAGCGACGAAAAAGCCCAGCGGCTGGCCACCACGCCGTACCAGAAATTTCTCAATCTGATCCGCGGCGACCGCCGCCCGCTGCCGCCGCCGGTGGACAGCATGGACGGCCTGTGGAGCCCGCGCGAGGAATTCTCGGTCCGCAGCGAATGGCTGGGCGCGGCGGTGTTCGGCGGACCGGAAACGGTGAGGGCCGGGCTGCAAAAGCTGCTGGACGAGACCGGCGTGGACGAAATCATGCTGTCGGTCGACTGCCACGACTTTGCCGATCGGCTGCGCTGCTGCGAGATCGTCGCCGACCTGCTGCCGCGGCTGAGCGCGGCCAAGACTGCGCCGGCCTGACAGGCATGCGTCCAGATGTCTGGAGCGGGCCGAATGCCGCCCGCGCTTCTCAATGCAGGGTCTTGAGATAGGCTTGTATCGCGTCCACTTCTTCCGTGGTGGGCGGTTTGCCGTGATCCTCTTTCAGACTGCTATTGCCCCAATGAGGCATAGGCGCCTTCAGCGCCTTGCCCTCGTCATCCACGCCCTCCAGCACGGCCCTCTCGAATAGCTGCTTGCGCCATTTGCTGGCGTCTCCCGCCAAACGCGGCCCAGTCTTGCCCTGAGCGTGTGTTCCATGGCAAACCGCGCAGTTTTGCTGGTAAAGCGCCTTGCCGTCCGACGCCGCGGCTATCAGAGAATAGAAACAGGAGCACGCCAGAATCATCGGAACATGAAATCGCATCGGGACCTCCGGACTGACGGAAATGGCCGCCGCGCGGCCTGAGCTTTATTGATAGACCAGCGCCCCTGCCCATGCCCGCCGGGGAGCTATCGCAACATCAACAACCCACCTGACATACCCTGAACAACGCGGAACAGGCGGCACGCGGGCAGCTACTTAGCGCGAAAAAAAACCGCGGCCTAAGCCGCGGTTGCGGGATGGCGGGCAGCTACTCCGACTCGCCGGCGATCAGGCGGTATACCTTCGCGCCCAGCACCGCGCCGATGATGGGTGCCAGCCAGAACAGCCACAGCTGCTGCACCGCCCAGCCGCCGACGAACAAGGCCACGCCGGTGCTGCGCGCCGGATTGACCGAGGTATTGGTAACCGGGATGCTGAT
The DNA here is from genome assembly GCF_021129175.1 of Chromobacterium piscinae. Lineage (GTDB taxonomy): Bacteria > Pseudomonadota > Gammaproteobacteria > Burkholderiales > Chromobacteriaceae > Chromobacterium > Chromobacterium piscinae. Next base: position 44,298 of record NZ_JAJOHV010000083.1, on the reverse strand, counting down.
CAGGTGGATCAGGGTCAGCGCCAGGCCTATCGCCAACGGCGCGAAACCGGCAGGCGCGCGCTTGTCGGTGGCGCCCATAATCACCAATAAGAAAAACATGGTCATCACCACCTCGCACACCAGAGCCGCCAGCAGCGAATAGCCGCCCGGCGAATGCTCGGCGTAGCCATTAGAGGCAAAACCCTTGGCCACGTCGAAGCCGGCCCCTCCGCTGGCGATCACGTACAGCACCGCGCCCGCGGCGATGGCCCCCAGCACCTGCGCCACGATGTATGGCCCCAGCTGCCCGGCGGGAAAGCGCCCGCCTGCCCACAAGCCGATGGATACCGCTGGATTCAGGTGGCAGCCGGAAATGTGGCCGATCGCGTAAGCCATCGTCACCACCGTCAGGCCGAAGGCCAGCGCCACGCCGGCGAAACCGATGCCCAAGTTGGGAAACCCCGCCGCCAGCACCGCGCTGCCGCAGCCGCCCAGCACCAGCCAGAAAGTGCCCAGAAACTCCGCGCCATATGATTTCATCGTCTTTCCCCCTTCAGGTTTCGAAAAGACCAGGCGTCCAGTCCTCGATTCGCCATGCCAAGCATCTTTATGCGTGTCGGACGCCTGATCGCACGCCGTTTAACCATAGCAAATGCAAAAGGCCAGCATGCCCGCGCCATCCGACGCTGCAAACTGGCCTAAATTCCTGACCTAATCTTTCCCGGCGAGATTGCCGGATCGCGCGGATGTCGGCAGGGCTGCCTACCCGGCCGCCGCGCAAGCGCCGCCCTTACCACGCGACGCGCGGCGAAACCCCGGCCGGGCGGTGCTATCATCGACGGCCACCCACAAGAACGAACCCGCCCCTATGGAAGGACTGCTCGACTGGCTGCTCGGAACCCTGGCCCTGCCCAAAGTGGGCCTATCGGCCATTTTCATGATCAGCCTGATATCCGCCACGCTGCTGCCGCTAGGTTCCGAACCCGCCGTATTCGCCTACATCAAGCTCAGGCCGGACATGTTCTGGCAGGTGATCGCCGTCGCCACGCTGGGCAACACCCTGGGCGGCATGATCGACTGGTGGATGGGCTACGGCGCCAAGGTGGCGCTGCTGCGCTATCGCCTGCGCCGCAGCCACCGCGCGCACGCGCACCCGCATGCAGAATCGGCAGGCCGCCCGCCGCGCAGCGGCAAGCCCGCGCTGAGCCCGCGCTACTTCCGCTGGATGCGCAAACGCGGCGCGCCGATGCTGCTGCTGTCCTGGCTGCCGGGCATCGGCGACCCGCTGTGCACTCTGGCCGGCTGGCTGCGCATCCCGTTCTGGCCCAGCGTGTGCTACATGGCGATCGGCAAATTCCTGCGCTATGTTCTCACCACCGCCGCCCTGCTGTGGGTGCCGGACGATTTCTGGCGGGGTTTGGGGCAGTGGTTTTGAGGCGGGGCGGCGTTTTGGCTGCAGCCAAATCCGATTGAGAGCGGCGCTCGTCCTCAATCCCAGCCGAAAAGATAGGCCGGCTCGCTCAACTCGGCCAGCATCTGGCGGATGGTGGGACAGGCGGTGCCCTCCTCGTCCTCCACTGGCACATCCAGTTCATCCTCCGCAATCGGAGCGACATCCTCGATAGTCAGATCGGTCTCGCCTGCCAGCTCCTCCAGCACGGCCAAAGCCTCTTCCGCGGAACCAGCGGCGACGATATCGTTGCCGCCAACCTGATAAGCCTTCAACGGCTGCTCCATCCCTGCTTCCCTCATTAATGGTCTACTCATTCAACCGCCCCCTGCGCGGGGCCGGGTTTGCTAACTACAACGCTTTTCATGCGCATTCGCATCCCGGCACATGATATTCCTTTTACCGACATTTTCCGATCCGTCCACGCCGGAAAATCCGCTCTCCCACGCATGCGGGGAGGACATTCCGTCCATGCATGCCCCTCTGTCCACAATCCATGATCATGGCCTACTCGCAAGCGCCACCTCTTTGGAATGCGCAGCCTATACTCAGTTTGCCTAACGCCAAGCCTGCATACAGTTGCCCAGCATGCCGCCAACCACCAAGCAAAACCGAACAGGGACACTTTCAGGATGAAACCAGCAAAAATGATCGCGCAGGCCGCGTCCGTCGCCATCGCCTGCCTATTGCCGCACTCCAGCGCCAATGGTCAGGAGCTGTGGGATCCTCATCTGCGCGGCGTCAACGAAGGGCTGGCCGCAGGCGTGCTGCCGCCGAAAGGCGTCTATGGCGTGCTGAACAACTACTGGACCTGGGTGGACAAATACGACCACAACGGCGACAAGACCGGCCTGCGGGTCAGAGCGCTGATCGAATTGCCGGAAGTGCTGTGGTCGACGGGACTCAAGGTGTTCGGCGCCGACTACGCCGTGGCCATCGCCCAGCCCATCGACTACACCACGCTTAGCGGCGATGGCCTGCCCCCCAATGGACGCTGGGGCACCTTCAACACCATCCTGGTTCCCGGGCAGCTGTCCTGGGCCTTGCCCAACAACCTCCACCTCAAAGCCAGCCTGGCGGTATACCTGCCCACCGGCAGCTCATCGCCGCGCCGGCTGCCGAACGGCACCTACCTCGGCGCCGCCAACGGCTTCTGGACACTGCAGCCCGGTTTGGCGCTGAGCTGGCTGCACAATGGCTGGAACCTGAGCATGGACGCCACCTACGCCTACAATTTCCGCAACCCGGACACCCAGTACAAGTCCGGTCAACAGCTGGCCATCGACTACACCGTCGCCAAGACCATAGGCAAATGGACGATAGGCCTGGGCGGCTACCAGGAAAACCAGCTGAGCGACGACTCCGGCAGCGGCGCGGCCGCCTGCGCGCAGACCGGCGGCTGCCGCGCCAGCAACTACGGCATCGGCCCGCTGCTTGGCTATCAGCTTGGCAAAGTGAAGCTGATGGCGATCTACAACCACGGCTTCCGCACCACCAGCGATGTCGGCGGCGACTCTTTCAATCTGCGGCTGAGCTTCCCGTTCCAGTAGCGGAGGGCCTTCTTCGCTGCCGGAGGGCTGAAAACACGCCAACCTTACCGGACCGACTATGCAAGAGCCGCTTGACGTGAAAGACGGTATCTACGGCCCTTCGCAAGCCTAGCCCAACTTACGGCCCTGTTTGACGTGAAAGACTGTATCCCCCACCTCCCTTTAATTCACATAATCCTCAAATTCCCACTCCATTACCTTCGAAACTTTCCTAGCAACACCATCCCAGTCAGGTGCATCTATTTCCAGCAAAGCTTTTTCAATAGTCTGCCTAATCTGCGGAAAATCATATTTATTAACAATCAGCATATGTCTACCCCAAGTAGGCATTTTTGCAGCCGCCTGCAGCCAACTAGGCGTACATACATTAACACGAAAGCAATCACCACCAGCACTATTCTCGGCTCCAATTACACAGACAAGCCATATACTAAAACAGTAAGGATCTTCTGGCGTAAATCCCTCAACATTACAAACACCACCCAAATCAACAGACTTAATATTTGCTTTCATTGCCTCACATTCAGATGACCATTTCTGATCACCTTCCCATTGCTATCTTTCATTTCAAAATTAGCCTGAACACCGGTAATTGCAAAACGACCGTTTTTTTCAGCTGGAGGTCGATATGACCTAGTTCCATCCGCACTAACCAAGCCACCAGGCACGCCCCCCATTGGTCTTGCTCCATCCCCGACCCAAAGCTGACCTAGTCGATTTGCATCCTCCACACTACCAGTGCCTATCCCAAAATTCTTATAACCATCTGCAGAGCCGGAAATAACTTTTGCCAAACGACCATCTTGCGCAGCAATCGCATCCAATTCTTTTTTATACAACCTTTGTTTCAGAGCAACGGTACTCATTACACTTGCCTCCCCCTCTGAAACTCCATATGCAGTTCTAGTACCTCTAGTCCTCGGAAGCTCTACTTCAGTCTCCTTACTAACTACCCCTCCCCCATTTCCACCACCACTAAAAGCCATGGAGGAAATAGCAGCCATCATAAATGCTCTGGATCCAACAATCTCATTTGGGGTCATGAGATTTTCAAGGGATGCACGCTGAACAACCGACATCCAAAGAGCACCAATATTTTGCTCCTCCTGAGAGGACAAATCCCCCTTGGCAATCAGTTTCTTCAGTCTATTAAGCTCATTATCGATATCTTTTCGACTAACCTGCCCCTTACCCTTTCCAAGCAAACCTGCAACCTCTGTCGCTGCGACTTTGACTCTTTCGCTTGTACCCCTTGCAAAGGTAAGAGCATTATTCTCCATCTCAGTCTTCGCCGCATTCACCGTCGTCGCTGCCGTCTCAGCGCCGCCAGCCGCAGTCGACAACCCCGTCAACAAACCGTTGACCAGATTCTCGCGCTGCAACTTTTCCTCCGCCGTCATCTTGTCGGCATCGGTATGCTGCAGCTTATCCAGCGCGTTGTTCAGCGCCACGCTGGCCGCGCCGCCCGCCGCGCCCGCTCCGCAGCTTTGGCCGCTGGCTTCCGCGCCGGCGCAAGCCAGGGCGGCATGCAGCACCGCGCGCACGACTTCGCCTTCCGGCTTCTTGTCCGCATGATCCGGATCGCTGCTCTGCGCCCGTTCCAGATCATCCGCCAGCGCCTTGACTTCCTGCGCGCCCAATCCCTGCAGGTAGGCGATGCCGGCATTCTGCGCCATGCCGGTCAGGCCATTGGCCAGGTTGCCGCCAATTCCGGCGGTGACCGCTGTGAGAATCTGGCTATAGCTGCCGCCCGGGGCCCACTTGGCGGTATCGTCCGCGGCCTGTTTCTTGCTGGCGTAATCCGGGCTGTTGGGGTCGGCATCTTTCAAGGCGTCGGCTGCCGCCTTGGCCTCCGCAGCCTTATTGGCCATGAAGGTGCCCACTTGCTGGTTCAAGGCGTTGGCGGCGTCAAACAAGCCCTGCACTTCGCTGGCGTTGAAGTTGTTGGCCAGCTTGCCGCTGCCGTCGCGGCCAGTGCTGACGTCGCGGTTGGCCGAGGCTGCCGCCTGTTCAGCCGTTTGGCCGGTTTTCTCCTGCTGCAGCGCGTTGTCGGTGATGGTCAGGCTGCCGGCGCTGATGCCGGCGCGGGTGGTGCTGTTGTCGTGGTCCGACGCGGCCATGGCCATGCCGGTTACGCCGCTGCTGCCGGCGGTGACACTGATGCTGCTGGCGGTGAAATCGGCATGGTTGTCGATGTCCTTCAGCACCAATGCGCCGGTTTGCAAGCTATTCTTGCCGTCCTGCGCCGCCTTGTCGGTGCTGGCGATTTCCGCTCCGTTCAGAGCGGTAATGCCCTTCACCGTCAGCTGGAAGCCGCCGTCGCCGGCCTGGATGCCGGACTGGCGCTGCACGCTGGCGTAGTCGGCATCCATTTTCTGCTGGCTGAGGCTGACGCTCCCGCCCGAACCGATAGGCCCGATGGTCACATTGCCGCTGATCGACTGATTCAGACTGTGATAAGTACTGGTGTCCTGCAGACTATCAATCTTGAGATCGCCGGCGATATCGCCCACTACCTGCTGGCCGCTGGCGATGCCCTGCAGCGTGAGGTTTCCGCCGGACTGCAGGTTCAGCTTGCCGCCGGCATTCAGTTCGCTCAGCTGATATTGGCTGCCGTTGCCATCCACCCTGCCGCGGCTGAGGCTGCCGTTGGCGGTAAAGCCAAGTTGCGGCCTGTTCTCCTGGAAGCCAATCGCCACGCCCACCGCGCCGCTGCTGGCGCTGCTGGTGGTATGTTCGCTGCTAGTGCTTTTGGCCGCCAGCAGGGTGATGTCGCCTTCGGCCTGCAAGGTCAAATCCTTGCCGGCGATGAACTGCGCCCCCTTGGCGGTGATGGTGCTGTCCTTGCCCGCGCCGTGCGCCAGATCCATCACATTGCCGCTGGCCTTGAGCAAGCTGCCGCTTTCGTTATGGCTGTCGCTGACGGTGGTGCTTTCGCTGCGGCTGCCACCAACGGTCAGGCTCAACTGGATGCCGCCCTTGGTCTTCTGGCCGGCGTCGCTCATCGCTTGCTGGTAGGCGGTGTAGCTGTTGTAGCCGGCCAGCGCGGCGGTGGCGGCGGACAGCGCCTTGACGCGATCATCCTTGCTCTTCAGCGCAGTTTCGGTGGCGGACTCCATCGCCTGCAAACCGTTGATCAGCGGGCTGGTGAGCTGCAGCGTCAGGCCGCTGGACTTGCTGACGGTCTTCTGCACGCTGTGCCAGGTGTCCACCGCCACGTCGAGGTTCTGCTTCTTAGTATCCAGATACAGGTTGCCGCCGGCGGTGACGTCGCTGCCTTGCAGGGTGAGGGTGTCGCCGGTCTTGATGTTCAGGTTGCCGCCTATGCTGCCCACCAGGCTGCGGTTCTGGCTCTGGGTGGTGCCCGCGCCGTCCATTTGCTGCGTCAATTCCTTGCTGCCGATGGTGAAGCCCAGGCCGCCGCCGGAGAACAGGCCTGATGTCTCTTCTTTGTGGTACTGGAACAGGCGGCTGGTATCGGTGCCGGAAGTGATGTTGAGATTGCGGCCGGCATCCAGCGTCACGTCGCCGCTGCCCGCCACCTGGCTGGCGTGGATGTTGATGTCGCGCTGGCCTTTGAGGATCAGCGTGTCGGCCGATACCGTGCTGCCGGCTTCGTGCGTGCTGTCGTGGGCGACGATGTCGGTGGTGGTGGTGCTGCTGAACCAGCCGCTGGAATGGTGCACGGTCTTGCTGTAGTCGCTGTGCCGCTCCTCGGCGCTGCCGAGGTTGACGTCGCGCCCGGCCACCAGCGCTTCCTGGCCATTGCTGGTCAGGCTGGCGGCCTGGGTGGAGATGTCGCGCCCCGCCTGCAGGATCAATCCGCCCTCGCCATGCGCGGCGACGCCGTGCTGGGTGAGGTCGTAGTTATTGCGGATGGTCTCGCCCCAAGTATTGTCGTTGCGGCTTTCCGTCGCCACCCCGCCCAGCTTGATGTCGTTGCCGGCGGACAGGGCCAGCTTGCCGCCGCTGGCCAGGCTGGCGCCGTTCAGCAGCGCGTCGCCGCCGGCATGCAGTTGCAGGTCGCCCTTGCCGGCCAGGCTGGCCACGGCCAGGTTGTCGGCTTGCCAGTTGTGGCTGTTGCCCCAGCCGTAGCCGATGTCATGGTTGGTGTTGACTTCGCTTTGCATGGTCAGCTGCTTACCGGCCAGAGCGGTCAGGCTGCCGCCGGTGGATTGCGCGAACGAGCCGCTCAGGCTCAGGTCGCCGCCGGCTTTCAGCAATACATCGCCGCCGCCTTGCAGCAGCGAGGCGTTATGGGTTTGGCTCAAGGTATCGTAGCCGCCACCCCACCAGCTGCCCGCGCCATGCTTGCTGTCCAGCGTGGACGCCAAGGTCAGGCTGCCGCCGGCGCTGGCCAGCACGCTGCCGCCGGCCTTGGCGGCGCTGCCAGACAGGGTCAGGTCGTTGCCGGCGGCGAGCGCCAGGCTGCCGCCGATATTGAGCTGGCTGCCGACGTGGTCTGCCTGCTGATATTGGTAGCTGCTGTACCAGCCGCTGCCGCCCAGGTCGTAACGGGTTTCGCGGCTGAGAATGTCCAGATCGTGGCCGGCCTGCAGGCTGGCGTTGTCTGCCGCGTCGATCGCCGCCGCCCGCAGTTTCAGATCATTGCCGGCCTGCAGCTGCAAGTCGCCGCCGGCCTTGACGCTGCTGCCCGCCTGGCTGTGCTGGCTGTCGTCGGTGATGGTCAGGTTCTGCGCGGCGGACAGCCCCAGATCGCCGCCGGCTTGCACCTTGCCGCCTTCGATGCGGATGTTGTTGGCCTGCGCCAGCAGCGTGGTGTCGGACTTCAGCGTGCCGGTGTTGACCAGATCGCCGCTGGCCAGCAGGCTCATGCTGTTGCCGGCCAGCACCGCGCCCTGCCCGCGCAGAGACTTTTGATCGGCATTGGCCAGATAGACCATGGGCACCAGCACGTCCTGGCCGCCCACGTTTTGCTTCACCAGCCACACCATGTCGGAAGTGAGCTTGGCCATTTGATCGGCCGAGAGCGCCATGCCCGGCGTCAGTTGGAACTGCTTGGCGTACTGCGCGCCGTTGCTCATCAGCTGCTGGTATTGCTGCATCGCGCTGCCGTAGCCGGACAGGAAGCGCTTGCCGGTCATGTCGGTGACGGCGCGGGTGACCAGCTGCTGTTCGTAGAAGCCGTCGCCCAGGCGCTTTTCCACCTTGCTGGGGTCGTAATTCAGTTGCTTGAGCAAGTAGTCGGACGAGATGAAATTGCTGTACTGGGTGAATTGCGGATTGGTTTCCACCAGGTAGGGCTGCTGCGGTGCCGGTTTGGCGTGGAACAGGCCGTTGTCCGGCACGGCATAGCCGTTCGCCACCGGATTGGCGGCCTTGGCGCCGCCGGCGGACATCGTCACCTGCTGCGTGGCCGGTGCCGGCGAATAGGTCTTGGCCAACTGGCCGCCGGCGGTGGCATCGACCCCGCCGTTCTTCAGTTGCTGGCCATCCGCGCCGGACAGCGCGCCATTCAACTGCGCGCCCTGGACCTGGCCAAGCGCGCCCTGCAGGACCTTGCCCGCCTCTCCTTGCGCCGCCGCCCCGCCCAAGGCCTGGCCCGCCATGCTGGACAGCGCGCCATTCAACTGCGCGCCTTGTGCCTGGCCCACCGCGCCTTGCAAGGCCTGGCCGGTGGCCGCAGCCTGCTGGCCTGCGCCCTTGATCGCCGGCCCTTGCGCCTGGCTCACCGCCGACTGGTTATTGACGGCATTGCCGGTTACCGTGGACACATTCACCCGCGCCGCGTCCTTGCCGTTGACGATGGAGGGGGCTTGCAGGTTTAGGTGTTGGTTGGAGGCGACGGTGGCGTCTAGGGAACCGATTACTGTTGACGTTGTAGTCGCTGCAGAAGTAACAACCGTGGTACACCAAGCCCCTTCACGCTGCATGCAGTTCCATGCATCTGCAAAGTTATCATATCGGTTAACAGTAGAGGATTGGGTGGTGGTTATAGTTTTCTTTAATTCCTGGCCAATATTCTGAACACTTCCAGACCCAACCGAAACGCTCCCTCCTGCAGCAATTGAACTGTACCGATTAGAAACCTCCCCACCAGAGATATGAATATCACCACCAGCTAACATTCTAGATGGGCTTCCCACCAATTCGGCAACATCAATTGTTTCTGTTTTTATTTCACGCCTTAGACTCTCCCCATAGTTAGCCACAGGAAAAAATTCATCAACCCCTGTTAAATTCAGGCTTTGAAAACTACCCATAGAAGGGCGAATAGCCATGTTCTTAGGGTCTGGCCTGACATTATTAACAAATACCTTCTCAGAGGCCTCCAAACCAGACTTACTAACCGAAACCAATCTCATCGCCACTGAATTCCAATTATCTCCAGGCGCAGGCATTAGATTTTTATTAGGATCAAATCCAATAAGAAACATGTACGAATCATACGCACCACCCCACCCTGGGATTTTATTAAAAGCGTTGAGATCAAACACCCCACTCGGAGCATTATTAATGTAAAAATAACTCTCCACCTTTTCTGGCGACAAAAGAGAATCCTGATAAGGAGAAAGCTCCCTCCTTATTACTGTTAGCAAATGTTTGTTCTTGTCGTCACTTACTACAGAATATCGCACCCTCATTGACGGAGTGGAACTGCAATGATTTGAATTTACACATGGAGAGTAAACAACCCATTCGTCCACTCCATTTCGAAAGTTAAATCTCCCCACATAAGGGGAAAATAGCGTATCACAACTCGAATGATGGCATGCACCTTCACCGACTGCAGCTAAAGGGAAGTTGTAGAGCTCTTTGGTTTCTACTGTATTACTATTTAATTGGCGTATTGCTACCGAATTCGACTCATTACTCACCCGCCCAGCTTCGATAAACATATTCCCATCCGACTGCAAGGTCGCGATGTGATTCACCACCTGCCCCACCGTCGCGCCGGATTGGCCTATCCGCATATCGCCCTGGCTATATAACCAGGCACCATCATGGTTATTCAGCGTGCCGCCAATATTCAGCGCCATGCCCCCGGCCGAGGCCAGCAGCGCCTTGCCGCCGCTGTTGTCCAGGCTGCCAGCCTGGATGGCGATGTCGCCGGCGGTGATGGAGGCGGTGTTGGTGAGGCTGGCGGCGTGAATGTCCAGCGCGCCCGCGCCCAGGCTGCCGGCATTGACCAGGCTCTGGCTGAGCTGGGTGCTCAGCGTGCCGCCGATGTTGACGCTGCCGTTATTGGTCCAGTTGACGCCAGACAGACTGAGGTTGCCGCTGCTTTGCAGCTGGCCGTTGTTGACCAGGTTGCCGCTGACGCTGATGCTGAGGTTGCGGTTGGCTTGCAGTTGGGTGCCGGCGGCGTTGACGAAGTCGCCCTGCAGCTTCAGCGACAGGTCTTGCCCCGCCAGCAGGCTGCCGGCGTTGGCCAGCGACACCGTGTCGATGGCGAGATTGCGCTGGCCGTAGACGCTGCCGCCGCCGTTATCCAGGCCCTGCGCGCTCAGCTGCCAGTTGCCGTTGCCGGCGATCTGGCCGCCGTTGGCCAGTTGGCCGGTCACGGTCAGTCGGCTGTCGCCGACGCCCAGCGCCAGCACCTTGCCGCCGGCGTTGCGCAGGCTGCCGCTGTCCAGTTGCAAGGTCTGGCCGGCTTGCAGCAGGCCGCCGCTGTTGTCCAGGCTGCCGGCGTTCAAGGTCAGCGTGCCGTTGCTGCCCAGCGTGCCCTGCTGGTTGTTCAGCGCCTTGCCGCTCAGGGTCAAGTCGCCCTGGCTGCTGAGCACGCCATGGTTGTTGTTGAGGTCGCCGGCCGTCACTTGCAGCTGGCCGCCGGAAGTGATCTTGCCCTGCTGGCTGTTGTCGATCTGGCCGCCGATGGCCAGCGTGGCCAGCCCCGCGCCGGCCTGGCCGATCTGGCCATGCTGGTTGCCCAGGCTGGCGGCGCTGAGTTTCAGTTGGCCGGCCTGCAGCGCGCCGCCGCCGTTTTGCGCGTCCTGCTTCAGTTGGACATCCAGCGTGGCGGCGCTTTGCAGCACGCTGCCGCTGTTATCTAGTTGATTGGCGCTCAGCGTCAGATTGCCGTTGGCGGCCAGCGCGCCGGCAGTGGAGTTATCCAGCTTGCCGCCCAGCTGAATCCGGCTGTCGCCGGCGCCCAGCGCCTTGATGCCGCCGCCACGGTTATCCAGGCTGGCGGCGTCCAGTTGCAAGCTGTCGCCCTGCACTATCCCCTTCTGGTTGTCCAGCGCGCCCTGCAAGGTCAAACTAAGCGATTGGCCGCTGGCCAGCGTGCCCCCCTGGTTGTTCAGATCCTGCCGCACGGTCAGGGCCTGCGCGCCCTGGCTGCCCAGCGTGCCCTGGCGGTTGTCGAGCTGGCCGGCGTCCAGCGTCAGCCCGCCGTTGCTCAGCAATTGACCCTGCTGGTTGTGGAAGGCCTGGCCGATCTTCAGCTTGGCCTCGCCGGCGCCGATCTGGCGGATGTCGCCAGACTGGTTGCTGAGGGTATCGGTTTTGAGATTGAGATTCTGGGCGGCGATATGGCCGCCATCGTTGGTGAGCGTGCTTTGCTTGCTCAGTTCCAGATGGCTGGCCGCTTGCAGCGTACCCTTGGCGTTGTCGATGGTCACCGCATTGACGGTCAGATCGGCGTTGCCGGCGACTTTGCCCTGGTTATGCAACTCGCCGCTGACGTCCACCTTGCTGGCAGCGTCTTTGCCCAACGCCAGGATTTGACCCTTGTCGGCGTTGGTCAGGCTCGATGCGCTGAGCTGCAAATCCTTACCCGATTGAATCGTGCCTTGCGCATTCTCCAGCGTGCCGGCCGTCAGCTTGACCTGGCCGTCACTGCCGACCACGCCGTCGTTATGCAACAGAGTGCTCGCGGTGAGATCGACGCCCTGGCCGCCGATCAGGCTGCCCTTGCTGTTGTCGAGGGTCTTCAGTTGGCTCGTCAGCTGCTGCTGGGCATAGATCTCACCCGCCTGGTTGCTCAGGCTGTCGGCATTCAGTTTCAGACTCTGGCCGGCGATGTGGCCGCCGTCGTTGGTGAGGCTGGTTTGCTTGCTCAGCTCCAGATGGCTGGCCGCTTGCAGCGTGCCCTTGCTGTTGTCGACGCTGGCGGCGTTGACGGTCAGATCGGCGTTGCCGGCGATCTTGCCCTGGTTATGCAGTTCGCCGCTGACGTCCACCTTGCTGGTGACATCCTTGCCCAGCGCCAGGATTTGGCCCTTGTCGGAGTTGGTCAGCGAAGCCGCCGTCAGTTGCAGCTCCTTACCGGACTGGATGGTGCCCTGCGCGTTCTCCAGCTTGCCGGCGCTCAGCTTCACTTGGCCGTCGCTACCGACCACGCCGTCGTTGTGCAGCAGGCTGCTGACGGTGAGGTCTACACCTTGGCCACCGATCAGGCTGCCTTGGCTGTTGTCGAGGTTCTTCAGTTGGCTGGTCAGTTGGCCTTGGGCATACAACTCACCGCCCTTATTGCTGAGCGAGTCAGCATTCAGTTTCAGACTCTGGCCTGCGATATGACCGCCGTCGTTGGTCAGCGCGGCTTGCTTGCTCAGTTCCAGATGGCTAGCCGCCTGCAAAGTGCCCTGGCTGTTGTCGACGGTCGCCGCGTTGACGGTCAGATCAGCATTGCCGGCCAGCTTACCCTGGTTGTGCAGCTCGCCGCTGACGTCAACAGTGCTGGCGGCGTCCTTGCCCAGCGCCAGGATCTGGCCCTTGTCAGCGTTGGTGAGGCTGCTAGCGGTGAGCTGCAGGTCCTTGCCGGATTGGATGGTGCCGGCGGCGTTCTCCAGCGCGCCGGCGCTCAGCTTCACTTGGCCATCGCTGCCCACCACGCCGTCGTTGTGCAGCAAAGTGCTGATGGTGAGGTCGACGCCCTGGCCGCCGATCAGGCTGCCCTGGCTGTTATTCAGCGTCTTCAGTTGGCTGGTGAGTTGCTGCTGGGCGTAGATCTCCCCGGCCTGATTGCTCAGGCTGTCGGCCTTCAGTTGCAGACTCTGGCCGACGATGTGGCCGCCATCGTTGGTCAGGCTGGTTTGCTTGCTCAGGTCCAAATGGCTGGCCGCCTGCAGCGTGCCCTTGCTGTTGTCTATCGTCGCCGCGTTGACGGCCAGGTCGGCATTGCCGGCCACCTTGCCCTGGTTACGCAGCTGGCCGCTGACGTCCACCTTGCTCGCCACATCCTTGCCCAATGCCAGGATCTGGCCCTTGTTGGCGTTGCTCAGGCTGCTAGCGGTAAGCTGCAGGTCCTTGCCGGATTGGATGGTGCCGGCGGCGTTCTCCAGCGTGCCGGCGCTCAGCTTCACTTGGCCGTCGCTACCGACCACGCCGTCGTTGTGCAGCAGGCTGCTGACGGTGAGGTCGACGCCCTGGCCGCCGATGACGCTGCCCTTGGCATTATCGAGGGTCTTCAGCGTGCTGCTCAGTTGTTGCTGGGCATAGATTTCGCCGGCCAAGTTGCTTAGGCTATCGGCGTTCAGTTGCAGATTCTGGGCGGCGATATGGCCGCCATCGTTGGTCAGGCTGGTTTGCTTGCTCAGCTCCAGATGGCTGGCCGCTTGCAAGGTACCCTTGCTGTTGTCGATGCTGGCGGCACTGACCGTCAGGTCGGCGTTGCCGGCCAGCTTGCCCTGGTTGTGCAGCTCGCCACTGACGTCAACAGTGCTGGCGGCGTCCTTGCCCAGCGCCAGGATCTGGCCCTTGTCAGCGTTGGTGAGGCTGCTAGCGGTGAGCTGCAGGTCCGTGCCGGACTGGATGGTGCCGGCGGCGTTCTCCAGCGCGCCGGCGGTCAGCTTCACTTGGCCGTCGCTGCCCAACACGCCGTCGTTGCGCAGCAGGCTGCTGACGGTGAGGTCGACGCCCTGGCCGCCGATCAGGCTGCCTTGGGCATTGTTCAGCGTCTTCAGTTGGCTGCTCAGTTGCTGCTGGGCATAGATCTCGCCGGCCTGGTTGCTCAGGCTGTCGGCATTCAGTTTCAGACTCTGGCCGGCGATGTGGCCGCCGTCGTTGGTGAGGCTGGTTTGCTTGCTCAGCTCCAGATGGCTGGCTGCTTGCAGCGTGCCCTTGCTGTTGTCGATGGTCGCCGCGTTGACGGTCAGATCGGCGTTGCCAGCGACCTTGCCCTGGTTACGCAGCTGGCCGCTGACGTCCACCTTGCTCGCCGCATCTTTGCCGAGGGCCAGAACCTGGCCCTTGTCGGCATTGCTCAGACTATTAGCCGTGAGCTGCAAGTCTTTGCCGGACTGGATGGTGCCGGCAGCGTTCTCCAGCGTGCCGACACTCAATTTCACTTGGCCGTCGCTGCCGACCACGCCGTCGTTGTGCAGGCTGTCGGTCGCCGTCAGGTCGACGCCCTGGCCGCCGATCAGGCTGCCTTTGCTGTTGTCTAGGGTCTTGAGTTGGCTGCTCAGCTGCTGCTGGGCGTAGATCTCGCCGGCCTGGTTGCTTAGGCTATCGGCGTTCAGTTGCAGATTCTGGGCGGCGATATGGCCGCCATCGTTGGTCAGGCTGGTTTGCTTGCTCAGCTCCAGATGGCCGGCCGCCTGCAGCGTGCCCTTGCTGTTATCGATGCTGGCGGCGTTGACGGTCAGGTCGGCGTTGCCGGCCACCTTGCCCTGGTTATGCAGTTCGCCGCTGACGTCCACCTTGCTCGCCGCGTCTTTGCCTAACGCCAGGATCTGCCCCTTGTCGGCGTTGGTGAGGCTACTAGCGGTAAGCTGCAGATCCTTGCCGGATTGGATGGTGCCGGCGGCATTGTCCAGCTTGCCGGCGCTCAGCTTCACTTGGCCATCGCTGCCGACCACGCCGTCGTTATGCAACAGGGTGCTGACGGTGAGGTCAACGCCCTGACCGCCGATCAGGCTGCCCTTGGCATTGTCGAGGGTCTTCAGTTGGCTCGTCAGCTGCTGCTGGGCATAGATCTCGCCCGCCTGGTTGCTCAGCGAATCGGCGTTCAGCTTCAGGCTCTGGCCGGCGATATAGCCGCCGTCATTGATCAGGCTGCTTTGCTTGGTAAGATTCAAGCTAGCCGCCGCCTGCAAGGCGCCCTTGCTGTTGTCGATGGTCGCCGCGTTGACGGTCAGGTCGGCATTCCCGGCGACCTTGCCCTGGTTGCGCAGCTCGCCGCTGACGTCCACCTTGCTGGCAACGTCCTTGCCCAGCGCCAGAATCTGGCCTTTGTCGGCGTTGGTGAGGCTATTAGCCGTGAGCTGCAGGTCCTGACCGGACTGAATCAGCCCGCTGCCGTTGTCGAGCGCGCCGGCGGCGAGGTCCAGCTTGCCGTCGCTGCCCAACACGCCGCCATCGTTATTCAACTGCTGGCGCGCGTCGACCGACGCCGACAGGACGCCGACCAGCCGGCCCTGGCGGTTGTCCAGTTGCGCCGCCTGCGCGTCCAGCCGGCCGTCGCTGGCGATGCGGCCTTGTTCGCGGTTGTCGAGCGCGTCCGCGCTCAGGCGCAGCGCGCCGGCGCCGGCGTGGCTGATTTCGCCGCCGCGATTGTCCAGATCGCCGCTTTGCAGCTTCAGATCATGGCCAGCGCTGGCGAGCAGGCCCTGACGGTTATCGGCCTGGCCGTTGATGCGCCAGACCGAGTCGGCTTGCCCGGTCTGCACGATCTTGCCCTGGCGGTTGTCCAGCGCGCCCAATTGGAGGTCCACCTGGGCGGCGGCGAGCTGGCCGCTACGGTTGTCGAGCTGGCCATCGAGGGTGAGCCGGGCGGCGCCGGCGGCGCTCAGCCGGGCCTGCTGCGCGTTCACGTCGCCGGCGGCGCGGATCTCCAACGCGCCGTGGCTGGCGCTGACCGTGGCTTGGGACAGGTCGGCCTGGCCAGCCTTCAGACTAACGTCGCCGCCGGCCAGCAGCTGGCCGCTGTGTTGCAGCATACCGGCGCTGGCCACCGCCAGCCGGCCGTGGTCGCTGAGCTTGCCGTCGGCCTGGGCGCCGGCGGCCAGCGCGCCGTCGCCTTGCAGCGCGCCGGTGTTCAGCGTGAGGTCGCCGCCGGCGCTGAGCGCCTGGTGCAGGGCGGTCTGGCCGGCGATGTCGGCCTGGATCGCTCCCTCGGCGCGGGTGACGCCATCGTGCCGCAATTGGCCGTCGGCCTGCAGGATCAGGTTCTGCTGGCTGTGGGTCTGGCCGCGCAGGATCAAGTCGCCGGCGCTGGTCAGCTGCAAATCGCCGGCCTGGGCCGCCATGGTGCCCAGCTGATTGACGCCGACGCCCTTCTCGGTGCCCACCAGCTTGATGGCGTTGGCGTACATGCCGCCCAGCTGCGCCACGTCCAGCGCGAAGGCCGGGGCGTCGCTCGGGCGGCCCGCCAACGGCTGGGCCGCCAGCGTGGCAGCGTCCACCTGGTTGCGGCCCAGCACCAGGTCCAGCTTCTGCGCGTACAGGCTGGCGTTGACCGACACTGCCCGACTGATGATGGCGAAGCTGTCGACGTTGGCGGCGTTGAGGCCGGCGCCGTCTATGCTGACCCGGCCGCCGGCCACCTGGTAGCCGGTCAGCGCGCCCAGGGCGTTCAGCTGCGGCGCGCCGGTGGTCAGCGTGGCCTGCTGGGTATTGATGAAGCCGCAGCCGCTGCAAGTGATGCCCCAGGGGTTGGCGATCACCACCTGCGCGCGCTGGCCGGCCACCTCCAGGTAGCCGCGCAGCTGCGACGGATTCGCCTGCGTCACTTCGTTGAGGATGATGCGGGCGCTGCCGTTCTTCAGATTGGGGTTGCCGCTGATGTAGCCGGCCAGCTGGGTGTTGACGAGGGTGGCGCTGTTGTTGAGCAGCGCGCCGCCGGGGCCGACGTTGAACTGCTGGTACTGGTTGTGCGACACGCCGGCGGCGGTGGGCGCGGCGATCTGCACCACCGGCAGGCCATTGGCCGACTGGATCACGCCCGGCTGCTTGCCGGCCGCGGCGTTGGGATCGGCGATGATGTCGGCCGCCAGGGCGCTGCTGCCCAATCCCAGGCCGATCAACAGCACGCTGAGGCGCAGCGAGAATGCCTTGCACGCCGCCGCCAGCGTGGCGGCGACGCCCTCGGCGCCGTTGCCCTTGCCCTGTCCGCAGGCGTCTTCCTGCACCACCATCAGTTGGCCGCGGGATTGATTGAAGATGATCCGATAAAGGTGTTTGTTCATGATGTCAGCTCAACAAGACGGGACAGGGCAGCGGGCTCACCACTGCGCGGTGATCGAGAAATGGGTGATGGCGGGACGATCCCAGCCCTGCGGCTGGTGCAGCGCGCGCTCGTGGCTGAGTTCGGCGGACAGATGGCCACCCAAGCTCAGGCGCAGGCCGGCGGCCCAGCCGGACAGGCTGCGGACCGGACCAACATCGTAGGCCGGGCGCGCGATCTGGCCGGCATCCAGCCCCAGGTAGGGCTCCAGCGCCAGCGGACCGGCTGGCGGCAGCGGCCAGCTCAGCTCGTTGCGCAGGTAATAGCCGCTCTGCCCCACCAGCGCCTCGCCGTTGAAGCCGCGCACTGTGCAGCGGCAGCCGAGAGAGAACTGCTCGCTGGACATCAACAGGTCCGGGCTGTACTGGCCACGCAGCTCGCTGCTCCAGCGCAGCGTCTGCGATGCGACATGCAGCGGCAGTTGCAGCGCCAGCCTGCCTTGGTAAAGCTCGTGGCGGGCGGTCGGCCCGCCCTGCGCCGCCAGCGTATCCGGCTGCGCGCCCCAGGCGCCGATGCCGCGCTGGTAGCTGATCGAGCCATCCAGCACCGCCTCGCCCAGATACTGGCGATGGCTGAGCTCTAGCCCGGCGATGGTCAGGTCGCGCCGCTGCTGCACGACCTCGGCATCCTCGACGAAGCTACGCGACGCTTTGCGCGTCAGGCTCAGCTTCAACTCGGTCTTGCCGCTCTGATTGCGCCGCAGCAGCCGCGACAGCGACAGCAGCGTGTTGCGGCTGTGGCCGCTGGAGGTGAAGCTTTGGTTCACCCCCCGCACCGTCTGGTGGTAGGCGAAGCCGCTGTAGCTGAAAAAACCGGTCCAGTTGCCCAGCGGCAGCAGCCATGACAGCGACGCCGACTGGCTCAGCGGATGCGCCAGATGCTCGGCGTCCTGGCTCCAGGACAGCGACAGCGCGTCGTTGAGGCCTGTAGCGCCGCCCAGCGTCAAACTGCCGGTCGTTTGCAGCCTCCCGGTGGCATTCTGGCCGGAATCGTCCAGCGACAGCATGCCGGACAGCAAGCGGCCGCCGCTTCTATCCACCACCACATCGCTCTCGCCCGGCGCGTCGGCCGGCGTCAGCTCCATCGTCGCCTGCTGGCCCGGCACCCGGCCCAGCTGCTCCAAACCCTGCTCCAGGTCGCGCACATTGAGGATGTCGCCCGCTCCGGCCGGGAAAGCGCTGCGCAAGCCGATATCGCTGCCGTCCGCCTTCAGCCGGATCGCGTGGATGCGGCCCGGCACCACCGCCAGCCGCAGCTGGCCGCCGCGCAGGTTCTGTTCCGGCAGGTAGACCCGGCTGGTGACGAAGCCGCGCGCCACCATCTCGTTGGTCAGCGCCGCCGTCAGGCCGTTGATCCGGGCCAGGTCGACGCAGCCGGCCAGGCCTGCGTCAGCCAGCGGCTGCAGCCAAGCCAGCCAGCCGGCCGGCGCGCCTTCCAGCGCCACCCGTGTCAGGGCGAAGCAGTGTTGGGCGTCGGAAGCGGGAACAACCGTCTGCGGCGCGGCGGCCGGCGGTGGAGAGAATACGTCCGGGCGCTGCTGCAGTTCCTGGCGGCGCTGTTCCAGTTGTTGCTGCTGGTGGCGGAGTTGTTGATCGTTCTGTTGCAGCACCACGTCTGGCACGGTGGCGGCGCAAACCCAGGCGGGAAACAACAAGCCGCCCAGGCGGGCGGCTTTGGAGGCAAAGTTCATCGCGGCAGAATTAGAGTAAATAGTTAATATTGTTTAAAATTTGCCGACAAATATTAACAATTTACTTACAAATTCAAATTACGTAAAAACACGTAATCAATCTGCAATCGGTTGATAATCCCGCGATTTAGCCATTCAAAACGTATAAATTTCACAAAATAAAAGAATGTAAAATTTTAATTCCAAAAATGACATTCAAATTTAATAGGCAAAAATACGACAATCATTCTGACTTCAGTTCCACGGCGCTCTTCGCGTCACACCCGGCACCCTCGCATTCCCTTAAAAAAACAACGACATATTCCAAATAAGACCATATTCTCGACAGGGTGGTGCGGGATTGCGCTCTGCGGTAATCTGCCGACGAGCCAACCGGACCGCTCGCCTGCGGCGCAATCATCCGCCGCCCGCGCACCCTCGCCCGGCAACCATTACAATACAAACTAAGAGACGCCTCGCGGCGCCCGACAACAACCCGGCCCGAGCCGGGAATTTCCCTTAGAGAAGCATTACCATGGCAATCAGTGTTTTCGACCTGTTCAAAATCGGCATCGGCCCGTCCAGCTCCCACACCGTGGGCCCGATGCGCGCCGCCCGCCAATTCATCAGCCGCCTGGAAAAGGACGGCCAGCTGGACGCCACCGTCCGCGTCAGCGCCGAGATGTTCGGTTCGCTGGGCGCCACCGGCAAGGGCCACGGCACCGATGTGGCGGTGCTGCTAGGCCTGCAGGGCGAACAGCCTGATCTGGTCGACACCGATGCCGTGGACGGCATGCTGGCCGCCATCCGCGAGCAGCGCAAACTGAAGCTGCTGGGCAAGCGCGAGATCGATTTCGTCGAAGGCGAGCACCTGATCCTGCACAAGAAGAAAACCCTGCCCTACCACCCCAACGGCATGATCTTCGAAGCCTTCGACGCGGCCGGCGCAAGCCTGTCCAAGCGCGCCTACTACTCGGTGGGCGGCGGCTTCGTGGTGGATGAGGCTGCGATCGATGCCGGCTTCGTCCCGCCGGGCGTCACCGAGTTGAAGCACCCGTTCAAGAGCGCGGCCGAGCTGCTGGCTCTGTGCCAGCGTCACGGCAAGAGCATCAGCCAGATCATGCTGGAGAACGAGCTGTCCTGGCGCAGCGAGGAAGAAGTGCGCGCCGGCCTGCTCAACATCTGGAACGTGATGCAGGCCTGCGTGAAACGCGGCTGCGAGCGCGAAGGCATCTTGCCGGGCGGCATGAAGGTGAAGCGCCGCGCCGCCGACATGCACCGCAAGCTGCTGGCCTCGCCGGAAGCCGCGATGCGCGACCCGCTGACGGTGATGGACTGGGTCAACCTGTACGCGCTGGCCGTCAATGAAGAAAACGCCGCCGGCGGCCGCGTGGTCACTGCCCCCACCAACGGCGCCGCCGGCATCATTCCTGCAGTGATGCACTACTACGCCCGCTTCGTGCCGGGCGCCAGCGACGACGGCATCGTCCGCTTCCTGCTGACCGCCGGCGCCATCGGCATCCTGTTCAAACTGAACGCGTCCATCTCCGGCGCCGAAGTCGGCTGCCAGGGCGAGGTGGGCTCGGCTTGTTCCATGGCCGCCGGCGCGCTGTGCGAAGTGATGGGCGGCACGCCGGAACAGGTTGAAAACGCCGCCGAAATCGGCATGGAGCACAATCTGGGCCTGACCTGCGATCCGGTAGGCGGCCTGGTGCAGGTGCCCTGCATCGAACGCAACGCAATGGCCTCGGTGAAAGCCATCAACGCGGTGCGGATGGCGCTGCGCGGCGACGGCCAGCACTTCGTGTCGCTGGACCGCGTGATCAAGACCATGCGCGACACCGGCATGGACATGAGCACCAAGTACAAGGAAACCGCGCGCGGCGGCCTGGCGATCAACGTGATCGAGGTGCCAGTCAACATCGTCGAGTGCTGACCCCTCTGCGCCAAGCAAAAAGCCGCGGCAAAACCGCGGCTTTTTTTATTGGCTAAGCCCCTGCCCACTGGCACACTGTAGCCTGTCCCACCCACACCTGAGCTTCATTCCGTGCACTCACTAGACATAGAAACGCCGCGCCTGCTGCTGCGCCCGCTGCAGGAAAGCGACGCCCCCTTCATCCTGGAGCTGGTCAACGAGCCTGCCTTCCTTGCCAATATCGGCGACAAGGATGTGCATGATCTGGCCGGCGCGCGCAACTACATCGAGAAAGGCCCGCAAGCCAGCTACCGCCAGCATGGCCACGGTCTGCTGATGGTGGCGCTGCGCGACGGCGGCGAGCCGGTCGGCATCTGTGGCCTGGTCAAGCGCGACAGCCTGCCCCACCCCGACATCGGCTACGCATTCCTGGCGCGCCACTGGGGCCGCGGCTACGCCAGCGAAGCCGGCGCCGCCTGTCTGGAGCACGGGCGCGCGCGACTGGATATCCACTACGTGGTAGGGATCACCGCGCCGCACAATCAGGGTTCGATCCGGGTATTGGAGAAACTGGGCTTGGTCTACGACCGCACACTGGACTTGCCCGGCATCGACGGCCCCAGCCTGTATTTCGTCCCGCCAAGCTCCGATCCAGTCTGATCGGCGCGCCAGGCGCAAAAAAACCGGGCTCAAGGCCCGGTTTTTTACTGGCGAAATCGTAGATCAAACCGCCAGATACGACGACTGCTTCAGACCGCGGCAGAACTCGGCGAAGTACAGGCTGCGCTCTTCCGGATTCAGATCGCATTCGCGGGTCTTGGCCTCGTAGCGGTTGATCAAGTCCTCCGGCGACAAGTGCACATAGCGCAGCATGTCTTCGATGGTGTCATGCTCCTCGATGCCGGAAACCTCCAGCTCGCCGCCTTCGCGGACGTAGACGTTGACCGAGTCGGTATCGCCGAACAGATTGTGCATGTCGCCCAGGATTTCCTGGTAGGCGCCCACCAAGAACACCGCGATCAGGTACTCGTCGCCCTGCTTCACCTCGTGCACCGACATGCTGGACTCGATGCTCTGCTGATCCACATACTGCTTCAGCTTGCCGTCGGAGTCGCAGGTCAGATCCTGCAGCACCGCGCGGCGGGTCGGCTGCTCGGCCAGGCGATGCACCGGCATGATGGGCAGCACTTGGTCGATGGCCCAGGTGTCCGGCAGGCTCTGGAATACCGAGAAGTTGCAGAAATACTTGTCGGCCAAGCGGTCGGTCAGCTCGTCGTACACTTGGCGCTGCGAACGCTGGCTAGCCTGCAGCTGATTGTGCAAACGGCGGCACAGCGTGGCGTGCAGGTCTTCTGCCAGCGCCTTTTCCTTCAGCGATAGGCGGCCTTCGGCATACATCTCGCTCACTTCCGACACGCAGTGGCTGGCGCGGTAATAGATCTCGGTGACCAGCTCCTCGTCGTTGAGGTTGGCCAGCTCCACCAGCTTGCGCAGCGGCAACGACAGCTCTTCCGCGTTCTCGATTGGAGCCACCGTATCGGGCAGACGCTCAACGTCGGTCACGTTCATCAGCAGCACCGCGTGGTGGGCAGTCATCGCACGGCCGGATTCGGACAGGATGCGCGGATGCGGAATGCCGTTTTCGCCGCAGAACTCCGACAACATGGAAACGATCACGTGCGCGTATTCGTCCATGTCGTAGTTGATCGAGCTATCGTTGCGCGAATGGGTGCCGTCGTAATCGACGCCCAGGCCGCCGCCGACGTCGACATGGTCGACCGGCAGGCCCAGCGCGCGCAATTCGGCGAAATAGCGGATCGCTTCGCGGAAACCCAGGCGGTAATCGGCGATATTGGCGATCTGCGAGCCCATATGGAAGTGCATCAGGCGCACGCAGTCGCCCAGGCCGGCCTCGATCAGCTTGTCGGTGGCCGAGATCAGCTGGCCGGCGGACAGGCCAAACTTGCCCTTTTCGCCGCCGGTGTCGGACCACTTGCTGGACGCCAGCGACGACAAGCGAACGCGCAGGCCGATATTCGGGCGCACTTCCAGCTTGCGGGACTCCTCGATCACCAGTTCGACCTCGGACTCCTTCTCGATCACGATGAACACCTGGTGGCCCAGACGCTCGCCGATCAGCGCGAGACGGATGAATTCGCGGTCCTTGTAACCGTTGCAGACAATGGTGCAGCCCTTGGGCGCCAAAGCCAGCACCGCCATCAGTTCCGGCTTGGAACCGGCTTCCAGGCCGATGGACACGTCCTGGGTGGCGATGATGCTCTTGACCACCGCTTCCTGCTGGTTGACCTTGATCGGGTAGATGGCAGTGTAGCGGTTGCCGTAGCCTTGTTCGGCGATGGCCTTGTCGAAGGCGCCGCACAGGCGGGTCACGCGATCCTGCAGAATGTCCGGAAAACGGACCAGAAGGGGCAGATCCAGGCCTTTGCCGCCCAGCTCGCTCACCAAGCGATACAGATCGATTTCCTTGCGCTGGCGCACATTGGGACGCACGACGATATTGCCGTTGTCGCCCACATCGAAATAACCAGCCCCCCAATGCCGGATGCCGTACAGGCTCCGGCTATCAGCCACAGACCAAGCCATGAGTTTTCCTCTCAGAACTTATGATGGATAACCCCGCTCCTTAGTGCACGGCTTTCGGGCTCTACAGCTTTTATGTGGGCCTGGGATGTCGGAGCGAAACAGAATGAATTGTCAGTTGTTGCATAGCGCAAACGAGCGCGGATTGTAACAACATCTCGCTGATTGACAAGTAAAAAAATGTACTCGTTCGCATTCGTCCGAATCGATCCTCGCCGCCGCTCCCAAACAGCATCCGCCCGCCGGAAAAATCAAGGCAAGCAAAACAAAGGATTGCGCGCGCGAGCCCGGCCCAGCCATGACATCGGACACTTCCCACTCCCTCCTCAAGCAGGCCAGTTTTTTCGCAAACGACAAGCTTTTTAACCAGATCCGCAACACTCTCCGCAGCCCGCCACCGCGTCGCGACATGACCGGATAAGCAGCCGCGATTACAATCGGACATCATCCATCGCCAAGTGAACCGCCACGCCATGACGCACACGCCACCGTTCCTGCAGCACGCGCTATCCGCCCCCACCACCCCTGTCGAATGGCCGCTGGCCAACGGCCTGGCCGCGCGTTGGCTTGCGCCGGGCTGCGTGGAGCTGAATGGCGGCGCCGTCGAGGCCGACTCCGTATTGCTGTCCTGCGGCGTGCACGGGAACGAAACCGCGCCCATCGAAGTGGTGGACAGCATCCTGCGCGACATCGCCGCAGGCCGGCTGCCGCTGCGCTGCCGACTGCTGGTGATGTTCGCCAACCTGGACGCCATCCGGCAAGGCGTGCGCTACGGCAGCTACGACATGAACCGTCTGTTCAACGGCGCCCATGCCAAACAAGCCGAATGGCCCGAATCGGCCCGCGCCGCGGAACTGGAAAACCAGGCTGAAGCCTTCTTCGCGCCTGCGCGCGGCCGCCGCCTGCATTACGACCTTCACACCGCCATCCGCGGCTCGGCGTTCGAAAAATTCGCGATCTACCCCTTCATTCATGAACGCGCGCACAATCGCGAACAGCTGGCCTGGCTGCAACAATGCGGAGTCGAGGCCGTGCTGCTGCACAGCCAACCCGCCAATACCTTCAGCTACCACACAAGCCATCGCTGCGGAGCGGACGCCTTCACGCTGGAGCTTGGCAAGGCGCGCCCATTCGGCCAGAACGACCTGTCGCGTTTCTCCGGCATAGACCTGGCGCTGCGCGCGCTTTTGTCCGCCGAGCCAGCCGGCAGCGGCGCGCAGCAGGCTCCGCTGCCCCTATTCCGCGCCAAATACGATCTAGTCAAACTCAGCGAAGCTTTCCGCCTGCACCTTGCGGACGACGTCGAGAATTTCACCGTGCTGCCGGACGGCATGCTGATCGCCGAGGACGGAGATGTCCGCTACGTGGCCCGCGGCGGCAAGGAGCGCATCCTGTTCCCCAATCCCGCGGTGAAGCCGGGCCTGCGCGCCGGCATCGTGGTGGAACCCGCCAGCCTGGGCTGAACGATTCGGAATGCGCAAAAGAAAACGGGCCGCAATGCGGCCCGTTTTCGTCCAAAACGCGTATCAGCCGGAAATGTAATTGAACAGCGACAGCTGCGCGACCTGGGCATAGGTCTTCTGCGTATACTGCAGCGAGGTCTGGGTCAGGGTGAACTGGGAAATCGCCTGCGCCATGTCGAGATCCTGCAAAGCGCTGATGCCGCTGTTGTACTGGAGATTGAGGTTGTCGCTCATGTTTTGCAGGTTCGAGTTTTCCTGCTCGCGCGCGCCCACCGAGGCCAAGCCGATATTCATCTGCTGAGTGGCATCGCTCATCTGGTTGATGATGTTGTTTATCTGCGTCGGGAAATTGGCCGGCTTGGGATTCTGACCCAGCAGGTTGTACAGATTGATCACCGAGTCGAAAGCGGCAGTGGGGCTGCCGCCGCTTGCCAGCGAACCAAACACCATATTGCCCGGATCGGAAATCGCCATGATCCGCGAAGCGCTGACTTGCACGCTGCGCTGGCCATCATCACCGTTGTAGGCGATGGTCGGCGGGTTGTTCGACAGATCCAACGCGAAAGGAGCCGTGTTGATCTGATTGCCGCTGAACAAATAACTGCCGTTGCCGTCGGTCGCGTTGCCATAGCCCACCAGCTCGGACAAGCCTTCCTTCACCGTTTTCTGGATCGCCTGCAACTGCGTGGTGGACAACGCGCCGCTTCCGGCATAGATCGCCTGACTCTTCAACGAGCCCATCAGGTCGATCGCGCTCTTCAGCGAGGTGTCGGAATACGACAGCCAGCTATCCACCGCCTGGGTATTCGCCTTGTACTGCGTATTCTGGCCGCTGGACGTATTCAGCAACTCTATCCGCGAAGCGGCGACCGGATCATCCGACGGCGTCACCACACGCTTCTGATAGTCGATCTGCGTGTTGACCTGGACCAGCTGAGCCTGCAGGTTCGACATATTGTTCACGCCGGACTGATATAGCGTTGTCGAGCTGATGCGCATGGCCGCTCTCCTTACATGATATTCAGGATGCTGGAAAAGGTGCTCTGCGCAATCTGTATCACCTTGCTGCAGGCCTGGTAGGACTGCTGGTATTTGATCAGATTGGCCGCCTCCTGATCCAGGTTCACGCCTGAATAATTCGAGTTATTGGTAGTGGCTTGCTCCAGCGTTTTTTGCGCGCCGGCATTCATCTGTCCGACGGCGAAACCCTGGTTGCCAATCGAAGCCACCATCGAGGTGTAATAAACCTGATACGACTGATTATTGACCAAATTGATATTCTGCTGGGCGGTCAGTTGCAGCAGGTTGCTGTTATCGCCGGACGCCTTCAAATTGGGCGCGCCCACCGTCGCGGGACCCACGGTGAAACTCTGGCCGAGGTCCGGCGTGCCGGACAGCTGGAAGCCGATGCCGACATCGACCGGCGGCACCGCCGTGGTCTGCAATTTGTAACTGTTGGGCTGGCCCGTATTGGCCACTACATTGTAGGGGCCACCGCCATTGGGGCCAGTAATGGTCGCAGTCATCGCCACCGGCGCGGTGCCCGATGCCGTGATCGTCATATTGGTCATGCCGGTAGACGGATGGGTCGCCTTGGTCGGGAACGGCAAAGTCGGAGGCGAACCATTGATGCTGCCCGCGTAGGTGCCAGGCAACGAGGACCACACTCCCGTCATCGTCACGCCGCTAGTGCCACCCGCCGTGCCCGTGGGAACCATATTGGAGGCTGTGGCCAGCGCCTTCGGATCTCCCATCAGCACCTGGAACTGCCCTGCCGCATATTGAGGATTGGCCGCATAAGACGACAAGTCCTGGAAAATCGGTCCGCCAGGCTGCGCGTTGTAATCCAAACCCAGCGAGTTCTGGTAATTCATCGCCGCCGAGAAATTGATCGCCAGCGTGCCCAGCTGGTTCTGCGCTTGCAACAGCGCTCCATCGCGGAAATTGAGCAGACCGCCCAACTGACCGCTACCCAGAACGCTGTTGGGCAGGATGATGGGCGAGCCGCCGGCCGGGTTGACGAAACCGACCTGGCGATTGGTATTGTTGTTGGGGTCGGCCTGGGTAGTCAGTTGATTGACCGTGCCGCCGATCACCAGCGTCTGGCCACTGCCGATGTTGACCGTATAGGTGCCGTCGCTGGCGATGGAAACCGTCGCTCCCACCAGTTTGTTCAGCTGCAACACGGCCTGATCGCGCGCGTCCAGCAACCCATTGGGCTGCGCCTGGGGGGCCGAGGCGTTGCCGCCGGTCGCCGCGCCTATCTTCTGGTTCAGATCTGCGATCTGCTGGCCCAAGGCGTTGATGCTCTGCACCGTGGTGTCGATCTGGCCGTTGATCCCCTGCTGCATCTGCACTAGTTGGCTATTCAGCGAGGTCATCGAGGTGGCCAGCGCCTGCGCCATGCTCAGCACATTCTGGCGGACAGGCAGCGAGGCCGGCTGCTGCGACAGCGTCTGCAACGCGCCGAAGAACGACTGCATGGCCGGATTCGGGCTCTGGGTCGAGTTGGAGATGGTATTGTTGATCTGGTTCAACTGCTGCAGCTGGGAGGAATAGAAGCTGCTGTTGGCTTGCGCGCTCTGCACCTGGGTGGACAGGAACTGGCTATAGGTGCGCAGCACATTGGTGGCGTCCACTCCCTGCCCCAGAAAGCCGAAGCCGGCATTCTGCGGCTGGCGGTTGGCCTGAGTCAGGTACTCGACATTGTAGCCCGGCGTCGCCGCATTGGAGATGTTGTTGCTCGTCACCGACAACGCGTTCTGAGCGACGTTGAGGCCGCTCAGGCCGATGCTGAATATGTCTGCTCCGACGATTGCCATGATTATCCCCTATCCTGCCTTCCTTATCGGCTGTTTGCGCCAAAACTTGATCAAGCTTTGGCGACTTGTTGCGCCAGACTCGCCGCCACGTCCACCAGCTTGCGCGCATAGCGCGGATCGGTGGCGTAGCCGCCTGCCTGCAGCCCCTGGGCAAAGCCATACATGTTCTGTCCCTGGTTCAACACGTTCTTGTAACGCGAGGAGCCCTTTAGCACTTTGGCGTAATCGGAAAACGCCTCGGCGTAAGAGCCATAGGAACGGAAGGTTTCCATCCGTTTCTGCGGCGCGCCGCCCACGTACTCGGTGGTCATGACCGTGGTGGTCTTGCCTTGCCAGTCTGAACCAGCCTTGATGCCGAACAGGTTGTGGCTGTCAGAACCATCGCCGTTGCGTATCGTGCGCTTGCCCCAACCGCTCTCCAACGCCGCGTGAGCCACTACGCATTCGGGCGCCACGCCCAGTTGCTGCGCCGCGCCGCGGGCATGCGGCAACAAGTTGCTGGCGAAACTCTTGCCGCCGCCCGCTTGCTGAGCGGGCTGCTGCGCCAGGCTCGCCACCGCGCCGTCCGCCTCGGATTGCGCGCTCCGGTAAGCCTGCAACATGCGCTGCCCGGCCGGCTGGACCATCAGCGCGGGCCCTGCCTGGCGATGCACCAGAGCGGTCTTGCCCTCATCCGGGCTGAAGCCCGACTGCTTGGCGATCTGGCGATAGATCATGTCCCCCAGCCCCAGGCCGCCATTGGCACTCATCGCCTGGACCATCTGCTGGTCGGACAGGCCGCGAAAGGTATCCATGCTGTTGGACTCGTCCGAATCGTCGAACTTGGTCTCGCGCATGGCCTTCAGCATATTGCCCATCAACAACGACTCGAACTGGGCCGCAGTCTCCCGCGCGGCGGCCTTGGGGTCCGAAGCGGCCTTGGCGCGCAAGCTGCGCAGATGGCTCGGGTCCACCGCCAACTGGTGGCTGAGCGCGTCCTGCGGCAGAACAGACTGGAATTTAGCGGTCATCGATTACTCCTCGCCGCACAAAAAGCAATAATCGTGCCATAGCTGCGCGAAATTTAGATGATCTGCAAGTCGGCCTTCAGCGAGCCCGCCGATTTCATTGCCTGCAAGATGGAAATCAGATCCTGCGGCGTGGCGCCCAAAGCATTGAGCGCATTCACCACCTGCGACAGGTTGGCGCCGCCCTTCAGGCCCACCACCTTGCCGCTGGTGCTGTTGATTGTGATTTCAGCCTGGTTGGTGACGACGGTCTTGCCCCCGGACAAGGGGTTGGGCTGGCTCACTTGCGGCGTGTTGTTGACAGTGACGGACAGATTGCCGTGCGACACCGCGCAGGAGCTCAACGTCACAGCCTGGTTCATCACGATGGAGCCGGTACGGGCGTTGATGATGACCAGCGGGGAAAGATCTGCCGGATCGACGGCAATATTTTCCATCCGCGACAGGAATTGCACGCGCTGATTGCTGTCGAACGGCGCCCTCACCTCGATCAGCCGGCCATCCACCGCGCGGGCGGTATCGGAACCGAACACTTTGTTGATAGCCTGCACCGCGCGGTTAGCGGTGGTGAAGTCCGCCTCTTGCAGCTCCAGGTGAATGAATTCGCCGTCGCCCAGCGCGGTCTGCACTTCCCGCTCCACAGTGGCGCCGCCCGGAATGCGCCCCACGCTCAACTGGTTGATCTGAGTAGAACTGCCGCCGGCCGACGCGCCGGCGCCGCCCACCACGACATTGCCCTGGGCCATCGCGTAGATCTGGCCGTCCGCGCCCTTGAGCGGAGACAGCAGCAGCGTGCCGCCGCGCAGGCTCTTGGCGTCGCCTATGGACGACGCGGTGATGTCGATCGCCTGGCCGCGCTTGGCGAACGGCGGCAAGGTGGCGGTCAGCGTCACCGCGGCCACGTTCTTGGGGTCGATCTTGGTGCCCGGCGGCACCTGCACGCCCAGCTGGTTCAGCATATTGGTCATCGCCTGGCCAGTGAACGGCGAGGAAGTCACCTTGTCGCCGCTGCCATCCAAGCCCACCACCAAGCCATAACCGATCAACTGGTTGGGCCGCACGCCGCCGATATTGGCGATATCCTTCAAGCGCTGCGCCGACAAGGCCGGCAGCGAGGCCAGCAACAGGCTGGCCAGCACGATCCATTTCTTCATCATCCGATCCCTCGCCGCGCTCAAATCGGCAGCAGCGACATGAAAATCTTGGACAGCCAACCGGGCTCGTTGTACAGCCGGTTATTGCCCTTGGTTTGCTGTTCGATGCGCGCATCCGCCACCTTCAGCGACGAGACGGTGCGATCCGGAGAAACATCTCTCGGGTTGACCACGCCGGACAGGCGGATGGATTCGGTGTCGCTGTTGATGCGCACCTGCTTCTCGCCGCTGACCACCAGATTGCCGTTGGCCAGCATGTCGATCACCGTCACGGTGATGGAGCTGACGAAGGTGGTGGCGACCTGGTTGTTGCCCTTGCCGGTATTGTTGGCGGTGCCCGAACTGTTGAAGTTGGTGCCGCCCAGGCCGCTGGCCAGGCCGCTAGGCAGGAAAGGAATCTTCACTCCCGCCGTGATATTCGACGTCAAGCCGGAAGTGCGGGTATCCGTGGTCTGCTCAGATTGCGAAGTGGAGGAGTTCTCCTGGATCGTAACCTGCAAGGTATCGCCCACCTGCACCGGCATCGAATCCTGAAACATCGGCCGATAGCTGGCCGCCTGGAAGATGGCGCCATTGGCCGGCAGGCCCACCGAGCGCGGCTGCGGCCGCGCCGTGGTCGGGCCCTGCACCAACGGCGGCTCCTGCACTACGCACCCCGTCAGCAACGCCGCCGCGGACAGCAAAATCGCCAGATTGGTTTTCATCGCCCTACTCCCGTCATTCCGGCCGCGCTCGGCCCATCGTTACAGATTGCTCAGCTTCTGCAGCATCTGGTCGGCGGTGGTCACCGCGCGCGAATTCATCTCGAACGAGCGCTGGGCAGTGATCATGTTGACCAGCTCCTCGGTCACGTTGACGTTGGACATTTCCAGGAATCCGGATCGGATAGAGCCCCGGTTGTCGGTCTGCGCATCGCCATCCTGCGGATCGCCGGAAGCGGCGGTCTGCAGATACAGGTTGCCGCCCGTGCTCTCCAGACCCTGGGGATTGATGAAGGTGGTCAGCAGAATGGTTCCCGCCGTCTGCGGAGCAGTGGCTCCGGGCAGCGTGTATTGCACTACCCCGGCGGTCGATACGGTGATCTGCGTCGCGTTGGCCGGAATATTGATATTCGGGTTCATCGGGTAACCCATAGCGGTCACCACATCGCCGTTGGAGTTGCGCTGGAATTCGCCGTCGCGGGTATATGCGGTGGTGCCGTTGGGCAGTTGGACGCGAAAGAAGCCATCGCCGTCGATCTGCATGTCCAGCGGCTGGCCAGTCTGCGTCGGAATGCCCTGGGCATGAATGCGGGCAGTGGCAACGGCGGCTGCGCCGGTGCCGATCTGCAGACCCGAAGGCAAGGTGCTGCCGTTGGCAAGCTGTCCGCCCGGCTGGCGCAGGGTCTGGTAGTACAGCTCTTCGAATATGCCTCGGCTGCGCTTGAAGCCTATGGTGTTGACGTTGGCCAGGTTGTTGGATACCACGTCCAGCTGAAACTGGCTGGCGTCCATGCCGGTCTTGGCGATATACAGTGCGCGCATCATGGCGTTTTACCTTGTTCTTTCCTCTGCCCCGGCATCAGCTCGTGGACAGCAACTGCGCAGCCTGCTGATCGTTCTGCTGCGAGGTTTGCATCATCTTGATATTGAGTTCGTACTGGCGGCCATGGGAGATCATCTGCACCAGCGCCTCCACCGAATTGACATTGGAAGCTTCCAGCGTTTCCGGCACCAGCTTGACATCGGCGCTGGCCGGCAGCGTGCCGCCGCCATTGACGTGAAACAGGCCATCCTCGCCCTTGTACACATCCTTGGGCCCGGGATTGACCATCTTGATCTGCCCCACCAGCTGCGGCGCGCGATTGGCGCCGGTCAGCGGCGCCGCCATCACCGAGCCGTCCTGGCCCAGCTGAACCTGGGTGCCCGCCGGCACCGTGATCGGGCCGCCGTCGCCCATGATGACCAGCCCGGTGCGGGTATGCATCAGGCCATTGGCGTCCAGCACATAGCCGCCGTCGCGGGTATACGATTCTTGCCCGTCCGCGCCCTGCACCGCGAAGAAGCCCGGCGAGCCAAGCGCGAAATCGGACGGATTGCCGGTATGCTGCAGCGCGCCCTGGCTGGCGTCAAAGCCGATGGTGTTGTCGACGACATAGGTCCGGGTCGGCGCGCCGTCGCCGATCACCGGCAACGCCCGATATGCCGCCAGATCCGCCTTGAAGGCATTGGTGTTGACGTTGGCCAGATTGTTCGCGGTGGTCGCCTGCTGCCAAGCCTCATGCTTGGCGCCTGTCATCGCGAGGTACAGCACTCTATCCATGCTTCAATCCGCCGCTTAGATGTTCAACAGGGTTTGGATCAGCGTGTCCTGGGTCTTGATCGTCTGCGCGTTGGCCTGGTAGTAGCGCTGCGCGGTGATCATGTTCACCAGCTCGTTGGTCAGGTTGACGTTGGAATCCTCCACCTGGCCGGACGACAAGGTGCCAGCATTGCCAGCGCCCGGATTATTGACCGTCGGCGAACCGGAATTGCCGGTCTGGACCCACATATTGCCGCCGATGTCCTGCAAGCCCTGCGGATTGACGAAGGTCGACAGCGCCACCTGGCCTATGGTCTTGGTCTGGCTATTGGAGAAGCTGGCCTGAATCATGCCGTTGGCCGAGATGTTCACGCCCTGCAGCGTGCCCGGCGCCGTGCCGTCCTGAATCTGCGGCGACAAGGTGCCGAACTGCTGGTTGTTCTGCACAGAATTGGCGAAATCCACGGTCACGGTCTGAGGGATCGCCGAACCGTTCACCGGCGTAGTGGTGAACGTGATCGGCACCGGCGTAAAGCCGGTCAGATTGCCGCTGGTATCGAAATTCAAATTGAAACTGGCGCCAGCGCCGGCAGTTGTCGGCTTGCCATCGACGTAGGCATTGACCGTCCAGGTATTGCCAGTGGCCGCGGACGACGTCAGCGAGTAATAAAACACCATCTGGTGCGGGTTGCCCAGGCTGTCGAATACCTGCACGGTATTCGGCCAGTTATACGACGTAGGATCCGCCGGGTTGTTGATGGGCACGCCAGTGGGCGTTTTCTGATTGGAATTCAACTGCACCGGCATGCTCAGCTTGGTGGTGGCGTGCGGAGCGATGGATGTGGTGGTCAGTTGCAGATTGCCGACCGGCCCCTGGGAAACGCTCCCGCTCGCATTCGCCGTCCAACCCTGGACAAAATTGCCGGCAGTGTTGACCAAGTAACCTTGGCTATTGACCTGGAACTGGCCATTGCGGGTATACGCCTGCGTGCCGTTGGGCAAGCCCATGATGAAGAAGCCGGCGTTATTGATCGCCAAGTCCAGGCTGCGGCCGGTGGAATCGAGGTTGCCGTTGCCCATGTTCTGCGTCACTGCCTGCACCTGGGTGCCAATGCCCGGCGTGGTGGCGGTGATGCCGTACAGGCTGTTGCCGTAGAGATCGGCGAACTCGGTGCGCGAGCTCTTGAAACCGACGGTATTGGCGTTGGCCACGTTGTTGCCTATGGTGTCCAATTGCACGGACGCCGCGTTCAGACCACTCAGACCTTGTTGAAAGCCCATCTCAACTGCTCCTCATCAAGCTTTATTTTGGCAGAGTGCTTCAGGACATCTGCGCGACATTGGACAACGGCACCAGGTTGTTGCCCGGCAGCACCAGCATCGGCGAACCATTGGCCCAGGATACCGCCTGGACCTGCTGGGTGTTGTAGGCCGTGGCGGTCGTAGTGCCAGACGAACTGGCCTGCGCCACCTTGACCTGGAACGTGTAACTGCCGCCAGCCGGCAACTGGTTGTTGTTCGCGTCCTTGCCGTCCCAACTGAAGGTTGTCAGGCCCTTGCCCAGGTTCTGCAGCGGCACCGTATCCACCACATTGCCGTTCTGATCCAGCACATTGACCTGCACCGAAGCGGCGGGTCCGTTCAACAGCACGCCCGCCTGGGTGGTCTGGCCGGCGGCCGGCGCGGTCAGGGCGTTGCCGGCCACCATCACGTTCTTGCCTATCATGCTGGAGGCCATCAGCGATTGGGTGGCGCTCTGCGCCGACACCATTTGCTGCATGGTCTGGTTCAGCGTCTGCAAGCCGGCCACCTGGCTGATCTGCGCCATCTGGCTGGTGATCTGGCTGTTGTCCATCGGATTCAGCGGATCCTGCGCGTTCAACTGCGCGGTCAGCAGCGTCAGGAAATTGTTCTGCATCGCCTGCGCGCTGGTCACCGACGAATTGCTGGACTTCGTGCCGGCATTGTTGGTCGACTGAATGGAGCCAGGCGGTACTTGGCCGCTGTTCACGTTGGTGTAATCGAATCCGTTTCCGATGCCGTTCGTTGCTGCGGTAGCCATGGCCGTCACCCTTTAGCTAGTTTATTGACCGAGCTGCAGCGTCTTCTGCAGCAGCGTCTTGGCGGTGTTCATCATTTCAACGTTGTTCTGGTAGGCGCGAGAGGCGGCGATCATGTCAGCCATCTCCTCCACCACGTTGACGTTGGGCATGGTCACGTAGCCGCGCTCGTCGGCCAGCGGATTGCCCGGTTCGTACTTCAGCCTCGGCGGCGACTGGTCTTCCACCACCGACGTCACGCGCACGCCGGCCACCTGCGGCTGGGCGTTGTCCACAGGAATCGCGGTGAACACCACGTGGCGCCCTTTGTAAGGCTGGCCGGTCGAGCTGGTGGCGCTTTCCGCGTTGGCCAGATTGCTGGCCACCACGTTTAGCCGCATCGATTGCGCCGACAGCGCCGAACCTGAAATATTGAAGAGATTAGATAGTGACATTCAATCAGCCTCCCGTGCCGCTGCCCTGGATCGCCGAGCTCAGGCCGCTGATCTTCTTGTTGAGGAAGGCCAGCGTGGTCTGATACTGCAAAGCGTTGTCGGCGAAAGCGCCGCGCTCTACGTCCATATCCACCGTATTGCCGTCCAGGCTGGGCTGCACCGCGCTGCGGTACTGCAGCGGCGTGCCGGAGCCGTCGCCGGCCTGATTGGCGATGTGGCGCGCGTCGGTCTGGGCCAGCCTCAGTTGCCCTTGCTTGTCCACCTGCGCCTGCAGCGCGGATTTGAAATCGAAATCCACCGCCTTGTAATACGGCGTTTCAGCGTTCGCGATGTTGCTGCCTATCACTTCGGCGCGATAGGCCTGCAAATTCAGCGCGCGCTGCTGAAAATCGAAATAGTGGGCAATCTTGTCTAGCATTGGGCAATCTCCTCGCTGGCCTACGCTAAAGCACGAAGTGTGCCAGCGCTTGAAAGCCGCGCAAAGCCAAGTTTTCACGCCGATTCGGCCGCAAGCGGCAAGTTTGCCGGCCGGGCGCGGCGCGAGCGGCGGCAAAACTTGCCGCCCTCATCCTCATCAAGCTATTTGAGGATTTTGCTTGCCGGCCCATCCAAATCGTGCCAAACCGACAATAATGTAAATAAGTAGAATGTCGGAGCGGAGCGATGCTGGCTTTGGAACAACTGCTGATCTCATTGGCCGAACCCTCCCAGGTGCAGGCGCAAATCATCACCAAGGCGCTGGAGGCGATGGGCGCCGCCCAGATAGAAGTCCACCCTTCCGGCCGCGAGCTGATAGAACAGGCCCGGCAAAGGCGGCCGAATCTGATCATCAGCGCCTACCACCTGCCCGACATCACGGGCGCGGAACTGGTCCGGGAGTTGCGCGAAAGCGATGATCTGTACGACCTGCCCTTCATCCTGATCTCCAGCGAGACCAATCCGGAAAGACTGGAAACGATACGCCAGGCCGGCAGCCTGGCCATCCTGTCCAAGCCGTTCACGCCTGAGGAGTTCGATCTGGCGATGCAGTCGGTGATGAGTTTTCTCAACTGCCCCAGCCTCGGCGCCGAGGTCGACTCCGACATGGCGCTGATGAACGTGCTCATCGTCGACGACAGCAGCACTTCGCGCCATCACATCCGGCAGGTGCTGGAGAAGCTGGGCTTCGAGCATTTCTGCGAGGCGGCCAGCAGCGAAGCGGCCATACCCTATCTGGAGCAGGAGCCGTTCAAGCTCATCATCACCGACTACCACATGCCAGGCATGGACGGGCTGGACTTCGCCCGCCACGTCCGCAGCAGCGGACTCCAGCCGGACACGCCGGTGATGATGATCACCAGCGACAGCGACAATATCGGCCAGAGCGATCTGGAGGACGCGGGCATCGCCGCCTGCTGCCAGAAGCCTTTCGACATGGAAAAGATGCGCGAGCTGATCCGGACCCTGCTCAACGAGTATTAACGCCCGGCGATGCCGGGCGTTTCTCCGCTTCGATCAGCTCGTTCAGCGCAAGGCGCGCATCCTCAGCGCGGCGCCACCCATACCAGGCGCGAATGCGCCTTGTCCGCGCCGAAAGACTGGCGGCGCCAATAACCCTGGCTGGCGTATTCGGCGCCATCGGCCAGTTCCGGCACCCGGCAGAAAGTCACCTCGCCGAAGCCAGACTTCAACAGTTGGCTGCGCGCCTTCTGCCGGGTTTTGACACACGAGGGATGCGCGGCTTCCGCCACCCACTCAGCCGGCGCGGAAGCCTCCCAGCCCTTGGCCAGCTCCAGCTTGGGCTGAGTCATCATCGCTAGGCCGTTCAATACGGAAGACAGCAGCCCCTGCCAATCGGCGGCCACATTTTCCAGCTGCGGCGCCAGCTCGCCCGGGTACTCCACCCGCGCCAACTCAACTTGGTCCGCCGCCTGCAGCCAATTGACGCCATCCGGCGCGAAGCCCATCCGCACCATCGTCAGCAGCAAGGCGCGACGCTCCGGCTGATGCGCGATGAAGGCCCCGCCCTCACCCGGCACATGCAGGAAAAAGGCCGCGGCGGGCAGATTCAGCGTATCGGGCAGGTTCGACGGCTGCCGGGTGTGGGCCAAGGCTGCCGCCAACGCGCCATCCAGATGGGACACCACGCGCCCGTGGCGAGCGAAGTGACCCCAGGCCTCGGCCAGCGCCAATTCGCAGACGATGGTGGCCTGCGGAATCTCGAACACTTGCGCCGCGCGCTCCAGCTCGCGCTTGATCACATCCTTCATCTGCGCCCGCGCCTCGGCGGCCTGGACCGTCTGGGCATACAGCTGCCCCACTCGCTTGGCCCAAGGCCGGGTGGCGGCGTAGCGTTGCACGGCGTATTCCATGCCACTGCTTCCTTCGAAATAAAAAGGGCCGCATTGTAGCAAACGCGGCCCCATGCCCCAACCCGTCCCCCAAACCCGCGCCAAGCCTCTAACGGCCGCCGCCCTTTCGCCGCGTCGGCGACCGGTCCTGGATGACCCCGGAGTACAGCCACTGCCGGAAGTGGCTCAGCGCCATCGGCTTGCCGAAATAGAACCCCTGCAACAACTCGAATCCACTCGCTTTCAGATAATTCTGCTGGCCCGCAGTCTCCACGCCCTTGACGATCACGCTCACGCCCAACTGGCGGGACGACGGCAACAGGCCGTCCAGCACATTGCCGCGCAGCGTGTCCTGCCCCAATGCGGAGGCGAAGCCTTTTTCCACCTTCAGATAATCAAAACCCCAGCGCCGCAGATAGTCCTTATCAGCATAGCCGGAGCCGAAATCGTCCAGCGCTAGCTTCACACCCTCCCGCTTGAGTCTTCGGATCACCTCCTGCGCGCCGGACGCCTCGCTCAATGGCGTCTGCTCCGAAATTTCCAGCACCAACGCCGCCTGCTTGGCCCGTAGCATCTCCAGCATTTCCCGGCAATCGTTCGCCAGCTCCGGCATCGCCAGATGCTCGCCGGCGATATTGACGCCGACGATGAAACCCGGCGGCAAGGCCACCTGGCGCAACTCGCCGGCCGCCCGCTTAAGCAGATAGCGGGTCAGCGGCACGATCAACCCCGCCTCGGTCGCCTCCCGGATGAACAGGTCGGCCCTCACATTGCCCTGCATCGGATGGCGCCAGCGCGCCAGCACTTCCGCGCCGACGCACTCCCCGCCCGCGGCGGTGACGATGGGCTGGTAATGGACGAAAAACTCCTGGTTGCGTATGCCTTCCAGTATTTCCCAGTCGCTGGCACTGCGCACGCCCGCGCCGCGCCGCAGCCAGCCGGCGAACATCGCCCCGGCCAGCGCGGCCAGAACCCCCACCTCCGCGCCGAGCGCCCATCCGCGCCAATCCGGGGGATCAAAGCCCGCCCGGCCCAGCCACCAAGGCAGGAACAGCGCCGGCAGCGCGCACGCCAGCACCGCCAACGCATATACCGGCGCGGCGCCCGCCCCGGCCGCCCACCGCGACAGCCACACCGCCAACTTCCGCCCCATCCGCATCCGCCCGCCCCCAGCCTGCTGACTTATAGTGCAGTGTAGCGAGCGAGGATGGCTTCGCCAGCCCCGCGCCCGCGCCCGCGCAGGGCGATCGCAGGCTATTTTTGCGGATAGTCCAAATCAAGACACAAACAATCAAATACTTATCCGGCCATTTTTCAGAAAAGTGTTGCCTTGGGGCCGTAATTAATGTACAGTCCGGCCTCTTGTAATTTCACCGGGCAAACCCACACCACGCCTCTGCCCGAGTGTGTTTTCATCGTCCCTGACCCTTTACCAGGCTTCGTCCAAGCAATAATGTCGCTTTCGACTGGACCGCTGTTCGCCGCTTGCCAGGTTAGTGCCGATGATTTGCGGCCCAAAGGCGCCGTATAACCGCCACGAAATCTGGCTATAAGTGACGCCGGCATCATCCGGCCTGAAAGGACATACATGAACTTTTCCGATCTGGGCATCGCCCCGACCATCCTGCGCGCTCTGGAAGCTGCCGGCTACACCTCCCCCACCTCGGTTCAAGCCGAAGCCGTCCCGGCCGCCATCGCTGGCCGCGACCTGCTGGTTTCCGCTCAAACCGGCAGCGGCAAGACCGCCGCTTTCCTGCTACCTGCGCTGACCAAGCTGTCGGAACGCTCCACCGGCAAGGGCCAAGGCCCGCGCGTGCTGGTGCTGACCCCAACCCGCGAACTGGCGCAGCAAGTTGAAAAGAACGCTCTGGAATATGGTAAGGACCTGCGCTGGATGAAGACCGCCTGCCTGGTGGGCGGCTCTTCCTTCGGCTTCCAGATTCGCGCCCTGTCCCGCCCGATCGATCTGATCGTGGCTACTCCGGGCCGCTTGATGGACCACATGCGCTCCGGCCGCATCGACTTCTCCCGTCTGGAAATGCTGGTACTGGACGAAGCCGACCGCATGCTGGACATGGGTTTCATCGACGACATCGAAGCCATCGTCAAGGCTACGCCGGAATCGCGTCAGACCGTGCTGTTCTCCGCCACGCTGGACGGCATCGTCGGCCGCATGGCTGAAAAGATGACCCGCGATCCGCAACGCATCGAGATCGCCCGTACCGAAACTTCCGGCGGCACCATTGACGAACACCTGCTGTACGCGGACGACCTGAACCACAAGCATCGCCTGCTGGATCACATCCTGAAGGAATCCGGCTTCGACCAGTGCGTGATCTTCTCCGCCACCAAGGCGTATACCGAAGAGCTGGCCGACAAGCTGTCTGATCAGGGCTACTCCGCCGCCTGCCTGCACGGCGACATGCCGCAAAGCTGGCGCAATCGCACCCTGAACGACCTGCGTCGCGGTCGCATCAAGGTATTGGTCGCCACCGACGTGGCCGCCCGCGGCATCGACGTGCCGACCATCACCCACGTGGTGAACTTCGACCTGCCGAAGCAAGCTGAAGACTACGTGCACCGCATCGGCCGTACTGGCCGCGCCGGCCGCGACGGCACCGCCATCACCCTGGCGGAAGCGAAAGAGTCGCACAAAGTGCGCCGCATCGAGCAATACCTGAAGCGTTCCATCGCCGAAGGCGTGATCGAAGGCATGGAGCCGACCCGTCGCCCGTCCAAGGGCGGCCCGCGTCGCAACGGCAAGCCGGGTGGTTACGGCGATCGTCGCGGCAATGGCGGCGGCAGCCGCGGCGGCTATCAGGGCAATCGCCGCGAAGGTGGTTACCAAGGCCAGCGCCGCGAAGGCGGCTACCAAGGCAACCGCGGTCCGCGCAGCAACGCGCAATAAGGTTGAGCTTGAAATGAAAAACGGCGGGCATCCCCGCCGTTTTTTTTCGTCCGCGCCGCGCCTTATTTCTTGGCCACAGCCGGCTTGCACAACATGGCGCTCGGAGAATGGAAACTGCCGCTGGGCAGGCCGCGATTGTCGAACACGGTCCCGCCAAGAAGCAGGCCCTTGTTGGGATTCGTCACATTGGACGGCCAGGGAATGATGTAATTGATCTTGGAGATGCCGGAACTGCCGGCGCTGCCTCCGGAGAACGACACGTCGCCCGCGAACTGGATCTGGGCGGTCCGGTAGCCGATAGGCCCCCACGGGCCGCCTTGCCTGACCTGTCCGGACACGATCATCACCTTGTCGCGCACTTCGATCGAAGTGATTCCGCCGCCGCTGCCTGCCGCGCCCGCCTCGTCGCCCCAGGATCCGCTGGCGGTGAAACCCACCAGGTCCATGTAACCGGTTACCTTGTAGCCATTTACATTGCCGGCGATCAACAGCCGGTTGGGCGACACCGCGCCGATGTAGTTGATGGTGGCGTTGGTGTTCAACTGGTTGAACCCCGGCCCGATGATCGCGAAGCGCGTATCGCAATCCTGATTCGAATCGGCCAGAACGGACGGACTGGCTCCTGAAAAAGCCGCGCCTGCCGCCAGGGCAAGCAGTATCTTGGACTTCATCACGGTTCCTTTCTTGTTGTCATCGCGGCGATTCGATGCCAGTGGCTTCCTCGCCGCGTCGCCTATCGTGAAGCAAGCCAAGAAAAAATGACATTGATATTAAAAAACAAACAACAAAATCTGATTGATATCAATAATTCTTATTCCCCGCCTATCGCCTGCCGCCGTGCCAAAGCCAGCATCAGCCAGGCCCCATGGGGCAGCCACTGCTCGCTCCAGCGCCATGACTGGCTGATGTCGGTCTGCTCCGGCAGCAGGAAGGCGATGCCATCGCCCCTTCCCGGCTCGGCGGTGACGCCGTTGCAAACCCCGCCGGGCGCGTTGCAGTAGCCCGGCTCGTAACGCGGATTGTTCCTCCCATACCCCTGCCACATGCAAACATCGAATGGATTGCGGCCCAACACCCAGTCCACAGCGGCCTGGGCGTAGGCATTCAGGTCTTCCGCCAGCTCCGGCCAGCGCGCCGCGCCGCGCCAGGCGGCGGCGGCCAGCGAGCCCAGCCGCGCGTTCTCGCCCTGCCACCAATAGCCGCTAGCATTGCGCTGCGGCATGAAAAAACGCGCGCCTTCGATCTCGCCCGCCTGCCTGACCCATTGCCGCGGATAGCCAAAAGGGTTGCCCCCCGCGCTGCGGGCCAACTCGCCACGCAGTCCTAGCTTCCACCCCCGCTCCACGGCTTCGGCGCAAGGGCCGTCCGGCAAGGTTTCCAGGTAGCGCGCCAGCGCCATATATGGCAGGCCGGCATCGGACGCGTGGCAGAAGCTGCGGCTTTGCCGGCGATCCAGCCAGAACCAGCCGTCGCCGTGCTGTCGGGCCAGCAAGCCGGCCGCGCGCTCCGCCGCCGCGTCGGCGTAATCGCTGTCGCCGCAGGCCGCGTACAGTTCGCAGGCGGCCAGCAGCGCGCAGTAGTCGTCGATCAGGTTTTCCTCGCCGTCCGGCAAATAATCGAGGCCATGCTCCCGCAGATGGGCGAAACCCTGCCGCGCGGCCGCCAGATATTCCGCCCG
The DNA here is from genome assembly GCF_021129175.1 of Chromobacterium piscinae. Lineage (GTDB taxonomy): Bacteria > Pseudomonadota > Gammaproteobacteria > Burkholderiales > Chromobacteriaceae > Chromobacterium > Chromobacterium piscinae. The sequence continues at coordinate 2,867 of NZ_JAJOHV010000083.1, read as the reverse complement.
CTCGCTTTCGCCGTCGCGCGGCAGCATCGACGCCGCAGCCAGCGCCGCCACCGCCATGCCGCCACCCTGGCGCCAGCCCGCCTGGAAAGCCGAAGATCGCACGCCCTGCTGCGTGGAATAGGCGCACAAGCTGCGTCGGCCCTCGTCCTTGCTCCAGCCATCGAACAGGGTCTGGTAGAAGAAACCCGATTCATGTTGCATCCGCAGCAGGAAATCGGCGCCATGCAGCGCCTCGTCAACCAAGCGCTCGTCGAACCACTTGCCCTGCTGCGGCAAGGCTTGCCGCGCCTGGATCAGGATCCAGACCAGCAGCGGCGTCTGCTGGGGATTCAGATAATTGGCATAGGACAGGTGGCTCAGATACTTGGAGCAATCGCCGGAAGCGTCGAACCACCCCCCATGCGCGTCGCGCCGCGCGTCGCCGCCCTCTTCCGGCGCCGCGCGGTCGGCCTGATCGTACAGGCCGCTGCAGCGCTGCGACTTGAAATAGAACACCAGATCCGACAACAGCGCCGGCCCGTACAAGCCATCCGCCACCTCGAACGGCGCCGACACCAGCGGCGGCGCGCTGCCTTCCAGCCACAGCTGATAGCGTCCGGGCTGGGTCAGTTCGTCGAGATTCGCGCGCCAATAGTGATCGTCGCCCCAGCCGTTCACGCTGCCCAGCGCCTGCAACGGCGCGCGCATCACCACCTTGCCGGCGGCATCCAGCACCGCCGCGGCATCCGCCGCCGCGCCGGCCTTCGCCTGCAGTAATATCGGCTTGGCCGCCTTTCGCTCGAAGCCCAGATGATTGAACAGGAACCGCATCGCCATCATCGCCCTCCAGTCTGATTCCGCGCGCTCAACGCCGGCCGCCCTTCAGCAGCACCTCGTATTGCGGATTGAATTCGTCGAACACCAGCAAGGCCGCCGCCCCCAGCGCCACCACGTCGCGGCCGGCGCTGCCCTGCCGCAAACGTTCGCCGCTGCTGCTGCGCACCGACAACGGCAACGGATGCAGCCGCGCCATCAAAGCCTCTTGCCAGACTGGCGGCAACAATCCGCCCAGCACCACCGCGTCGATGTCCAGCATGGATTCCAAGATATTGATCGCCTGCCGCAGCGGCCCTGCCGCGGCGTCCAGCCAGCGCTCTCCGGCTGCGTCTATCCCCCGCGCGGCCAGATGCTCGGGCGTGGCGAGCGGTCCGCCGGCGATGCCCAGCTCCTCATACAGCGCCTGCAGCGATACGTAGCGTTCCAGGCAGCCGCGGTTGCCGCAATCGCAAGGCCGGCCGGCCGGCACTACCATCATGTGCCCCGCTTCGCCGGCGTTGCGCCGGCCGCCGGTGTACAGCCGGCCATCCAGAAACAGTCCGGCGCCCAGCCCGGCGCCGATGAACAGGTAAACGAAATTGCGCAGCTCGCTGGCCATGCCGTACAGCCGCTCGCCTATCGCCGCCGCGGTGGCGTCCTTTTCCAGCAGCACCGGCAGGCCCAGCGCCCGCTCCAGCCCCGCCGCGTCCATGCCCTCCCACCCAGGCAACGTGGTCGGCCCCACCGAGGTCATCCCCTCCACGCCGAACGGCCCCGGCATCACCAGGCCCAAGCCCAGCAACCGCCCCCAGTCCAGACCGGACTCCCGCCTCAGCCGCTGCAGCAGATCCGAGATCAGCGGCAATGCTTCGTCCGGCGACGGGCGACTCACCGGCGCCTCCAGCCGGGCCCTCACCCGGCCCGACAAATCCAGCGCCAAGGCCACCAGCATCTGGTGATCCAGCTGCATCCCCACCGCGTAAGCGCCGTCCGGATTGAGGGTAAGCGGAATGGCGGGCTGTCCGCGCGCCCCCTCCCGCAAAGGCTGTCCCGCCAGCAGCATGCCCGCGTCCAACAGCTCGGCGGCGATATTGGACACCGTCTGCGGCGTCAGCGCAGTCAGCCGAGCCAAATCGGCCCGGGTCAATTGGCCGTTCAGGCGCACGGTTTCCAGCACCGCGCGTCGGTTATGCGAACGGGCGTATTCGAGATTGGTGCCCGACACCGTGCGCGGCTCGGCGGCTGATGATGTTTTTTTCATGAAACAGAAGTATGACGGCGACGCACCGGCCAAACAAGCCATTGTCATCGAGCCGTACTTAAATAAATCAAGTTGACGAAATAAAATTCGAATGCTTTACTAGTGAAAATTCAAATGTCATCATTCGAACGAGGCGGGCCGAAAGCCCGGCAAGCGATGAACCCAAGCATCCGATACCTGATAGGCGTGGATGGCGGCGGCACCGGCACCCGCATCCGCCTGAACGCGGCCGACGGCTCCCCGCTGGCGCAGTCGGAAGGCGGTGCCTCAGCGCTGTCACTGGGCATCGGCAAGGCTTGGCAAGCCGTGCGCTCCACGCTGAACGACGCTTTCGAGCAGGCCGGCCTTCCCGTGCCGCCCATCCATGAGTGCGCGCTGGGGCTAGGCCTGTCAGGCGTTCACAACAAACAGTGGGCGAGCGAATTCAAGGCGCTGGCGCCGGACTTCGCCGAGCTCCGCCTGGCCACCGACGGCTACACCACCCTGCTGGGCGCGCACGGCGGCCAGCCCGGCATCATCGTCGCGCTGGGCACCGGCAGCATAGGCGAAGCGTTGTATTCCGACGGCAGCCACCGCGAGGTGGGCGGCTGGGGCTATCCCAGCGGCGATGAGGCCAGCGGGGCCTGGCTGGGCCAGCGCGCCGCCCAGCTCACCCAGATGGCGCTGGACGGCCGCCGCAGCCACAGTCCGCTGACGCGCGCGGTGCTGGAATTCGTCGGCGGCGACTGGCAAGCGATGATGAACTGGAACGGCCGCGCCACGCCATCCCAGTTCGCCCGGCTGGCGCCGCTGGCGCTGGGCGCCGCCCGCG
>NZ_JAJOHV010000082.1 GCF_021129175.1 Chromobacterium piscinae | reverse complement strand
GGACGGAGCGGTCCTGTCGCGGCGACTGCGCGTCGTCCAGCAGCGCGCGGAAGCGCTGCGCGCCGCGGCGGTCGGCATGGGGTTCGTCGCGGTCGCGCGATGACGCGCGGCCGGCGGCGGAAGTGGGTTGCGCTTGCATGGTCGTGCCTTCTGTTGCGGTTGGGAGCGGTCCGGCCTCAGGCATCCTTGTCGGATTCGCCGTCCAGCAGTGCGCTCAGCTTTTCCTGTTCGCGCAGATTGCGCAGCAGCATGGTTTCCTGCTCGGCGCGGGTTTGCGTCAGCCGCAGCCGCTCGGCGGCCAGCTCTTCCAGCTGGCGCTGCAGGGATTGGTCCTCTCCTTCCAGCCGGGAGAGCGCGGCGCGCAGCTTTTCCAGCTCGGTCTGATCGAACTGGCCGCTGCGCGCGGCCTGGAGCCGCCACTCGGCGTACAGCGCATGGCGGCGCTCGTGGATGGCGTCCCGGCGCGCGCACAGCTTCAGCTCCTCGTCCGCCAGCCGGACCAGCGCGGCGCGCAGGCTGTTTTCGCGGCGGCGCTTGATGCTCAGCAATTGGCTCAGCATGGCATCCCCGCGGCGTCGCCCAGCTCTGCCAGCGTGCGGGGGAACGCGAATCGCTCATCCACCGCTTGGCGCAGCAAGGCGTTGATCGGCGCCCGGCGCGCGATGGCGTCGTCGGCGTCGGCGTCCTGGCCCGGCCGGTATTCCCCCACCCGGACCAATAGCTCGATTTCCCGCCAGGCGGCCAGCAGCTGGCGCAGCCGGGCGGCGGCGGCGCGGTGGGGGTGGGCGCAAATCTGATGCATGACGCGGCTGACGCTGGCGAGCACGTCTATCGCCGGGAAGTGGTTGGACTCGGCCAGCTTGCGCGATAGCACGATGTGGCCGTCCAGCAGCGAGCGCACTTCTTCCGCCAGCGGGTCGGCCTTGTCTTCCATCAGCACGGTGTAAAAGGCGGTGATGCTGCCGCGGGAGGCCGGGCCGGCGCGCTCCAGCAGCCGCGGCAGCCTGGCGTACAGGCTGGGCGGGTAGCCGCCGCCGACGATAGGCTCCCCGGCGGCCAGCGCCACTTCGCGCACGGCGCGGGCGTAGCGGGTGAGGGAGTCCACCAGCAGCAGCACGCGCTGGCCGCGGTCGCGGAAGTGCTCGGCGATGGCGGTGGCGGTGGCGGCCGCCTTGATGCGCTCCAGCGCCGGACGGTCGGAAGTGGCGACCACCACCACGCTCTTGGCGCGCGCTTCCGCGCTGAGCACATGGTCGAGAAATTCGCGCACTTCGCGGCCGCGCTCGCCGATCAGCGCCAGCACGACGATGTCGGCTTCGCTGCCGGCGCAAAGCATGCCCAGCAAGGTGCTCTTGCCGCAGCCGGCCGGGGCGAAGATGCCCAGGCGCTGGCCGACGCCGACGGTGAGGGTGGCGTCGATGGCACGCACGCCGGTGGGGAGAATGGTGTCTATCACCTGGCGCTGCATGGGATCGGGCGGCTCGGCGTCGATGTCGCGCCGGGTTTCTATCCGCGGCGCGGGCAAGCCGTCCGCCGGCCGACCCAGCGCGTCCAGCACCCGGCCCCGCAGCGCGTCGCCGACGCCGATGTCGGCGCGGCGGCCGCTGGGCTGGACCAGCATGCCGCAAGACAGGCCCAGCGGCTCGCGGTAGGGAGAGAGCAGCGCCTCGTCGCCGTCCAGGCCCACCACTTCGGCCGGGTCGCCGTCCGGCAGAAAGCACAGCTCGCCCAGTCCGGCGCCAGGCAGATGGGCGCGCAGCAGGGTGGCGCCGACTTCTGACAGGCGTCCTTCCAGGAGGAAGTCCCCGCCGGCGGGCGGGGGGGGGGGCTCGATGGCGTCCAGGATGGCGTAGTAATCAGGCAGGCGCATGGCCTTCTCCTATCAGTTCGACGTGGCCCAGGATCTTCAGCTCGGCCTCGTCGCCCAACTCCTGGAACGACAGCACCGGCACGGAGAACAGATCGCGCTCGATCAGCTTGCGCACGAAGCGCCGCACATCGATGGCGGTGACCAGCGCGGCGCCGCCGGCTCCGCTTTGCTCCAGCGCGGAGCGGATTTCGCCGACGATGGCCTGGTTCTCTTCCGGCCCCAGCGCCGAGTAGGAGCCGGCCGAGGTCTGGCGGATGGATTCGCGTATGGTTTGCTCGATGTGGCCGCCGATGACCCAGGCGCTGATCCAGGGCTGGCCGCGGCGCTGGCGGCCGACGATGTGGCGGCGCAGCGCCAGCCGGGCGTATTCGGTGAGCATCACCGGGTCTTTCTCGCGCGGGGCCCATTCCACCAGGGCTTCGAATACCGCGCGCAGGTCGCGGATGGACACGCCCTCGGCTACCAGCCGCTGCAGCACGTCGGCGATGCGGCCCACCGGCAGCTGGCGCTGCAGCTCCTTCACCAGTTCGCCGTAGCGCTGCTCCATCTGGTCCATCAGGTAGCGCGCCTCCTGCACGCCGATCAGCTCGGCGGCGTAGCGGTCCAGCGCCAGCGATACCAGGTGGACGACGCGCTCGTGGTCGCGGTGAACCGTCAGACCCAGCTTGGCCAGGCCGGCGGCCTGCTCCGGCGCCACCCATTGCAGGGTGAGGCCGCCGAAGGGCAGGGCGTCGCGCGCGGCGGCCTGGGGCACCGGCGCGCTGGCGGCGTCCAGCAGCGGCAGCGGGCGCAGCTCCAACTCCAGTACCGCTTCCTGGTAGAGCAGGAAGGACAGATGGCGCGGCGGCAGGCCGGCATCCATCTGCAGCAGGATCTCCGGCAGCGGCAACCCCAGCTGCTCCAGCTTCTGCTGGCGCAGCTCGGCCAGCGCCCGCGCCAGGGCGGCGTCGCGGCCAAGCTCGGGATGGACGCGCAACAGCAGCGGAATGGCGCCGACCGGGGGCGGCATGGCGG
>NZ_JAJOHV010000081.1 GCF_021129175.1 Chromobacterium piscinae | reverse complement strand
CGCGCCCACCGGCTTGCGCGCGGCGGCGCGGGCCAGCGATGCGCGGGCCTGGGCCGGCGAGATGTCGGCGCCGAACTGGACGCCGATCTTGTCGGCCGCGTCGGCGGTGCCGGTGCCGATGTACCAGTCCGGTTTGGACGCCAGCACATGTTCCATGTTCACTTCGCCCACCGCGCCGGGGATCAGCTTGTCGCCGATATTGACGCCGCCGGCGGCGTCCACCAGTTCGCCCAGGCTGCCCTTGCCGGCGCTGGTGACGTTGGGGAAGGCGGCGGCGCGCAGATCGAGGAAGACCTTGGGCTTCTGCTGAGCGGGGATGGCGGCCACCGTCTTGCGGATGGCGTCGATCCGGCTTTGGTAGAAGCGGATGAAGCGCTCGGCCTCGGCCTCGCGCTGCAGCGCCTTGCCCATGATGCGCAGGCTGGGCACGGTGTGTTCCAGCGGCGCGTTGCGGAAATCGACGAACACCACCGGCACCTTGGCCGCCTGCAGCTGCTGGACGATGGGGTTGTTCAGGCCCGGGCCGTGGCCGGAGATGCTGAAAATGGCGATGTCCGGCTTCAGCGTCAGCACCTTCTCTGCGCTGACCGAGTTCTCGCTGGTCTTGCCGATCAGCGGAATGCGGTCGATCTCGGGGAAGCGTTTCTTGTACTGGGCGTAGGTTTGCGGGTCCAACTGGCGAAAATCGCCCTGCCAGCCGGCGATGCGCGCCAACGGCTGCTTGCCTTCCAGCAGCGCCAGCGCGTAGAACAGCCGGCCTTCGCCCAGCAGGATGCGGTTCACCTTGGCCGGCACTTCCACTTTGCGGCCGGCGATGTCGGTGACGGTGGCGGCCTGGGCCGACAGCGCGGCGGCGGCGATCAGCGCGGCCGCCAGCAGGCGGGAGAATAGGGTCTTCATCGGGCGTCCTTTACTTCTGCCAGGCGAGCTTGAGTTCCGGCTGCTTGGCCATCAGGCCCAGGTGCTCGTCCATGATGAATTCGATTTTGGCCAGTTTGTCGGCAGCGTCCGCCGCGCACACCATGTCCAGCGTGTCGCCTGAGCGCTGGATGTCGCAGGTGCCGATGGGGAATTGCACATGGGCGCGCTCGGTGTCGAAATCCACCGGCACTTTCAGCGCGTAGTGCTTGCACAGCTTGTACAGCACCTTGTCGGCGTTGGCGGTGGTGAGGGAAGCGCGGCTGCTCAGCATGATGTTTGCTCCATTCTTTTAAAACGGGAACAGGCAGTTGGCGGACCGATGGGGTCCGGCAACTGCCGTGCGTGGCTTCCCGCCCGCTTTCGAGGAGCGGACGGGGAGCGCGGGGTTTAGAACTTGCCGGTCAGGGTCAGCCAATAGCGGCGGCCTTCATCAACCATCCAGTTGCCGTTGAGAGGACCCTTGCCGGTTGTATCTCGATTGCCAGGACGGTCGTCGATGGCGACTGTGCGGTCTCCGATGTTGTATACGGCAAAGTTAACGTCGAAGGTCTTGTTGATGTGGTAGGTGCCGCCCAGGTCCCAGGTACTGGAACCGCCTCGGGTCCGCACTCCATTGGCACCGTTGCGGTACGCCGCGTAGTATTGCTTACCTTCGAAATTGAGACGGGTATACAGGTCCAATTTCTCTACTGGGTTCCAGGCCAACTTGATGTTGCCCGCATGCTCAGGTGTTTTGTCCAACGGCATGCCTTCCAGCGACTGGCCGGAGAAGGTGGTTTCCTTGCCGCCGTGGCGCTTGGACTTGGTGTAGGTGTAGTTGCCGGATACGGTCCAGCGCGGTGTGAAGGTCCAACTGCTAGAGAGCTCCAGGCCATGGATGTTCACTGAGTCAACATTGTCGTAGACATAGACTTCAGCCATCTGGCCTGCTTTAGAGATCAGCTGGTTTGTGTACTGGCCGGTGCCATAGCTGACGACTTTATTTTTAAACTGGTTGTAAAACAGTGTAGCGTTGGCTTGCAGGTCTCGATTGTTGTCGAAATGCAGGCTGGCTTCGTAGGAAGTACTTTCCTCCGGCTTCAGTTTTCCATTGCCGCACAAAAGCCCGGCGCCTTTATTGGTGCTGATGCAATAACCTTCAGTGCTTTGGCGTATGGTTGGCGCTTTAAAGCCTTTGCCAATGCCTCCCTTTAGAGTCCAATTCGCATTCAGTTGATCTACCAGATACAGGCGTGGCGTGAAGTGGCTGCCGAACACGCTGTGATGGTCAAGGCGGCCGCCACCGGTCAACTTCAGACTGTCGGTGATGTCGTAGGTATCCTCTGCGAACAGCGCCCAAGTGTTGACGGTGATTTTGTTCGGGTTGGCGGGACCGTTGAGGCCGGCAATGGCGTCCTGGGCACGCATATTGTCACCAACCTGCTTGCCGACTTGGGTGCCGAGCTTCAGCGTGTGCCTGTCGAACAGGAAGGAGAGCTGGCCGTCGAGCGTGGTGTTGGTCAGCCTCATGCCTTTGCCGTCATCGACATTGTTAGCACTATGGCTGGGTTTCTCGATTTCTTGATACAACGCGATATTGGAGCGGATGATTCCGTACTTTCCGCTATGGCTCAAGCTCCAGTGGTCTCGAGTGTCGAAATAGTCGTCCTTACTACCACGGGGTGCAGCGCTTTTACCAGGGGTGGTGGTTTTACGCAGCTCGTTATGGCCTGCTTCAAGCGTGATTTCATGATCCTTGCTTGGAGTGAAGCTAAGTTTGGCATTGATGTCGCCGACATGGGCGGCATCTTTGCCGCCATCGAGGCTTTTTGAGTAATAAATATTGTCTTCGGCCTGGTTGTTCAGCGCGCCATAGACTTGCAGCGACAGCAGGTCCTTCACCAGCGGGCCGCCGACCCAGAAGCTGCTCTGGCCGGTATTGCCTTCAGCGGAATGCTCGGTGATGGTGCCGCCCAGCGTCATCGAGCCGTGCCACTCCTTGGGTGACTTGCGTGTGATGATGTTGACCACGCCGCCCATCGCGTCGGAGCCGTATAGCGACGACATCGGGCCGCGCACCACTTCGATGCGCTCGATCGCTTCCATCGGCGGAATCTGGAATTGCTGGAAGCCGCCGGTGCCGCGGCTGCGGGATTCGCGGGTGTTCTGGCGGCGGCCATCCACCAGGAGCAGCGTGTATTCGCCGGGCATGCCGCGAATGGAGATGTCCTTGTCCCCCGGACCGGAACCGTTGATGCTCACACCCTCCAGGTCCTGGATCGCGTCGGCCAGGTTGGTGAACGGCTTCTTTTGCAGGTCTTCGCGGGTGATCACCGAAATGCTGGCCGGGGCTTCCTTGATTTTCTGCTCGTAGCCGGTGGCGGTCACCACCACCGAGGGCAGCACCGCCTCGGCGGCGTGCGCTGCGGGCAGATAGAGGGCGCCGACGGCGGCGGACAGCATGGCCAGGCGGAATGCCGGGCGCGCGAGGTGCGGGGAGCGCTTGTTTTTCATTGTATTGGTCGTACCCAGAGTGTTCATCACGGAACGCATATCCAATTGGCAAGCCGGCTGGCGCATCGCAAGCCGTTCCGATCAAGACGCCGGATTAGATTTGCGCAATGAATGTCAATTGAGCGGACCATTATCACATCGACTTATTTTTAACACAAATAGGAATCGTTTTTATTCTCATAAAGATCACGCATGATCCGGCCGGGAGGCGCGCCGCGCGCACGCAAGGGTATGAATTTGTTGGGGATTGGCGTGAAATTTCATCGTGTTGCAAGAAGATGACATCGCAACGGTGTTTTTGCCGAATCCGCGCAAGCCCATTGCGCAAAGTTTGCATTGCGCCAGTCCTAATTGGCAGTACCGCTTGCGCGCCATTCAGAATACCAATTAAATACCAATGCCGTTTGCATCGCGCATGGCCGGGCAGCGGCGAGAGCTCCGGACGCGCGCGCCCGGAACGCCATGTTGGATAGCGAGGGAGTGGACGATGAGCGTGAAGCGATTACTGGGCGCGGCAGTGCTGGCCGCCTTGTCGGCGTGGGCGTGGGCCGCGCCGGATGCGGCGGCGTTGGGGCAGAGCCTGTCGCTGAGGATTGCGGTGGACACCAACAAGGGCGCCGCGGCCGGCGCGCCGTGCTCCGACCTGGGAGCGGACTGGGCGTCCTGCCTGAAGGGCCGGCTGATCCTGGAAAACAAGGGCGGGCAGGCGGTGGCGCCCGGCGGCGGCTGGAATCTGTATCTGCACAGCATCCGCCGCATCCTGAAGCTGGACACGCCGCAGTTCTCCCTCCGCCACATCACCGGCGACCTGTACCAGATCACGCCCACCGCCGCCTTCCAGGGCTTGGCGCCGGGCCAGAAGCTGGAGCTGCCGCTGATAGACGAATACTGGATACTGCAGGAAAGCGACGTGCTGCCCCGCCCCTATGTGACGGTGGACGGCCAGCAGCCGGCGCTGCTGCAGCACGACAGCAGCGACGAGGCCAGCTATCTGCTGCCGCTGACCGGCGACAACTGGAAAAATCCGGCCGGTGAGCTGCGGCCGCTGGCCACGCCGGAACAGCGCTATCGCGCCTTCAGCCAGCGCGGCCCGCAGCTGTCTGTCGCGCAGGCGGCCAACCGCGTCATCCCGGCCACATTGCGCCAGCAGCTGGGCGGCGGCGAGCTGTTGGTCCGCGGCCTTAACCTGAACCTGTCCGGCGTCAGCCCGGCGCAGCGGGACGCGCTGGCGCAGCGCGCGGCGCAGCTCGGGTTGCGCAACGAGGGCGTCAATGTCAGCGGCGGCGTGGTCGGCGGCCGCTTGCCGGCCGACATCGCCGTGTCCGGCGGCTATCGGCTGCTGATCGGCCAGCAGGGCGTGAGGGTGGAAGGCTTTGACGCCGCCGGCGTGTTCTACGGCGTGCAGACGCTGCTGGGCCTGCTGCCGCAGGGGGGCGGCCAGGTGCGCTGGATGACGGTGGAGGATGCGCCGCGCTATGTCCATCGCGGCTTCATGGCCGATCTGGCGCGCAACTTCAAGCAGCCGGCCACGGTGCGCCGCCTGATAGATCAGATGGCCGCCTACAAGCTCAACAAGCTGCACCTGCATCTGTCCGACGACGAAGGCTGGCGCTTGCAGATTCCCGGCCTGCCGGAGCTGACCGACGTCGGCGCGCGCCGCTGCCATGACTTGAGCGAAACCCAGTGCCTGGTGCCGCAGCTGGGCTCCGGCCCGGCCAACCAGTCCGGAGGCGGCTATCTGACCCGCGCCGACTACATCGCGCTGGTGAGCTACGCCCAGGCGCGTTTCATCGAGGTGATTCCGGAGTTCGACATGCCGGCGCACGCCCGCGCCGCGATGGTGGCTATGGAGGCGCGCTACCGCAAGCTGCTGGCGCAGGGCCAGCCGCAGGCGGCGTCGGAATACCGCTTGCTGGACCCGCAAGACCAGTCCAACACGCTGTCGGTGCAATTCTACGACCGCCGCACCTATTTCAACCCCTGCGTGCCGGGCAGCGGCCGCTTCGTGTCCAAGCTGGTGGCCGAGGTGGCGCAGATGCACCGCGAGGCTGGCCAGCCGCTGCAGACCTGGCATTTCGGCGGCGACGAGGCCAAGAACATCCTGCTGGGCTCCGGCTTCCAGGACGCCAGCGGCAGCGACCCGGCCAAGGGCAAGGTCAATATGGCGCAGCAGGACAAGCCGTGGGGCCGCTCGCCGGCCTGCCAGGCGCAGATCGCCAGGGGCAAATTGAAGAGCGTGGACGACTTGTCGCTGCGCTTCGCGCGCGAGGCCAGCCGCATTGTTTCCCAGCAGGGCATCCCGACGATGGCGGCGTGGCAGGACGGCGTGGCCGGCTCCAGCGGCGCGTCCGATTTCGCCACCCGCAATACCATGGTCACCGAATGGGACACGCTGTACTGGGGCGCGGCGCAGGCGGTGAACGGCTACGCCGCCAAGGGCTTCAAGACGGTGCTGGCGTTGCCTGATTACCTGTACTTCGACTTCCCCTACGAGCTGAACCCGCGCGAGCACGGCTATTACTGGGCCTCGCGCGATACCGACAGCTACAAGGTGTTCAGCTTCGCTCCGGACAACCTGCCGCAAAACGCCGAAGTGATGCCGGACCGCCAGGGCCAGCCGTTCGCGGTGACCAGCTCCGCCGCGCCGGCGCAATACGCCGGCATTCAGGGCCAAGCCTGGACCGAGGTGATGCGCACCGACGCCGAGTTCGAAACCATGGTCTACCCGCGCCTGCTGGCGTTGGCCGAACGAGCCTGGCACAAGGCGGCGTGGGAGCGGCCATACAAGGTGGGCGAGACCTACCAGCTGGGCGTCACCCATCTGGTGGACAAGGCGGCGATGAACGCCGACTGGCAGCAATTCGCCGCGGTGCTGGGCTGGCGCGAGGCCGGCAAGCTGGAGCGCGCCGGCATAGGCTACCGGGTATCGATGCCGGCGGTGCAGCCGGACGCCAATGGCATCTCGGTGACGACCGAATGGCCGGGCGCGCGCCTGCAGTATTCGCCCGATGGCCATAGCTGGCAGAACTATTTGCCCGGCCTGCAAGTGCAGGCGCGCTACTGGCGCGGCGTCACCCAGGACGGCCGCCGAGTCGGGCGAGTGGAGGCCTTGTCTGGGCAGTGAGAAGCATCAGAGAGGGCAAGATGCTTGCCCGTACTTAAAAGCCGCAGTATTTCGTGTGGATTTAGTTTGAATGCTTTGTTTTTTGGAAGAGATGGCGGGCCTTGGCCCGCCGTTTTTATTGGAGTCTTTAAAAGCGCAGACTTGGCCAGATGGCCGGGTTCAGGCCAATGCGGCCATTTATGCCTTTGTGCTAGCATGGGCATGCTCAGTCAGAGTTAGGCATAAGAGAGCCCTATCAGATGGCGATCGCTTTATGATTGCGCTCCTAAACAGTTTGCCGGGATATGAACCAGTAGCCGATAGTATTTTACGAACTGTCAGGGTGTTTTATACGGGAAGGCGAAAAGAATTATTATTGCGCTATTTAGTTTTTTATTTTTCAGACGTCATTTTCTTTTTCGAATATGAATAATGGGGAGGGCATTTATGCGGATCAAAGCAACCTTCTCACGCCCAATTTTGCAACGCCCGCATTCAGAAAGCGGCTCGATGATTATCCTGGAGTTATCGTTTTATCCATCATGCTTCGTTCCAGCGGAGCCCTGATTCCAAAGACTTTGCGGGAGAATGGCGTAAAGCTATCTCCGCAGCCTTGGATCATTGCAGATTTGCGCGGTGTGAATGAGTGCATGGTGAGTTTTATGGCGAAGAAATGCAACATTCAAAATGCTTTGAGTTGGTTTGCAGCCTGGCTTCCTAACCATTTAATGATTGCTCAGTAGGGGGCGGACGTTAAAGGTAATCTTTTTTAGCGAATGGCGACAGGAGGGAATATGTCCGAGGGCGACATCAAGCTTTGCGGTAGTTGGCGGTTGGTTTCTTTCGATCTGGAGCTGCAGGAGTCCAAGGAGCGCACCCAACCATGGGGCGAGCACTCCAATGGTCATCTGATTTTCAGCGCCGACGGGCGGATGATGGTACTTGTGACAGCTAAAGCGCGGGAACCGGGAAGCTCCGATGCGCAACAGGCGGCGTTGTTCCGAACCGTGATGGCCTATACCGGGCAGTATCGGGTAGATGGAGATCGTTTCATCGTCAAGGTGGACACATGCTGGAACGAAGTTTGGAATGGTACTGAGCAGGAGCGGTTCTACAGGCTGGACGGCGACGAACTGGATATTTTCACCGCCTGGATGCCGAACCCTTTGGTGGCTGGGAGTGTAATGGGGAGGGGTGTTCTTGGTTTTGTGCGGGAGTAGTTTCTTGGGTTGAGCGGGCGGCCAGTTATTTTTAGGCCAGAATTTGGTGGTTTGCTCTAAAGTAATAAGGGATAAGCAAGCTCTACGCAGGTGCGGTAGCCCATGTCTTTTAATACAATTGAATGAGGCTGTGTGGCTGGAAATGAAGCTGACATCAATGGTGATGACATGCCTTTGTATGGCATTTATTGGCACTGCTGCTGCCAGCTCATTTGTCGTGGGCGTAGAAGAGATTGACTATTATCCGCTGCATAGCTGCGTCAATGGAAAATTTTCTGGGTATGGCAGAGATTTGCTTGATGCATTTGCAAAGCAATCCGGCTATTCATTTACTTACACGCCACTTCCGGTTTCAAGGCTGTTTCATACATTTCTGAACGACAGCTCGATTGATTTTAAATATCCAGATAATCCCCACTGGCAAGCTGATCTGAAAAAAGGGAAATCCATTTTTTATAGCGCTCCAGTCATAAATGTTATTGAAGGATTGTTAGTGAAGCCGGATAAGGTGGACCAGCTATCATCGGCTTCCCTTAGAGCCATCGTGACTATGCGAGGATTTACCCCTTGGCCTTTTGAGCAGGCCATGCGGCAAAAGATCAATAATGGAACGATTCGGGTCTATCAGGAGGATTCGTTCAGCAAGGTGATCGGTTTGGGAATGACTGGGCACTACGACGCCATCTATGCCAGTCCGATAGTCATAAATTACTACCTTGACGAGATTGTCCACAAGCCAGGCGCACTAGTCTTTGATAGGAAGCTTCCCTTTGAAAGCAATGATTTTTCCCTCTCTAGCATCCGACAAGGAGAGGTGATCAAGCAATTCAATGAATTTCTTGAAAAAAACCAGCCCTTGATTATAGAACTGAAGAGAAAGTACAGGCTGCCTGAAAAGGCGGCTCAGTGAATTAAGGGCGGTATGCGGGCCGGCAGCAGGTGAGTCTGTTCCGGTCGTAGTAGCATGGTCTCTCCCAGGAATATGCCGCTCCAGCGGTGGTCGGCTCAGCCTAAATTGCGTTTTGTCGCCACAAGCGCGTTCACTTTCAGCCGCTACTCCCATTCTTGCATTTCCTCCAGACAACTCATGCCATGACCGGCGCCTGATCCAGGCCGTGGGCTTCCGAACTAGAAATGATCGACCGCAATCACCGCTTCGGCGAAGGCGCGCGGCGCTTCCTGCGGCAGGTTGTGTCCCACGCCGCCGCGGATCAGCTGGTGCTGGTATTTGCCGGTGAAGCGCTTGGCGTATGCCGCAGGCTCGGGGTGCGGAGCGCCGTTGGCGTCGCCTTCCATGGTGATGGTCGGCACTGTGATGGCTGGGAATTTGGCCAGGCTTGCTTCCAGGCCGGCGTACTTGGTTTCGCCGGTTTCCAGGCCCAGGCGCCAGCGATAGTTGTAGAGGGTGACGGCGACGTGGTCCGGGTTGTCGAGCGCCGCAGCGCTGCGCTCGAAGGCGGCGCTGTTGAAATGCCATTGCGGCGAGGCGGTTTGCCAGATCAGTCTGGCGAAATCGCGATAGTTTTTTTCGTAGCCGGCGCGGCCGCGCTCGGTGGCGAAGTAGAACTGGTACCACCATTGCAACTCGGCCTTGGGCGGCAAAGGTTGTTTGCCAGCTTCCTGGCTGCCAATCAGGTAGCCGCTTACGGCAACCAGCCCCTTTACCCGCTGTGGCCACAGCGCGGCGACGATATCGGCGGAGCGCGCCCCCCAGTCGTAGCCGGCGAGGATAGCCTTGTCTATCTTCAGCGCGTCCATCAGCGCGACAACGTCGGAAGCCAGCGCCGCTGGCTGGCCGTTGCGCACGGCGCCGGGGTCGCGGAAGCGCGTGCGGCCGTAGCCGCGCAGGTATGGCACGATCACGCGGTAGCCGGATCGGGTCAGCATGGGGACGACATCGATGAAGCTGTGGATGTCGTACGGCCAGCCGTGCAGCAGGATGACTGCCGGGCCATCGGCCGGGCCTTCGTCGACGTAACCGATGTTCAGCGCGCCGGCATCGATCTGCTTGATGTCCTTGAAGGCGGGCAGTGTTTGAGCTGCGGCCGCCGTCGCGCTCGGTGCTGCATCGGTTGTTTGCACCTGGACGACTCCCGCCAGCGCGAATGCTCCGGGTAGGGAAAGCCCGATTGCGGCGAAGATGTTGCGGAGCTTGCTGCAGATGGTTTTTTTCATCCTTTTTCACCTGTGGAGGTTGGCTGGGGTGTCGCGCATCCATGCAGCGGGATGGCCAGCGCTGTGCGCCGCCATTGTTCCGCCGGCGCCGGAGCGGATGGCCTCACTATGCCAATTTGGTGATTTCGCAGAAAGAGCAACAATATGCACACTTCGTTGCTTCATGAGCAACGTAACGCCGGAGCCTGAGCATGCGGGACATCAATCAACAACGGCTGCGCTATTTTCGCGAGGTGCTGCGGCATGGCTCGATACGCGGGGCGGCCGATAGCCTCAATACCTCGCCATCGGTGATCACTCGCCAGATCAAATTATTGGAGGGCGAGCTGGACGTCGTGCTGTTCGAGCGCGCGGCGCGTGGGGTCAGGCCGACCGAGGCCGCCGCGCATCTGCTGGAATACTGGCGGGGCTGCCGCTCGCACCAGGAGCGACTCGAGGACCAGTTGCTGGCCCTGAAGGGGCTGCAGCAAGGCCAGGTGCGGCTGGCGATCAGCGAAGGGTATGTCGACGCCTTGGTTGACGAGGTGTTGACCCCGTTCTGCAGGCAATATCCGCAGCTGGAGATCGGGCTGGAGATGTGGCCAGTCGACGACTTGCTGCGTGAAGTGGCGGAGGGGCGGGCGCATATCGGCTTGGCCTACAATCCGCCCGCGCACCCCCACATTGAGTATCACGCCAGCTCCACGCAGCCGGTCGTGCTGCTGTTGCGGTCCGACCATCCGCTGGCGCTGAGGGGCGGGCCAGCCAGCATCGCCGATCTGCTGTCCTACCCACTGGCCTTGATGCCGCCGACGTTTGGCATCGGCCACGCGGTCAGAATGCTGGAATTCGCCGAGGGTATACGGATTCGTCCGACGCTGACCACCAATTCGCTGTCAGCGCTCAAGCGCATCACCGCCGCCGACAACTTCGTCGCGCTGATCGGCGAGTTTGCCGCTTACCGCGAACTGATGGCCGGCGAATTGACTACTGTGCCTATCGACCATCCGCTGTTGCAAGGGGCCAAGGCCAGGCTGCTGCTCAAGGCCGGCCGCCCGTTGGCGGCCGCCCCCCGGGAGCTGCTGGTCTGGATGGAACGGCGCATGTCGATGTTCGCCGCGCCAGTAGGCTAGGAGATTGGCACTGTTTTTATTTGATGGATGACTATTTCGGAATGACTATTTCAGCATGAAATAAAACAGGGCATGCTCAATGTTTGACTGCGCTTCCGGCATCTTTTCCCTTCTCCAAGCGGAGGTAGGGGAATGGGTGGATGGGCGTTGCTGGAAAGTGGATATTGCTGATTGTCAAACATGAAACCATGTTTTAACGAATGCTTTTTGTACGGCGGTGTCGCAAACAGGATAGTGACTTCTCGTCCGCTTCCTTTAGAATCGATCGAGCATGTAAAAACAGCCGCGCGGAAAAAGCGTTGGCGCACGACAGAACAAGGAAGGAAAACCATCAATGAGCAATTCGGTAACCCGCGCTGATTTCGACCAGGTCATGGTGCCCAACTACGGCCCGGCCGGTTTCATCCCGGTCCGCGGCGAAGGCTCCCGCGTCTGGGACCAGGACGGCCGCGAATTCGTCGACCTGGCCGGCGGCATCGCCGTCAACTCGCTGGGCCACTGCCACCCCGAGCTGGTGGCCGCGCTGACCGAGCAGGCGAACAAGCTGTGGCACGTGTCCAATGTGTTCACCAACGAGCCGGCGCTGAAGCTGGCCAGCCTGCTGGTGGAAAAGACTTTCGCCGAGCGCGTGTTCTTCTGCAACTCCGGCGCCGAGGCCAACGAGGCAGCGTTCAAGCTGGCGCGCAAGTACGCTCATGACAACTTCGGCGCGGACAAGAACCAGATCCTGTCTTGCGTCAATTCCTTCCACGGCCGCACGCTGTTCACCGTCAGCGTCGGCGGCCAGCCCAAGTACACCGAAGGCTTCGGCCCGGTGCCGGGCGGCATCGGCCATTTCGAATTCAACGATATCGAATCGCTGAAGGCGGCCATTTCCGACAAGACCTGCGCGGTGGTGATCGAACCCATCCAGGGCGAGAGCGGCGTGCTGCCGGCCGATCCGGAATTCCTGAAAGCCGCGCGCGAGCTGTGCGACCAGCACAACGCGCTGCTGATCTTTGACGAAGTGCAAAGCGGCATGGGCCGCACCGGCGCACTGTTCGCTTACCAGCAATACGGCGTGACCCCGGACATCCTGTCCTCCGCCAAGGGCATCGGCGGCGGCTTCCCGATTGGCGCGATGCTGACCACCGAGAAAGTGGCCAAGAGCTTCGGCATCGGTAGCCACGGCTCCACCTACGGCGGCAATCCGCTCGCCTGTGCGGTGGCCCACAAGGTGGTGTCCATCGTCAGCTCTCCCGAGGTGCTCGCCGGCGTCGAGGCGCGCCATAACCGCCTGGTGGCCGGCCTGGAGGCGATCAACGCCAAGTACAAGGTATTCAAGCTGGTGCGCGGCAAGGGGCTGTTGATCGGCTGCGTGCTGACCGACGAATACAACGGCCGCGCCCGCGAATTCCTGAAGGCTGCCGAGAAGCAGCAGCTGATGATTCTGGTGGCGGGCCTGAGCGTGCTGCGCCTGGCGCCGTCGCTGGTGATCAGCGATGCCGACATCGATGAGGGCTTGAAGCGCCTCGACGCCGCCATCGCCGATCTGCAGTCCGCCAAGTAAGCCAGGCAAGGCCCGCCGGGCGGCAGTGTCGTCCGGCCCTCTAGACCCAGACTCAACCGCCACGACCCCGCTTCGGCCGGGTCGCGGCTGCGGCTGCGCCCGCGATACGCGCGGCCGCCCCCAACCCAGGGAGGTAGTCCCATGTTTACCGTGCGTCCCGTCCGCACTTCGGACTTGCCGGCGATCGAGCGGCTGGCCCAGGCCAGCGGCATCGGCGTCACCAGCTTGCCGAGCAACCGCGAGAAGCTGTTCGAACGCATCCAGCAATCGGTCAGCGCCTTCGAGCACGAAGCCAGCGGCGAATCCAGCCGCGACTACTACATGTTCGCGCTGGAGCAGGGCGGCGCGGTGGTGGGCACCGCGTCGATCTGCGCGTCGGCCGGCTTCGACGAGCCGTTCTACAGCTACCGCAGCGAAACCGCCGTCCATGCCTCCCGCGCGCTGAAGGTCAACAACCGCGTCCACGTGCTCAACATCTGCCACGACCTGACCGGCACCGTGCAGCTGTGCGGCTTCTTTGTCGACAGCGGGCTGGAGGCCATCGCCGGCGAGCTGATGTCGCGCGCCCGGCTGCTGTTCATCGCCGGCGAGCGCGAGCGCTTCGGCCGCCGCATCATCGCCGAGATGCAGGGCGTGCATGACGACGCCGGCCAGTCGCCGTTCTGGAACGCCATCGGCCGCCGCTTCTTCAACCTGGATTTCCTGCAGGTGGAGCAGGCCTTCGTCAGCCACAGCAAGACCTTCATCGCCGAGCTGATGCCCAGCTACCCGATCTACGTGCCGCTGCTGCCCGACGAGGCGCAGCAGGCGATCGGCCAGATCCACCCGCACTTCGAGCGCGTTTGCCAATTGCTGTGCAAGGAAGGCTTCGAAGCCGACAACTATCTGGACATCTTCGACGGCGGCGCGGTGCTGACCGCCGAGCTGGACCGCCTGAAGACGGTGGAGCACAGCCGGGCTTACCCGGTGGAAATCCAGGCCAGCCTGCCGGCGCAGGCCAGCCTGCAGCTGGTCAGCAACCAGCGCCTGGCCGGTTTCGCCGCCACCGCCGCCCGCGTGGCGGTGGTGGACGGCGTGGCCTTCATCAATCCCGACGCGGCCAAGGCGCTGGGCGTATCCAGCGGCGACATGGTGCGCGTCGCCGGTTTGCAGCAAGACTAAGGAGGCCTGGCCATGATGTTTATCCGTCCCGTTGAACACAAGGACCTGCCGGGCTTGATGGAGCTGGCCAGGAGCGCCGCCAGCGGCGGCGTGGGCCTGACCTCGCTGCCGATCAACGAAGACCGGCTGCAGAAGCGCATCGCCCGTTCGGTGCTGTCTTTCTCCGGCGAGCTGGACCGCGCCGACCACGGCTACGTTTTCGTGCTGGAGGATTCGGAAAATGGCAAGGTGGCCGGCATCTGCGCGGTGGAAGCCGCCGTCGGCCTGAAGGAGCCCTGGTACAACTACCGCATTGGCACCATCGTCCACGCGTCGGAAGAGCTGGGCGTGTACAGCCGCCATGAGACCTTGTTCCTGTCCAACGACCATACCGGCTATTCCGAGCTGTGCACGCTGTATCTGCACCCGGATTACCGCGTCAAGCGCAACGGCGGCCTGCTGTCCAAGAGCCGCTTCCTGTTCCTGGCGCAGTTCCCGCAGCTGTTCGGCAAGATGGTGGTGGCCGAGATGCGCGGCGTGTCCGACGAAACCGGCCGCTCGCCGTTCTGGGAGGCGCTGGGCCGCCATTTCTTCTCCATCGACTTCGCCGAGGCCGACTACCTGACCGGCATCGGCCAGAAGGCTTTCGTCGCCGAGCTGATGCCCAAGCATCCGGTCTATGTCGACTTCCTGGAGCCGGAAGCGCAGGCGGTGATCGGCCTCACCCATGAGGCCACCCGCCCGGCGGTGGCGATGCTGGAGTCGGAAGGCTTCCGCTACGAGGGTTATGTCGACATCTTCGATGCCGGTCCGACCGTCCAGGCCTACACCGGCGACATCCGCGCGGTGAAGGAAAGCCAGCGCCTGCCGGCGCGCGTCGTCGATCCGCTGCCGGACGGCGACAAGGAGTGCTATCTGGTCTGCAATGATGCCCTGCAGGACTACCGCGCGGTGCTGGTGGAGTCGGCTCGGCCGCAGGGCGAATTCTGCCTGACGCCGGAACTGGCGCGGGCGCTCAAGATTAAAGACGGCGATCACGTCCGCTGTGTGACGCTGACGCCGAAGGAGGCAGCGCAATGAGCAGTCTGTTTATCGATGGCAAGTGGCTGGCCGGCGACGGCGAGTCCATGGCCAAGACCAATCCCGCCGACAACGCGCCTCTGTGGCAGGGCCGCGCTGCGGACAGCGCCCAGGTGGATGCCGCCGTGCGCGCCGCCCGCGCCGCCTTCCCGGCCTGGGCCCGCGC
>NZ_JAJOHV010000080.1 GCF_021129175.1 Chromobacterium piscinae | reverse complement strand
GCCGCGGCCACGGCCGCCGCCTCCCCATGCCGCTGCTGCGCGTCCACGCGCGCCGCGTCGTGCGCGGGGTCGACATGATGCGCGGCCTCGCCTACCGAAGCCGCCACCGCGCCGTCGAACATCATCCTGGGCTCCAGCGCCTGCAGCAGCAAACGGCCGGCCGGACGCCCAGCCTGTTTGGCCGGTTCCCGGCCCGTCGATTTCCACCATGCCATGTTCCTGCTCCCACACCTGCGCTACGGCAGCCGCCGATTGCGTTTGAATAAAAATGCCCCTGCTACAGAAATAGACTAGTTGAGGGCATAAAAAAATGTCGTATGAGTAAAGGTCCTTTAGATAAATCTACGTATCACCCTCGCGCGCGACGAGCGCCATCCCGGCGCGGCCGCTTGCGACGCGGCCTCGCATCCCGTATCGTGCGCAACAGTTTTGAAGGATTCCCGATGACCGCCACACCGCTTTACTGCGCCGAGCCTGCCCGCCTCGACGCCGCCCGCCGCCTGAGCGAACGCTTCGCCCTGCCACTGATCAAGCAGCGCCCGGCCGACGGCTACTGGCTGGAGCTGGGCTCCGAGCGACTGGAATTGCTGACCACCGGCAAACACGGCGCGGTGTACGCCGAATTCGTCGAAGGCGCAGCTCGGCACCGCCGCGAACAAGGCGGCGGCCGCGGCCAACCGGTGGCCAAGGCGGTGGGTTTGAAAGGGGCGAAGGATTTGCCCCACGTGGCCGACGCCACCGCCGGCCTGGGCCGCGACAGCTTCGTGCTGGCCACTCTGGGCTGCCGGGTGACGATGGTGGAGCGCTCGCCGGTGGCGGCGGCGCTATTGGCCGACGCGCTGGAGCGGGCGGAGCGCGACGAAGCCACCCGCGACATCGCCGCGCGGATGACGCTGGTGCACGCCAACTCGCGCGACTGGCTGGCGGGATTATCGGCCGACCAGCGGCCGGATGTGGTCTTCGTCGATCCGATGTTCCCCGACACCGACAAGAAATCGGCCGCCGCCAAGAAAGACATGCAGGCTTTCCAACACGTGATAGGCGACGACATGGACAGCGCCGAGCTGCTGGCCGCCGCCATCGCCGCCGCCAAAGTGCGGGTGGTGGTGAAACGGCCGCGCCTGGGCGCGGCCATCGCCGGCGTGAAGCCGTCGGCGGTGCTGGACGGCAAATCCACCCGCTTCGACCTCTACGTGATCAAAGCCCTCTCAAGCTGAGTGCGCCGCACGGCTGTCCGGCGGCGCCTGCCGGCGGTCGGCCTGCCCGTAGTCGCGCAGCACCGCCGCCACCCGCAGCCGGTAGTCGGCGAACACGCCTCCCCGCCCCGCCGCCTGCGCCATCCGGTGCGATTCCAGATTGCGCCAGGCGGCAAGCGCCGCCTCGTCCCGCCAGAACGACAGCGACAGCAACTTGTCCGACTGATTCAGGCTCTGGAAACGCTCGATGGAGACAAAGCCGTCCATCGTCCGCAGCTGCTCCGCCAGCCGCGCCGCCCATTGCAGATAGGCCTCGCGCCCGCCCTCGGCCAGCATCGCCTCGAATATCACCGCGATCATGCTCGTTCTCCCGCGCCGAAGCGGCGCATTCTGATATTGGGCGGACCATCAAAGGTGACGCCGCCGCCCAAGGCCCGCCAGTCCGGACGGCTCTCCTCCAGCGCATGCAAAGCGCCGCAGGCGGTGGCCAAGGCCAGCGCCTCCCCCGGACAAGCGTGCCGGCTGCGGCCGAAATCCATGCACTCTCCCCTTGCCGCCGGATCATGCGCGGCGGCGGCCAGCAGCACCAGCACCTGATCGCCGGCTTTCAGCCGCTGTCCGGCCAACTCAATGTCCTCCGCCACGAAACGCCGGGTATGGTGCAACACCGGGTCTAGCATCAAACGCGCGCGCCACTCGCCGGGATCGGCATGCATCCATTCGCCCAGGCAACGCCAGGCGATGCCGGCCGACAGCAGCCCCGCGCCGGCATCGCGGCTCTGGAACAGGATGCCGAGCAGATTGGCGCATAAGACGGCGGCGTCGAGACCGACAAACTCGGCGCGCCAGCGCCGCAGCCAGCCCTCGGCCGGCAGCGCGGCGAGATCGGCCAGCAAGATCCGGCAAGCCTCCGCGCCCCGTTCGCGCGCAACGGCGTCGGCATCGACCGCCAAGGCCCCGCACACCCGCGCGATCCCTGCCGCCGCCTCCGCCAGCGCGGCTTCCGGCCAGCCCAGCAGCGAAGCCAGCGTGGCGACTGGCAGAAAATCCACCAGCGCGTCCAGCCTGAGGCCATCGACAGCGCCGGTCGCCAAAAAAGCCCGCGCCAGCCGCCGCGCGGTCAGCTCCGCCTCGTCGCAGGGCAAGGACGCCAGGCCCTCGCCCACCGCCGTCCGCAAGCGGGCATGCGCGTCGCCCTCGCTCATCCGCAGCCAGCGGCCGAACGCCTCTCCCAGCGGTGCCCCGGCGATGCCCGCCGGCACCTGCTCCCGCGCCGGCCTCACGCGGCAAGCCGGGCTTTCCATCACCGCGTCCACCGCCCGGCGCGAGGCGGCCAGCCATAAGCCCAGCGCCTCATCGCGCCGCCAGCCATCCCGCGCCAATTCGCGGTAATAAGGATAAGGATCGGGATGGCCGGCGGCGGCCAGCGCGTGCTTCGGCCAGCCGCTCACGCCTCGCCTCCCAGGTATCGCCGCCGCGCGCCGTCGACGCAGCGCGCGCGGGAGCTGGCCGCGCGTTCATGCGGGGCGAACCATGCTTCGGCCTCGTCCAGCAGGTCCACCGCCCGGCGCAACAAGACCAGCTCGGCCTCCGGCAACGCCGGCCGGGTCTGGCGCTCGGTCAGCCGGTCGATCAAGTCCACCAGCGCGCCCTTGGCCGCGATCTGCTCCACTCGGCCATGACGGGTGCAGACGCCATAGGCGCCGGCCAGGAAATGCGCCCATTCCTCGTCCAGGCCCGCGGCAGGCTCGGTTGCAGGCAGCCCTTGCTCCGCCAGCCGCGCCAGCTCGGCCCGATAGCGCCGCTCGAAACGCGCGCGCAGCGTCGCCGCGTCGGCATGCTCGGCCTCGATCAGCCACTCGGCCATCGCCTGCGGATACCAGGCCAGCTCGCCGTCCAGCGCCTGCTCGCCGAAGTAAGACGTGACGGCGCCGGCGCAGCTCACCTTGTAAGAAGACAGGGGCGCGCGGCCCTCGCTCTGCAACGCCGCCAGCCGCTCCGGCGCCAGGCCGCAGCGGAACAGCAGCTGCGGCTCGCTCAAGAAATAGGTGTGTAGATAATCCAGCAGGGCGCGCATGGCTCAACTCCTTGGCATGTCGTTCGAATGCCCGTATCGTAGCCGGCGGACTGCCACGATGTTTCACGCTGGAGTGAACCATGACCAACACCCATCTCCCCGACATCAGCCGCCTGGCCAGCCTGCTGGCCGATCCCGGCCGCTCCCTCATGCTGCTGCTGATGCTGGACGGCCGCAGCTACCCGGCCAGCGAACTGGCGCAGCACGCCGGCCTCAGCGCCCAGGCCGCCAGCAACCACCTGGCCAAGCTGCTGCAAGGCGGCGCGGTCAAGGTAGAGCGGCATGGCCGCCATCGATACTACCTGCTGGCCAATGCGGCCATCGCCCAGGCTCTGGAGGCGCTGAGCGCCGCCGCCCACGGCCACGATCTGGCCCGGCCGCGCGCGGCCAGCCGGGTCCCGCCGGAACTGCGGCTGGCGCGCACCTGCTACGACCACCTGGCCGGCAGGCTGGGCATCGCCATCGCCGACGCGATGCTGGAAAACGGATTGCTATTGCTGGATGAAGACAGGCAGTTCGCGGTGACTGCAGCCGGCCGCGGCTGGTTCGCCGCGACGCTGGCGGTGGAACCGCCGGCCGGGGGCAAGCGGCCGCTGGCGCGGGCCTGCCTGGACTGGAGCGAGCGGCGGCCGCACTTGGCCGGAGCCCTCGGCGCGGCATTGTGCCGGGAATTCCTGCGGCGGAACTGGGTGGAGCGGCGGCTGGACAGCCGCGCGCTGCGCGTCACGCCGGCCGGGCAAGCCTTCCTGCGAGAGCAGTGGGGCATCCGCCCGGAAACGCTGATGGAATAGACGCGACGGCAGACTCAGGCGGTCAGCCGTTCGGCGAAGCCGTCCGGAATGGCGGGACGGCCGCGCTCGTTGATCGCGGTGCCGATCACCAGGCCATCCAGCACCACCTTGCCGTCGGCCGCGCGCACCACCTGCTGGCGGAAGCCGAAGCGCACTTTGGACACCGCTTCAAAAGCCACGGTGACGACGAAGCGGTCGCCGCTGGTCAGCGAGGCCTTGTAGTCCATCTCCGAGCGCACCACCACCAGATTGATCTTGTCGCGCGCCAGCTGGGCGAAATCGATGCCTTTCGCCAGCAGAAACTCGTGCCGGGCGTGCTCCAGATAATTGAAATAGACGCCGTTGTTGACGATGCCCTGCATGTCGCACTCGTAGTCGCGCACTTTGAATTCAACGGAAAAGACTGACATCAAGCGGTTCCCTGTTTCGAAACGATGAAGCGCCCGCCGCGGCGGACAAGCCGCTTGGACGCCGACGATGGCAGGGAGTTTCTCAGATAGGCGGCCAGGGAACCAGCGCCGCCACCCGCTTTCAGCGCCTGGCAGGAGCCGGCGGCGGCGCGACCCGCCGCCATTCCACCTTGGGCGGCGCCTGCAGCGCGGTGCGGCCCAGCAGCCAGGCCAGCCAGTTCTCGTTGCCGGAAAAAATCATGACAGCCTCCTCCAGCCATGATGGCGCAAGCGCTGCTCGACGGCGGTGGCTGAGCGGCGGCAGGCCAGCACCGGGATGCCCAGCGCGGCGGCGCGGTCGCGGTAATGCCGCATCACGTTGTGGCCGAGAAAATCGGTGAGCAGGATCAACACGTCCGGCCGGCCGGGCAGCGCCGCCTTGCGCTGATGCGCGACGTTGCGGCCGCAGATGTGGCGGGCGATGCGGATGTCGTACAGGCTCAGCACCTCGGGAATATTGCCCAGGCTATCGGCTCCCACCAGCAGCGCTTCCATCTTGCCTCCTTGCCGCTTCGCGCGGAATCGGGTGATGGTTTGACTGTAAAGCGGCCCCATAATCTCTCAAAGTAATAATAAATTTTATTTCAATATCAATTTGATATATAGATGGCATGAAAGGTCAGACTGCTAGACAGGCCCCGGCAAACCCGTTACCCTGCCCGCCCCGCGCAGCCGCGCATAAGCCACTGATTTGTCTATACAAATGAATGCCGTTGTTCTAGCCGTGGGCGCCATGCTCACCCTGACCCTGCTGCGCACCCATGTCGTCATCAGCCTGCTGATCGGCGCTTTGGTCGGCGGCCTCGCCGGCGGACTGTCGCTGCCCGCCACCCTCGCCGCCTTCAACCAGGGCATCACCGGCGGCGCCTCGGTGGCGCTGTCCTACGCCTTGCTGGGCGCCTTCGCCGTCGCCATCGCCAAGTCCGGCCTGCCCCACGCGATGGCCGACCTGGCGGTGAAGAAGCTGGAGCACGCCAGCGCCCACCGCAAGCTGAAATGGACGCTGATCGGGCTGCTGGGCTGCGTCAGCGTCGCCAGCCAGAACCTGGTGCCCATCCACATCGCCTTCATCCCGATGCTGATCCCGCCGCTGCTGTACGTGATGGCGCGGCTGCAGCTGGACCGCCGGCTGGTGGCCTGCGTGATCACCTTCGGCCTGGTGACGCCCTACATGGTGTTTCCGGTGGGCTTCGGCGACATCTACCTGAAGCAGATCCTGCTGGGCAACGCCGCCAAGGCCGGCATGGACACCTCGGGCATCAACGTGATGCACGCGATGGCGATTCCGGCGCTGGGCATGGTGGCGGGCCTGCTGTCGGCGGTGTTCATCAGCTACCGCAAGCCGCGCCGCTACTCGCTGGGCAAGATCGAAAACGCCGAGCGCACCCACGCCCGCGTCAGCCGCAAGTCGCTGGCCACCGCCTTCGCCGCCATCGTCGCCGCGTTCTCGGTGCAGCTGTACACCGACTCGATGATCATGGGCGCGCTGTCCGGCTTCCTATTGTTCCTCGCCGCCGGCGTGGTCAAGTGGAAGGACGCCGACGGCGTGTTCAACGAGGGCATGAAAATGATGGCGATGGTGGGCTTCACCATGATCACCGCCCAGGGCTTCGCCGAGGTGCTGCGCGCCAGCGGCGAGATCGCGCCGCTGGTCAAGGCCGGCGCGGCGCTGTTCGAGGGTCAGCGCTCGCTGGCGGCGCTGGCGATGCTGGCCATCGGCATGACGGTGACGCTGGGCATAGGCTCGTCGTTCTCCACCGTGCCCATCCTCACCGCCATCTACGTGCCGCTGTGCGCCCACCTGGGCTTCTCGCCGATGGCCACCGTGGCCATCATCGGCACCGCGGGCGCGCTGGGCGACGCCGGCTCGCCGGCGTCGGACTCGACGATGGGCCCGACCTCGGGCCTGAACCTGGACGGCCAGCACGACCATATCCGCGACACGGTGATCCCCACCTTCCTGCACTTCAACCTGCCGCTGATGACCGCCGGCTGGCTCGCCGCGATGGTGTTGTAGAATGGCGGGCATGAACACCGAAAACGAAAACCGCGTCGAGGCGCTGGAAGTGCGCCTCGCCTTCCAGGACGAGCTGCTGGACGCGCTGAATGCCACCGTCGCGCGCCAGCAGAAGGAAATCGATCTGCTGCAGCAGCAGATCCGCCTGCTGTACCAGCAGTTCAGAAACGCGCAGCCGGACGACGGCCCCGGCGGCTCGCCGCGCGACGAGATTCCGCCGCACTACTGAGCGCGGCGCGCTTCGCGCCGCGCGCGTCTCCCCGTTCACCGCATATGGGCAGCGCATTCCGCGCCGCCCATATTCGGGGAGGCCGCCATGCGCACCTTTCGGCTTCATCTGGGCAATGGGTTCGAACACACCTTCACCTGCGGCCAAAACGACAAGCTCACATTTCTGGTCAACGGCAGCCCCGCCGACTGCAGCGTCTTCGACATGACGGACGCTAGCGCGCCCAAGCTGCTGAGCCAGCAGAAATCGATCTCCCCCGGCAATCTCTCCAGACCGGTCTCGCTCAAGGCCAACACCCGCTACAAGGCGCAGATCAATCCCCACGGCGATCCCAAGCTGTCCCATGCCACGATCAGCTGGTGAACGCCGCCTTATCGAAAAAACAGGTTTGCAAATACGAAATCATGCAGACAAATGCGTCGATATACCTGCTTTTATAGGATATTTACCGACATAAATCGGCTGGCCGCAATCCCAGTATCCGCGCGCCGCCTCCCACGCTAGGCTGGTCTTACTTTCCGCCGCCTCTGCGGCCGCTACCCGGAAACGGAGACCCTCCATGACCGCGACACGCCCTCACGCCTTCTGCTGTTGACCAACCCAACGCAGGAGTACCCGACATGGCACACAGCATCGCAGTGAACGTTCCCGCCAGGCAGGAAATCGAAGCCGCCGACGGCGTCGTCAAACAACTGAAGGAGTATCAGTCGAAAAACTGGGCGATCGGCCTGAACGGCGACAACCTGGCGCCGGACAATTTCCTGGCCTTCTTCACCGAGCGCCAGTTGCCGTTCGCCTACTACGTCCGCGCTCAGGGCGTCAGCGTCGGCGAGCCGTCGGCCTATCAGATCAACATCGACACGCTGAACCACTACGTCGCGCTGATCCGCAGCTCCGAGGGCATCGCCGTGCACGGCGCGATCACGCAGCTGAACCACTACAAGGCCAATAATTGGGCGATCGGCCTGAACGGCAGCACGCTGCAGCCGGACGACTTCCTGCCCTTCTTCGACACCCGCGGCGTGGCGTTCGCCTACTACGTGCGCAGCGGCGGCGTCGAACTGGGCACCCCGGCCGCCTACGACAACAATATCCGGGCGCTGCAACAGTATCTGGACAATCTGTAAACTCCCGCTTCCCGCCCCGCCGGCTCTCGCCGCGGGGCGGCCTTCCTTCCTCAGTCCCGCTTGCGCCGCCGCGACACCGTCGCCTCGATGTTCTTGCGGCCGATCAGCTTGGCCGGCTCCGGCATCGCAGGCGCTTCTGTCGCCCCCAGCCACTTGTACATCACCAGGCAGTCGACCAGCCCGTGAACCGCGTGACGGTAGGCCCGCGGCAGCCGGCCGACCACGTCGAAGCCCAGCTTCTGCCACAACGCCACCGCCGCCGCGTTGGTGGCCACCACGCTGTTGAACTGCAGCGCCAGAAATCCCCGCTCCCGCGCGCGTTGCTGCGAGTGCTCGCACATCGCGCGGGCCACGCCCTTGCCGCGCGCGGCCGGCGCCACCATGTAGCCGCAGTTGCCGACATGGCCGCCGGGCCCGGCGGCGTTGGCCTTGAGGAAATAACTGCCCAGCAACTGGCCATCCTCTTCCGCCAGCCAGGTTTCCAGCGGCGCCTCGCACCACAGTCGGCGCGCCGCCTCCTGGTCCATGTCCGGATCGAAAGCGTAGGTTTCGCGGGCGGCCACCACTTCGCGGAATACCGGCCAGAACGCCGCGAAATCCCGCGGCTCCATCAATCTGATCTGCATCTTGTCTTTCCGATTCTCGATACTCAAGGCGTAGGCTGCGGCTTGTTGCCGGGCCGGCTCATGCCGCCAGACAACAGGCTGGCGCCGGCGATCAACGCGCCGCCCAACCACTCCTGCGCCGACATCCGCTCGCCGGCCAGCAGATAGGCCGACACCGCGGCGAACACCAGCTCCATCAGCATCAGCGTCATCGCCTGGGTGGCCGGAATGATGGACAGGCCGTACTGCGACACCACGCTGGTGCATAGCAGCACCACGCCCAAAATCGACAATACCAGCCAGCTTTCGGCCGGGATCTCCAGCATCCTGGGGAGATCGCCGCTCTGCAGCAAGCTGAACGCGCCGATCAGCGCCACGCCGAACCACACCGTCGCCGATTTCACCGGCACCGGGATGCCGTGCGAGCGGCGGCTGATCACATTGCCCAGCGCAAAGGCCATGCCGCCCGACAGCGCCAGCCACTCGTAGCGGTGGGTCAGCGGCAGCTCGCCGGCGAACAGCTCCGGCCGGTAGATGAACACGCCGCAGCCCAGCAGCGACAACCCCACCACCGCCCAGCCGCGGCGGGTCAGGTGCTCGTGCAGCAGCAGCCACGACCATAGCGCGGTCCACAGCGGCGACAGGTAGAACAGCAGCAGCACCCGCATTACCTGGCCTTCGGCCACCGCCATCGTATAGCTGAAATTGCACCAGCCGAACAACAGCGTCAGCAGCACCAGCACCGGCTCGAAATGGAACTGGCGCCGGTACACCTTGAAGAACAGCGCCAGGCCGGCGGCGATGGTGACCAGATAGGTAGCCAGCGAGGCCATAGGCACGCTGACGCCCTGGGCGTTGAGGCTGCGGAACGGGTACCACATCAGCCCCCACACCAGCGCGGTAGTGAGGATGCCAGAGGTGGCGACGATTTTTTGTTTTACAGGTGTCATGGCTGTTCTTAAGATGGTCGATTGCCTGTGCCGAATTTCCGATGGAGACGCCGCTTTGAATCCCCGCCTGGACCAATTGCACCCCTATCCGTTCCAGCGCTTGGCGACGCTGCTCGCCGATGCCGACCCGCCGGCGGCATTGCCGCACATCAGCCTGGCGATGGGCGAGCCCAAGCATCCGGCGCCGCAACTGGTGAAGGACGCGCTGTGCGCGAATCTCGCCGGTCTGTCCGGCTACCCGGCGACACAAGGCACGCCGGCGCTGCGCCAGGCCTGCGCCGACTGGGCCGAGCGCCGCTACGGCGTGAAGCTGGACCCGGCGGGCGAAGTGTTGCCGGTCAACGGCAGCCGCGAAGCGTTGTTCTCGCTGACCCAGTGCCTGATCAATGCCAGCGGCTCAGTCAAGCCAGTGGTGGTGTCTCCCAATCCCTTTTACCAGATTTACGAAGGCGCGGCACTGCTGGCCGGCGCCGAGCCCCATTACCTGAACTGCGAGGCGGAGAACCGCTTCCAGCCGGACTGGGACGGTGTGCCGGATGACATATGGCGGCGCGCGCAGCTGGTGATCGTCTGCAGCCCCGGCAATCCCACCGGCGCGGTGATGGATCTGGCCGCCTGGGACCAGCTGTTCGCGCTGTCGGACCGCTACGGCTTCGTGATCGCCAGCGACGAGTGCTATTCCGAGATCTATTTCGACGCGCCGCCGCTGGGCGGCCTATCCGCCGCCCGCGCGCTCGGCCGCGGCCTGGAGCGGCTGGTGATGCTGACCAGCCTGTCCAAGCGCTCCAATGTGCCTGGCATGCGCTCCGGCTTCGTCGCCGGCGACGCGGCGGTGCTGAAACAGTTTTTGCTGTACCGCACCTACCACGGCAGCGCGATGAGCCTGACGGTGCAGGCGGCAAGCCAGGCCGCCTGGAACGACGAGGCGCACGTCGAGTCCAATCGGGCCGCCTACGCCGCCAAGTTCGCCGCCGTGCTGCCGCTGCTGCAGCCGGTTCTCGAGGTGGAGAGGCCGGAAGCCGGCTTCTACCTGTGGGCGAAGGTGCCGGACGGCGACGACGCGGCCTTCGCCCGCGCGCTGTTCGAGCAGCGGCACGTGACCATGCTGCCCGGCAGCTATCTGGCCCGCGACGCCCACGGCGCCAACCCCGGCCGCGGCTACGTGCGCATCGCGTTGGTGGCGGAACAGGCCGAATGCGTGGCCGCCGCGCAAAGGATTGTAGAATTCATCCAGACCCAGCGCGCCGCGACGCCGGCGTGACACTCCGCCACAGGACCCAGAATCACAGATGACGACTTCGATTCACATTGCCAAAGGACTGAACCAGATGCATCCGATCCAAAGCCTGATCGAACAGGCATTCGAAAACCGCGCCGAAATCACCCCCGCCACCGTATCGCCGGAACTGAAGGCGGCCATCGAGCAAGTGATCGCCGAGCTGGACGCCGGCCGCCTGCGCGTCGCCGAGAAAAACGGCGCGGAATGGGTGGTCAACCAGTGGGTGAAGAAGGCGGTGCTGCTGTCCTTCCGCATCCGCGACAACGCGGTGCAGGACGACGGCGTCAACCGCTACTTCGACAAAGTCGACACCAAATTCTCCGACTGGAGCCAGGCCCGCTTCCAGGAAGCCGGCTTCCGCGTGGTGCCGGGCGCGGTGGCGCGCAAGGGCAGCTTCATCGCCAAGAACACCGTGCTGATGCCGTCCTACGTCAATATCGGCGCCTACGTCGACGAAGGCGCGATGGTGGACACCTGGGCCACCGTCGGCTCCTGCGCCCAGATCGGCAAGAACGTGCACCTGTCCGGCGGCGTCGGCATCGGCGGCGTGCTGGAGCCGCTGCAAGCCAACCCCACCATCATCGAAGACAACTGCTTCATCGGCGCGCGCTCGGAAATCGTCGAGGGCGTGATCGTCGGCGAGGGCTCGGTGATCTCGATGGGCGTATACATCGGCCAATCCACCAAGATCTACGACCGCGAAACCGGCGAAGTGATGTACGGCCGCGTGCCGCCGGGCTCGGTGGTGGTGTCCGGCAACCTGCCGTCCAAGGATGGCAGCCACAGCCTGTACTGCGCGGTGATCGTCAAGAAAGTGGACGCGCAAACCCGCAGCAAGACCAGCATCAACGAGCTGCTGCGCGGCGTGTAATCCCGATCCAAGACGCCTCCCGGCGTCTTTGCGCCGGCCGCGAACCGATCCCCGGTCGCGGCCGGTGTGCCATTATGGCAACACCCCTGCCCCTGTCGCAATGACATAGGCATCAAATTGCGGCGATTTTGCACACCGTAACATAGCGAGATTTGGCGCAAAGTCGCCAACGCTATAAAATCCAGCTATTCGAGACCGGATAGTACGCTACCATAAACCGCGGCCGGCCTGATTCCCGCCGGTAGCGAAGCAGGTTGAATTTCACCGTCGTAGCGGGGTCAGATACGAGACCCCTCTTTCAAGCTGTTTGGAATTTTTGTGTCCACAGACCATTTCATCGAATTCAGGAACGTCAGCTTCGCCTACGGCGATCGGCCCATCCTGAAGAACCTTACTCTCAGCGTGCCGCGCGGCAAGCTGGTCGCCATCATGGGCGGCAGCGGCAGCGGCAAGACCACGCTGCTGCGGCTGATCTCCGGCCAGATTCGTCCGCAATCGGGCGAAGTGCTGGTGGACGGCCGCGACATCGCGCGGATGGGCCAGTCCGAGCTGTACCAGCACCGCCGCCGCATGGGCATGCTGTTCCAGTTCGGCGCGCTGTTCACCGACCTGTCGGTCGCCGACAACGTCGCCTTCCCGCTGCGCGAGCACACCAAGCTGCCGGAAAGCATGATCCAGGACCTCGTCACCATGAAACTGGAGGCGGTGGGCCTGCGCGGCACCCAAAAGCTGATGCCGGCCGAGCTGTCCGGCGGCATGGCGCGCCGCGTCGCGCTGGCGCGCGCGATCGCGCTCGACCCGCAGTTGATGCTGTACGACGAGCCCTTCACCGGCCTGGACCCGATCTCGCTGGGCGTGATCGCGCTGTTGGTCAAGAAGCTGAACGACGCGCTGGGCACCACCGCGGTGATGGTGACGCACGACGTGCACCAGTCGCTGGCCATCGTCGACCACGTGCTGTTCGTCGCCAATGGCCAGATCATCGCCCAGGGCACGCCGGACGAAGTCCGCGCGTCCGACTCCCCATGGGTGAAGCAATTCATCAACGGCGAGGCCGACGGACCGGTGCACTATAACTTCCCCGCAGCCACCTCGCTGGCTGCGGACCTGGGTCTGCAAGGAGGCGGGCATGCTTGATTTTCTGACCTCGCCGCTGCGCCGCCTCGGCCATACCACCATCAACGCCGTCTGGCGGCTGGGCTTCGCCGCCCGCTTCCTGGCCGCCATCCTGCTCAACAGCGGCCAGAGCCTGCTGCGGCTGCAGATGACGATACGCGAGATCTACTTCGCCGGCGTGATGTCGCTGATCATTATCGTCGTCTCCGGCCTGTTCGTCGGCATGGTGCTGGGCCTGCAGGGCTACACCACGCTGGCCAAGTTCGGCTCCGCCGACGCGCTGGGCGCGATGGTGGCGCTGGCGCTGCTGCGCGAGCTGGGCCCGGTGCTGGCCGCGCTGTTGTTCGCCAGCCGCGCCGGCAGCGCGATGACCGCCGAAATCGGCCTGATGAAGACCACCGAGCAGCTGGACGCGATGAGCGTGATGGCGGTCAACCCGATGGCCCGCGTCATCGCCCCGCGCTTCTGGGCCGGCGTGATCTCCATGCCCATCCTGGCCGCGCTGTTCAACGTGGTCGGCATCTTCGGCGGCTATCTGGTCGGCGTGGTGATGATAGGCCTGGACGCCGGGACCTTCTGGTCGCAGATGCAAGGCAATGTGGACCTGCACTACGACGTGATCAACGGCATCATCAAGAGCTTGGTGTTCGGCATCGCAGTGACGCTGATCGCCGTGTTCGAAGGCTACGACGCCACCCCGACCGCCGCCGGCGTATCGGCTGCCACCACCCGCACCGTGGTCACCTCGGCGCTGGTGATCCTGGCCCTGGATTTCGTGCTGACCGCCTTCATGTTCTAGGAATAAAACGAATGAAACGCTCTACCATTGATTTATGGGTCGGCATCTTTGTCGCCCTCGGCATCGCCGCCGTCGTCTTCCTGTCGCTGAAAGTGGCCAACCTTACGCCGCAGAGCGCGTCGCAAACCTATGTCGTCTACGCCGACTTCGACAACGTCGGCGGCCTGAAGGTGAAGGCGCCGGTCAAGGAAGCCGGCGTGCTGGTGGGCCGCGTGTCCGACATCCGCCTGGACCCGAAGACCTACCGCGCCCGCGTCGCGCTGAACATCGACAAGACCTACCAGCTCAGCGACGACGTCAGCGCCTCGATCCTGACCTCCGGCCTCTTGGGCGAGCAATACATCGGCTTGCAGCAAGGCGGTTCGGAAACCAATCTGGCGCCCGGCGGCACCATCACCATCACCTCATCGGCGCTGGTGCTGGAACAGTTGATCGGTAAATTCATGACCGGATTTACCGGCAAAGACGCAAGCAAATAGCGTCGCAAGCGGGGCCAACCCTCCTCGCGGCACCGCGTGCCGCCCGACTAGTGAAAAATGGAATGTCGCAAATGAAGAAACTGCTTACCCTGTTCTGTCTGATGCTGGGTCTGTCCTCCACCCAGGTTCTGGCCGCCGCCGACAACCCGGTCGAGCTGATCAAGGACGGCTCGCGCCAAGTGCTGGACATCCTGAAGCAAGACAATGGCAAGAACACCAAGCAAGTGCGTCAGCAGGCCGAAGCCGTCGCCGTGCCGCTGTTCGACTTCCCGCGCATGACCGCGCTGGCGGTCGGCCTGGGCTGGCGCCAGGCGTCGCCGGATCAGCGCAATGAGCTGACCCAGCAATTCCAGACCCTGCTGGTGCGCACCTACTCCACCACCATGACCCGCTTCAAGACCGCCCAGGTCAACGTGCAACCCAACCCGGTGGCCGGCGCCAACGGCAAGGACGTCACCGTGAAGTCCAGCGTCACCCTGCCGGGCAACGCCAATCCGGTGTCCGTCGACTACGTGCTGAACAAGGGCGACAAGGGCTGGAAGATCTACAACGTCAGCGTGGAAGGCGCCAGCCTGGTGACCGTGTACCGCAACAGCTTCAACGAGGAAATCCGCAAGAACGGCGTGGATGGCCTGATCAAGCTGCTGCAGGACAAGAACGCCGGCCCGGCATCCGCCGCTGCGGCCGCCAAGGGCAAGGGCTGATGCTGAACGCCACCGCCCCCGGCGCGGCCAGCCTGTCCGGCCGCATCGACATGGCCAGCTGCGCCGGCTTGGCGCGGCCGCTGGCCCAGCTGGCGGCCCAGGGGCCGCTGCGGCTGGACCTGTCCGGCGTAGAAAGCGCCGACTCCGCCGCGCTGGCCCTGCTGCTGGC
>NZ_JAJOHV010000079.1 GCF_021129175.1 Chromobacterium piscinae | reverse complement strand
GTCGCAAGCGGTGGCGGATGCCGCCGTTCCGGCGCCCGCGCTAGGCAACACCACCGAGCTGCCAGCCAATTTGTCTTCCGTCATCGCGCCGCCGCCGGCGGAGACCGCCAAGCCCGCCGCGAAGCCGGCCCCGGCCGTGGCGGAAGCCGCGCCGAAGCCGGAGCCCAAGCCCGAGCCGAAATCAAAGCCTGAACCCAAGCCGGAAAAACGCAAGGAAGAGCCTAAGGCCGAGAAGCCGCGCAAGGCCGATCCGGCGGCCATCCTGGAAGGGCGCGTCGATCCGGACAGCCATCCGGCCAAGTCAGAGCCGGCCCACGGCAAGTCGGTGATCCAGCTGGCGGCGCTGTCCGATCCTGCCAAGGTGGACGCGCTGCGCGGCAAGCTCTCCGCCATCGGCGTGACCGCCCACTTTTCCAAGGTGGAAACCAGCAAGGGCGAGGTGACCCGCGTCCGCGTCGGTCCGTTCGCCAGCCAGGCTGAGGCACAGGCCGCGCTGCAGAAGCTGGCCAAGTCCGGCATCAACGGTATCATCATCAACAAGTAGCCGCTATGACCGTGTTCGACTATATCGCAATAGCCATCATCGCCGGATCGGTGCTGATGGCCCTGATGCGCGGTCTGATCGCCGAGGTGCTGTCGCTGGGCTCGTGGCTGATCGCCTTCTGGTGCGCGAAGCAGTTTTCGCCGCTGGCGATGGCCTTCCTGCCGGCCAGCCTGCAGAGCGAAGGCTTGCGGATGGTCGCGGGCTTTGTGCTGGTCTTTTTCCTGGTGTGGCTGGCCACCGCCTTGCTGCGGGTGACGCTGACCGGCTTGGTGGACAGCATAGGCCTGGGCGCGGTCAACCGGCTGCTGGGCGGCATGTTCGGCCTGGCGCGGGGCCTGGTGCTGGTGACGGCGCTGGTGCTGTTGGGCGGATTGAGCAATCTGCCGCAGAAACCTATGTGGAGGAACGCCGTGCTCGCGGCGCCATTCGAATCTCTGGCCTTGTCATTGAGGCCATGGTTGCCGCCAACGATGGCGGACAATTTGCACTACGACTCGCCCGGCGGCTTGCCGCCGGACAGTTAGGCGAGAGAGGCGGAATATCTTGATATCTTTACTTCAAGATTCCGCCTCTTTCTTTTGGGCTTTTCCTTTTCAGCAAGTTGGGATAGAGGGCATTAAAGATGTGTGGAATTCTAGGCGTGGTCGGTCAATCGCCGGTCAATCAGCTGCTGTACGACGGTTTGCAGGTGCTGCAACACCGCGGACAGGACGCGGCCGGTATCGTTACCGCCAATAGCAAGACCTTTCACATGCACAAGGGCAGCGGCATGGTGCGCGACGTGTTCCGCACTCGCAACATGCGTTCGCTGCTGGGCAACGCCGGCATCGCCCATGTGCGCTATCCGACAGCTGGCTCGGCTTCCTGCCTGGCGGAGGCCCAGCCGTTCTACGTCAACTCGCCCTTCGGCATCGTGCTGGCGCACAACGGCAACCTGACCAATACCGATGAGCTGAAGGCGGACATGTTCCGCAACGACCTGCGGCACATCAACACCAATTCCGACTCCGAAGTGCTGCTGAACGTGTTCGCCCACGAAGTGGCGCAACGGGTGACCGGCCACGAGCTGACGGTGGATGCTGTGTTCGGCGCGGTGGAAGCCGTGCACCGCCGCGTCAAGGGCGCCTACGCGGTGGTGGCGATGATCGCCGGCTTCGGCCTAGTGGCTTTCCGCGACCCCAACGGCATCCGTCCTCTGGTGATGGGCTGTACCGAAAACGACGGCAAGACCGAATATATGTTCGCGTCGGAGTCGGTGGCGCTGGATTGTTCCGGTTTCAAGCTGCTGCGCGACGTGCAGCCGGGCGAGTGCGTATACGTGACTTTCGATGGCGACATGCACAGCCAGATCTGCGCCGAGAACACCCGCCTCGCGCCCTGCCTGTTCGAATACGTGTACTTCGCCCGTCCGGATTCGGTGATCGACGGCGTCTCGGTCTACCAGTCCCGCCTGAACATGGGCGAGATGCTGGCGGAGAAGATCCGCCGCGATCTGCCGGAGCTGGATATCGACGTGGTGATCCCGATTCCCGATTCCAGCCGCCAGAGCGCGCTGCAGCTGGCCAATGCGATGGGGCTGCCGTACCGCGAGGGCTTCATCAAGAACCGCTACATCGGCCGCACCTTCATCATGCCGGGCCAGGCGGTGCGCAAGAAATCGGTGCGCCAGAAGCTGAACCCGGTGCCGCTGGAGTTCGCCGGCCGCAATGTGCTGCTGGTGGACGACTCCATCGTCCGCGGCACCACGTCCAAGGAAATCGTGCAGATGGCGCGCGACTCCGGCGCCAAGAAGGTTTATTTCGCCTCCGCCGCGCCGGCAGTGCGCTTCCCCAATGTCTATGGCATCGACATGCCCACCCGGGCCGAATTGCTGGCCACCGGTCGCGACGAGGTGGAGATCGCGCGTGAAATCGGCGCCGACGTGGTGATCTACCAGGATCTGGACGCGCTGCAGGACGCGGTGCGCAGCGTCAATCGCGAGCTGGGCCTGTTCGAAAGCTCCTGCTTCGACGGCCAATACATCACCGGCGACATCACCGAAGCCTATCTCGACGCCATCGAGTGCGCGAGGCTGGACTTGAAGGACAAGGGCGGCAGCGAGCAGATGATAGATCTCAATCTGAACGTGGCGGAGCAGAATCTGATCTGATCCGCCTTTAGGCCTGGACTATCTTGAAGAGTCCAGGCCGGTTCTGCGCCAAAGAGGGCGTTCCGGAATCGGGACGTCCTCTTTGTCTTTATGGAGCGCGCGAATCTTGCCCCGCTTGCTCGTCTTGCTGTGTCTTCTGTCCGCCTTGGCGTCCGCCGGCGAACGGCCGCTGGAGCTGGTCACGCTGCAATATCCGCCTTACCAGTATCAGGATGGGGCCGAGGTGAGCGGGGTCGCGGTGGATATCGTGCGCGAGGCTTTCCGCAGGATGGGACGGCCTGTCCATGTAAGCATTTATCCTTGGGGCCGCTCGCTGGCGATGGCGGAATCGGGCCAGGCGGACGCCATCTTCACTCTTTACAAAACGCCGGAGCGCGAAGCCCGGCTGGACTATTCCCGCCAGGTGCTGATGCCGCAGGAAGTGTCGCTGTTCGTGCTGCGGGATTCCCCCATTCGCTTCGACGGCCGGCTGAGCCAATTGGCCGGCTATCGCTTCGGCGTGGTCAGGGCCGTCAGCTACGGCGCGATCTTCGACGCGGCGGCGAGGCAGGGCGGCATCCGCATCGCGGAGACGGCCGCCAGCGGCGAGCAGAACATGGAAAAACTGTTGGCGCGCCGTTTCGATATCCTGATCAGCAATCGACTCGGCGCGCGGGACATCATCCGGCGGCAGCATGCCGAAGCCTTGGTGCGCGAATTGAAGCCGCCGGTCGAGCAAATTCCCAGCTACATCGCCTTCGCGCGCAAGTCTGAGCTGGCCGGCATGCGCGATCGTTTCGACGCCGCGCTGGAAACGATGAAGCGGGACGGCAGCTACGGCCGACTGGTTTCGCCGGCGGCGCCCTGAATTCCATCGCCTTTCTTGACAGTCTTGTCGGCGGCAACTTAAGTGAAACCATGCGTCAGCCGGTTCCGCTTGCAATCAAGCGCTTGGCGATGACAAATGGCAGGCCCGCGACGGGCTGAGCCGACTATAAGATTCCTCAATGGCGGGGGCATGGTTGAATGGGAAACAGGAGCAAACCGTTGTTCATCTTCGCCGGGCTGAGCCTGGCGGCGATGGCGGCGTTGGTGTGGGTATCGCCGTGGCTGGGCTGGCTGATTCCCGTGCTGGGCGGCGGCGGGCTGTTGTTGGCTTGGGGAGGCGGCGACGCGCCCGAGCCGCTGCTTGAAGCGTCCGCCGCCGCGCCGGCGGCGGATGACGACGAGAGCCTCGAGCTGCTGCAGCAGGTGATCGCGCGCTGGGAAGGCAATCTGCAATTGGTGATCGAGCAGTCGGTGAGCGGCGGCAATCAGCTGGCGGGCACCCTGACCGGCATCGCGGATGGATTGCACGCCACTATCCAGGCGGCAAGCTCCACCTCGGACGACATCGGCAGCGTCAGCCTGGAGCAGATGGTCGCGGATGCCGGCCTGCGCAGCAAGGAAATCTCATCGGTGCTGGCGGAGATCGTCGGCCACCGCCAGCAGTTGATCGAAGAAGTCTCCCGTCTTTCCACCTATTCAGGCGAACTGTTGGGCATGGCGGACCAGGTCGGCCGCATCTCCAACCAAACCAATCTGCTGGCCTTGAATGCCAGCATAGAAGCCGCGCGCGCGGGAGAAAGCGGCCGGGGCTTCGCAGTGGTGGCGGACGAAGTGCGCAAGCTGTCGCAGCAGTCCGAGCAGACCGGCAAGCAGATGTCGGAGAAGGTGGTGGAGATCAACGGCGCGCTGGAACAGACCCGTCAGACCACTACCAGCCTGGGCGCGCAGGACGCTGATCGGGGCAATAACGCGCTGGGCCTGCTGGATGATTCGGTGCGGGACTTCAGCGCCGCCGCGGAAAGGCTGGCCCAGGTCAATCAGAGGATGCAGACCGAAGGCTCCCGCGTGGAAAAGGAGCTGCACGCCTCGTTGATCGCCTTGCAGTTCCAGGACCGGGTCAGCCAGATCGTCCAGCATGTCGCGCAGGATCTGAAGCACATGCTGGCTCATCTGGAGGCGGTGCGCGAGGCGCGCCGGCGCGGAGAAAAGCCCCCCCGGATCGAGCCCCGGGAGTGGCTCAAGCGTCTGGAATCCACTTACACCACGCTGGAGCAGGCCGCGCTTCACAAGGGCGGCGACGGCGGAAAACCCGCGGCGTCCAGCGGCGATGTCGATTTCTTCTGATGTTTGATCGAGTTTCGGACTTATCCCGGAGAGATTCATGCCCAGCAAATCCATTTTGATTGTCGACGACGCCGCCAGCATCCGCGCCACCGTCAGCATCGCGCTCAAGGGGGCGGGTTACGAGGTGATCGAGGCCTGCGACGGCAACGATGCGCTGGCCAAGCTGAACGGCGTTCGCGTCAACCTGGTCATTTCCGACGTCAATATGCCGGGCATGGACGGCATCACCCTGCTCAAGCGATTGAAGGAGGGAGCGGCCACCCGGTTTCTGCCTGTGATCATGCTGACCACTGAAGGCAGCGACGACAAGAAGATGCAGGGCAAGGAGGCCGGCGCCAAGGCCTGGATCGTGAAACCGTTCGACCCGGCCAAACTGTTGGACGCCGTGTCCAAGCTGATTCAGCCCTGAACCGGAGCGCGCGATGGCCTTGCAGCTGCAACAGGATGATGGAACGACGAGAGCAGCGTTGGACGGCGAGCTGACCATTTTCACCGCGGAAGAAATACAGGATGAACTGCTAGGCTTGCTCAACCACGATCGGGTGGAGCTGGACCTGTCCGGCGTCACGGAACTGGACGGCTGCGGCGCGCAGTTGCTGAGCATCATGCTGGCCGAGGCCGCCAGGCTGGAAAAAACGGTGGCGATCGCGGCCAGCAACCCCTTGGTGGACGAAGTGGGCGTCTGGCTGGGCTTCCTGCCGCCGGGGGGGAATAGGCAAGGAGTGGCGGGCGATGGATCTTAGCAAGGCCAAGGAGGTTTTCTTCGAAGAGTCGCGCGAGCTGTGCGATGGGCTGGAGTCGGCGCTGCTGGACCCGGTCGCCTACCCTCCGGGAGAGGAAACCTACAATCTGCTGTTCCGCACCGCGCACACCATCAAGGGCTCCGCCGGCATCTTCGGACTGGACGCGCTGGTGCGTTTCGCGCATGTGATGGAAAACGTGCTGGAGCGGCTGCGCTCCGGCCAG
This sequence comes from Chromobacterium piscinae, assembly GCF_021129175.1. GTDB lineage: Bacteria > Pseudomonadota > Gammaproteobacteria > Burkholderiales > Chromobacteriaceae > Chromobacterium > Chromobacterium piscinae. The sequence goes on along the minus strand of NZ_JAJOHV010000079.1, from coordinate 30,655 downwards.
GTTTCGCTGAGCGACGACCTGATCACCTTGCTGCTGGCCTGCAACGACCACTTGCGCCGCCTGCTGGACGCCAGCGCGGTCAGCGACGAGATGGCGCGGCGCGATCTGTCGGAAGGCGAACCCTTGCTGGCCGGCTTGAAGCGCTATCAGGAGGGCCGGGCGCATGAGGCGCTGGCCGAGAGCGCGAACGCGGTGGCCGCGGCGGCGGAGACGGGATCGGGCGATGTGGAAACGGGCAGCCCGTATTGGCAGCTATCGCTGCGCTTCCACCCCGACACCTTCCGCCACGGATTCGATCCCTTGTCCTTCCTGCGCTATCTGGGCGGCTTCAGCACGCTGCGCGATGTGACGCCGGTCTGGCGGAACTGGCCGCCGCCGCAACTGCTGGACGTGACCGAATGCTTCATCGGCTTCGACCTGGCCCTGGAAACGGACGAGAGCCGGCAGCGCATCGCGGACACTTTCGAATTCATCGCAGAGGACAGCCATATCGGCATCTTGGCGCCGCGCGCGCCGCTGGCGGATTACCTGGCGGAGGCGGAAGCGCTGGGCGAACCGCTGGAAGAGCAACTGCAGCGCTGGATCGCGCGCGGCGCGCTGACCGCGGACGAAGCGGATCGCCTGCGCAATGGCGACGTGACCGAGCCGGTTGAGGATGCCGGGGCTCCGGATGCGCCGGCGGCCGCGCCGCCGCCTCGGGAGGCATCCCCGGCAGGAGCGGCGCCGGCCAAGAGCGGGCGCGGCGACAGCTATATCCGCATCGAGGCCAGCAAGCTGGACCGCTTGATCAACCGCGTCGGCGAATTGGTGATCGCGTCGGCGGGCACCAAGCTGATCGCCCAGAGCCGCGGCGATGGCGAGCTGCTGGAATCCGTGGCGGTGATCAACACCCTGGTGGAAAGCATACGCGACGACGCGCTGACGCTGCGCATGGTGCCGGTGGACGAGATATTCAGCCGCTTTCCGCGGATGGTGCGCGAAGTGTCCAAGCAACTGGGCAAGGCCATCCAGTTGGAGATCAAGGGCGGCGACACCGAGATCGACAAATCCATGGTGGAGAAGCTGAACGATCCTTTGATGCACATCGTACGCAATGCGGTGGACCACGGGCTGGAATCGGCGGAGAAGCGCAGGGCCGCAGGCAAGCCGGAGCAGGGCACCGTGACGCTGAACGCCTATCACGACGCCGGTTCGGTGGTGGTTGAGGTCAGGGATGACGGCGGCGGCATCAACCGCGAGAAAGTGCTGGCCAAGGCCATCGAGCGCGGCCTGATCGCCGAGGGCAGGCTGCTGAGCGATCAGGAAACGCTGCAGCTGATTTTCCTGCCGGGCTTCTCCACCGCCGACGCGGTCAGCGACCTGTCCGGCCGTGGCGTCGGCATGGACGTGGTCAAACGCAATATCGAGGCGCTGCGCGGCGAGATAGAAATCCAGTCCCAGCCGGGGGCCGGCTCCACCTTCCGGCTGCGCCTGCCGCTGACGCTGGCCATCATCGACGGCTTCCGCGTGGAGGTGAACGAGTCGGCGCTGGTGATGCCGCTGGACATGATGATCGAGTGCGTGGACATGCCGGACGGCGCGATGAGCCACCATGCGCGCCAGATCAATCTGCGCGGCGACTGGCTGCCCTTCGTGTCCTTGCGCGAGCTGTTCGGCCTGCCGCCTTCCGATCATCCCGAATACATCGTGATCGTCCACTACGGCGAATACCGGGCCGGCATCGTGGTGGACAAGCTGATGGGCGAGGTCCAGGCGGTGATCAAGCCATTGGGAGAGTTGTTCAAGTCGCTGCGCGGCATCAGCGGCTCCACCATCCTAGGCAACGGCAAGCCCGCGCTGGTGCTGGATATTCCGCAGTTGATACACCATGCATGCAGGCGGGAGCGAAGGCTGATCAGGCAGAGCGCCGAAGCGCTGCTGGGCGACAAGCAATAAGACCGATATTCGGGGTTTCAGGAGACAGATATGAATTCGTTTCACAATATGCAGGTCCACATCAAGCTGGCGATAGGCTATGGACTCATCCTGCTGTTGATGCTGGCGATCCTGCTTGTGGGCGTGCGCGGGATGGCGACGATGAGCAGCAACACCAACGAGATCGTCTCCGACCGCTACGTCAAGGTGGCCTTGTCCAATGACATCATGCAGAACACATTGAACAATGGCCGCTATGTGCGCAACCTGTTGCTGCAGACGGATCCGGCGGACCTCGAAAAGACCAGGCAGGCCATCAGCAAGCTGCGCGACGAAAACAAGCAGTCGCTGCAAAAGCTGGATCGCTTGATCGATACCCCCAAGGGGCGCGAGCTGTACGACAAGATCGTGTCCGCCCGCGACAATCTGGGGGCCAAGTACACCGAACTGTACTCGCTGCTGGCCAAGGATCACGCGCTGGCGACAACTTATCTGCTGAAGGAGTTCGCCCCGGCCAACAACACGCTGATCTCGGCGCTGGATGAAATGGGCGATTTCCAGTCCCAGCAGATGAAGGACCTGAGCCACGAGGCCGCGGTCAGCGCCGACAACGCCCGCAACCTGATGATATCGATAGGCGTGGCGGCGCTGGTGATCACGGTGCTGCTGGCGCTGGCCATCATCCGCAGCATCCTGAGGCAATTGGGCGGCGATCCATCCTACGCGATGCAGGTGGTGGCTCGAGTGGCGGACGGCGACCTGGCGGTGCCGATCAAGCTGCGCGCGAATGATGAAAGCAGCCTGCTGTACTCGATCAAAGGCATGGCGCATCGCTTGTCCGACACGCTGGCCGAGGTGAGCTCGATGTCGGAGTCCATCGGCGCGGCGTCGGAGGAGGTGGCGTCCACCGCCAGCTCGCTGGCGCAAACTGCGTCGGAGCTGGCCTCTAGCGTCGAGGAAACCAGCGCCTCGGTGGAGGAAATGGCGTCCACCGTCACCCAGAACGCCGACAACGCCCGGGTCACCGAGGGCATCGCGTCCAAGTCGGCCGACAGCGCCACCGAGAGCGGCAAGGCGGTGGGCGACATGGTGCACGCGATGAAGGAAATCGCGTCGCGCATCACCGCGATCAACGACATCGCCAACAAGACCGACTTGCTGGCGATCAACGCCGCGATCGAGGCGGCGCGGGCCGGCGAACACGGCAAGGGCTTCGCCACCGTGGCGGTGGAGGTGCGCAAGCTGGCGGAGCGCTCCCAGGTGGCGGCCAAGGAGATCGGCGATCTGGCCGGGCGCTCGGTCACCGTCGCGGAACGCTCCGGGGTGCTGTTGCAGGAAATGTTGCCCGGCATAGATCAGACGGCCTCGCTGGTGCAGGAAATCTCCGCCGCCTCGCGCGAGCAGCGCACCGGCATCGACCAGATCAACACCGCGGTGTCGCAGATCAGCACCGGCATGCAGTCGTCGGCCTCGTCGGCGGAAGAGCTCAGCTCCACCTCGGAAGAGCTCAGCTCCGCCGCGATGCAACTGCAGGACCTGATGCAGCAGTTCAAGCTGCGCAGCAGCCGCAACGCGCGCAAGAGCGTGATGATGCATTCCGGCGGACATGGCGGGAGCGGCCACAAGGCCGCGCCGCCATCGTCCAATCGCGCCTTTGACGAAGACTTCGATGAAGAAGTGGACGACGGCAAGTTTTCCAAATACTGAGGAGCACGGGCATGAGCGAGCGTTCCGATCCGGCAGGCGCGGCGCAGGGCGGCAAGTTCCACTGCGTGACCTTCATTCTGGGCGAGGACTTGTTCGGCATTCAGATCAACTTCATCCGCGAGATCATCGAGCTTGACGGCATCACCCACGTGCCGATGATGCCCAACTTCGTGCGCGGCATCATCAATCTGCGCGGCTCCGTGGTGCCGGTGATCGACTTGTCGATACGTTTCGGCAGGGGGCTGACCGAGTTGAAGCCGTCCTCTTGCGTGGCCATCCTGTCGCTGCCGGGGCTGGAGGGCGGCTACAACGACGTGGGCATCCTGCTGGACGCGGTATGCGAAGTGCTGGAGATACCGGATAGCGACATCGACCCTTCGCCCACTTTCGGGGTCAGCATCCGCGGCGATTTCATTCAGGGCATCGCCACCATCAATGAGCGTTTCGCCATCCTGCTCAATGTGCAGCAGGCCTTGTCGGTGTCTGAGTTGAGCGCGATGGCGGAGACCGTGTCCCTGCAGCATTTCAGCGACGACGCCGAGGTGGCCTGATGCCGGAGAATCCGCATGCACACCGCTGATCCCGTGCTGAACGATGCGGAATTCGCCCGTTTCAAGCAATTCATTCTCAGCGAGGCCGGCATAGACCTGCCGGCCAGCAAGCGTTCGCTGGTGCAGTCCCGCTTGTCCAAGCGGCTGCGCCATCTTGGGCTGGACAGCTATTCGGCCTACTGGAAGATGTTGAACGATCCGCGGGGGCAGGCGGAGCGGCAGCGGGCGGTGAACCTGCTGTCTACCAATGAAACCTATTTTTTCCGCGAACCCCAGCATTTCCACTGGCTGGAGCAGCAGGCGCAGGCGCTGCGGGATCAGCGGGCGGGCGCGGTGAAAATCTGGTCCGCGGCCAGCTCAACCGGAGAAGAGCCTTACACCATCGCGATGGTGATGGCGGAAACCCTGGGCTTGGCCGGCAACTGGAAAATCTGCGCCACCGACATCAACACCAAGGTGCTGGCCGCCGCCAAGCGCGGGGTCTATCCGCTGGACCGGGTAAGGCGCACGCCGCCCAGGCTGTGGCAAAAGTATTTTCTGCGCGGACACGACGAGTACGAGGGCATGGTGAAGGTGTCGCCGGAGCTGGCGCGCAGGGTGGAGTTCTCCAAGTTGAATCTGCTGCATTGCGACAAGTTCCAGCAGACGGATTTTGATATTGTCTTTTTGCGCAACGTGCTGATTTATTTCAATGAAGACACCAAGCGCGATGTGCTGGCCCGGGTGTGTACCCGCATGCGCGACGGCGGACATTTGCTGATCGGCCATTCCGAATCGCTGCACAAGCTGGACCTGCCGCTGGTTCAGGAGGTGCCGTCGCGTTACCGTTTCGAAGCTGCCCGCCTCAAGAGTGGAGGTGCAAAATGAGCGTCTCTGTGCTGATCGTCGATGACTCCGCCGTGGTGCGCGAGGTATTGTCCCAGATGCTGTCATCGGCGCCGGACATCGAGGTGCTGGGGGCCTCGCCGGATCCGCTGTTCGCGATGAACCGGATGAAGCTGCGCTGGCCTGATGTGATCGTGCTGGACATCGAGATGCCGAGGATGGACGGCCTGACTTTCCTGCGCAAGATCATGGACGAGCGTCCGACGCCGGTGATCATTTGCTCGTCGCTGACCGAGAAGGGCGCGCGCATCACGCTGGACGCGTTGTCTGCCGGCGCGGTGGCGGTGATCACCAAGCCGGCGCTCAATCAGCGCGCATTTCTGCTGGAAGCGGCCAAGGAGCTGGTGCAGGAGGTGCGCGACGCGGCGCGGGCCAAGATGGGCGTGGTGAAGCGCATTTCGCAAACCTCGGGCGAGCCGGCAGCCTCGCCGGCGCCCAAACTGACCGCCGACGTGGTGCTGGAGGCGCCGTCCGGGTTGGAGAAGTACCGCACGACAGAGAAGATCATCGCGATAGGCACGTCCACCGGCGGCACCCAGGCGCTGGAATACCTGTTGCCGCGGCTGCCGGCCACCTGTCCCGGGGTGGCCGTGGTCCAGCACATGCCGGAGAAGTTCACCGCATCCTTCGCTGAGCGGCTGAACGGGTTGTGCCGGGTGGAGGTGAGGGAGGCGAAGAACGGCGATCGGCTGATTTCCGGCGTGGCGCTGATTGCGCCGGGCGGCAAGCATTTGCTGGTCAAGCGCAACGGCGCCCAATACGTGGCGGAGGTGAAGGACGGGCCGCTGGTGTCGCGCCATCGGCCATCTGTGGATGTGTTGTTCCGCTCGGTGGCCATCTGCGCCGGGGGCAATGCGGTGGGCGTGATCATGACCGGGATGGGGGACGACGGCGCGCGCGGCATGCGCGAGATGCATGACGCAGGCGCCCGCACCATCGCCCAGGATGAGGAATCCTGCGTGGTGTTCGGCATGCCGGCCGAGGCAATCAATCACGGCGGCGTGGACGAGGTGATGTCGCTGGAGCGCATTACTCACATGCTGGCGGGCATCAGGGGTTGATGATGGGATATCTGGACAAGTGGAAGGATCGGTCCGTGATGGTGGTGGAGGATTCCGCCACGCACAGGCTGTTGGCGGTGAGCCTGTTGACGGAGATGGGATTTCGCGAGGTTCATGAGGCCGAGAACGGCGTGGACGCGATGAGCAAGCTGTCCGCGCTGGACAGGGTGGACCTGGTGGTGACCGATCTCAACATGCCCTATATGGACGGCGTCAAGCTGTTGGAGAGCATCGCCAGCAAACTGAAGGGCAAGGTGCGCTTTGTGGCCGTGATGAGCGGCGTGCCGCGGGATGTGCTGGACACGGTCCAGGGCGTGGTGGATGCGTCCGAGCTGAATCTGCTGGCGGTATTTCCCAAGCCGCTCAAGCAAGAGGAACTAAGCAGGGTGCTGGACGGCTACAACCCCGAGTGGCCGGGAGCGAGCGACGCGATGAGCAAGCTCGACATGAGCGAGCAGGATGTCGCCGACGCACTGAAACAGCGCCAGCTGGTGCCGTATTACCAGCCCAAGGTATCCATCAAAGATGGCTCCCTGTTCGGCATGGAAGCATTGGTGCGCTGGAATCATCCGCAGTACGGGGTGTTGCCGCCGGCGGCGTTTGTCCATCATCTGGAGGAGGGCGAGCTGGCCATCCGTTTTTTCTACCAGTTCCTGCGCGATGTTTGCGTCGATGTAAGGCAGTTTCTGGCTTTGCATCCCGGCTTGCATGCGTCCATCAACCTGCCGGTGCCCTTGCTCAACGACGCCAATCTGGTAGACGAGATGACTTCCATTGTCCGGTCCAGCGGCCAACCCAGCGACAGCGTCGCGCTGGAGGTGACGGAAACGTCGTTGATGTCCAATCTGGCCGCCTCGCTCGGCACGCTGGCCAGGCTGCGTTTGAACGGCTTCGGTCTGGCGATGGACGATTACGGCACTGGCTATTCATCCATGAAACAATTGTCTCGCAGCCCGTTCACCGAGTTGAAGATAGATCGGGAATTCGTCCATGACGCGGGCAGCAGCCCCAAGAAGCTCGCCATCCTGACCTCCGCGGTTGCGATGTGCCAGAAGCTGCAGCTGCTGTCGGTGGCCGAAGGCGTGGAGACGGAAGAAGATTGGCAACAATTGGCGGCGCTGGGTTGCGACGTGGCTCAGGGCTATTACCATAGCCGCCCGCTGCCGTTCGACCAGTTCGTGCAATGGATGCGGGACAACGGCCATATTTAGGGCGGTTGACAGGCCGCTTTGGCGGCGGGCATGAAAAAAGGGGCCGAAAGGCCCCTTTGGATCGACTGCAGCGGAAATCAGGCGAAGTTCTTGGCCACGAAGTCCCAGTTCACCAGCGTCCAGAAGTGTTCCAGATAGTTCGGGCGGCTGTTGCGGTAGTCGATATAATACGCATGCTCCCACACATCACAGGTCAGCAGCGGCTTCTTGTCGGTGGTCAGCGGGGTGGCGGCGTTGCTGGTGGATACCAGGTCCAGGCTGCCGTCGCTGTTCTTCACCAGCCAGGCCCAGCCGGAGCCGAAGGTGCCGATGGCGGTCTGGGTGAAGGCCTTCTTGAACTCGTCGTAGGAGCCCCATTTGGCGTTGATGGCGTCAGCCAGCGCGCCGGACGGCTTGCGTTCCGCGCCGGAGGCGTTCGGGGCGAAGCCGAACCAGTAGAAAGTGTGGTTCCACACCTGAGCGGCGTTGTTGAAGATGCCGCCGGAGGATTTCTTGACGATCTCTTCCAGGGAGGCGTTTTCGAACTCGGTGCCCTTGATCAGATTGTTCAGATTGGTGATGTAGGTCTGATGATGCTTGCCGTAGTGGAATTCCAGGGTTTCCTTGGAGATGTGCGGAGCCAGGGCATCCAGCGCGTACGGCAGTTCAGGCAGTTTGTGTTCCATTTATGCTCTCCTTGTTGAGTAGAGTAATCCGCATAAGCGGTGGCTTTGATCGCAGTTTACTGGAATATGTTCTGCGTGGCTAATAGTTGACTAAAATGATAAGGATAAATTTTTGCAATTTGATGTGATTGTCATCGGAGCCGGCGCGGCCGGCTTGATGTGCGCGGCGACGGCCGGCCAGCGTGGCCGCAGCGTGCTGCTGCTGGACCACGCGGCCAAGCTGGCGGAGAAGATCCGCATCTCCGGCGGCGGGCGCTGCAACTTCACCAACGTCAATGCCCGGTTCGACTGCTACCTGTCTGCCAACCCCAATTTCTGCCGTTCCGCGCTGGCTCAATACACGCCGCAGGACTTCATCGACATGGTGGAGCGCCACGGCATCGGCTACCACGAGAAGAAGCTGGGCCAGCTATTCTGCGACGATGGCAGCGAGCGCATCATCGCCATGCTGGACGAGGAGTGCCGCAAGGGCGGCGTGGACCGCAGGATGGAGACCGCGATACAGGGCGTCTCCCGAACTGGCGAGGGCGGCTTCGTCGTTGAAACCAGCCGCGGGCGCTTTCAATCTCAGTCGCTGGTCGTCGCCTCGGGCGGCTTGTCGATCCCCCAGATCGGCGCGACGCCGTTCGGTTACCAGTTGGCCGAGCAGTTCGGCCTGGAGGTGACGCCGCTGTCGCCGGCGCTGGTGCCGCTGACTTTCCATGTCGAGGACGCCGAGATCTTCACGCCGCTGGCCGGCGTGTCGGTGGATGTGGAGGCCAGGGCGGGCAAGGGGCGTTTCCGCGAGAACGTGTTGTTCACCCACAAGGGCGTGTCCGGCCCGGCCATCCTGCAGGTGTCGTCGTATTGGCAGCCCGGCATGGAGCTGCTGCTGGACCTGATGCCGGACGGCGACGCCGAGCGCTGGCTGGAGGAGAAGGGCGACAGCGAGCAGCTGATCGCCAATGCCTTGGCCGAATTGGGCTGGTCGCGCCGCTTCGCCGACGCCTGGCTGGACCGGGTAGGCCTGAACAAGCGCGCCAAGGACCTGGGGCCGAAGCAGCGCCGCCAGCTGGCCGAGCAGCTGCACCGCTGGTGCGTGAAGCCCAACGGCACCCAGGGCTACAAGAAGGCCGAGGTGACGCTGGGCGGCGTGTCGACCAAGGCCTTGTCGTCCAAGGCCCTGATGGCCAACGATGTTCCCGGCCTGTTTTTCATCGGCGAAGTGGTGGACGTCACTGGCTGGCTGGGCGGCTATAACTTCCAGTGGGCATGGTCGTCCGGCTACGTGGCCGGGATGAACTGCTGAGCGAGCCCGGTTTGTTTCGGGTTAGAATTGCGTTTTGCCTTACGCGCGCCGTTTGCCGCGCGCCTTCCTCCGGGTCTACATGACAGAACAGTACGATAATTTTGACAGCGAGATGGCGTCCATCCGCACGCCGCCGCATTCGGTGGAGGCCGAACAGTCGGTGCTGGGCGGCCTGTTGCTGGACAACAGCGCTTGGGACAAGATCGCCGACGTGGTGTCCGAGGCCGACTTTTACCGCCACGACCACCGGCTGGTCTACAAGCATATCGCCAAGCTGGTGGAGATGGGCCGTCCGGCCGATGTGGTGACCGTGTCCGAAGCCTTGGACAAGAACGGCGAGCTGGCCGAGATCGGCGGTCTGGCCTATCTGGCCACTCTGGCGCAGAACACGCCGTCGGCGGCCAATATCCGCCGCTACGCCGAGATCGTCCGCGAGCGCTCGGTGATGCGCCAATTGGCGCAGGTCGGCACCGAGATCGCCGAGGCCGCCTACGCGCCGATGGGCCGCGACGCGGCGCAACTGCTGGACGAGGCCGAGGGCCGCGTGTTCCAGATCGCGGAATCCACCGCCAAGTCCAAACAGGGCTTCCTGGAAATGCCGGGTCTGTTGAAAGAGGTGGTGGAGCGGATCGACATGCTGTACAGCCGGGACAACCCGGACGAGGTGACCGGCGTGCCCACCGGCTTCTTCGACCTGGACGCCAAAACCTCCGGACTGCAGCCGGGCGACCTGATCATCGTGGCCGGCCGCCCGTCCATGGGCAAGACCGCCTTCTCGATGAACATCGCTGAGCACGTGGCGGTGGAAACCCACCTGCCGGTGGCGGTGTTTTCGATGGAAATGGGCGGCTCGCAGCTGGTGATGCGTATGCTGGGCTCGGTCGGGCGGCTGGATCAGCACGTGTTGCGCACCGGCAAGCTGGGCGACGACGACTGGCAGAAACTGACCTACGCGATCGGCAAGCTGTCCGATGCGCCGATGTACATCGATGAGACCGCGGCGCTGACCGCGCTGGAAGTGCGCGCCCGAGCGCGCCGGCTGGCTCGCCAGCACGGCGGCAAGCTGGGCCTGATCGTGATCGACTACCTGCAGCTGATGAGCGGCTCCGGCCGAGGCGATAACCGTACCGCCGAGCTGGGCGAAATCTCGCGGGGCCTGAAGGGTCTGGCCAAAGAGCTGCAAGTGCCGGTGATCGCGCTGTCGCAGCTGTCGCGGGCGGTGGAGCAGCGGCCGAACAAGCGGCCGATGATGTCCGACCTGCGGGAATCGGGCGCCATCGAGCAGGACGCCGACTTGATCATCTTCATGTATCGCGACGAATACTACAATCCGGATTCGCCGGACAAGGGCCTGGCCGAGGCGATCATCGGCAAGCATCGTAACGGCCCGACCGGCGCGGTACGGCTGGCCTTCATTGGCCACTACGCCAAGTTCGACAACGCCGCCACTGTCGGCGCCGCCGGCTGGGCGGACAACGACGGCTAAGAGGACAACGGGACACAGTCATGAGCTTTTTCGACAAGCATGTATTCATCTGCTGCAACCAGCGCGCCGCCGGCGAAAGCTGCTGCAACAACTTCGGCTCCAGCGAATTGCTGGGCTATATGAAGGACAAGGTCAAGGCGCTGGGGCTGGCCGGCGAGGGCAAGATCCGCGTCAACAAGGCCGGCTGTCTGGGCCGCTGCGACGACGGCCCGGTGATGGTGGTCTACCCGCAGGAGACCTGGTACACCTTCGTCGACAAGAACGATATCGATGAAATCGTCAGCGAGCACATGGAGCATGGCCGCGTGGTGGAAAGGCTGAAGATCTGATGCTGAAGGCCATGAACAAGATCAGCGTCGCAGGCCCGGTCGGCGCGCTCGACACCATCCTCGTGCCGGCCCAGGACGAAGCGACCGGCGTCGCCGTGATCTGCCATCCCAATCCGCTGCAGGGCGGCACCCACACCAACAAGGTGGTGCAGACCGCGGCCAAGGCCTTGTCGCAGCTGGGCTACGCCTGTTATTGCCCGAATCTGCGCGGGGTCGGCGACAGCGAGGGCGAGCACGATTACGGCAATGGCGAGGTGGACGACGCGATCGCCGTGGTCGAATACGCGAAGTCGCAACATCCCGGGCTGCCGCTGGCCTTGGCCGGCTTCTCCTTCGGCGGCTTCGTCGCCGCGCGCGCGCGCGACCGCATCGAGGCGGACAAGCTGCTGTTGATGGGCGTGGCGGTCGGCAAGTATCCGATCCCGACGCCGGCGGTGCCGGCCGACACGCTGGTGATCCACGGCGAAGAGGATGAGGTGATTCCGCTGTCCGCGGTGATGGAGTGGGCGCGGCCGCAGAACCTGCCGGTGCTGGTGTTTCCCGGCGCGGGCCACTTCTTCCACGGCCGGCTGGTGCAGCTGGCGCAAATGATTCAGAGGTGCTGGTAAGCGCCGGAACAAGCAGACCTTGGTCTGCTTTTTTTGTATCGATGGAAAGAAAACCATATGCAGAACATCGTTGATTTCGTGCTGGAACTCGACAAGCTCAAGCAGGTGACGCGCAAGACGCGCGTGTTGAACAGCGACCGTTATGAAAACTCGGCAGAGCACAGCTGGCAGATCGCGCTGCTGGCGTCCTCGCTGGCGCCATACGCGGTAGAGGCAGTGGACATGGACCGCGTGGTGGCGATGCTGCTGGTGCACGATATCGGCGAAATCGAGACCGGCGACACCATCGTTTACGCCGAAAGCGGCTGGGAAGAGCGCAAGGCGCAGGAGCTGGCCTGTGTGACCCGCATCTTCGGCATGTTGCCGGCAGAGCAGGGGCAGCGCCTCCTCGCCCTGTGGAACGAGTTCGAAGCCGCCGAAACTGCCGAAGCCCGTTTCGCCCACGCGGCTGACCGCGCGATGCCGGTGCTGCTGAACCTGGCCAACAACGGGCAGAGCTGGCGCGAGAACGGCATCCGTCATCAGCAGGTGGTCGACCGCATCGGCCCTCCGGTTCGCCATGGCTGTCCGGCCTTGTGGGATTACTTGGAGAGCCGCCTGGCGATGGCCAAAGAGAAGGGCTGGCTGGCCTGAGGACGTTCCTGGGAAGAAACGTCCCCGGGCGCCTTTCCGCGCCGGCGGTTATGGCCGGATGGCATGCACAGTAAAAGTGGATGCTCTATACATAAGCCATCTACTTCTTCCAGGGCTTCGGCCTCTGGAAGTATGCCGACACGCGGAGAGTGGCGCTCATCATGCAACAGGAGAATCCGGCTTCCTGCACGAGTATGGAGTTTCTTTCCACCCTGCCGCCTTCGCAAGGACAGCGTCGGCTCGCATGGATGGTGGTGTCGGTGTCTTTAGCGTTTTTTTGCGCGGCTGCGCCGTTTGCGCAGCTCCATCTGCCCAAGTCATGGGCTTTTATTCCCATCTACCAATCTGCGCTGGCGATCAATGACCTGGTGACAGCCACGCTGCTGTTCGGACAGTTTGCCATTCTGCGCCATCCGGGCTTGCGATTGCTGGCCGTCGGTTACTTGTATACCGCCCTGATGGCGGTGTTTCATGCGCTTAGTTTTCCAGGCTTGTTTTCCGAGCATGGCGTGCTTGGCGGCGGCCCGCAGACGACGGCTTGGTTGTACATGTTCTGGCACATCGGTTTCCCCGTGATGGTGATCGCTTACGCCGGGCAAAAGTCTCAAATGGAGTCAAATCCATCGTCGGCGGCAAAGGCGATCGTATGGGCTATCGGACAGACCTGCCTGGCCGTGGCTTTATTTGTTTTACTGGCGACGGTGTGGCATGACGAATTGCCCGCCATCATGCAGGGCAGCAGCAATGCGCCGCACATGCGCGGTGTTTCGCTGTTCATGTGGGGGGTGAGTTTTTGCGCGCTTGCGGCGGTTACCGTGCGCAGGCGGCGGTCCCGGCTTGACCTCTGGCTGAGCGTGGTGATGGTCGTGTGGATATGCGATGTCGGTTTGTCTAATGTGCTCAATGCTTCGCGTTTCGACTTGGGATTTTACGTTGGCAGGATATATGGGCTGCTGGCGGCTAGCTTTGTGCTGCTGATGCTGTTGTTGGAAAACGGCAGGCTCTATGCGCAGTTGGCGGCCAGCGCCGAGCAGCTGGGAGCGGCCAAACGGGACGCCGAAGGGGCGACTAAGGCCAAATCCATGTTCTTGGCCAATATGAGTCATGAAATACGCACGCCGATGAATGCAATCATCGGGATGTCTTATCTGGCGCTTCGCACTGACCTTGACGACCAGCAGCGCAACTATATCAGTAAGATCCACAACGCCGGTACGTCGCTGCTGGGAATCATCAACGACATCCTCGATTTCTCTAAGGTGGAAGCCGGCAGGCTGGAGCTGGAGTCGCAGCCTTTCTGGCTGGACGATGTGCTGGACGGCGTATCGGCGCTGGTGGCGCAGAGGGCGGCGGACAAAGGGCTGGAGCTGTTGTTCGAAACCGCCAGCGACGTGCCGCAAGGCCTGCTGGGAGACGCGCTGCGCCTGGGGCAGGTGTTGACCAATCTGGCCGGTAACGCGATCAAGTTCACCGAGGCCGGGCAGGTGTCCATCATCATCGGTCTGACCGAGAGGATAGGCGACAAGGTGCAGCTGAAATTCTGCGTGCACGATACCGGCATAGGCATGAACGAAGAGCAGCAGAGCCGGCTGTTCCAGGCTTTCAGCCAGGCCGACGACTCGACGACCCGCCGTTTCGGCGGGACCGGACTGGGTCTGACCATCGCGAAGCGGTTGGTGGAGCTGATGGGCGGCGCGATGCTGGTGGAGTCTTCGCCGGGCTGGGGCAGCTCCTTCATTTTCAGCTGCTGGCTGGGCGTTTCGTCAGAGACCGATTCGCGCCGGCAGTCTCTGCCCAAGGAGATTCGTGGGTTGCGGGTATTGGTGGTGGACGACAACCAGTCCGCCGTCGATATTCTCTGCGCGCAGTTGAAACAGCTGGGTTTCGAGGTGGAGGGCTGTTTGAACGGCAACGAGGCCTTGTCGCGGGTGAGGCAGGATTGCCTGCAGAAACCGTTCGATGTTGTCTTCGTCGACTGGATGATGCAGGAAATGGACGGAGTGGAGACTGTGCGCCGGATGCGGCAGATCAGCCGCAAGATGCGCATCGTGATGGTGACGGCCTTCGGGCGCGACGATATTCGACTGAAGGCGCGCGCGGCGGGCTGCGACGCCTTCATGGTCAAACCAGTCAATCTGTCGCAGTTGTTCGATGTATTGTTGGAAGTGTTCGGTTTTGGCCGCAGCGGCGGATTGCCGCTGTTCGACGAGGTTGACCAGCTTCCCCGTTTCGACGGTGCCCACCTGCTGCTGGTGGAGGACAACCACATCAACCAGCAGATCGCGATCGAGCTGCTGGAAGGGACGGGCGCCACCATCACGGTGGCGGGAAACGGGCAGGCGGCGCTGGACAAGCTGCTCGCTTATGGCCCCAAGGCTTTCGACGCGGTGCTGATGGATGTGCAGATGCCGGTGATGGACGGGATCGAGGCCACCAGCCGCATCCGGGCGTTGCCCGGATTCATCGACCTGCCCATCATCGCGATGACGGCCGACGCGCTCGTGGAGGAGAGGGAGCGCTGTCTGATGGCGGGGATGGTCGACCATATCGCCAAGCCGATAGACCCGCATATCCTGTTTTCCACGCTAGCGCGCTGGGTGGGGAAAACCGGCGAGCCGCAGGCCCGGGGCGGGGCGGCCGTCGACAGAACGCCTTTGCCGCAGGTGGACGGATTGGATCAATCGGCCGGCCTGCGGCGGGTGGCCGGCAATCGTCAGCTTTACCTGCATCTGCTGAGGCAGTTTGTCGAGGAGGAGACCGGCGCGGCAGTTCGGGCCGGAGTGGCTCTTGAGGAAGGAGATTTCCAGACTGCCGAGCGCATCGCGCACACGCTGAAGGGCGCGGCGGGCAGCATTGGCTTCGTCGATCTGCAAAGCGCGGCGATGCGGCTGGAAATGGCGATCCGCGCCCGTGATGACTGGCGGAACCAACTGGCTGAGCTGGAAATCGATCTGGGGCAGGTAGTGGCGGCCTTGCGCGCCGGCTTGGCGGAGCTGGGGCGTCCCGAGGCGGGTACCAATGCCGACGATGCGCTGCTTGAGCAGCTGGCGGCGTTGTTGGCGGTGGGCGATGGCGACGCGCTGGGATATTTTCTCGAACACGCGCCCCGTATTCGGGCCTGCTTTCCCGAAGGGGCCTGCGAGCCCTTCGAGCAGGCCTTGAACGGTTTCGATTTTGTCTCCGCGTTGAGCGCCTTGCGAGAGCTGGCGCGGGCTTACAGCAAGAAGTTGCCGGAGGATTCGAGATGAGCGACGCGAACGCGCCCGACCGGCAGACGGTGTTGCTGGTCGACGACAGCCCCGAGAGCCTGACGCAAATGTATGCCTTGCTGAAGCCGCGTTATCGGACGCTGATCGCGAACAGCGGCGAGCGCGCGCTACAGATCGTCGAGGGAGATGTGCTGCCGGACCTGGTGTTGCTGGATGTGATGATGCCAGGGCTCGGCGGGCTGGAAGTATGCCGACGACTCAAGGCCGAACCGCGCACCGAGTCGATTCCGGTGATTTTCCTGACCGCGATGAGCGAACACGAGGATGAGCAGGCCGGCTTCGACGCCGGCGCGGCGGACTACATCATCAAGCCGGTGTCGCCGCCCATCATGTTGGCCAGGGTTGGCACCCATTTGCGGGCCAAGGCGGTGGCTGATTTTCTGGAGGACAAGGCCGCTTTCCTGCAAGAAGAGGTGGAGAGGCGGACGCGGGAGGTTCAGGTGATACAGGACGTCACCATCATGGCGCTAGCTTCGTTGGCGGAAACGCGCGACCACGAAACCGGCAACCATCTGCGGCGCACCCAGAATTACGTTCGCGCGTTGGCACTGGAGCTGCGCAACCATCCGCGCTATCGGCAGCAGCTGGACGATGAGACCGTGCAGTTGCTTTACAAATCCGCGCCGCTGCACGATATCGGCAAGGTGGGCATTCCCGACGACATCCTTTTGAAGCCAGGGCCGCTGACGCCTGAGGAATTCGAAGTGATGAAGACCCACACGGTGCTGGGGCGGGATACCATCGCCAGCGCGGAGCGCATGTTGGACGCGCCCAGCAGTTTTTTGCGGCTGGCGCGGGAAATCGCTTACTGCCACCAGGAAAAATGGGATGGCAGCGGCTATCCGCAAGGTTTGGCTGGCGAGGCGATTCCCTTGTCCGCCAGGTTGATGGCGGTGGCCGACGTGTACGACGCCTTGATTTCCCGGCGGGTATACAAACCGCCGTTTTCGCATGAAAAGGCGGTGGAAATCATACGAGATGGCAGCGGCCGGCACTTTGACCCCGAGATGGTGAAGGCGTTTCTGCAGATCACGGATAGCTTTCGCGAGATTGCGCTGCGTTATACCGATTCGGATATGGGGATCAAGCTTGCCGCCGAGCGCGGCTGAGCATCGCGGCGCCATCGTTTCGATATCCGTCTGGCCGGATGCGGCGCGTCTAGCTCCTGTCACTGTCCGTTGCGCGTTGGCGATGCGACGTTGACAGAGCTTCAGCATTCTTCAGCCATTTGCGCACTGGCTTGAGCCTCCGATCAGGCTTCTAGCGGTGGTATTCCCCGGAGGCTTCGGGTTGGTACGTGATTTCCAGCACGCTCAATTCGGTATGCCCGGATGGGGTGGGCCATTGCATGCTCTGGCCGACAGAGAGTCCAAGCAGCGCCGCGCCGATTGGCGCCAACACCGAAATTCGTCCCTGTTCGCTGTCCGCGTCCTTGGGGTAGACCAGGGTCAGCAGTTTTTCCTGCCCGTCTCCCAGGCGAATGCGGACGGAGCTGTTCATGGTTACCACATTCGACGGCATGGCCTGCGGATCCACGACGTCCGCGCGCTCCAGCTCGTCTTCCAGGCGGCCTGCTACCGGGTGGTCGTGCTCGCAGCTCTCCAGCAGGACGGACAGCCTGTCGTAGTCTAGGGAGGAAATGGTGATTGCCGGCGTGGTCGACATGTGAGCTCCTTGCAAATGGACAAAGGGCACCGCTTGCGGTGCCCGATGGACAAATCCCGGGGGGATTCAGCTGTCGATGATAATGGAATCAAAGGCCGGCAAACAAGAGAGATTTGGAATTATTTTTATCTTATTGCAGGGAACTTTTGCGTAAAGTTGCTCAGCCAAGCAAGGATAGCGCTGCCTGCGGCGCGATATTCGCCTGCGCCAATGTGGCGGCGCCGGTGCGGCCGAGAATCTGTTGCGCGGTCAGCTGGGCGGTCGCGGCGGCGAAGTCTGTGTCGCTGATCCGGCTCTGCGCAGCTGTGGTGTTCAGGGTGGAGTTCTGCAGATTGCTGACTATCGTGTCAAAGCTGTTGCTGGCCGCGCCCAGCGTCGCGCGTTGCGACGAGATGGCGTTGAGATCGTTGCCGGCGCTTTGTTGGGCAGCCAGCGCATTGGCCTGCGTGGTGATGTCTATGGTGTTGGTCGCGGCCAGATTGGCATTGTAGCCGTTCAGACCTCCGCTAGCCGGCGATACGGTCAGATCAATGCCCGGCACCGTGACCTGGTTGCTGCTGGTGCCGTTGGGGCCGACCTGGAATGTGCTGGAGTTGCTGTTATTCAGCAACTGGGTGCCGTTGAATTGCGTGCTCTGGATGATCTGCGAATTGCTTTGGGTCAGCTGGTCCACCTGTTGCTGCAAAGCTTGGCGGTTGCTCGCGCTCAGTGCGCCGTTGCCGGCCTGGATCGCCAGTGTCTGGATTTGTTGGGTGTTGTCTTGCAGCTGGCTCAACGCCGAGTCGGCGGTTTGCAGCATCGACACGCCGTCATTAGTGTTGTTGATCGCCTGATTGCCACCGTTGATCTGCGCTTGCAGTTGCTGGGCGATGGCCAGATTAGCGGCGTTGTCGGCCGCGCTGTTCAGCTTTGACCCCGAACTCAGCTGGGCGAGCACCTGTTTGGTGGCCTGCTGGGTCTTGTTCAGCTGGTACTGTCCGGCCAGCGAGGCCGAGTTGGTGTTGACAGTCAGCGCCATGGTGTTTCTCCGTCGCGAATCTATTGAATGCAATGATGCCCATCTAGTTTAGAAACAAAGACTTGCGAGGGCAAGCGCCATTTCTTAACGATTGTGTCCAATGGAAGCGTCTTTGGCGGAGCGGCAACAAAAAAGCGCGTTCTAGACGCGCTTGGGCTTTGGCTGGCTGAATCTCAGCGGCGACGGCGTGTTTCCTCGTCGCGAATGCGGATGGGCACGAGCTTGGCTTGCTGTTGTACCGGGGCAGCCAGCAATTTGGCGACAGCGACCACCGCAACGGCAAGGGCCGCGATAAGAAGGATTTGCATGGTATGACTCCCCGTAACTGAATCTGAGGCCGGTTTCGGACTGGCGTTGTGGCCCCTTGACTTCATTCTGGGCTACAACATGCTGCCGACTCAAGGAAAAAGTTGTGAGTCAACGTTAAATTTTCAAGCGGGAGCGGCAGTTTTTTTCAAATCCCGCATTGCTTGATCCAGGCCGGACAGTGTCATCTGGTGCATTCTCTGGCCCATCAGCTGCCGGATCATGCCTACCGATTGCGTGTAGTTCCAGTGATCTTCGGCCAGGGGGTTGATCCAGGCCGCATGGCGGAAATGCTCCAGCAGCCGTTTGAGCCAGACTTCGCCGGACTCTTCGTTCATATGCTCGACACTGCCGCCGGGAAAGGTGATTTCGTAGGGGCTCATGCTGGCGTCGCCGACGAAGATCAGCTTGTAGTCGCGGCCAAAGGTGTGGATTAGATCCCAGGTGGGGAAACGCTGGCTTTGCCTGCGATTGTTGTCTTTCCACACCGATTCGTACACGCAGTTGTGGAAATAGAAGTACTCCAGGTGCTTGAATTCCGCCTTGACCGCGGAAAAAAGCTCCTCGCACTCGCGAATGTGATCATCCATTGACCCGCCCACATCGAACAGCACCAGCACCTTGACGCTGTTGTGCTGCTCGCGCTGCATTTTCAGGTCCAGCATGCCGCCTTTGCGCGCGGTTGCGGCGATGGTGGCGTCCAGATCCAGGATTTCCTCAGCGCCGTCGCGGGCGAACTCGCGCAGGCGGCGCAGCGCCAGCTTGATGTTGCGGGTGCCCAATTCCGCCTTGTCGTCGAAATTGCGGAACTCGCGCTGATCCCATACCTTCACCGCGCGGCGGTGGCGGGACTGATTCTGGCCGATGCGCACGCCTTCAGGGTTATAGCCCCAGGCACCGAAGGGGCTGGTGCCGCCGGTGCCTATCCACCTGTTGCCGCCCTGATGCCTTTCCTTCTGTTCTTCCAATCGCTGGCGCAGCGTCTCCATCAGCTTGTCCCAGCCCATGGACTGCAGCTTTTTCTTTTCTTCTTCGCTGAGATATTTCTCCGCCTGCTTGCGCAGCCAGTCCTCGGGGATAGCGCGCTGCAGGTCATCCAGGCTCAGCTCCAGGCCCTTGAAGTGATGGCCGAACACTTGGTCGAAGCGGTCGAAGTACTTTTCGTCCTTTACCAGCGCCGCGCGCGACAGATAGTAGAATTCGTCCAGGTTGCCAAAGGCGACGTTGCGTTGCAGCGCCTCCAGCAGCAGCAGGAATTCTTTCAGGGTGACCGGCAGGCCGGCGTTGCGCAGCGCGTAGAAGAAGTCGATCAGCATGTCGGGGTCGGGGCGAAAGTTCGAAACAAGGGATATCGTGCCGCGAATCATACTATGTCCCGGCATTCGCGGCATGTTTGGTACTTTGCGGAAAATAGGCGTGCCGCGCCGAAACCGGGTTGGGTTTGGGCGCGGCGGCGTGGTTTAGCGAAGACGGGACTTCAGCTCCTCGGCGGCCTGATGCAGGGCAGCGCGCGTGGCGGGCAGGCCAGACAAGGCATTGAGCAAGCCGAAATCGTGGATCATCCCGTTATAGCGGGTGGCCACCACATCGACGCCGGCTGCGTCCAGCTTGCGGGCGTAAGCCTCGCCCTCGTCGCGCAGCACGTCCTTCTCCGCCGTTTGCACCAGCGCGGGCGGCAAGCCCTGCAACTGTTGCGGCGCGGCCTGCAGCGGCGAGGCGTAGATTTCGCGGCGTTGCTGCGGATCGGTGGTGTAGGCGTCCCAGAACCACTTCATCATCGGCTTGGTCAGGAAGTGTCCATCGGCGAACTTGCCATAGGAGGCGCTTTCGAAGTTGGCGTCGGTTACCGGCCAGAACAACACCTGGGCGCGCAGTTTGGGACCGCCCTCGGCTTTAGCCATCAAGGCAACCACCGCCGCCATATTGCCGCCCACGCTATTGCCCGCCACTGCCAGGCGCTTGCCGTCGACCTGAATCTGATCGCCGTGCTCGGCTACCCACTTGGTCGCGCCATAGGCCTGATGGATTGCCACCGGATAGCGCGCCTCGGGCGACGGCGTGTAGTTGACGAACACCGCCGCGGCACCGGATTCCGTCACTAGGTCGCGCACCAGGCGCTCATGGGTGGGGTAGTCGCCTAGAATCCAGCCTCCGCCATGGAAGAACATGAAGGCGGGCAGGGTGCCCTTGGCGTCGACTGGACGCACGATGGTCAGTTTCAACGGTTTGCCGTTGGCGGTGATGGTTTTCTCGCTGACATCGACCGGCGGCAGCTTGGCGCCCTGCTGCGCGCCGACCAGAACCTGGCGCGCCGCGGCGGGAGACAGCGTTTCCAGCGGCTGGCCGCCGCCTTTGGCCAGCGCCTCGAGGAAAGCTTGGGTGTGGCGTTCGACACCGGGGCTGCCTGCGGCCAGCGCGGAGCCTGCGATCAGCGCGGAAGCGGCCGCGGCAATGATATTGAGTTTCGGGTTCATGGCGATTCCTTGAGTTTGGGTTGTCGAGAGGCGGTTCACACGAGGCTCAGGCGCACGTCGATGTTGCCGTGGGTGGCATGAGAGTAGGGGCAGACGATATGAGCTTGTTCGATCAGCGCCTGAGCGTCCTCGACCGCCAGGCCAGGCAGGCTGATCCGCAGCTCGGCTTCGATGCCGAAACCGCTGGGGATGACGCCGATGCCGACCGCGGCGGTCACGCTGGCTTCTGCCGGCAGCGTCATTTTTTGCTTGGCCGCGACGAACTTCATCGATCCCAGGAAGCAGGCGGCATAGCCGGCGGCGAACAGCTGCTCGGGATTTGTGCCGTGGCCGCCGGCGCCGCCGAGTTCGCGCGGTGTGGACAGCTTGATTTTCAGCGCGCCGTCCGGGGACTCGGCGTTTCCTTCGCGGCCGCCGCTGACGGTGGCCTGGGTGCGGTACAGAATCTTTTCAATCGACATGGTGCGCTCCTGATGATTTGGCGGGTTTGCGTTGAGCCATTTGGCTGGAACCACTTTACGCCAATGGAAAATACGATAAGCTGCATAAAATCCTAAAAATTTGATCGAGAGTTTTGAAATGGCTGAGGCATGTGTCGATCGCCTGGATGCGTTGTTGAGCCGCTTCCCGGTTCGCGCGCGGATGTTCCATTCCGGTGCTTTGTGTGGCGTCACCGATTTTTCCCGGCCCGGCGATGGGGGGCAGCTGCATCTGGTCAGGGCGGGGGCCGTGGATGTGATCCATGCCGGACGATCGGCCGATCTGCATGTGAATGTTCCCAGCCTGTTGTTTTATCCGCGTCCCATGCCCCGCCGTTTCGTCTCGGATGAGCATGGCGGAGCCGATCTGGCCTGCGCGGAGCTGCATTTCGATGGCGGGGCAGAAAATCCCATCGTGGCCGCGTTGCCGGAGTTTGTCTGCTTGCCGCTGGAAAGCATTGCCGGCGCAGGACCGGTGCTGGCGATGCTGTTCGACGAAGCCTTCAGCGACAACTGCGGCCGGCAGGTGGTGGTCGATCGGCTGTTCGAGGTGGTGCTAGTGCAGTTGCTGCGGTACCTGATGGAAACCGGCGAGTCGCGCGGCGGCATGCTGGCCGGCATGTCCCATCCCAAGCTGAAAAAAGCGCTGGCGGCGATGCATGAGCAGCCGGCTCGGGACTGGTCGCTGGAGGGGTTGGCGGATATCGCGGGGATGTCGCGCAGCGTTTTCGCCGGCGGCTTCCGCGACATTGTCGGCTGCACCCCCGGCGCTTATTTGCAAGGTTGGCGCATCAGGCTGGCGCAGCAGGCGTTGCGGCAGGGCCGGAAGTTGAAGACGATCGCGATCGATGTTGGCTATGGCAGCGAGGCTGCGCTGTCCCGGGCATTTAAGGCGCAATGCGGCATGGGGCCGCGGGAATGGCGGCAATCCCAGGAGGCCGATTGACGCTGGCGGGCATGGTGACAGTAGGGCGGGCTGGTGCTAATCTTGGCTAGAGCACGGGCTCTAAACGTTTGTTTGGCTGGTATCAACAAGGATAATTACTATGGATGCCATCAAGATACCCACACAAGAAGAAAGCGCGCTGCTGGACGCTTTTACCCGACTGAAGAGAGTCACTCTCGCCGCGCCTTGCCCCTCGCAGGAAACCCGCAAGTCATGGCTGAACGCGCTGGAGCGTCTGATCCAGGAAAACCGCCAAGCGCTGGTGGACGCGGTGAACCGCGATTTCGGCCAGCGCAGCAGCGTGGAAACCCGACTGGCCGAGCTGTTCCCGTCGTTGGAGGGCGTGCGCCATGCCCGCCGCCATCTGAAAAATTGGATGAAGCCGCGCCGGCGCGGCGTTTCACTCTGGTTCGCGCCGGCGAGTGCCAGCGTGCATCCTCAGCCGCTGGGCGTGGTGGGCGTGGTGGTGCCGTGGAACTACCCGTTGTTCCTGGCTTTCGGCCCGATCATCGCGGCGCTGGCGGCCGGCAACCGGGTCATGGTGAAGATGTCGGAATACACGCCGGCCACCGGGGAGCTGCTGCAGCGGCTGGCTCGCCAGCATTTCGGCGACGATCTGCTGGCGGTGGTGAATGGCGGGCCGGAGCTGGCCCAGGCTTTCGTCCGGCTTCCGTTCGACCATCTGCTGTTCACCGGCTCCACCACGGTGGGCCGCCACGTGATGCGCGCCGCTGCGGAAAACCTGACCCCGGTGACGCTGGAGCTGGGCGGAAAATCGCCGGCGCTGGTGGCGCGCGGCGCCAACCTCAAGCGCGCGGCGGAGGCCATCGTCGCCGGCAAGATGATGAACGCCGGCCAGACCTGCGTGGCGCCGGATTACGTGTTGGTCAACGACAAGGATTGCGCGTTGCTGCTGGACGAGGTGCGTGAGGCCGCCAAGCGCGCTTACCCCACCCTGGCGAACAATCCCGATTACAGCGCCATCGTCAACGACAGGCATTATCAGCGTTTGCAGGGCTGGCTGGAGGGCGCGCGCGAGGCCGGCGCCCGCATCGACGAGATCAACCCGGCCGGCGAGGAACTGGCCGCGGTCCGCAAGCTGCCGTTGACCCTGGTGCAGCGCTGTCCAGAGGATTGCGCGCTGATGCAGGAGGAAATCTTCGGCCCCATTCTGCCGGTGGTGGCCTACGACAAGTTCGACGAGGCGCTGGCTTATGTGAACGCCCGGCCGAGGCCGCTGGCGCTGTATCTGTTCGATGACGACCCATTGCGCATCGACCGGGTGCTGCAGGAGACGATTTCCGGCGGCGTCAGCATCAATGACACGCTGTTGCACGTGGTGCAGGAAGATCTGCCATTCGGCGGAGTAGGGCCATCCGGCATGGGGCATTACCATGGCCGCGAAGGTTTCCTGACCTTTTCCAAACTCAAGCCGGTATTCCGCCAGAGCCGTTTTTCCGGCGCCTGGCTGACGCGTCCGCCCTACGGAGCGGCGGTGGAATGGCTGCTGAAACTGATGCTGCGTTGATGGCCAGTCGTCGTCAATTTCTGCAGGCGGGCGCGCTGGGAAGCGCCGCCTTGCTGCTGGCGGGGTATTGGGCGGCGCCAGCGGCCGATCCTAGTCCCGCGGTAGGCGGAAAACTGGAATGGCTGACGCCGCTCGACGCGCAAATCGTCTCCGCGCTGGCGCCGGTGCTGCTGGGGCTGCCCGGCGTGCCGGCATCCGCGGTGGCGGCAGGGGTGGATCGGGCTGTTGCGGGTCTGCCGTCCGCGACGCAGCGCGAAGTGCGTCAGCTGTTCGATCTTTTGGGCAACCGCTGGGCGCGGCGCTGGCTGGTCGGCGTGCGCTCTCCCTGGCAACTGGCCACCTCGCAGGAATTGACGCAATTCCTGCAGCGTTGGCGAGAGAGCCGTTTCGCCCTGCAATGCAGCGCCTACCAAGGCCTGCACCGGCTGATTCATGCCGGTTGGTACGGCAATCCCGCGAGCTGGCCGGCGCTAGGCTATCGCCAGCCGGCGGCGGTGATGGAGATGCTGCCTTGACCGGAAAGATTCCCGATCCTATCCGGGTGGGACTGGCAAGCGGCTGGAAGGTGTTGGACGGCGCCAGGCAAGACAAGGACCTGTCGCTGGAGGTCGATGTGGCGATCATCGGCAGCGGCGCCGGGGGCGGCATCGCGGCTGAGGTGCTCAGCCGGGCCGGATTGAAGGTGCTGCTGCTGGAAGAGGGCGGCTTATACAGCTCCAGCGACTTCCGCCTGCTGGAAGCCAAGGCCTATCCGGAGCTGTACCAGGAGTCCGCCAGCCGGCAGACGCTGGACAAGGGCATCACCGTCCTGCAAGGGCGGACTGTGGGCGGCGGCACCACGGTCAATTGGACCAGCAGCTTCCGGACGCCGCCTGACACCATGCTGTGGTGGCAGGAAAACCACGGGCTGGCGACCTTGTCGATCGAAGGCATGCGCCCATGGTTCGACAAGGCGGAGCAGCGGCTGGGCATCGGTCCGTGGCAAGCAGAGCCCAACGGCAACAATCTGGTGCTGGAGCGCGGCTGCCAGGCGCTGGGCCTGCGGCATGCCCGCATCGCCCGCAATGTGAAGGGCTGCTGGAACCTGGGCTATTGCGGCATGGGCTGCCCCACCAACGCCAAGCAGTCGATGCTGGTCACCTGCATTCCCGATGCCTTGTCCCATGGCGCCAGGCTGCTGTGCCGGGCGCGCGTGGACAGGCTGCTGGCGGACCCGGGCCGCAAGCGCATCGCGTCGATTCAGGGCAGCCTGCTCGGCGCCGACGGCAACACGCCGACCGGCCGCCGCTTCAGCGTGAGGGCGCGGCAAGTGGTGCTGGCCGCGGGCGCCATCGGCACGCCGGCCATCATGCTGCGCAGCGGCCTGGCGGATGCAGCCGGCCAGACCGGCAAGCGCACCTTTCTGCATCCGGTGGCGCTGAGCGCGGCGCGGATGCCGGAAATGGTGGAGCCTTACAATGGCGCGCCGCAAACGGTTTACTCCGATCACTACATGCACACCCAGCCGCTGGACGGGCCGCTGGGCTTCAAGCTGGAAGTGCCGCCCATCCATCCCTTGCTCGCCAGCGTCACCTTTCCGGGCTTCGGCATCGAGCAATTGCAGCTTTTGCAACAGCTGCCGCATCTGCATGCGACATTGGCCCTGCTGCGCGACGGTTTTCATCCGGATAGCCGGGGCGGCGAGGTGAAGCTGCGCGGCGACGGTTCGCCGGTGCTGGATTACCCGCTCAACGACGTGATCTGGGATGGCGTGCGGCGCAGCTGGCTGGCGATGGCCGAGCTGCAGTTCGCCGCCGGCGCCAGCCTGGCGATGCCGCTGCATGAGCGCGCGCAACCGGTGTCCAGCTGGAGGCGGGCCAGGGAGATGATAGAAGGCTTGCCCTTGCAGGCACTGCAAGCCAGGCTGGTCAGCGCCCACGTGATGGGCGGCATGGCGATGGGCGACGATCCCGCCCGGTCGGTGCTGGACGACTGGGGCAATCACTGGGAGTGGCGAAATCTCGCGGTGCTGGACGGGTCGATTTTCCCGACCAGCGTCGGCGCCAATCCCCAGCTGTCCATCTATGCCTTCGCTTGGCGCGCCGCCGACCGCTTGGCGAGGGAGCTGGCCAAGGGGTGAGGCCTCCGGCGCTCGCGTCAGACGAAGGCGCGCGTCAGCCGCGCGTTTCGTCCAGCGGCGGCGTTTCCGCGGCGGGGGCGGGCAGCAGGGGCGGCGGCACGAAGAAGCTCAGCGGCCGACGCAGGAAGCGCTTGGCCAGCATCGGGATCAAGGGCAGCAGCAGCGAACCGGACAGCTTGCGCGAGCGCAACGCCACCCACAGCGCCAGGAAGAAGCTGACCCCCAGGTTGACGAGGCCGATCAATGCCACCCCGGCGCAACCCAGCAGCACGGCGGACAGCGGTACTTGGAAGTCCAGCGACACGCTGGCGAAGGCCAGGTTGGCGGATGAGAACGTGATGTGGCGGATGTCCAGCGGCAGGCCCAGTATCGTGCCCACGGTGCCAGTGAGGCCCAGGAACATGCCGAAATAGAAGTTGCCGGCCAACGCCCCCAGATTGTGCTCGATGTAGTTGCCCAGCCGCCAGGCGCGGTTTTCGCCCAACATGCGCTTAAGCAGGCGGTGATTGGCGATCCGTTCCGGTATGCGGCGATAGATCGCCTTGTTGTCGTAGTAGCCGGCGATCAGGCCCGACAGGAACAGGAACACCCCGGCGATGGCGGCGTGTGGCAGCGCCAGGCTGTGCACCGGATCGATCTCGTGCAGCAGCTTTTGCGCCTTGGCCGCGTCCACCACCGGCGCGCCGAACAGCGCGTTCCAGGCCAGCGCGATCAGCGCCGCGGTTGGAATGGCCAGCAGGACGTTGCCCATGATGGCGACGAATTGCGTGCGCACCACCTTGACGATCAGCTCCGACAGCTCTTCCAGCTGCTTCTTGCGGCCGTATTGGGCTTGCAGCACGGCCGCCAGCCGGGCAGCCGTCATCGCCGGCTGCTTGGTGGCGATTGTGAAGTGCAGGATCTGCACGATGATGAAGCCGATCGCGTAATTGAGGCCGAAGGCGATGCCTTCCCACAGCAGCGGCAAGTGGCCGCGCGCCAGCATCAGCTTGATCAGCGCCATGAAGCCGACGAGCAGGCCGGCGCCCATCGCCGCCTTGCCCATTTGCGACCATTCCTTGCGGTCTTCGGCGATATAGTGCTCGCCCTGGCGGCCGGCATGCTCGGTCACTTGCAGGGCCAGCAACTCGGTGTTGGACTTGAACAGATCGCGCAGGCTGTACTTGCGGTTTTCCGCGCGGGCGAAATCCACCAGCAGCTGGAACAGCTGCGGGCGTTCGGCCGGGTTGTGTCCGGGCGACAGCAGCTCCAGCAGCGCGCGCAGCCGGGCGATGCTCTGCGCCAGCCGCAGGCCGTGATAAGTCAGATTGACCGAGATGCCGTAACGGGCCGCGTTTTTGCGGACTTTGCCCAGGATGGCCTCGCATTGGTCCAGCAGCACCAGCACCTGCTTCTCGTCCTCGGGAGGCTCGACGCCGTCGGTCAGCGCCTGGCGGTAGCCATCGACATAGCGCTGCACCTCTGCGTTCAGATGCATGAAGGGCGACGCGAAGCGCTCCACCTCGGGGCAGACGCGCACCAGCTCAGGCTCCAGGCCGATGGCGGTGATGCGGGCGGACAGCACCTGCACCGACTCCAGCAACTGCAGCCGGGTCTGACGCTCGCTGTCCTGTCGCGGCGCCTCCTGCCAGGCCATCGCCCGCCACAGCGCGTGCCAGGTGGCGTCGGGCACGGTTTCCAGCCACAGATAGTCCTGCTTGTCGCTGAACAATAGGCCGAAGCGGTCTCGCAGCGAATCGGGGTTGTAGGGCATGGGCAGCGCGCGCTCGCCCAGGCGGTGCAGCAGCGTGGTGCCGAAACCGTCGTTGGCCAGGATGCCGGCATCGGTGTACAGCGGGATCTGCCGGCTTTCGGCCAGCAAGGTGCACAGCGCCTGGCGCAAGGCTTCGCGGAATTCAGCGTGGTGTTCGAGCAGGAAGGACAAGGCCTGCAGATTGACGGTGGCTTGCTGAGCCGGCTGGCGGTCGCCGGGGCGCAGCGCGGCGATCAGCTCCGCCAGAGCGTCGGTCTGGCCAGGCGTTTCGCACAGCTGGCGCAAAGAGGATTCCAGGTCGGGAACGGTGTGTTCGGTCATGTTCTACCAGAGTGGTCGCGCGCTAAGGCGCGAATGGGAAAGAGTGTCGCTTGTATTTTAGGGCATGCGCGGCTGGAGGGGGCAAGATGCTCCGCCGGCAGGCCGATTGACACCTTACTGACCAGTAAGTAGAGTGCCCTGATGCATAATGGTTCCGACAGCAAGAACGATACCCGCAAGCGCATACTCGACCTGGCCGAGGAGCTGCTGCTGACGCGCGGCTTCAATGGTTTCAGCTATCAGCACATCAGCAGCGCGCTGGGCGTGCGCAACGCGGCCATCCACTACCACTTTCCCAAGAAAAGCGATCTGGGCGTGGCGCTGATCCAGCGTTACCGCCGCCGTTTCCAGCGCTTCATCGAGCAACAGAGGGAGTGGGACGCCGCCCGCCGGCTGGAGGCGTATTTCGGCTTGTCGGACCAATATTACCTGCAGCACAAACAGATCTGTCCCAGCGGCATCCTCAGCACCGAGTTTCAGACCCTGCCTGACGACATGCGCGAGGAGGCCTCGGCCTTCATCGACGAGATGCGGCAATGGGCAGTGGCAATCGTCAGGCTCGGGAGGGACACCGAGCGGATGGCATACGCGGGAACGCCAGAGGCCGTCGGCATGATGCTGTTTTCCGCGCTGCAGGGCGGGCTGCAGCTGGCGCGCATCGACGATGGTGCGCTGCCGCTTTTGAAGAGCCAGGTCAGAACCACGCTGGGCATGCCAGAGGCGCAAGAATAAGCGGCCGGCGGAAAGCCGGACGCAGACAACACGAGAACAACAAAGGGGGTAGCATGGAGTACAGAAAGAACAGCATGAGCCGGATCGCCGACAAGGTGGGCCGCTTGCCGGTTGGCTGGCGCCGGCCGGTGCTGTCGATGATGTTCGGCAAGATCGTTCCCTTCCTGTCTACGGCCGGGCTGCGGTTCGAAGAGGTTGGCCATGACAGGCTGACGGTATCGATCCGCAACCGCAAAAAGGTGCAGAACCACATCCGCGGCGTGCATGCCGCCGCGATGGCGCTGTTGGCCGAGACATCCACCGGTTTCGTGGTGGGCATGAACATGCCGGACGACAAGCTGATGCTGCTCAAGTCGATGAAAGTCAATTACGTCAAGCGTTCCCAGGGCGATATGAAGGCCGTGGCGATGCTGACGCCCGAACAGATCCAGACCATGTACGAGCAGGAGAAGGGCGAGGTGCTGGTGGAGGTGCTGGTGACCGACGAATCCGGCGAGTCACCCATCGTCTGTGAAATGCTGTGGGCCTGGGTGCCCAAGAAACGTCCGGAGGCGAAGGCGGCATGATCAATCTGCAAACCCTGTCAGCGGAGCTGGACGATAAGGTCGCTCTGCTGCGTTTCAACCGTCCCGACAAGGCCAATGCGCTGAACCTGCAGATGTGGCAGGACCTGCGCGCAGCGCTGGATTGGGCCGATGGCGAGCCCGGCGTCCGCGCAGTGGTGCTGGCCGGCAGCGGCAAGCATTTCTGTTCCGGCATCGATCTGGCGATGCTGGTGGGGTTGCAATCCAGCATCCAGGACGAGTGCGAAGGCCGCAAGCGCGACAAGCTGCGTCGCTTGATCCTGGACCTGCAGGACTGCGTGACCAGCCTGGAGCGCTGCCGCAAGCCGGTGATCGCCGCGATACACGGAGCCTGCCTGGGGGGCGGCCTGGACATCGCGCTGGCGGCGGATTTCCGCTTCGCCGCCGAAGGCGCGGTGTTCGGCGTGCGCGAGGTGGACCTGGGCATGGTGGCCGACGTCGGCTCGCTGCAGCGCTTGCCGCGCGTGGTGGGCGAGGGCGTGGCCCGCGAGCTGGCGCTGACCGGCCGCGACATGGTGGCCGAGGAGGCGCTGGAGGTAGGCCTGGTCAACCGCGTGGCGGCGGATGCCGACGCCGTGTTGGCCGCCGCGTTGCAGAGCGCGAAGCTGATCGCGGGCAAGTCGCCGCTGGCAGTGCGCGGCAGCAAGGAAGTGATGAACTACAGCCGCGACCACAGCGTGGCGGATGGGCTGCAGTTCGTCGCCGGCTGGAACGCGGCGATGCTGATCTCGGAAGACATCCAGAAGGCCGGCATGGCCGCGATGATGAAGCAGCAGGTCAGCTTCCGGGACTGAGGCCAGAAAGAAGTTCCCCCCTTCCGGCAGGATGGTTTCCTGCCGGAAGGGGGTGTTTTCAAGGTGCCGGCCGGTCGCAGACCCGCCGCATCAGCCATTCCAACGGGCCATGGCGGAAGCGCTTGGACCATAGCCAGGCGAAGGCCACGGCGGCGGAGCAATACAGCGCCGCCGCCGCCGGCACCCGCGCGAGCTCGCCGCTGTCCAACCATCCCATTTCCTCCAGAACACCCATGCCGATCAGGATGTGGGCGATGTACAGGGTCAGCGTTTGCCGGCCCGCGGCCAGCAGCGGCGCGAGCCGGGCAGCCAAAGCCGGGCGCGACGCC
>NZ_JAJOHV010000078.1 GCF_021129175.1 Chromobacterium piscinae | reverse complement strand
ACGCGCAGCCAGCAGGAGGATTTATCGTCGAGGCCGGCGCCGATGGTCGGGTGTTCGTCCGGCCGCTGCCAGTGGAACTGCACCTTGATCCGGCCCTGGGTGTCGGTGTGGACTTCTTCGCCGGCGGGGCCGACCACGGTGGCGGTCTGCACGCCCAGGCTGGTGGGCTTGGCCAGTTCAGTACCGGCATAGGCCGGCGTCAGCGGGATGCCGCGGCGCTGGGCCTGGATGCGGGTGGCGAACGGGGCGTCGGCCTGGTCGCCCGCCGGCAGGATGGATTTGAGCTCGGTCGGCAGGTTGTTGCGCACCTGCAGCGTCTGGCCGGTGACGACGAATTCGCGCTGCTCGTGGCTGTCGCCATCGTGCGCCGGGTGGTCGTCCAGGCGGAACCACTGGCCGGCGGTCAGGCCGCGGATGGAGCCGCCGCCTTCGAATTGCTTGGCTTGCAGATCGTGCGCCTGCTGGCGCAGCCGGGCATAGTGCGATAGCTGGTCGGCGTCGCCGGCGTAGTACAGGCCCTGCGGATCGTAGTCCTGCAGGCTGGATTGCAGCGCCTGGCCGCCCTGGCCCTGGTCGATCTGGCTGCTGTCGCCGGTGTGTTGGGTGGACACCGGCTGGTAGTCGAAGGTGGCCAGCGCCACGTTGCCGGGCACGATCTGGCGGCTGGCGTTCCAGGCTGTGAGGCCGTCTTCTTCTTCGGT
>NZ_JAJOHV010000077.1 GCF_021129175.1 Chromobacterium piscinae | reverse complement strand
CAGGCTGTAGGCGTCGTCGAATACCACCAGCTTGACCTGGGGGCTGTCTCCGTCCACGTGCTCGAAGCGCCAGGCGTAGCCCTCCTCATGCAGCAGGCGGACGATGAAGCTGAAGTCGTCCTCGCGGTACTGCAGACAATAGCTGCGCGGCTGCGCCGGGCCGACCTTGAACTCGATGGTCTGCGCGCGGGCGAACACCGGGTTGGCCGCCTGATGCTCGTGGACGATCTGCTGGACGATGTCCGGCACGCTCAAGTCCTGGAACACCCGCGAGGTGCGGCGGTGGCGCAACAGCGCGATCGGCGGCTCGATGGTCAGGCCGTACTGGGCGAAGCCGCCGTCGGAACCCATCAGCCGGGCCTGGCTGACCACGCCGCAGCGGATGGTCTCGTGGCCCTGGGCGTCGGCGATGCCGATGCGGGCGGACTGGCCGAGCAGGGTCTTGAGTTCAATGGCGCCGTCGGGCGACAAGCAGGTAAGTTGGTAACGGTAGGCCTTGGACACGCCCTCTTCGCCATCCAGGCTTTGCGGCAGCAGCTGCTCGGCGGCGACGGATCCGCTGCCCAGCTCCAGGGTGAGCAGGCGCTGGTCTTGGTTGAAGGCGGAGGCGAAGGAGGAAAGCAGAGTGCTAAGGTCCATGGCGCGATCTATCCGTTATCGTTGTATCTGGATTCTTTGATGCCGCTCCGTGGAACTCACGCCGATATCGGCGGAGATGCGGCAACGGGGCGGCAGTTTCACAACATCTATCAGTCGCTGACGATCAGGCGCACGCCGTGCACCGGGCGCTCGGTGTCGTAACGCAGGGTGATCCTGCTGGACGGCACGCCGGCGTTCACCAGGTATTCGCGCACATTGGCGGCGCGGGTCTGGGATGCTGCTTTGGCGTTGCCGATATCGCGGCGATAGCAATGGCCGCGGATCAGAACGGATTTGGCGGTCTTCAGTTTGGGCAGCAACAGGTCCAGCTGAGCCTCGCCCACCGGATTGAGCTTGGCGTCCATCTTTTCAAACGGCACCAGGGTAGCGTCGGCCGCGTAGTTGGCGGCAGCCTGCTTGGCAATCTGCGCCTTGGCATCATTGGCGGCGGCGACGGCCTTGCTGGCCTCCACCTGCTCCTTGGTCGGCGCCGTTTTGCAGGCAGCGCAAGACAAGGCGACAACCACGGCGATCAACAAACGTTTCATAGCGACTTTCCCCAAGTGAAAAAAACTTAAAAACCCGCCCGGGGCCGGGCGGGTCTGGATTCCATTGCTGGAATTAGGCGATGACTTTGTTCGCGGTCAGGTCCCAACCGGCGCTGACATTGCCGCCGCCGGCGCCGTCGGCGCGCTTCTGCTGGGTGTAGGTCCACTTGATCTTGCCGTAGCTGAAGCTCACCTTCTCAGCCGGGAAGCCGCTGTCGGTGGCGGAACCATGCGGCTCAACCTTGGAGATCAGGACTTGTTCCATCTTGATTTCCATGTACTTCACCTTGTCGCCACCCGCGCGGCACAGCTCGATGGTGATCTCTTTGATGTGCTTGCCGGTGCAGCAAGCTTCGTAGATCTTCGGGCTGGCTTTGTCCAGGAAGTGGGTGATTTCGTACACGCCATGGTTCACGCGCTCGGCGGTAGCGCCGCCGGCGGTGCTGGCGGAAGCCTGAGCCGGTTGTTCCAGCTTGTGGCTGAACGATTGGATTTCGATCCAGTCTTTGTGCTTGTCGTCGCCGCTCTCACCAGGAATGCCATCGATTTTCAGAAATGCATCAAAAGCCATCTGTACTTCTCCTTAAACAAGGTTCAAAAAATGGGGGCGGGACTCCCCCAAATAATCAATGCGCCGCGTTAGCCAGCCGGTTGCGGCAGCTCTGCTACCAGACGCAAAGAAATCGTCAGCTCGTCGAGCTGGAAATGGGGACGCAGGAAGGCGGCGGCGCGGTAGACGCCCGGTTTGCCCGGCACTTCCACCACGTCGACGCGCGCTTCGCGCAGCGGGTACTTGGCCTTGGCTTCCTGGCTGGCGGAATCGTCCAGCAGCACGTACTGGGCCAGCCAGGTGTTCAGGTAGTCCTGCACGTTCTGGCGCGAGGCGAAGCTGCCGATCTTGTCGCGCATGATGGACTTCATGTAATGCGCGATGCGGGAAACCGCGAATATGTACGGCAGCTGCGTCGACAGGCGCGCGTTGGCGTTGGCCGAGTCGGTGTTGTAGGTCTTGGCCTTCTGCGCCGACTGGCCGCCGAAGAAGGCGGCGTAGTCGGTATTCTTGCAGTGCACCAGCGAGATGAAGCCGAGGTCGGACAGCAGCTTCTCGGTGCGGTCGGTGATCGCCACTTCGGTCGGGCACTTCAGCGCCACTTCGCCGTCGTCGGTCTTGAAGGTATGGGCCGGCAGGCCTTCCACCAGGCCGCCGCCTTCCACGCCGCGGATGGCCGCCAGCCAGCCGAACTGGGCGAAGGCATCGGTCAGCCGCGCGGCGTAGGCGTAAGCGGCATTGGTCCACAGGTACTTGTCGTGGTTGCTGCCGTCGACGTTTTCTTCGAAGTCGAATGCTTCCACCGGCACGTTGTCGCGGCCATAGGGCAAGCGTCCCAGCACATGCGGCAGCACCAGGCCGACGTAGCGGGAGTCTTCCGACTCGCGGAAGGACTTCCACTTCGCGTACTCGACGGTGTCGAAAATCTTGGCCAGATCGCGCGGCTTGCCGATGTCGGCAAAGCTTTCCAGGCCGAACAAGCCCGGATCGGCCGACGAAATCAGCGGCGCGTGGGCGGAGGCGGCCACGTGCGATAGCTCGTCCAGCAGATAGAAATCTTCCGGATGGCGGGTGAATTCGTAGTCGCCCACCAGCGCGGCGTAAGGCGCGCCGCCGAAGGTGCCGTACTCTTCCTCGTAGATCTTCTTGAACAGCGCGCTCTGGTCGAATTCGGCCGCGGCCTTGAAGTCCTTGACCAGGTCCTTCTTGGACGCGTTCAGCACCTTGATCTTCAGCTGGGTGCTGGTCTCGGACTGCATCACCAGGTAGTTCAGGCCGCGCCACGAGGCTTCCAGCTTCTGGAACTCGGCGTGGTGCATCACGTTGTTCAGCTGGTCGGAGATCAGCTTGTCGATCTCGGCGATGCGGGCGTCGATGCTGGCGGACAGGTCGCGCGAGACAGTGACGCTGCCTTGCAGCACCTGGTCGACCAGTTCGCCGATCAGATCGCGGGTATGGCTCTTCTCGCTGTCGTTGGTGGCGATGCGGCTTTGCTCGATGATGCTGTCGAGCAGGCTGACGCCGTCGGCCGCGGCCGGAGCCGCCTGTTGTTGCAATTCAGCGCTCACTGCTCGCCTCCTTCTTTCTTGCCGCCGATCTGGCGCAGCTTCTCGGTATCGCGCACCACTTCGTCCAGCAGCTCTTCCAGCTTGTCGTTGCCGGCCAGCTTGTTGCGCAGGTCGGCCAGGCGGGTGCGGGCCTCCAGCAGCTGGTTCAGCGGATCGATCTGGCGTACCACGTTTTGCGGCTCGAAGTCGGACAGGTTTTCGAAATTCAGTTCCACGCCCAACTGGGTGCCGTCATCCTTCAGCGCGTTGTCCACCTTCATCGCCAAGCGAGGCGCCATGCCCTTCAGCACCTCGTCGAAGTTGTCGCGGTCGACCTGAACGAACTTGCGCTCCTTCATCTTCGGCAGCGGCTCCTTGCTATGGCCGGAGTAATCGCC
This sequence comes from Chromobacterium piscinae, assembly GCF_021129175.1. Lineage (GTDB taxonomy): Bacteria > Pseudomonadota > Gammaproteobacteria > Burkholderiales > Chromobacteriaceae > Chromobacterium > Chromobacterium piscinae. The sequence continues at coordinate 9,806 of NZ_JAJOHV010000077.1, read as the reverse complement.
TAGCACGCCCAGCACGAACGGCAGTTCCTTGGTTTCGATCGCGTCGCCGATCTCGACGTCATAGGTGATCTGCACGCGAGGCGGACGGACCCTCGACAGTTTTTTCTGAGTGCTTTCCTTGCCCATGGCTCTTCTCTATTCAAAAAGGTTCAAAACTAAGCTACGCAATATTGCGCGCGAGACTGGATAGAACGGTTCGCAACTGTGCTAAAGACAGGCCCGGATCGTTCAATTGCCGCCCCAGCACATAGGCCGCTTCGGCGTAGGACTGATGATTGCGCCACGGCGCCTTCACGTCGTCGATATCCACCACGTGCTTGGGATCGAGCGGCGCGCCCCAGCACTGGCTGGCGATCTGCTCGTTCAAGCCCGCCGGCAACAACACCAGGAAATGGCCTTCCGGGCGGCGCACGATCAGGCATTGCTCCAGCGCCGCGCCGTTGTCGGTGGCGGCGTGGTACAGCGCCAGCCAGGTGACCGCGGCCAACACGTTGTCGCCCTCCACCGCCGGCAAGGGCAGCGCATAGGCCTGCACCGGCAGGCTGTCGCGGAATTTCTTCAGCAACCGATGATGAAACACGAAGGCCAGCAGCACCGATTCCAGATCGCCGCAGCCAGCCGCGCTCAGGCTGCGCGACAGCACATCGGCAGTGGTCACCGACAAGTGCTTCTCCAACAACTGCTGCGCCAGATCGATGTCGGCCACCGACGAGGCGCCGAAACGCAGCTGCTCCTCCAGAAACTGCTTGCAGGCCAGCATTTCCACCGAATTTTCGATGGCGCTGGACAGCTGCTCCTTCAGACCGGTGAAGAACAACTCATTGGCCAGCAGCAAGATGGCAGTGGACGGGAGTGCCGGGTCGACCGCCACCAACGAAGCCGCCACCAACGGATAGTTGCGGCCGCCCTCGTCTCGGCTGGGCTGGATCACGCCCAGCGACAGCCAGTTGTGGTCGCGGCTTTGCAGCACGAAGGAGGTCGGCGCCATGGCCAGGTAGTCCCGCGTGGCCTCCTCGGTGAACTCCAATCGCTGTAGGCTCTGCGCCAGCAGCTGGTCCAATTGCATCGCCGCTGGGTGGGTGGCGTTGACGCGCACGAAATCGGCGCGCCGCGGCAACTTGCCGAAAATGCAGAACTGCGGTGGCACCTCCTGGGTGCGCTTGAAATTGAGCGGCATGCCGTTCATCTCTCCATTACAACGTCACGCGCTCTGGCAACGTCAGTTTGTACAGGCGGTTCAACTGCAGCGGATTGACGCCGCCCAGCATGCGGAAATTGAAACGAACGGTCTGCCCCTCGGCGCCGCTGCCCTTGGGCAGCGTCCAGGTCAGCTGGGCAGCGCCGTCGCCCTCCTGGCTGACCTTGGCGCCCGCCAGCAGGCGCATCAGGCCCATGCGGCCGGACTGGTTGCCCACCACGGTGCTGGCGCCGGCGTAGTTGACCACCTGGATGCGCGCGCCTTCGCCGTTGGTGCCCGGCCAATTGAACGGCTGCCATTGCTGCGGGCCGTTGCGATAGCGCAATTCCTGGCCATCGATGCTGAGCACGATCTCGGACAAGCCCGGCGTCGGCAGCGGCTGCAGCTCGAAGCGGCTGTTCTCGCCATCCTGCAGCTGGGTATTGGCCAAGGCCATCAGGTTGCTGACGCCGCTGAGAAACTGCGGGTTGAAGCGCACGCCCTGGTTGCCCCAGGCGCGCGGCACCAGTTCGTCGCCCTTCTTCTGCACCAGGCCGGTCAGGTACTTGTTGATGAACTTGTCCAGCGTGCCGTCGTTGGCTTTGACGAAACGGTTGATGTCGGCTACCGACGCGCTGCTGTTGGAGTCGCTGAACGGATACTTGCTGGCCAGTTGCCGCCATTGCGGCAAGACCTCGTTGGCCCAAGCCTGGTTGATGTCCTGCGCCACCGGGCCCAGCAGCGCGCTGTACGACTGCGACAGCGGACGCACCAGCATCGGACGGACCATTTCCACGGTATCCGGCGTCGCGCCGTTGAGCAGGGTGTTGTCGACATAGGACAGCGTATCGCCCAGTTCGGAACCGGAGCCGTTCAGCGTGGACTGCAACGCGGTGCGGGCCTGCGGACCGGGTTCGTCGGTGGTGGCGATGGCGGCCATCTTCACCTTCAGCTTGGCCAGCTGGTCCAGGTAGCTGTTGATCGGCGAGTTGTCGCCCTTGACCAGCGTCGCCACGCCGGCAAAGTGCGCACCCACCACGCCATACTGCTTCTCGTTCTTGCCCGCAGCCTGCGTGTCGCCGCTCTTGAAGAACTCGGTGGTCTTCTCCAGCACCGAGCGCTTGGCGGTTTCCAGCGAGCGGTTCAGCTCCGACGGATTGTCCCAGGAGGTTTCCTGCGCCGCGCGCGCCAGGATCAGCTTGATCGGCGAATTCTGCTTGTCGGCAAGACGGGTCATCGCCGACGCCGATTGCGCAGGATTGGCGATGTCGCGCACCACTACGCCGGCCAGGAATTTATGCCAGGCGGCGATGTACTGGGAACGGTACAACGCCTCCAGCGCGGCGCGGTTTTTCTCCACGTCGCCATCTTTGCCCAGATCGTCCTGCGTGCTGGAAGCCAGCACCCAGTCGTCGCTGCGTATCGTGCCCTTGCTGGCCTCGTCGATGGCTGCGCGCACATAGGTGTTCCACGCCTCGCGGGTGTAGGCGCCCTCCACCATCTGGCTGCTAGCCATGATATCCATGTCGCGGTTGTCCAGGATGCGGGCCACGGTCAGCGGCGCGAAGCGCGTGTTGGCGCGCGCCTTGATCTCGTTGAACACGCGCTCCTGGGCGGATAGCTGCTTGAACGAGCCGCGCAGCACTTCGCGGGCGTCGGCGACGACTTTGACGTCGTTGTCGATCAGCGGCAGATCCGGCTCCTTGATCTGGCTGACGTAAAAGGCCACCAGTTTTTCGGCTTGGCCCATCACCTCGCTGACCGGGTACTCGCCGCGCTGGCTTTCCAGCCACGGGCGCCAGTAACGCGGCAGTTGGTCGGCCAGATGCGCGTCTTCCATCCGGCGGCGGTCATGCAGCATCAGATAGGTTTTCAGCGCGTTGTAGGCGACATCGAGCTTTTGCGACTTCTGCGGCTGGCCGCTTTCCGCTGCGGCCTCGCCCGCCGCCGGCGCGGAGGCATCCAACTTGCCCGTGGTCGCCCGTTGCGGCATTTCCAGCGCGCCCAGCTGGATGTTGGGCAAGCCATGCTTGGGACGCGGCTTGTACGGCTTAACCGCTTTCGGCGCGGGAGCGGGCTTCGCCTCGGGCTTGGGTTCCGGCTTGGGCGGCTGGGTCACCGCCACCGGCTGCACCGCGCCAGGCTTCAGCGCGGCCAGCGTGGTCTCCAGATTCTTCTGCACCGGGCGCAGCATCACGTCCTTCAGGCCGGCGAAATAGGCCTTGCGCAGATTGCGCTCCAGCTCTTCGCCCTGATACAGGCCCAGGCCGATCTGCCACGGTTCGCCGTTGCGGCGGTAAGTCTGCAGCTCCTCCAGCCGGCGCTGCAGGATCAGCAGACCATTCAGGCGGTCGTAGAGCTGGCCGGACGCGGCCAGTTTCTGCGCCTGGACGCGCTCGGCGTTCACCTGGGCGATCATCTGCTGGTTGCCGACGAAGGACCAGGTCCACGCGCCCGCCACCGCGGCCAGCGTCACCAGGCCGGCCACCATGCCGGCCAGGCGCCAACGGCTGCCGCTGGGCTTGGTCTGCTGGAAAATCAGATGCTGGTCGGGGAACAGCACTTCGCGGAACAGGCCGCGCAGGAAGTAGCTGTAAGAGGCCGGTGCCTGGTGCTTGTCCATGCCGGCGGAAGACAGGTCGAACTGTCCTTGCACGCGGCCGGCGGTCACGATGCGCGGCACGCCTTCCTGCAGCGCGCTGGTGAAGTAGAAGCCGCGCAGCAGCGGACGCGAATGATACGGATCCTCCTCGAACAGCAGGCGGACGAATTTCACCACCGCCTCCTGCAGGCCGTGGAACTCGATCGGGAAGGCGAAGTGAGCGGACTTCACCGCATCGCCGCGCGCGCCCACCAGCTTCTCCTCGCCCATCTGCACCAGGCCGCGGTACAACTGCTCGAATTGCTGCGCCACGACGGCGCCGGCATCGAAGCCAGTGCCTTGGTCGGCAGACAGCGTCGCGCCCCAGACACGGGAGCGCTCCTCCTCGCCCGCGTCGTGGAAGAACTGGGCGAAGCCGCCCAACAGATCCAGCTTGGTGAACACCAGATAGATGGGCACCATCAGGCCGAAGGTATTGCATACCTCGTGGATGCGCTCGCGCACTTGGCGCGCGTAGAGCACGAAGCCCTCGCTATTGTGCTGCGCCAGCTCCGGCAGGCTGATCGCCACCATGATGCCGTTCACCGGTGCCTTGGCGCGGTGCTTCTTCAGCAGCCTGAGGAAGGCCAGCCATTCGGTGCGATCCTCGCTCTCGGTCGCGTAGCGGCCGGCGGTGTCCAACAACACGCCCTCGGTGGAGAAGAACCAGTCGCAGTTGCGGGTGCCGCCCACGCCCTGGATGCCGCTCTTGTCGCTGAACGGAAAACTCAGGCCGGATTGCAGAATCGCGGAACTCTTTCCCGCCGCCGGATGACCAATGATCATGTACCAGGGCAGCTCATACAACGCCGCGCTGCCGCGGGCGCTGCCGAGATTGGACTTCTTCAGCGTGTCGATCGCGCCAAGCAGGCGCTGCCGCAGCAGCGTCACTTCCGCGCGCTTGTCGGCGCTGGCGTTGATCACCGCGTCGTCGGCTTGCCGCCGCAGCATGCCTTCCAGCATGCCGCTGGCGCGGCGGCCAAGCGCCTGGCCTATCAGCAGCGCCAGCACCCATACGATCATCACCGCCACGATCCAACCCAGCCGCGCTTCGACGGACTTCAGGCCCAGCCAGGGGCCCAACCACCAGATCAGCGCGATCAGGATCAAGAATCCGATGGCCGACGCCACCTTGGCATTCCGTAGCCAACCTTTGTGTAACACCGAATTTACCTTCCCTTAAAAGCTGAAATCATTTTTTGTTGCGCTGCGACAACAATGCGCGCAAGGAACCCGCGCGTTCGATGTGGCCGTAATCGCGAAAACTCCACACGCCACCCCAGGTCAGGCCGGCCGCCTGCGCCTCTTCTCCGAGCGCGTTGTAGGCCTGCATCGCCCATGGATCCCGCTCTGAAATCACCACCTTGCCGCCGCGCACCGGCGCCAGGTCAGCCGCCAGTCCGTATTGATGCTTGCTTTCCCCGCCCTTGGCCTGCGTCACCTTGGTGCTGCCGCCAGCCAATCTGTTCTGGCGCTCGGCGCTGCGGAATCCCTCAAGCAACACCATCGGAAAGCCGCGCGCCTTCATTCTTTCCATCACTCTCAACACATCCTGGACAAAGGCGGGATCCATCCGGCTCCAGTCGCGATCGGCCTTATCCAGCGCCAGCTGCGGCTTTTCCGCCACCGCGTCGACGAAAGCGCTGGGCGGCAGCGGCGGCGGCGGCACCAGCTTCTCCTCCAGCAGCGCTTGGCGGATCTGGTTGCCATGCGCGTACTCGCCGGGCACGAACTGCGGATCCTTGTGATAGCCGCCAAAGTGCAACGTTATTGCCACAACTGCCGCCACCAGCGGCAGCGCCAGCATCGGCAGCAGCATTCCCACCGGCCATGCCTTCATCCAGGCGAAGACGCCTCCGGCTCCGGAAAGCGGGCGCGAAGGGGGCGCTTCGACGGCCGGAATGTCTACCGGCTCGCACGCCAGATCAGTTGGGGTTGCGATTGTCGCCCGCTCCACCTGGAGCTGCGCTCCGCCGAGAAAAAACCGCCAGCCGAGCCACAGCAATAGAAGAACGATACCGGCCACAATCAACGGCACGAAAAACATCATTGGAATTTTTTATAAAAAACAAACGATTGATGAACCGACAAAATACGCGATATGCTTGATTTGATTTGCAAAGAAGTCAAGTACCCTTTCAAAACCAGACAGGGTTTCTCTGACTCCTCACTGGCAAATTCTGTAGAATGAACCACTATTTGGGTGTGGATTATATGGACTTCACTAAGCACTGGCAAAAAACTTGCATGATCTTCGCAGCGTTGGCGCTGCCGCTGCTCGGCGGCTGCGGAGGCCCAAAGAATATCACGCTCAGCACTGAAGCCAGCCAGATGTTGAACCGCGACAAACACGGAAAACCGCTATCCGTCGTGGTTCAGGTTTACCAATTGAAATCCGATCAGGAATTCAAATTACTCACACCTGACCTTTTGGCCAGTGGCAAACCAATTGAGAATGTGCTTGGCTCTTCTGTATTATCTCGCAAGGAGCTGTTATTCGTTCCCGGCGGTAAACAGGAAATGGATATCACTATTGACGAGGGCGCTAATTTCGTCGGCGTGATTGGATATTTCAGACAGCCCAATCCGCAATTCTGGCGCTTGTTATATGACGCCAATCGCGTGCGCAGCAAAGACCTGAAATTCAAGGTCGCCGACTGTTATCTGCAGGCGATCAAGCCCGAAGCCCTGCAACTGCCCGACCAGCCCAAGAGCGGCGCGGTCGAGTGTCCGGCTTCCCGCAGCTAAACAACGCGGCCTCGCCGCGACCAACCCATTCCGAGGTTCAAGCAGTAATGCTTCAAGCACAAAGAATCCTATGGGGCGAAGGCATGTTCCTTCGCCCGCAGCATTTCCAGCAGCACGCGCTGTTCCAGGAACAGGCCCAAGCTAGCCTGCTGCAGCTGACCCACCGCCACGCCTGGGGCGTGCAGCGGCTGGCGCTGGACGAAGCCGCGCTGAAAGGCGGCCTCGTTCGCGTGGACGAGCTGACGCTACTGTTTCGCGACGGCACACTGCTTCAGGCGCCCGCCCACACCCCACTGCCGCTGAGCCGCGATCTGGCCTCGATGCCGCAGGCCGGCGTGAAAACCACGCTGTACGCCTGCCTGGCCCAGCTGCAGCCTTATGGCGGCAATACCCGCAACGGCGAGGCCAGCGCCCGCCCCACCCGCTTCCACAGCGACCATCGCGAGGTGTCCGATCTGTACACCCAGGCGCTGGCCGCCGACCTGTCCACGCTGCAACTGGACGTCAAGCTGATGCTGGAAGAGGAAAACCGCGACGGCTACGACTCCATCCCGCTATGCCAGCTGGAAAAGGACGCCACCGGCCAATGGGGCGTGAGCCGAGAATTCCTGCCGCCGCTCTTGGCCATCGAGGGGTCCACCGAGCTGATGCAGATGCTGCGCCGCCTGCTGGACATCCTGCTGGTGAAGAGCCAGTCGCTGGCCGGCTCCCACCGCGAACGCGCCAAGAGCGTGATGGAGTTCGGCTCAGCCGACATCAGCTCCTTCTGGCTGCTGCACACGGTCAACCGCAATTTCGCGCGTCTGCGCCATCTGTCGCAATGCCAGCCGCTGCATCCGGAAGAGCTGTACATGGCGCTATCCGAGTTCTGCGGCGAGCTGCAGACCTTCACCACGCTGTACACGCTGTCCGATATCCCGGGCTATCGCCACGACAAGCTGCATGAAGTGTTCCCGCCGCTGGACCTGCAGATCCGCGAGCTGCTGGAAACCGTGGTTTCCGCGCGCTACAAGGTCATCCCGCTGCACTCGCCGCGCCCATCCTTCCACATCGGCCGCCTGGAAAGCGACCGCCTGCTGGAGAACGTGGACTTCTACCTGTCGGTGCAGAGCGATCAACCCGCCAGCCACATCATCGACAACGTGCCGCTCAAGCTGAAGATAGGCGCTCCGGACGATGTGGAGCGCATCCTCAACTCGGCGATGCGCGGTGTCAGCCTGGCCCACTCGGCGCAAACGCCGTCCGCCATTCCTGTGCGCGTGGGCAACCACTACTTCGCGCTGGAACCCGGCAGCGAGATCTACAGCCGCATGCTGCAATCGCGGAGCGTCTGCATCTATATCCCGCAGACCCTGGCCAATATTTCGATAGAACTGATCGCGGTTTTCCGCTGAGCACACCATGAACCAAGCAAGCACCCAAACCCCTGAACGCGCCATCGCCGTCTCCGCCCCGGCGGCGCCGTCCATGCGCGAGATGCTGGAAGACGGCATCTACCTGCTGTTCCTGCTGAAAGAAGGCAACCCACCGAGCAGCGCGGTGGAGTTCAACCGCCGCGTCGACCACTTCCTCGGCCAGTTCGAGCGCAACGCGCGCAACTTCAACAAGGACAACAACGCCATCAGCCATGCGAAATACGCATTCTGCGCGCTGATGGACGAGATCATCCTGTCCTCGGATTTCGCGCTCCGCGACGAGTGGGAACGCATGCCGCTGCAGCTGCGCCTGTTCGGCGAGCATCTGGCCGGCGAAGGCTTCTTCAACCGTCTGGAGCAACTGCGCAACACCGCGGCCGAGAACATCGAGCCTCTGGAGGTTTTCTACACCTGCCTGCTGCTGGGCTTCCAGGGCAAATACCTGCTGGAAGGCCAGGAAAAACTGGGCTACCTGACCCACAAGCTAGGCCAGGAAATCCAGCAGGTGCGCGGCGGCAAGGCTGACTTCGCGCCCAATTGGCAGCTGCCGCAGCGCTTCCAGGCCTTCGTCCGCCACGAACTGCCGCTGTGGCTGTACTTCGCACTGCTGGCCATCGTCGGCGCCGGCATCTTCGTCGGCCTCCGCTGGATGCTTGCCCGCCAGGCTTCGTCCCTATTCGGCCTATGAGCGTCGCCCGCCACGCGCAGATCCTGCCTTCGGTGCTGGATCGCTTGCTGGACGACGAGCCGGACCAGAGCCACATCGAGTCGATCAGCCTGTTTGAGCTATCGCAGTTCAAACGGGCGCTGGCGCGCGACCTGGAAGCGTTGCTCAACACCCGGCTGATGCCGCTGGACGAGTTGATGGAGTCCTTTCCCTTGGCCCGCGACAGCCTTCTCACCTTCGGCATTCCGGACCTATCCGGCATCAGCCTGCTGAACCCGGACGACCGAGAACTGCTGCGCGAGCAGTTGCGCCGTTCTATCGAGCTACACGAGCCACGGCTGTCGCGCGTGCGCGTCAATCTGGATGCCCCGCGCGAAATGGAGCGCCACCTGCGCTTCCGCGTCGACGCTGTGCTCAAAGTGCATCCGCACCGCCCGCCGGTCACCTTCGACGCCACGCTGCAACTCTCTTCCAACGTTTATAAAGTGCAGGGCTGAACGTCCTCTTCTGCTGCCGATCATGGACTTAACTAGCTTACTTTCCTCCTTCGCTTCCGCCTTCAACCAAGACCAGCGCCTGCTCACTCTGGAACTGGGCAGCGGATCCGTCGCCGCCGAGCAGCTGCTGCCGCAAAGCCTGGATGGCGAAGAGGGCGTGTCCAAGGCCTATCGTTATCAACTCGCCTGCCTGTCCCCCGACGGCGCCATCGAACTCAAATCCCTGCTCGGCCAGTCCGCCCGCATCGGCATCGCCGACGCCCAGGGCCAGGAGACCATCCGCTGCGGCGTGGTCAGCCAGGCCCGGCTGATGGGGTCCGACGGCGGCTTCGCTCAGTACGGCCTGACCATCGAGCCGCCGATCGCCTTGCTGCGCCACCGCCGCACCTCGCGGGTGTTCCAGGACTTGAGCGTGCCGGACATCGTCCAGCAGATCGTCCACGAGCATCAGGCGGCCAACCCGGTGTTCGCCCGCGCGCAGACCATCGAGTTCAAGGTCGGCCCGGCGCAGCCGCGCAGCTATTGCCTGCAGTACCGCGAGGACGACTTCAGCTTCATCGTCCGCCTGCTGCATGAGGAGGGCTACGCCTGGCGCTTCGAGCACGTGGACGGAGACAGCCCCCAGGTCAAGCTGGCGGTGTTCGACGACGCCTACAGCCTG
>NZ_JAJOHV010000076.1 GCF_021129175.1 Chromobacterium piscinae | reverse complement strand
GAGGCCGTCTTCTTCTTCGGTCGCGTCGCTGCGGTGGAAGCGCACGCGCTCCACCTCGGCCGGCGGCAGGCTGTAGGCGTCGTCGAACACCACCAGCTTGACCTGGGGGCTGTCTCCGTCCACGTGCTCGAAGCGCCAGGCGTAGCCCTCCTCATGCAGCAGGCGGACGATGAAGCTGAAGTCGTCCTCGCGGTACTGCAGGCAATAGCTGCGCGGCTGCGCCGGGCCGACCTTGAACTCTATGGTCTGGGCGCGGGCGAACACCGGGTTGGCCGCCTGATGCTCGTGGACGATCTGCTGGACGATGTCCGGCACGCTCAAGTCCTGGAACACCCGCGAGGTGCGGCGGTGGCGCAGCAAGGCGATCGGCGGCTCGATGGTCAGGCCGTACTGGGCGAAGCCGCCGTCGGAACCCATCAGCCGGGCCTGGCTGACCACGCCGCAGCGGATGGTCTCGTGGCCCTGGGCGTCGGCGATGCCGATGCGGGCGGACTGGCCGAGCAGGGTCTTGAGTTCGATGGCGCCGTCGGGGGACAGGCAGGTAAGTTGATAACGGTAGGCCTTGGACACGCCTTCTTCGCCATCCAGGCTGAGCGGCAATAGTTGTTCAGAGGCGATCTGGCCGCTGCCGAGAACTAGAGTAAGCAGGCGTTGATCTTGATTGAAAGCGGAAGCGAAGCTGGAGAGGAGGCTGTTAAGGTCCATGGCTATCCGGGAGGGAGATAAAAGCCGAACAGGCTTGAATTTCAAAGGGATAAAATAAGATTTGATTGTATTATTTTGCGATATCCGTTAACAATCCAACGGCTTCACTCAGTCTATAAACCTGACCTAAAAGACAGGTATGCGGATACTTCTACGCAACTTGCTGCCGACATTTCCCATTCATCAAACACTCCAATTGCATACCAATTGCGCTTTGTGTTTTCTCTGCCGCGCACAGCTTGCTCGGCAAAAGACATCCTGTGCCTGCACAACAGAGCGGCTGCCAAATCTTCGTGTGTTCAACACAGATAGCGGTAGTCCCGTCTAATTCCAATAGAAACTTTCATGCTACCGATTAAATAGCATCCCCTGTCTTTTGGTACAAATTCGCCGACTTCCCGCCAAAGCTAGCTTGTGACAGCCTTCACAAGATCAATAGAATCCTAATCTTCTTCCCGCTCAATGACATACCTTCGCCTGAGGGTATTCTCGTCTGGAATGCCGATGGATCTGAATGCACTGTTGTCCAGCTTTGCTTCCGCCTTTGGCCAAGACCACCGGATGTTGACGCTGCAGCTTGGCTCCGGCCAGATCGCCGTCGAACAACTGCTGCCGTTAAGCCTGGATGGCGAGGAAGGCCTGTCCCGGTCTTACCGCTACACGCTCGCTTGCCTGTCGCCAGAC
>NZ_JAJOHV010000075.1 GCF_021129175.1 Chromobacterium piscinae | reverse complement strand
CCGCGCGGTCTTCGCCGTGTCCGCGCTGCTGATGGCCGCCGCCATCCTCGCGCTGCGGCGGGGACGCCGGGCCAGGCTCGCACCGGCGCGCGCCGCTTGATCTGCCGCCCAAACCTTATCCGGCCCGCGCTATCCGAACCAGCGCGCGCGCCAGCCGGCATCGCCCGCCAGCCGCTCCAGATTGTCGGGGCTGGGACGAAGACAGGGACGCGCGCCCCAGGCACGGGCGAGTGAGGCCGCGGCAGGAGTGAAATACGCCGTCAGCTCGCACTGCAGCCGCCCGTCCGTATCCCTGAGCAGCAACAGCGCCTGCCCGTCGACTGCCGGCCTCGCGGCGAAGTCGGCCAGTAGGTCGTCCAGCAGCGGCAGGGCGCATAGGCCGTCGCCCAGCGGCAACGAAAACCACTCGCCGCCGCTCACCGCAGGCGCTCCCTGACCGTTTCCTCATGCAGCAGCACATGGCTGTTGGCCAGCAGATCGCGCAGCGACACCACGCCGATCAGCCGCATGCTGTCCGGGCCGTCCACCACCGGCAACCGGCTGAACCCCAGCTGCGCCATCCGCCCGGCGGCGTGGCGGGCGCTCATGCCGGCCAGCAACACCTGGGACGGCGACAAGGGCTCGGACCAGATGACGCAGGGCTGCCGGCTGGCCTCCGCCCCCTGCAGCCTTCTGCGCAGCAGCAAGCCCACCACCCTGCCGTCGCGCAGCACCGGATAGCCGTTGTGGCCGCGCGGGCCGAAGAATGACTGCCAAGCGTCCGCCGCCGGCATCGCGCCGTCTATCGCCACCGCCTCGCGCGTCATCACGTCCGCCACATGCAGCCGCTCCAGCGGATCGACGCTGTATTCCCGGTGGATGTGCAGGCCTCGGCGGGCGATTTTCTCGGTCATGATCGACCGCTTCAGCGTCAGCGCCGTCACGCCGCAGGCGACCACGGTGGTCAGCGTCAGCGGCAGCAGCGCCGAGCCGTCGCCGGTCAGGCCGAAAGCGAACACGATGGCGGTGATGGGCGCGCCCAGCACGCTGCCCAACACCCCAGCCATGCAGGCCAGCGCCCACAGTTCCGGCGAGCCGCCCGGCAGCGCCGGCGCCAGCGCCGCGCCCAGGCCAGCCCCCAGCATCAGCAGCGGCGCCAGCACCCCGCCCGAGGTGCCGGAGCCCAGGGCCAGCAGCCAGATCACGGCCTTCACCGCCAGCAGGGCCAGCGCCGCCTCCAGCAGCAGCCGGTTGTTCAGCAGGTCGCCGATCACGTCGTAACCCACCCCCAGCGCGCGCGGCTGCAGCCAGCCGCCGATGCCGACCACCAATCCGCCCAGCGCCGGCCACCACATCCAGTGCAGGCGCAGCTTGCCGAAGCCATCCTCCACCCGGTACAAGCCCCAGGTCAGCAAGGCCGCCAGGCCGCCGCAGGCCAGGCCGGCCAGCAGGCAGGAGCCCAGCGCCGCCAGCGTGGCGGGCGGCGTGCGCAGCGGAAACAGCGGCCCGGCGGCGAAACACAGCGTGCGCACGAAGCCGGCGCAAGCGCAGGCCAGCGCCACCGGCAGCAGGCTGCGCGGACGCAGCTCGAACAACAGCAGCTCCACCGCCAGCAGCACCGCGGCCACCGGCGTGCCGAACACGGCGGTCATTCCGGCGCAGGCGCCGGCCACCAGCAGCGTCTTGCGCTCCGCCGCAGTCAGATGCAGGCGCTGCGCCAGCAGCGAGCCCAGCGAGCCGCCGGTCATGATGATGGGCCCCTCCGCGCCGAACGGTCCGCCGCTGCCGATGACGATGCCGGACGACAGGGGCTTGAGCAGCGCCACCTTGGGCGACATCCGGCTCTGGCCGAACAGGATGGCCTCCATCGCTTCCGGAATGCCGTGGCCGCGGATCTTGTCGCTGCCGTAACGCGCGATCAGGCCCACCAGCAGGCCGCCCGCCACCGGCGCCGCGATCGCCCACAGCCCCAGCGCGTGTCCGGCCGGCTCGCGCTCGGCCAGCGACAGGGTCTGGTAATAGAAGAGATTGGTGCACAGGCGGATCAGGTCCAGCAGGACCACCGCGGCGGCGGTGCTGACCGCGCCGATCAGCAAGGCCATGCCGGACATCGGCAGCAGCCGCCGGTCCACCGAGTAATCGCGTCTCGCCGCGTTCATCGTCCGCCGTCCCCGTCATTGAAGGCGGTGATGCGCGACACCCGGAACACGTCGCGCAGCGAGCGCAGCTCCGCCTCGTGCCGCGCCGCCAGCCGCGCGAGAAAGCTCTCGCCGGCCGCGGTCAGATGCACTTCCACCTGGCGGCGGTCATGCTCGCTCTTGCGCCGCGCCGCCAGGCCCTGCTCCTCGCAACGGGTCAGCAACGCCACCGCGCCGTGATGCTGGATCTGCAGCCGCTCGGCCAGTTCGCCCACCGTCGCCCAATCCCGGCCCGGCACGCCGCGCACGTGCAGCAGCAACAGGTATTGCTGCGGGGTCAGTCCCTCCGCACGGGCCGCGTTCTCGCTGAAATGCAGGAAGCGCCGCAACTGGTAGCGGAATTCCGACAACGCTTCGTACTGCCGCTTGTCCATGCCGGCGGCCGGCTCGGCGACTTGCTCCATCATGTCTGGCCTCGAATATATATATCACAATATGATATTTATACTTGAGCCCGGCAGGCTCGGCAATATACATCACAATATGATATATATTCGGCCACCCCCACCACGCCGGGACGCTCCCGGCAGCCACGCAATGGAAAACCTGCATCGACAATTGCGCGCCTGGCTGCGCGGCTTCTGGCCGCAGCCCATCGTCACCAGCCGCCGCGACCGGCTGGCCGGCAGCCTGGGCGCGGCTTTCGGCCTGATCGCCACCGCCTGGGTCTGCCACCGCGCGCTGGGCGAACCCAACCCGTGGTTCATCGCGCCGATGGGCGCTTCCGCGGTGCTGCTGTTCGCCGTGCCCGCCAGCCCGCTGGCCCAGCCCTGGTCCCTCATCGGCGGCAATCTTTGCGCCGCGCTGGTCGGCGTCAGTTGCGCCCGGCTGATAGGCGATCCCGTCCTCGCCGCCGGCATCGCGGCGGCCATCGCCATCGCGCTGATGTTTCCGCTGCGCTGCCTGCACCCGCCCAGCGGCGCGGTGGCGCTGACCGCGGTGCTGGGCGGGCCTGCCGTGGCCCGATTGGGCTACGGCTTCGCCTGGCATCCGGTGCTGCTCAACTCGCTGCTGCTATTGGCGGCGGCGCTGCTGTTCAACCGCCTGGCCGGCCGGCGCTACCCTCACAGCCAGCCCGCCGCGCCCGCCCCCACGCCGAGCGAACGCGTCGGCGTCAGCCGCGCCGACCTGCACGCCGCGCTGGCCGAGCGCGGCGAGGTGGTCGACATCAGCGAGGACGATCTGGAAGACATTCTGCAGCGGGCCGAGGAAAGATCGCACCAGCGGCGCTTCGGCGCGCTGCGCTGCGCCGACTTCATGGTGAGCGAGGTGCTGAGCGTGGGCGCGGCCGCCAGCAGCGACAAGGCGCTGGCCCTGCTGCGCGACCACCGTTTCGACGCCCTTCCGGTCACCTCGTCCGACGGCAGGCTGCTAGGCGAGATCAGCCTGCGCGAGCTGCTGGCCGCGGCGGGAATGCACCCCGCGCCGCTCGTCGGCCAGTTGATGGACACCTGCCCGCACACCTCGCGCCCGGACGCTCCGATCGAGCGGCTGATCCACCCCTTCGCCGACCGCGGCGTGGCGCACAGCATGGTGGTGGACGGCGAGGGACGCCTGCTGGGGCTGGTGGCACAGGGCGACCTGATCGCGGCGCTGTTCCGCGAGCAACTGGAACGGCCCGCCTGAGCGGCCGGGCCTGAGCCGGCGTCAGACCGCCTGCGGATGAACCAGCCGACGCAGGTCCATCGACAGCCCGGCCAGCTGAGAGGCGGTTTGCAGGGTCTGGGTCGAGCTGGTCTCGGTCTCCTGCGTCGCCTGCGCCACTTCGGACACTGCGGTCCGCACCTGATCGGCCGCGGTCGCCTGCTGCTTGGTCGACAGCTCGATCTCGCGCACGGCCTCGGTGGTGGTGCTGACCAGATCGGCGATCTGCTTGAAGGCCATGGCCACTTCAGCGAACTGGCGCGCCCCGAGGTCTACCGCCTTGGCCCCGCTCTCGGTGGCCATCACAGTGGTGTTGACCGCGCCGCGCACATCGTCGATCTGGGTGCGGATGTCCTTGGTCGACGCGGCGACCCGGTCGGCCAACTTGCGGATTTCCTCCGCCACCACCGCGAAGCGGCGGCCCGCCTCGCCGGCGCCGCTGGCTTCGATGGTGGCGTTGATGGCCAGGATATTGGTCTGCTCCGCCAGCTCGGACACGATGTCTAGCACCGCGCCTATCTCCTGCGACTTGCGGCCGAGATCAAGCATGTGGCTGACCACCAGATCGGTCTGGCGGCGGATGCCGCCGATGGCCTCCTGGCCTCTCTCCACGGTGCCCACGCCGCTGCGAGCCGCCGCCGCGGTCTGCTCGGCGATCTGCGCCACCCGCTGGGCGCTTTCGGCGATCTGGCGCGAGGTCACGCCCAGTTCGCTGATGGTGGTGCTGATCTCGCTCATCGCGCTGGCCTGCTCCCTTGCCCCGGAAGCCTGCTGGGTGGCGGCCGCCTGCAGCTCCGCCGATGAGCTCTGCACATGCCCCACCGCGGCGCCCAGCCGCTCCGTCAGCGAACGGGTGATGCTGATGCCGGCGCCGATCACGAACAACAGGCACAGGGCGGTGCCGACGACGATGGTCATCTTGGCGCTGCTTGAGGTGGCGTCCGCGTCCGCCTCGCGCTTCCTCAGCAGTTCGCGCTCATCGCGGCTGATCTGGTCGCACACGGCGCGCAAGGCATCCATATACTTCTTGCCCTCTCCGGTAAGGACGAGTTTCAGCGCTTCATTGCCATGGCCGGCCTTGCGCAAATCGATGGTGCGCTTGAGTTCGTTGAACTTGCTGTTCACCAGCGTTTCGGCCTGGCTGATCTTGGCCTGCTGCC
This sequence comes from Chromobacterium piscinae, assembly GCF_021129175.1. GTDB lineage: Bacteria > Pseudomonadota > Gammaproteobacteria > Burkholderiales > Chromobacteriaceae > Chromobacterium > Chromobacterium piscinae. Next base: position 33,500 of record NZ_JAJOHV010000075.1, on the reverse strand, counting down.
CGACATTGTCGGCGCTCAGGCCGCGCAGCTCGGACAGCACCGTCTGCACGCCGGCGACGGATGCCTGGAACGGCTCCAGATAGGCGGGATCGCCGGTAAGCAGATAGCCGCGCTGGCCGGTCTCGGCATCCTTCATCAAGCTGACCAGGCCGGACACATGCTCCAGCACCTTCTGGGTATGAGTGACCGAGCTAGCGGTGGCAATCAGCACGCTGATGCTCCAATACGCCGCGATCCCGATCACGATCAGGAAAGTCGACGACACCGCGAAGCCGAAAGCCAGCTTCTGGCCGAAGGTCCGGTTTTTATTCATGATTATGCCACTCCCATTACCGGCGGATCGGTCCGCCTACCCTTGCATTATTCCTGTCCGGAAGTCTGCTGCAGTCCGACCAGGCGCCTGATCTCTGCCACGAAATTGACATAGTCGATTGGCTTTTCGATGTAACCATCGAAACCGGCGGCCAGCATGCGTTCGCGGTCGCCCTTCATCACGCAGGCGGTCAACGCCACCACCGCGATGGCCCGCGTCCGCGGATCGCCCTTGAGAATGGCGACGGCCTCGATGCCGTCCATCTCCGGCATCTGGACGTCCATCAGCACCAAATCCGGCGACTCGCTCCGGGCGATATCGATGCCGTCGCGCGCGCACTCAGCGCAAAACAGCGTGTGGCCTTCGCTTTCCAGCATCATGCAGGTAAGCACCATATTGCCCGGCGTGTCATCGACTATCAGTATGCGTGCCATTGTCCACCTCGCTTGCCAGGCCGGGCGCAGCCGCGGCGGCAATCCGGCGGCGCGCGGCCTGCTGCAGCGCGCGGCCGACCTCGAACAAAAACTGCCGCCGGTCGAAACTGTCTTTTTCCATCACCCGCAGCGCTTGCCCGCTCAAGCGCCGCCTAGCGTCCATGCTGACGCTGCCATCGCTCAGCAGCAGGATGGGAACGGCGGCGGCATTGTGGTTGCGCAGCGCCGCGAGCGCTTCGAAACAGCCGACATCGGACAGCGCCAGGCCGACGATCAGCAAGTCCGGCCTGGCATCCCGCAACGCCGCCAAGGCAAGCGCGCTGTCGGCATAGCACAGCGGCTTGCAGTTCAAGGCGGCGAGATCGGCGCTCAGCCGCGCGCCGGTGGCCGCGTCGTCGATGATCATCACAGTCGTCGCCTGCTCCCGCGCATCGCCCAAGCCCAAAGCCTGCACCGCGTCGCGCAGGCTCTGGCGCGACACCGGTTTTTGCAGCAGCCGCGCGACGCCCATCACGCAGGCCCTCATTTCTTCGGCCGCAATGGCGGCGAGTACTACCGGCACGCGCTCCAGCCGGGGATTGCGCTTGATTTCGTCCAGCACCGCCCAACCGCCGCCCTCAGGCGACAGCAAATCCAGCGCGATCAGATCCGGAACTTCGCCGCGCGCCATCGACAACGCGGTTTCGGCATCGCGCGCGATGTCCGCCGCGAAGCCGATTCTCTCCAGATGAGCCTGGAGCTGTTCGGCGGCCTTCGCATCGCCCTCCACTACCAGCGCCCGGCGCGGCGCAGCGCTTGGCGAGACCGCCGGCGCGTCCATCCGCAGCGGCAGCCAGATCGAGAACTGCGCGCCAAGGCCCACCGCGCTGCTGACGCCGACCGTGCCCCCGTGCAGCTCCGCCAGCCGACTGACCAGCGCCAACCCCAGGCCGCTGCCTTCATGCTGGCGCGAACTGGAAGAATCAAGCTGGCTGAAGGTCTCGAACAGCGCCGGCAGATCGGCGGCGGCGATCCCTCCGCCGCTGTCCAGCACCCGCACTTCCAGCAACTCCCGCTCGGGACCGTCCGGCAGCGGCAGCAGGCGGCTGGCCCAGGCTCCATCCTCGCCGTAGCTAACGTCGCAGCGCTGCACGCGGTGCAGCGACAGGACCACGCGGCCGCCGTCGCGGCTGAATTTGACCGCATTGGACAGCAGGTTGTAGACCATCTGGCGGAATTTCCGCAGGTCGACCAGCACCGGCTCCAGCGGCTCGCAGGGCAGGAACTCCAGCCCGATGCTCCTGCGCGCCGCGCTGTCCTGCACGATGGACAGGCAGGCGCGCAACACGGCATTGGCATCGATCGGCTCCAGCCCCAGCTCCATCTTGCCGGCCTCCACCTTGGACAAATCCAGAATGTCGTTGATCAGGCCCAACAAGTGGCGACCGCTGGAGAGGATGTGGCCGACGCAGGTGCTCTGCTTGGGACTGAGCGGGCCGATGACGCCGCGCGACAGCAAGTCGGAAAAGCCGATGATGGCGTTGAGCGGCGTGCGCAGCTCGTGCGACATATTGGACAGGAACTCGGATTTGAGCCGGCTGGCCTGCTCCAGATCGCTGTTCTTTCGCTCCAGCTCCGCCAGCAGGATGGCGCGGCTTTCCGCCAGCGCCCGCGCCGCGCGCACCTCGGCCGCCTCCAGCTGCTTGTCCATCAGCTCGGCGCGAATGCGGCGGCTCTCGTCCTCGAATTGCTTGCGCCGCAGCTGGGCCCGCACGCGCGCCTTGAGCACGTCGAACTCGCTCGATTTCAGCACGTAGTCATCGGCGCCGTTCGACAGCCCCTCGATCATCGCGGCCCGGTCTTCCATCGCCGTCAGCATGATCAGCGGAATGTCGCGCGTAGCCGGGTCGCCCTTCAGGCGGGCGCAGGTCTCGCTGCCGGAAAGCCCGGGCATCAGGCGGTCCAACAGCACGCAATCGACGGTTTGCACCTTCAGCAGCGCCAGCGCCTGCTCGCCCGACTCGGCCAAGATCATGTCGTAGCCTTCGTCGCTGAGCACGTCGGCCAGTTGGTGCAGATAGGTCTGGCTGTCGTCCACAGCCAGAATGCGCCGGCCCGCCTGCTGCGGCAACGCGCCGCCTGCGCCGTCGACATTGCGCAGCACCGCCGCCAGCCGCGCCAGCAATATGCCGGCGTCGCCATCCTTTTGCACGAAAGCGTCAGCGCCGGCGTCCAGGGCATACAGCTCGGCGCCTTCTTCGTCGGCCCCGGTCAGCAATATGCACGGCACGGTGCGCAAGGCCGGATCCAGTCTCAGCTTGCGCACCACGGCGGCGCCGTCGATGCCCGGCAGCATGCGGTCCACCAGCAGCGCCGCGGGCCGGCGCGACGCCATCGCGCGCAGGCCCTCCTCCCCGCTATGGGCCAGCGCCACCTGATAGCCCTGCTCGCGCAGCAAGCTTGCGAGTTGCTCGCGGTAAGTCAGGCTGTCGTCGATCAACTGCACCAGCGGCGCGGCGTCGACCGGCACGCCCGCCGCAGCCAGCAACTGCAGCGCGCGCGCCACTAGGCGATCGCGGTCATAGGGCTTGCCGACATAATCATTGGACCCGGTCAGCATGCCTCGTATGCGATCGCTGATCTGGGCCTCGCTCGACAGCACCAGGACCGGCAGGCCGGCGCCCCCGGCCGTGGCGCGCACTTCGCGCAGCAGGTCGATGCCGTCGCCGTCCGGCAGCATGACATCCAGCACCATCAAGCCGACGGCCTGCCGGGCCATCGCGGCTCGGGCTTCGGCCAGAGAGGCGCAGGCGATAGTCGCGATCCCACGCTCCTCGAACGCCTCTTCGAGATCGGCCCGGACCGTCAAGCTGTCGTCGACGATGAGCACCGGAGCCGTCATGGCGCGCACCTCGCGGCCAATGCGGCCAGCGCCGGGCCGATGTCGGCCAGCGGCAGGATGCGCTGCGCTGCATTCAGCAGCGCAGCCTCGCGCGGCATGCCATACACCACGCAGCTGGCTTCGTCCTGCGCGATCGTCAATCCGCCTGCGGCGCGCACCGCCAACAGCCCGCGCGCGCCGTCCTGCCCCATGCCGGTCAGCAGCACCGCGGCGGCGGCGGCGCCGTATTCCTGCGCTACTGATTCGAACAACACGTCGACCGACGGCCGGCACGACAGGCGCTCCGGCCCCGCCTCGCAAACCATCTTGCCGCCGCGCACTTGCAAATGCAGCCCGGGCGCGGCCAGTACCACGCCGCGCGCCGGCAGCGGCTGGCCGTGGCGCGCCAGCCGCACGTCCAGCACGCAATGGTCGTCCAGCCAGTCGACGAAGGCATGGCCGAAGGGCTCGGCGATATGAATGACCACCAGCAGCGGCAACGGGAAATCAGCGGACAGGCCGCCCAGCACCTCGACCAGGGCGCTCGGCCCTCCGGTCGACGCTCCCAGCGCCACCAGTCGCATAGTCTGCCGCGGCGATGCCGGCGCGCAAGGCGCGATAGGCGACGCATCCTGCGCGGCGCGGCGGCCGCGCAAATGCGTGACCACCTTGATCTTCGCCACCAGCTTGAGCATGGCCAGATAATGATCGCCCCAGTGGTCCTGCCCGGGCAGCGGCTTCTCGATCACGTCCAGCGCCCCTGCGGCCAGGGCCTCGTAAGTGCGGAACAGCTCGCCGCGGTTGACCGAGGACGAGACCACCAGGATCGGGGTCGGGCAATAGGCCATGATGTACTCGGTGGCGGCCAGCCCGGTCATGACGGGCATCATCATATCCAGCGAGATGACATCCGGGCGCAAGGCCAGGCACAGCTCGATGGCCTGCTTGCCGTCCTCGGCCTGGCCGACCAGCTCGAAAGCCGGATCGGACTCCAGCAACTCGCACAGGTACATGCGCACCGTCAGCGAATCCTCCACCACCAGCACCCGCAATTTCGTCATCGCAGCACCAGCTCCCCGATCTGCGCCAGAAACGCCGTCTGATCGAATTCGTTCTTGACAATATAACCGTTGGCGCCGGCATCGCTGCCGCGCCGCTTGTGCTCCGCCGTGTCGAGCGAAGTCACCAGCAGCGCCGGGATGTCGCACAGCTGCGGGTCCGAGCGCACCTGCGTGATGAAGCCGAAGCCATCCATGCCCGGCATCTCGACATCGACCAGAAATAAGCCGTAGCGGTTCTGCCGCGCCAGCTCCAGGCCTTCCTCGGCGGAGGCCGCCAACTCCACCTGGTAGCCGGCCGACTCCAGGATGCTGCTTTCCAGCATGCGGGTGGTCAGCGAATCGTCGACGATCAAGATAGGCGGGCGCGGCGCCCCCGCCTCGCTTTCGCTGCGGCGGACCAGCGCCCCGCCCAACTCTTCCGGATCGAGCACCATCCGTGGCTCGCCTTCGATGTCCAGATACAGTCCCAGCACCATCGGCTCGGCCGTCATCAGCGGCGGAAGCGCGCGCAGCACTACGCTATCCACCCCGCCCAGGCGGCTGGCCGCCACCGCCAGCAGCTCGCCCCGGCTGCGGATGACCACCGCCGTCATCGCGCGCGGCGACCATTGGTGCGCGGCCCGCCCCGCCGCGCCGATGGCCAGCGGCAACAAAGGCAGCAACTGGCCTTCATATACGATGGCGCCGCCATCCACCGAATGCACCACCTGCTCTTGCGGCACCCGCAGCGTGCCCCGCACCGCATCCAGCGGCAGCGCCATGGTCCGGCCCTCGGCCTCGACCAGCAACACGTCCATCGCCGCCAGCGACAACGGCACGCACAGCTCGAACGTCGTACCGCCGGCATCGCTGCTGACGCGGGCGACTCCGCCCAGCTTGCCCATCGCTGCGCGCACCACATCCATGCCGATGCCGCGCCCGGACAGTTCCGTCACCGAGCCGCTGGTGCTCACGCCGCCCTCCAGCAGCCTGGCCAGCAAGGCGGCATCGTCGGCCGGCGCGTGCTGGCCGCGCTTGGCCAGCGCCGCTCTCAGCGCGTCCCGGTCGATGCCGCGGCCATCGTCGCGGAAGCGGAACCACACCATGTATCCGCGCCGCGACACTTCCAGCGCGATGCGGCCGGACGCCGCCTTGCCTGACGCGGCCCGCTGCTCCGGCGTTTCGATGCCGTGCGCCACCGCATTGCGCACCAGCTGAAGCAAGGCGCCCAGCATCACGTCGAGCACCTCGCCGTCTATGCGCAACTGCCCGCCTCTGGCGTCGAACGCGACTTGCTTGCCGCAACTATGGGCGGCGTCGCGCGCGCAGCGCTCCAGCGTGGTGAAAATACCGTCGACCGGGATCAGGCGCAGCCGCTCGGCGGCGTCGCGGGTTTGGCGCAGCTCGCGGTCGATTCGCTCCGCCCCGCCGGCCATCCTGCGCTCCAGCGCGTCGAGCTGCGCCGCCAGCGCCCTGCCGCCCTGGGACGCCCCCTCGCCCGCCAGAGCCAGCTCGCGCAAAGCCTCCAGCGCGCCGATAGCTCGCCGCATGCCGGCCAGTTCCGTGCCGATTTCGCCCAGCCCCTCCAGCAATGCATCCACCTCCAGCACATCGGCCCGGACGATGCGCTGCGGCGCGTCCTGCGCCGGCAGGACCCCACCCTCAACGCCGGCGCCGGCTTGATCGACGGCGCCGGCTTGATTGGCGTCGGCCGACGGCAACTGGGCTAACAGCGTATTCACTTGGTCGCAGGCGGCCAGCAACTGGTCGATCATGCTGCGAGACAGCGACGTCTCGGACGACCGCAGCGGCGCCAGCAACGCCTCCACGCCATGCAGCAGATCAGCGATCTGCGCCTGGCGCACCACCCGCGCCGCGCCTTTCAGCGTATGGGCCCAGCGCAGCAGCAGCGCGATCTGCTCTTCATCCCCGCCGCTTTGCTCAAGCGCCAGCACGCCCTTGCTCAACTGCTCGACGAGTTCGCCCGCCTCGATTCTGAAATAGCGATAGGGATCTTTAGCCATGGCTGGCTCCCGTGCTGCGCGGAATGGAGGTGCTATGCGCGTTCATGGCTGTTGCCCCTGCGGCGCATGGGCGGTGCGCGCCTCGATCTGCGCGGCCAGCGCGCCGATGTCCAGCACGGGCACCACGCCGGCCCCGGTGCGCACGCCCTCCCGCGGGCGTCCCTGGCCGGCGGCGTCAGCCGATGCGATCAACTGTCCGGCATCGGCGCAGATATGCGAGTCGAAAGCCTCGAAGGCCAGCGCGAGCGGCGCGCTGGCCTTCGCCAGCACCATCCAGCGCGGCGCGGCGCCGGCGGCTTTGCCCAGCAGCGCGGCCAACTGATACACCGGCACGATCTGGCCGCGGAAATTGGTGACGCCCAGCAGCTCGGGCAGCGGGCTAGGCAGCTCCAGGATGCTTCGGTCGGCATGCAGGCCGCGGATATCGGCCAAACGGATCGCATACGGCTCGGTTCCTATCCGTATCGTCAGCAGATTGACGCTGCCGGCGGCAGGCGACGCGGGGGCCAACGAGAACGAGCGATCGAACTCCTCGCGCAAGCTGGCCGCGCTGCCGGTCAGCGCTGGAACGGGACTCATCGCGAGACTCCAAGGGCAGTCAGTTCGGCCCGGCAAAGGTCGATCAGCGCGCTGCGCGGAAAGCCGCCGCCGAACAGCAGCAGCCGGGATGGGTCCTCATGCTGCAGCAGGAGCAGGGCCTGGGCCAGATCGCGGCGCGCCGCCTCGAGTTCGGCCATTCGCCGCTCCAGCACGCCGATGTGCAGGCGCGCCAGCGCAAAGCCAGGATCCAGGTAAGCGGCGCTGCGGTAATGGGCCAGCGCTGCCGGATTGTCGCCCTCTTCCTCGTGGCACAAGGCCAGCACATAATGCGCGCCGGCATTGAGCTCGTCGCGCGCCAGCAGTGTGCGGCAGATGGCCTGCGCCGCAGCCAGCGCGCCGCTCTGGCTGAGCGAAACGGCCTTCAGCAGCAATACGTCCGGATCGTCGGCATGCTGCTGCGGCAGCTTCTCGATCAGGTCCAGGCTTTGCTCGAACTGTTCCTTGTGCAGGCAGGACAAGGCATGGTGCAGATCCGGCTGCGCCGGCGCGTACTGGCCGGGATCCGCTTGCGGCATCGCCACCGCCAGCGTGTCGATGCGCTGGGCCGCGCGCGCGATCACGTTGACCCATGCGGGATCACCCTGCGGCAACGGCTGGAATGGCGCCCCGCCCCATGCCGGCTGGCTGAATTTCATATCCGGCGCCGGCTCGCCAGCCTGGGACTTGCGCCGGTAATAGAAGGTGGCGTGGGTATGGCAGAGATGGAAATCGTTCGACAGGCCGCGCAGGGTTTCCGCATGCCCCAGAAACAGATAGCCGCCGGGGGCGATGGAGTCGGCGATCCGCGCTACGGCGGCCTGTGCCTGCTCCGGGCTGAAGTACATCAGCACGTTGCGGCAGAAGACGATGTCGTAGCTGCCCGGCGTCCAGAGTTCGGCGTCTTCCCGCGCCAGATTGCGCTGCTCGAACTGCACCGACCGGCGCACGGCATCGCTCAGCGCGTAGAGGTCGCCATCTCGCGCGAACCAGCGCGCGCGCATGGCGGGGTTCACCTCGCGCAGCGACCAGACCGAATAGCGCGCCGCTCCCGCCTTGGCCAACATGGCCGGATTGGCGTCGACGGCGCGTATCTGCACGCTGCCCGCGCCCAGGCCGATGGTCTCGCGCGCGGCGATCGCCAGCGTGTACGGCTCTTCGCCCGAGGCGCAACCGGCCGACAGCACCCGAACCGGCAAACCTTCGCGCGCCAGCAGACAGGCCGGCATCGCCACCTCGGCAAAAGCCTGGATCTGCTCGCAGTTCCGGTAGAAATACGTTTCGGTGACGGTCAGGTCGACCGCCAGCCGATGCAGCGCCTCGAACGGCGCATGCTCTACCGCCAGCGCGGCCAGGTAGGCCGCGTGATCTCGGCCACCATGCCGGGCCAGCACCCGCGCTAGGTTGCCCAGCTTGGTTTCGTCGAACTGCAAGCCGAGACGGCCAGCGATCAGATCGCGGAATTGCGCCACCTGGGCGGCCGATGGCTCGATGTTCATATCGCGCCGTCCCCGACCGCCAGGGCCTCCCACATCTCCTCCGGAACCATGCGGCCGGCGCGCAGCACCAGCAGCAACTCCGCGTCGAGCGTCGCGATCGATTGCACCAGGCCGTCATCGCAGCCATCCAGCAACGGAGCGATATCGGCCAGCGCGGCGGCGGAAAGTTGCCGCACGCCGATCACGCCGTCCACCGCCAACGCCAGTTGGCGCTCGCCCAGCGTCAGCGTGACGAAGCGCGACACCCGCGTCGACAACGCCGAGCCCAACAGGCGCGCGCAATCGAGCACCGGCACCGGGACACCGCGTATCAGCGCCAGACCCAGCAGGAAATCAGACATGGAAGGCACCGGGTCGATCGGCAGCGCGCGCATGGTTTCGCGCACATGCGTCAACGGCAGCGCGTACAGGCGACGGCCGCTGCGGCACAACAGAACGGAAAGCAATGATTTGCTATCGAATGTCATGGAGATCCATTTCACTGACAAGCAGAACGATTACCTGCGTCATGCAATGCTAGCGCCAGCCCGCTGTTGCATATGGTGAGAAAACTACCGGCGCTTTTATGAAGATTACACAATATTCCCGCGGAGAATCAGCTTTATTGCATAAGCCCGTGGCGGTTTTGGCCCTTCCCTGCCCTTGGCATGATCATGCCATTGAAATCTACCGGATCGCTCTGAATTCCCTAGCCGCGCATAGCCATGAGCGGACCGGAGCATGCGGCAGGATGCGCATGGCTGATGCGAGAGAAAGCCGCCATCGCCAAGCCGCTGCCCTATTCGCAGCCATCCAGAGATGGGCAAGCATCGATATCTCGCGACAGGCCAGCGCATACTCCAGATCACAGGCCGGGACTAGGCAAAAAAAAACCCTCCCGGAATGGGGAGGGCTTTAGTCTATGCGGGCCAGGCTCAGTGCTGATGACCGTGCTCGCCATGCACATGCTGGTGAGCGATTTCCTCGGCGGTTGCCTCACGCACATCGATGACCTTAAGGGCGAAGCGCAGGTCTTTGCCGCACAAAGGATGGTTGCCGTCCAGCAAGACGGTCGGGCCTTTGATCTTAGTGACGAAATAGTAGCGCGGCTGGCCGTCCGGGCCTGGACGCTGGAGCTGGCCGCCTACCTTGACGCCGGGCGGGAAGTCGGCCTTGGGCATGGTGGTGACCAAAGCTTCGTCGCGTTCGCCGAACGCATCTTCGGCGGCGAGCGCCACGGTGGTTTGAAAACCGGCTTCCTGCCCGTCAAGCGCGGCTTCCAGCTTGGAAAACAGATTGTCGTAATCGCCGTGAAGGTAGGAGACAGGGTGCTTGCCATCGTCGTAAACCAGACCCTGGCTGTCTGTGACTTTCATTCGCAGGGTGACGGCGGTGTTCGAAGTGATTTTCATGGCGGGCAATGGCTAATAAATTGAAGCGGGAAGGTTGGCAGTTCAATGGGGGCGTGTCAACCGAATCCCCCCGTTTGCCCGTCGCGGAATCCGCGATGCGACTGGATGCGAAGACCGGCCCGATGTTGAAGCAGCCGGGAGGCGGGCCCCCTGGCTGACGATGACGGGTCGATGCGGCCGGGCAGGCCCTCGCATCCGGCGTCGCTCAGACGGACAGGGCGGCCCGGATCAGCATGCCTGAGCGCGCGAACAAGGCCTCGGCGGCAGGCGTCAGCCCGAGCATGTGGATGCAGCCATGCACCATGCCATCCAGCTGCTCGTCATGCGCCGGCACCGCCGCGGCCCGCAGCCGCCGCGCATAGGCCTTGCCTTCGTCCCGCAGCGGATCGTACTCGCACGCCAGGATCGTGGCGGACGGCAAGCGCTCGAGTGTCGCGGCCCGCATCGGGGCGGCGTAGGCGGGCCCGCCGTCGCCGGTTTCGCCAAGGTAGGTGTCCCAGCAGAACGCCATGATGTCCCGGGTCAGGTAGTAGCCGTCGGCATAGAGGGCATGCGAATCCATCGCCAGCCTATCGTCCAGCGCCGGGTAGAGCAGAAGCTGATGCGCAATCGCCGGGCCGTCTCGATCGCGCGCCAGCAGGCACGCCGCGGCGGCGAGATTGCCGCCGGCGCTGTCCCCGCCCACGGCGATGCGCGCGGGATCGATTCCCAGTCGCTCCGCCTGCGCGAAAACCCAGGCCACTCCGCTGTAGAAGTCTTCCAGCGGCACCGGGAAGCGGTGCTCGGGGGCGAGCCGGTAGTCGACCGACAGCACGACGCACTGGCTGGCGTTGGCCAGCGCGCGGCAAGGGTTGTCGTAGAGTTCCAGCGAGCACAGGCACCAGCCGCCGCCATGGGCGAACACGATGGCCGGCTGCGGCGCCGCCGATTGCGCCGCGCGCTCCGGCCAGTACGCCCGAAGCCGAAGCGGATGCCCGTCGCCGGTGGCCACGGTGAAGGTTTCCACCCTGGCGACCGGCTGCAAGGGGCCGTGCAGCGCCGACAGCTCCAGCGCCGTGGCGCGGCGGATGTCGTCGAGCGACGCGCCGTCGGCCCCGGCAGGACGCGCGGCGAGGAAGTCGGCGATGTGCGGATCCAGCGGCATGCTCAGGCCCTCCCTTCGAGGAAGGGCATCAGGTGCGCGATGAATGCCTCGGGCGCCTCCTCCATGATGAAGTGGCCGCAATCCGGCACCACGATGCCGCGCAAATCCGTAGCGTTGTCGCGCATGGTCGCCAGCGGCGCATCGTTGGTCGCATGCTCGGCGCCGATGGCCAGCACCGGCATCGCCAGCTTGCGTTTCGCGCGTTCGCGGTTCTGCCTGATCGTCTCGGGAATCGCGCGGTAATAGGCGAATCCGCCCCGCAGCCCGCCGGGCGCCGCATAGGCCGCGACATAGACATCGACGGCCACGCGGTCGCGGCGATGGGACCAGCGGTCGAACATGAAATCGAGATAAGCCTTCTCGCGGCCGGCGATCAGCGCCTCGGGCAAGTCGGCCAGCTGATTGAACATGAAGTGCCACAGGAAAATATTCTGTTCCGGCGGCGCGAAGATGTCGGGCGCCGGCGCCAGCCCGGGAATCACCGCCTCGGCGAGCGCCAGCCTGAGGACCGCATCCGGGTAGTCGCTGGCGAGCGCGTAGGCGATCCACATGCCGACATCGTGGCCGACCACCTGGTATTGCTCGTGGCCAAGCGCCGCCATCGCGCGGTGCAGCCTGGCCGCGGCGGCGCCGGTGTCGTAACCGTCCAACGGGCGGTCCGAATGGCCGGTGCCGGGCAGGTCGATGGCAATCGGCATGAAGCCTTTTTCCGCCAGCGTCTGCATGACGTGACGCCACGCGAACCAGGTCTGAGGCCAGCCGGGGATCAGCAGCACCGGTTGCCCGCTACCGGCGGCGACGCAATGGATGCGCTGGCCGTCGATGCGGACATAGCGGTGGATATAGCCGTCGTGATCGAGTCGTTCGATGGATGGTTTCATGATGTTCTCCGGTAGCTATCAGGCGATGCCCAGCATGGCGTGGATCTGTGTCCGGTCGACCGCCGCGCCGGCGAAATCGTCGAAGACCTTGCTTGTCACATTGATGATGTGGCGGTTGATGAACTCGACGCCTTCGCGCGCGCCGTCCTCCTGATCCTTCAGGCAGCACTCCCATTCGAGCGCGGCCCAGCCGGCGTAGTCGTTCTGCGCGAGCTTGGAGAAGATCGCCTTGAAGTCCACCTGGCCGTCGCCGAGCGAGCGGAAGCGGCCGGCGCGCTCGAGCCACGAGGTGTAGCCGCCATAGATGCCTTGCCGGCCGCTCGGATTGAACTCGGCATCCTTGACGTGAAACATCCGGATCCGCTCCTGGTAAATGTCCAGGTAGTCGAGATAGTTGAGCTGTTGCAGCACGAAGTGGCTTGGGTCGAACAGGATATTGCAGCGTGGATGTTCGCCGACCAGCGCGTGGAAGCGCTCGAAACTCGCGCCATCGTGCAAGTCTTCACTCGGATGGATCTCGTAGCAAAGATTGACGCCCTGCTCGTCGCAGGCATTGAGAATCGGCAGCCAGCGCCTGGCCAGTTCATCGAAGGCGGCTTCGATCAGGCCGTCAGGACGCTGCGGAAACGGAAACAAATACGGCCAGGCGAACGAGCCTGAGAAGGTGCCCATCTCGGTCAGCCCAAGCCGGCGCGATGCCCTGGCCGCTTGTTCGAGCTTCTCCAGCGCCCATGCGGTACGCGCCTGCGGATTTCCGCGCAGCGCCGTCGGGGCTAAGTTGTCGCACATGCTGTCATAGGCCGGGTGTACCGCGACCAACTGGCCGAAGATGTGCGTGGTCAGTTCGCTGACGACGAGTCCATGCTCCGACAGCGCGCCCTGGATGTCGTCGCAATAGGCCTGGCTTTCCGCCGCGAGGCCGACATCAAACAGCCGCTCATCCCACGCCGGGATCTGCAGCGCCTTGAAGCCGGTTTGCGCCGCCCATTCCGCAATCGCCGGCAGGCTGTTGAATGGCGCGGCGGCATCGCTGAATTGAGCGAGGTGCAGACTCGGGCCCTTGATCGTTTTCATTCTTTCACTCCAATTATTTGTCGATCGACAAAGAATAGAGGCTGCGATGTCTTGCGTCAACAGTCGGATGCGCTAGAATCCACCGCACGACAGCAAACCGTGAGCAAACTATGGCCGGACGGCCCAGAGAATTTGATCGAGACCAGGCCCTGGAAAAAGCGATGCGAGCCTTCTGGGCCCGAGGCTACGAAGGCACATCGATGGCGAATCTGGTCGACGCGCTCGGCATCGCATCTGCACGCATCTACGCCGCTTTCGGCAGCAAGGAAGCGCTGTTCCGCGAGGCGGTGGCATTGTACGAGTCAGGCCAGGGGGGCTTCGCCGAACGGGCGATGCTGCAGGAGAAAACGGCCAGGGCCGCGATCGAGCGCATGTTCGTCGATGCGATCGAGACCTACACGCAAACCGGCCAGCCGCAAGGCTGTCTGGTGGTGTCCGCCGCCGCCAGCGGCGCGCTGGAAAGCGACCAGGTCATCGCCTGGCTGGCGTCACGCCGTCGCCAGCGCACGCAATCGATCATCGACCTGCTGGCTGACGCGCAGCGGCGCGGCGAATTGAAGCCGGATGCCGACGTGGCCGCGCTGGGAGACTTCTACGCGGTGCTGTTGCATGGCGTTTCGGTCCAGGCGCGCGACGGCGTCGGCGCCGAACGCCTGCGGGCCATGCTGGTTCCCGCCATGGCCGCGCTGGATGCGGCGCTGCTCCCCATCGACGATGGCCAAGCCTAGCCCGCGTCGATCGGTTTGAGTAACGACTCGAAAGCGCGCCATCGAGAAAGCCCGCGGCAACGGCGGGCTTCAGATCTTAAGCATGCCGCTCCGGCCAATCACAAGGCAGGAATAGCCTGGTCAATCCACGCGCTGTTCAGACCACCCGTCTTGCCACCTGCTCCAGGCTAGCCCGCGCGATTACGCGGTGGAACGGGGTGATTGCCGCGAGGTATGTCCGCCCCAGTAAGTTATGGCAATGCACCACCGAGACTATGACGAGTTCCCTGCCGCCTGCCGCGCCAGCGCGCTGCTGGATCGCGAGCCGGAAGTCGAGATGTCGATCGTCCTCGCCCATCACCAGCTCCCCCGCGCTCTTCGATAGCAGTGGAAAGAAACCGATCACCGGCCCCCGCGCCGCCGCTGCCATACCGACAGCACGAGACGATTTGACGCCAACGGTCACCATAATCATGTCCCGCACCCGCGTCAGCGCGCGAATCCACCATGCCTGCCGCTCGAATCCTGCGCGCACCAGCATTTCAAGATCGTCGCTGGCTCCCGCCGGCAACTGAACCGCATAAGCATCCAACAGGTCCGCGCCCCGATAAAGCGGCGCCAGGATGCTGTCGGATGGCACGGGAATCGCATAAGCTTTATGGACATTGATCATCAACCAATCTCTCCATGGTTTGGGTTTGGCGTAAGCCTGCACTAGGCATTGTTTCTCTGCGCCCGTCGACTCGGCACGATCCGGAATAAGCGATCACCGCCTTGAAAAGCGCGGCCGGATCGCTATTCAGGCGCTCTCGGGATGCGATTATCGACATGACCCCATCGCGTTCGGTATGCGATAGCGTCTTTCACGGTGATCTCCGTGAGAATCAGCACCACACGCCTCTTGCTCGGCATGGCATGTCAATAGATTAATAGTATCAATTTATCCAATGACATACACATTCCGAATGAAGCGCGCCGATGCGTACACCGAATAGACACGACTGGACCGAATAAAGCCTGGGTGACCGACATCACGTATATCCGCACGCATGGGGGTTGGTTGTACCTGGCCGTGGTGCCAGACCTGTTTTCGCGGCAGGTCATTGGCTGGTCGATGCAGTCACGTATCGATAGAGAGCTGGTACTGAATGCTTTGTTGATGGCGGTATGGCGACGTCAGCCCAAGCAGGAAGTGTTGGTGCATTCCGATCGGGGAAGTCAATTCAGTAGTTACGACTGGCAGGACTTCCTGAAGGCCCATCGCCTGATGCCCCGCATGAGTCGGTGAGTCGCCCCTGCTTCTCTAGATACTTTACGACTGCAATCCATACAGAAGCGGACATCGAACGTCTGGCTGTAACTGATCGCCTCGGTTGAAAAGCGAGCATCTGAAGAATTCGCGCAACATACAAAGAAGAAAGGGCCAGCGGCCCCTTCTCTCTTGTCAGACTCCGACGAACTTCATTCGAATCCGACGGACTTTATTCGCTCTAGTCACCACAACTGGCGTCCATCACTCCACCGTAACCGATTTTGCGAGGTTCCTCGGCTTGTCGACATCCGTGCCGCGCGACAGCGCCACGTGGTAGGCCAGCATCTGCACCGGGATGGTGTGGACGATGGGGCTGAGGACGCCGACGTGGCGCGGGGTGCGGATCACGTGGACGCCATCGGATTCGCTGAAGTGGCTGTCGGCGTCGGCGAACACGAACAGCTCGCCGCCGCGGGCGCGCACTTCCTGCATGTTCGACTTCACTTTCTCCAACAGCGCGTCGTTGGGGGCGATCACCACCACCGGCATGTTCTCGTCCACCAGCGCCAGCGGGCCGTGCTTCAGCTCGCCGGCCGGGTAGGCTTCGGCGTGGATGTAGGAAATTTCCTTCAGCTTCAGCGCGCCTTCCAGCGCGATCGGGTAATGCAGGCCGCGGCCGAGGAACAGCGCGTCGTCCTTGGCGGCGAAGCGTTCGGACCAGGCCTTGATCTGCGGCTCCAGGTTCAGCGCGTGCTGCACGCTGCCTGGCAGGTGGCGCAGCTCGTCCAAATATTGCGCCTCCATCTCGGCGGACACGCGGCCGCGGGTCTTGCCCAGGGTCACGGCCAGCGCGAACAGGCCCACCAGCTGGGTGGTGAAGGCCTTGGTGGAGGCCACGCCGATCTCGGCGCCGGCGCGGGTATAGAACACCAGATCGCTGGCGCGCGGGATGGCGGATTCGCGCACATTGCAGATGGACAGCGCGTACTGGTGGCCCAGCTCCTTGGCGTACTTCAGCGCCTCCATGGTATCCAGCGTTTCGCCGGACTGGGAGATGGTGACGATCAGGTGCTTGGGGTTGGCGAAGGCGTCGCGGTAGCGGTATTCGCTGGCGATTTCCACGTCGCACGGCAGGCCGGCGATGCTCTCGATCCAGTACTTGGCGGTCATGCCGGCGTAGTAGCTGGTGCCGCAGGCCAGGATCTTCACGCCTTCCAGCTGCGGCAGGATGCCGGCGGCGGCCTGGCCGAACAGCTCCGGATTGAAGCCGGCGTCCTGCACCGCTTCGATGGTGTCGGCCAGCGCCTTGGGCTGTTCGTGGATTTCCTTCTGCATGAAGTGGCTGTACGGGCCCAATTCAAGCGATGCCAGCGACACGTCGGACAGATGCACCGGGCGCTCGATGGCCTGATCGTTCTTGTCCATCAGCTTGACGCCGTCGCGGGTGAGATGGCCGATGTCGCCCTCTTCCAGGAAGATCACGCGGCGGGTGGCGGACAGGATGGCGGAGACGTCGGAAGCGATGAAGTTTTCACCGTCTCCCAGGCCCACCAGCAGTGGGCAGCCCATGCGGGCGCACACCAGTTCGTCCGGACGATCCAGCGCGATGACGCCGATGGCGTAGGCGCCGGTCAGTTCGCGGGTGGCTTTCTTCACGGCGTCGAACAGGCTGTCGCCGGCCTGGTAGTAGTGGTGCACCAGATGGGCGATCACTTCGGTGTCGGTTTGCGATTCGAAGGCGTAGCCCAGGCCCTTCAGGCGCTGGCGCTGCTGTTCGTGATTTTCGATGATGCCGTTGTGCACCACCGCGATCTTGCCGAAGGAAATGTGCGGGTGGGCGTTGTATTCGGTCACGCCGCCGTGGGTGGCCCAGCGGGTGTGGCCGATGCCGAGCTGGCCTTGCAGGCTTTCCTCGGCGGCGGCGCTTTCCATCTCGGCCACGCGGCCGACGCGGCGCACGCGACGGATTTCGTCGCCAGCCAGCACGGCCACGCCGGCGGAATCATAGCCGCGGTATTCCAGACGCTTCAGGCCATCCACCAGGATGGGAACGATATTACGCTTGGCGATGGCGCCAACGATGCCGCACATTATTTTCTCCTTGCACTGCTGTCTTGAACTGCGGGCGCGCAAATCAGCGTCACGCCCTTCGCTTGAATCTTGTTTCTGGCATCTTGCGCCAAGCCGTCATCGGTCACCAGGGTGTGGATCTTGTCCCACGGCAATTCCAGATTGGGGATGCGGCGGCCGATCTTTTCCGACTCCACCATCACGATCACCTCGCGCGCCACTTCAGCCATCACCCGGGACAGGCCCACCAGCTCGTTGAAGGTGGTGGTGCCGCGCTCCAGGTCTATGCCGTCGGCGCCGATGAACAGCTGGTCGAAATCATAGGAACGCAGCGCCTGTTCGGCGATCTGGCCCTGGAACGATTCCGAATGCGGGTCCCAGGTGCCGCCGGTCATCAGCAGGATGGGTTCGTTCTCCAGCTCGCGCAGTTGGCCGGCCACGTTCAGCGAGTTGGTCATCACCACCAGACCGCGCTTGCCTCCCAGCAACGGAATCATCGCGCTGGTGGTGGTTCCGCTGTCGATGATGACGCGATTATGGTCGCGCAGCCTTTCCGCCGCCGCGCGGGCGATCGCCTGCTTTCGTTTCGAAACTTGGCCGACATCCGGCTCCGCCGCCATCTCGCTGGGCAGCGACACCGCGCCGCCGTAGCGGCGCAGCAACAGGCCGCCGGTTTCCAGCAGGGCCAGGTCTTTGCGGATGGTGACTTCGGACGTGGCGAAGCGCTGGGTCAGCTCTTCCACGCTGACTTCACCCCGCTCCTGCACCAGCGCGGCGATGGCATGGCGGCGCTGCTGAGTGTTTCGTTTTGTCATCACAAGTTTCGTTTCGAAAGTTTTTGAATGATATCAGCGCAAGTTTTGCCTTGGCAAGACCTATTTCGAAAGAAAGCGGCGCTGCCGGCTCCAGCCGAAACACATGAAAAACGCCCGGCGTTCCCCATTGGAGAAACGCCGGGCGCGGGTCTTGCGCGCGAGCGGAATCAGCTCTTTTTCTGCGGACGCTTCCAGCCCGGCACCGTCACCTGGCGCGCGCGCGCCACGGTCAGTTCGCCAGCCGGGGTATCCTTGCTGATCACCGAGCCGGCGCCGATCGTGGAATCGCGCTCCAGACGCACCGGCGCCACCATCAGCGTGCCTGAGCCGACGAAGACGTTGTCGCCGATCAGGGTCTTGAACTTGTTGACACCGTCGTAGTTGCAGGTGACCGAGCCGGCGCCGACGTTGACCTTGCGGCCGATCTCGGCGTCGCCGATATAGCTCAGGTGGTTGACCTTGGAGCCGTCGCCGATCTTGCTCTTCTTCACCTCGACGAAGTTGCCGATGTGCACGTGTCCGGCCAGCTCCGCCCCCGGACGCAGGCGCGCGTACGGCCCGATCCTGCATTCTTCGCCCACCACCGCGTCCTCCAGATGCGAGAACGGCGCGATCTTGGTGCCGACGGCGACCCTCACGTTCTTCAACACGCAGTGCGCGCCGATTTCCACGTTATCGCCCAACTCCACCGCGCCCTCGAACACGCAGCCGACGTCGATGCTGACGTCCATGCCATGTTTGAGCTCGCCGCGAATGTCGATGCGGGCCGGGTCGGCCAGCGTGACGCCGGCTTCCAGCAGCGCGCGCGCCTGGTTGGCTTGCAGAATGCGCTCCAACTCCGAGAGTTGCAGCTTGTTGTTCACGCCGGCGGCTTCCCAACTTGCGTCGACGCTGGCGCTTTCCACCGCCACGCCGTCGCGCACCGCCAACGCCAGCACGTCGGTCAGATAATATTCGCCCTGGGCGTTGCCGTTGTTCAGCGCGTTCAGCCATTCCGCCAGGCGGGCATTCGGCAGCGCCATCATGCCGGTGTTGATCTCGCGGATATTCAACTGTTCCGGCGTGCAATCCTTGTGCTCGACAATGGCTTTCAGCTTGCCGTCGGCGCCGCGCACCATGCGGCCGTAGCCGCTGGCGTCGGCCAGCACGTCGGTCAGCACCGCCATGCCCTCGCCGGCGGCCTGTTCCAGCCTTTGCAACGTGGAAACCTTGGTCAGCGGCACGTCGCCGTACAGCACCAAGGTCTTCCCGTCCGCCGGCAGGTGCGGCAGCGCCATCTTCAGCGCGTGGCCGGTGCCCAGCTGCTCCGCCTGCTCGGCCCATACGATGTCCGCATCCTGGATTCTGGCGCGCACCTGCTCGCCGCCGTGGCCGTACACCACCACCAGGCGGGACGGATTCAAGCCGCGCGCGGTGCGGATCACCCGCGCCAGCATCGGCTCGCCGCCGATCGGATGCAGGACTTTGGGCTGGGAGGAATACATGCGCTTGCCTTTGCCGGCAGCCAGAATGACGATACTCAGACTATCCATGATCTTTTTGCTTCACCAGAACGGAAAAAGGCTGCCACTTGCGTGGCAGCCTAGCACTATACACGATTACGTCTCGCGCAATCAGTGAGCGCGCTTCTTGAGGTAGTCCAGCGTCTTGAGCTCGGCAATCGCCACCGCCAGTGCGGCGTGGGCCTTGGCCGTGCTCAGGTCGTCGGTCGCGCGCTTGAGGGCATCCTCGGCAGCGCGTTTCGCCTCATTGGCGCGGGCCTCATCGAGATCCTCGCCGCGGATCGCCGTATCGGCGAGCACGGTGATCAGGCTCGGCTGCACTTCCATCATGCCGCCGGACACCGCCACCAGTACTTCTTCCTTGGCGCCCGGCACCTTCAGACGAAGCACGCCGGGCTTGATACGGGTCAGGAGCGGCACGTGTTGCGGGTAGACGCCGATCTCGCCTTCGGTAGCCGGCGCGACGACGAATTCCGCCTCGCCGGAGAAGATGAGTTGCTCGGTGCTAACCACTTCCACACGCATCTTGGACATCCGCCCTCTCCTTAGTTAAGGGTCTTGGCTTTCTCGGCAGCTTCGTCGATCGCGCCAACCATGTAGAACGCTTGTTCCGGCAGGTGGTCGTATTCGCCAGCGAGAATGGCCTTGAAGCCCTTGATGGTTTCGCGCAGCGGCACGTATTTGCCCGGGGAACCGGTAAACACTTCGGCCACGTGGAACGGCTGGGACAGGAAGCGCTGGATCTTACGGGCGCGAGCCACGACCAGTTTGTCTTCCTCGGACAGTTCGTCCATACCCAGAATCGCGATGATGTCGCGCAGTTCCTTGTAGCGCTGCAGGGTGGACTGCACGCCGCGGGCAACCGAGTAGTGCTCGTCGCCAACCACCAGCGGATCCAACTGGCGCGAGGTGGAGTCGAGCGGGTCCACGGCCGGGTAGATACCCAGCGAGGCGATGTCGCGCGACAGTACCACGGTAGCGTCCAAGTGGGCGAAGGTGGTCGCCGGGGACGGGTCGGTCAAGTCATCCGCAGGGACGTATACGGCCTGGATGGAGGTAATGGAACCATCCTTGGTCGACGTAATACGCTCTTGCAGACGGCCCATTTCCTCGGCCAGCGTCGGCTGGTAGCCCACGGCGGACGGCATACGGCCCAGCAGAGCGGACACTTCGGTACCGGCCAGGGTGTAGCGGTAGATGTTGTCCACGAACAGCAGAACGTCGCGGCCCTTGCCGTTTTCGTCCTTCTCGTCGCGGAAGTGCTCCGCCATGGTCAGGCCGGTCAGGGCCACGCGCAGACGGTTGCCCGGCGGCTCGTTCATCTGACCGTAAACCATCGCCACTTTGTCCAGGACGTTGGAGTCCTTCATTTCGTGGTAGAAGTCGTTGCCTTCACGGGTACGCTCACCCACGCCGGCGAACACCGACAAACCCGAGTGGGCCTTGGCGATGTTGTTGATCAACTCCATCATGTTCACGGTCTTGCCCACACCGGCGCCGCCGAACAGACCCACCTTGCCGCCCTTGGCGAACGGGCACAGCAGGTCGATCACCTTGATGCCGGTTTCCAGGATGTCGGAGGCTGCGGACAGCTCGTCGAACTTCGGTGCCGGCTGGTGGATGGCGCGACGTGCGTCGGTAGCCACCGGGCCAGCTTCGTCAACCGGGTTGCCCAGTACGTCCATGATGCGGCCGAGGGTGGCGGCGCCAACCGGCACCGAAATCGGTGCGCCGGTGTTGGCTACGGCCATGCCACGCTTCAGACCATCGGAGCTACCCATAGCAATGGTACGGACCACGCCGTCGCCCAGCTGTTGCTGAACTTCGAGCGTCAGGTCGGCGTCCACCAGCTTCAGGGCATCATAAACCTTCGGCATGGCGTCGCGCGGAAATTCCACGTCGATCACCGCGCCAATGATTTGTACGATTTTGCCTTGGCTCATTATCGCTTCCTAAAAATAAACTTTGTGTTCCGCAAGTGGGCTACACCGCGGCGGCGCCGGCCACGATTTCCGACAGCTCGGTCGTAATCGCCGCTTGACGCGCCTTGTTGTACACCAGGCGCAGCTGCTTGATGGTGTTGCCCGCGTTGTCGGTAGCGGCTTTCATCGCCACCATCCGCGCGGCCTGCTCGGAAGCCATGTTCTCGGCCAGAGCCTGATACACCACCGATTCCAGATAACGGCGCACCAGGAATTCCATCAGAGTAGGGGCATCCGGCTCGTACAGGTAATCCCACGAGTGCGAATGCTCCACCACCATGTGGTGCGGGGTCAGCGGAAGCAGCTGTTCAAGTGCCGGCTCCTGCTTCATGGTATTCACGAAGCTGGAGTACACGATGTAAACCGCATCCAGTTCGCCTTCGGCGTACTGCTTGAACAGAACCGTAAGCGGGCCAATCAGTTTTTCCATCTTCGGCACATCGCCGAGATGAACCGCGCTTGCCACCACGTTCAGACGGGCGCGCTGGGCAGCTCCCAGGCCTTTCTGGCCCAGGCAGCAGACGTCGACTTCGACGCCCTCGTCCTGCAGTTCCTTGACCTTGGCGAAGAAGCGCTTGAACGAGTTCACGTTCAAGCCGCCGCACAGGCCCTTGTCGGAGGAAACCAGGATGATGCCGGCGCGCTTGATCGTCTCGCGACGGGCAAGCAGCGGGTGACCAAGTTCCGCGTTCGCCTGAGCGAGGTGCGCCATGACTGTGCGCACCTTCTCGGCGTAAGGACGGGCAGCGCGCATACGCTCTTGCGTTTTGCGCATCTTCGAGGTCGACACCATCTGCATAGCGCGGGTGATCTTCTGCGTGTTCTGCACGCTTCGGATCTTGGTGAGAATCTCTTTACCGACTGCCATATCCTGAACCTTTCTCTAGCTACGACGTGAGTCGAAGGCTCAGTTGAAGCTGTAGCCGGCCTTGAACGATTCCATCGCCTTGGCCAGTACCTTCTCGTTGTCGGCAGACAGATCACCGGAGGCGTTCACGGCCTGCAGCACTTCGGCGTGGTTGGCACGCACGTTGGCCAGGAACTCGGCTTCGAAAGCCAGGGCTTTCTTCACCGGAACGTCTTCGTAGCTGCCCTTGTTCACCGCCCACAGGGTCAGCGCCATTTCCGCAGTGGACAGGGTGGAGAACTGCTTCTGCTTCATCAGTTCGGTCACCACTTCACCGTGGGACAGCTGCTTGCGGGTGGCTTCGTCCAGGTCGGAGGCGAACTGCGCGAACGCAGCCAGCTCGCGATACTGGGCCAGAGCCAGACGGATACCGCCGCCGAGCTTCTTGATCACCTTGGTCTGAGCTGCACCGCCCACGCGAGATACCGAGATACCGGCGTTGATGGCCGGACGGATGCCCGCGTTGAACAGATCGGTTTCCAGGAAGATCTGGCCGTCGGTAATCGAAATCACGTTGGTCGGAACGAACGCGGATACGTCGCCGGCCTGGGTTTCGATGATAGGCAGAGCGGTCAGCGAACCGGTCTTGCCCTTCACGGCGCCGCCAGTCAGCTTTTCCACTTCGTCTTCGTTGATGCGCGCAGCGCGCTCCAGCAGACGGGAGTGGAGATAGAACACGTCGCCCGGGTAGGCTTCGCGGCCCGGCGGACGGCGCAGCAGCAGCGAGATCTGACGGTAGGCGACGGCTTGCTTGGACAGGTCGTCGTATACGATCAGCGCGTCTTCGCCGATGTCGCGGAAGTATTCGCCCATCGCGCAGCCGGAATACGGGGCGATGAACTGCAGGGCGGCGGCTTCGGAAGCGGTGGCGGCCACGATGATGGTGTGACCCATCGCGCCGTGCTCTTCCAGCTTGCGAACCACGTTGGCGATGGAGGAAGCCTTCTGACCTACGGCTACGTAGATACAGATGACGCCATTGCCCTTCTGGTTGATGATGGCGTCCAGAGCCACGGCGGTCTTGCCGGTCTGACGGTCGCCAATGATCAGCTCACGCTGGCCGCGGCCAACCGGAACCATGGAGTCAATCGACTTCAGGCCGGTCTGCATCGGCTGCGATACCGATTGACGCGCGATCACGCCCGGAGCGATCTTTTCGATCGGGGACGATTTCTTGGCGTTGACCGGGCCTTTGCCGTCGATCGGCTGACCCAGGGCATTGACCACGCGGCCAATCAGCTCCGGACCAACCGGCACTTCCAGAATGCGACCGGTGCACTTGACTTCGTCGCCTTCGGAGATGTGCTCGTACTCGCCCAGAACCACGGCGCCGACAGAGTCGCGCTCCAGGTTCATGGCGAGGCCAAAGGTGTTGCCCGGGAATTCGAGCATTTCGCCCTGCATCACATCGGCCAGGCCGTGGATGCGGACGATACCGTCGGTCACGGAGATAACCGTGCCCTTGGTGCGAACTTCAGCGCCTTCAGCCAGATTCTGGATCTTGGCCTTGATCAGATCGCTGATTTCAGAGGGGTTCAACTGCATGATCTCTCCTAATTCTTGAGGCTTACTGCCATTGCCTGCAGTTTGCCGCGCACGGAAGCGTCGATGACATCGTCGCCCACCGACACGCGAACGCCGCCGATCAGGTCGGCGTTCTCACGCACATCAAGACGCACGGCTTTGCCGTACTTCTTGGAAAGCGTGTTGGTCAGTTCGGCTTTCTGTTCATCGGACAAAGCAAAAGCGGACTCCACCAGGGCGTCCACGATGTTTTCCGATTGCGCCTTCAGCAATTCAAACTGCGCGGCGATTTCAGGCAGCAGCGTCAAACGGGCGTTCTCGATCAGCGCGGCGATGAAGCGTTTCACGTCATCGTTGCCGCGCGAGCCGAGCACATCCAGCATCAGCGCCTCAACCTCTTGTGCGGTATGTTTCGGATTGGTGACGACTTGGGCCAGATCCGGGTTGTTCACCATGGCAGCCAGCCACGACAGCGCGTCCGACCACTGGTCGAGCTTGCCCTGTTCCGTGGCGAGGCTGTATACCGCTTCGGCGTAGGGCCTTGCGACGGTAATGAGTTCTGCCATGAGTTAGTTAAAACTCCGCTTTGATGGAGGCAAGCAGGTCGGCGTGCTTAGCGGCGTCGATCTCCTTGCGCAGGATCTTCTCGGCGCCGGAAACGGCCAGGTCGGCGACATGCGCGCGCAGGGATTCCTTGGCGCGCAGCACTTCCTGGTCGATTTCAGACTTGGCGTCGGCCACGATGCGGGCACCTTCGGTGCGCGCCGCTTCCTTGGCTTCGTCCACGATCTGGTTAGCACGCTTCTCGGCGGCAACCACGATCTCGGTAGCCTGCTGCTTCGCCTTGCGGATTTCGTCCGCAACGCGCTTTTCAGCGGCTTCCAGATCCTGCTTGCCGCGTTCCGCGGCGGCCAAGCCATCAGCGATACGCTTGGCCCGCTCATCCATCATGTTGGTAAGCGGAGGCCAAACAAACTTCATGGTGAACCATACCAGGATGGCGAACGTGATCGCCTGGCCCAGTAGTGTTACGTTAAATTCCACGCTTGTTTTCCTCCAGAGTATGACTGCAACAACCGTCTACATATCCGTCGGAAACGGATTAGTGAGCCGCCTTAACGATAGCCAGGGCAGCGGACAGGAACGGGTTGTTGAAGGTGAACAGCATGGCAACACCAACGCCGATCATGGAGATCGCGTCCAGCAGACCGGCGATGATGAACAGCTTGGTTTGCAGAACCGGGATCATTTCCGGCTGGCGAGCGGAGGACTCGAGGAACTTGCCACCCAGAATGGCGAAGCCGATAGCGGTGCCCAGAGCGCCGAGGCCAATGATCAGAGCGGCAGCGATAGCGGTCATCGACTGAATCTGAGAAACGAGTGCTTCCATTGTGTATCTCCTAAGACTTAAAGCAAGGATGGTTGGGTAAAAAGAAGGATGAATCTACGGTAAATCAGTGCGCTTCCACCGCCAGGCTCAGGTACACGATGGTCAGCATCATGAACACAAAAGCCTGCAGGGTGATGATCAGGATGTGGAAAATCGCCCACGGCGCGCCCAGCACCCACTGCAGGCCCCAGGGCAGCAGCGCGATCAGGATGAAGATCAGTTCGCCGGCGTACAGGTTGCCGAACAAACGAAGAGAGAGCGAAATCGGCTTGGCGGCCAGTTCGACCAGCTGGAACGCGAAGTTCAGCGGGGCCAGGATGATGGCGCCGACCGGGTGGGAGCTGTGGAACGGAGCGGTCAGCAGTTCCTTGCCCCAGCCGCCCAGGCCCTTGGCCTTGATCGAAAAGCCGACGATCAGGATCAGCACCGACAGCGACATGGCGAAAGTGGAATTCACGTCAGCGGAGGGCACGACGCGGAAGTACACGTGGTGCGGCTCCAGGCCGAAGAAGGTGTAGCCGATCCACTGCGCGGCCATCGGGAACAGGTCTACCGGGAACAAGTCCATGAAGTTCATCAGGAACACCCAGCAGAAGATGGTCAGCGCCAGCGGGGCGATCATCTTGCTCTTGCCGTGGAACACTTCGCGAACCTGGGTCTGCACCATCTCGACGATCATCTCGACGAACAGCTGCAGGCGGCCCGGCGCTTCGATGCTGGCGCGTCGCGCCACCACGGCGAACACGGCGGCGAACAGGAAGCCGAGAACCAGCGAAATGGAGAAGGTGTCTACGTGCAGGCTCCAGAAACCGGCGGAAGGATCCGAATTCCAGAAGGTGAGATGGTGCTTGATGTAATCGGTTGCGTTGCTTGCCATCGCTCTTTTCTCAATTTTTGATTAGAAGCCCGAAGCCGTAGCCGGAGGTGGCGGCAAAGAACCCACCCAAAAATCCAACTACGGACAAATCCTTGAAACTGGCCAAAACCGCACCACTTAACAGTACGGTCAGGCAAAACTTTACCGCCTCGGCCAGAAAATGCGCCTTGATCAGCGCCGCGGGCGCCACGTGACGCTTGGCGTAAGCGATCCTGGCGTACACCAGGGCCGGCGCCAGCACCGCCAAACCGCCCAGCAGGGCGGACACGGCGACAGTCACGCTGCCTGCGCTGGCGAGTAGCGCGACCACTACGGCCAGGCCGACCAAACTGGCCTGCAGGCGCAGCACGCGCTTCACTTCCGAATAGATCATGATCGCCAGTGCAAAAAAACCGCTGGATTATAGGCTTTGGGCTTGAGTTGCGTCAACTTTGCTCCAGCAGACTTTTTGCGTTGCAACAAACTCATTTTTTAGGATTTTTTTGCAGTTTCTCCAGCAGGAAATCCAGCTCGTCCAGACTCGCATAATCTATGACCAGCTTGCCGCATCCGCCGGATGCCTGGCGGATGCTGACACGGGCGCCGATGGCTTCGGAAACCTGTTCCTCCAGCCGCGCCACGTCGGGATCGACGCGTTTTTGCTGCGGCGCAACTGTGGTTTTTTGCGCAGCATGCTGTTGTACTCGACGCTCCACCTCGCGCACAGACATGCCCTTGCGCACCGCTTCGTTCGCCAATTCCAGCTGGGAAACCGTCGGCAGGCTCAGTAAGGCGCGCGCGTGGCCCATCTCCAGCTGGCCCTCGTGCATCATCTGCTGCAAGGGCTGCGGCAGCGCCAGCAAGCGCAGCAGGTTGGACACCGCGCTGCGCGAGCGGCCCACCGCGTCGGCGGCGGCCTCATGGGTCAGGCCGAATTCGTCGACCAGCCGCTTGATGCCCTGCGCCTCCTCTATCGGGTCCAGCTCCTGGCGCTGGATGTTCTCGATCAGCGCCATCGCCAGCGCGGCCTCGTCGGGCACGCTCTTGATCACCACCGGCACCTCGGAGAGGCCTGCCTTGCGCGACGCGCGCCAGCGGCGCTCGCCGGCGATCAGCTCGTAGTCGCCCAGGCCCAACTCGCGCACGATCAGCGGCTGGATGATGCCCTGGGCGCGGATGGACGCGGCCAGTTCGTCCAGCGCCGCCTCGTTCATGAAGCTGCGGGGCTGGTACTTGCCGGGTCGGATGCTGTCGATGGGAAGCGTGGAAAGTCTGTCGTCCACCGCGTCAACGGTGGACAGGAGCGCGTCGAGTCCGCGCCCCAATCCTTTGAGTTTGGCCATATTGTCAGACGGTGGGAGTTGCGGTTGCGGGTTCGAGGCGCTCGACCAGCTCTTGCGCCAGCGCGAGGTAAGCCTGGGCTCCGCGCGAGCTGCGGTCGTAGACCAGGCCAGGCAGGCCGTGGCTGGGCGCCTCGGCCAGGCGCACATTGCGCGGAATCACGGTCTGGAACACTTTCTCGCCGAAGTGGCGGGCCAGCTGTTCCGACACCTGTTGCGACAGGTTGTTGCGGGCGTCGAACATGGTGCGCAGCAAACCCATGATCTCAATCTTGGGATTGACCGCCACTCTCACCTTGCGCAGCGTGGCCACCAGGTCGGACAGGCCTTCCAGCGCGTAGTACTCGCACACCATCGGGATCAGCACGCTGTCGGCGGCCACCAGGCCGTTCAGCGTCAGCAGGTTCAGCGACGGCGGGCTGTCGATCAGCACGTAATCGTACTGGCCGGCCACCTCGGCCAGCGCGCTCTTCAGCCTCGCCTCGCGCGCCAGCTCGTTGACCAGCTCCAGTTCGGCGCCGCCCAGATCGCGGTTGGCGGGCAGCACGTGGTAGCCGCCGGCCTTGGCGTCCTGGCGCGCCTCCTCGATGGTGGCCTCGCCCAGCAGCACGTCGTAGCCAGACTTCTCCAGCGACTGCTTGGCGATGCCGCTACCCATGGTGGCGTTGCCCTGCGGGTCCAAATCGACGATCAGCACCCGCCGGCCGAGCTCGGCCAAACCGGCCGCCAGATTGACGACGGTGGTGGTCTTGCCCACCCCGCCCTTCTGGTTGGCCACCGCGATCACGCGTGGATTCATTGCAGCACCATCCTCACCAGATGGCGTTCGGCGTCCAGCCCCGGCACCGTTACCGGCAGCACCTCCGAAACCGCCACGCCTTGCGGCAGCAAGGCGATTTCCTCATACGGATACACGCCCTTCATCGCCACGTACTGGCCGTCGTCGGCCATCAGGTGGCGGGTCAGCTTGACGAACTCGGACAGCTCCGAGAACGCGCGGCTGGTGATGCGATCGAACTTCTGCTCCGGCTGGTAGGCCTCGACGCGGTCGGTGACCACCTGCACATTGGGCAGGCCCAGCTCCAGCACCACCTGGCGCAGGAAGGTGGTTTTCTTGTGGTTGGAATCCAAGAGCGCCACCTGCAGGTCCGGCCGCGCGATGGCGGTCGGGATGCCGGGCATGCCGCCGCCGGAGCCGACGTCCAGCATGCGCGTGCCGCCGGCCAGGTGCGGCACCAGGCTCAGGCTGTCCAGCAAATGATAGCTGACCATCCGCTCTTCCTGGCGGATCGCGGTGAGGTTGTAGGTCTGGTTCCATTTGACCAGCAGCGCCAGATAGCGCTCCAGCAGCTCCAGCTGCGGTTCGGTCAAATCCAGCGCCAGTTGCGCCAGCCCCTGTTTCAGTTCGGTGGTATGTAGTGTCATGCGGTCTTAGCGTCGGTGAAGCCGCGCTTCAGGTGCACCATCAGCAGGGCGACGGCGGCCGGGGTGATGCCCTGGATGCGCGAAGCCTGGCCCAGCGTCTCCGGACGCTGCTGGTTCAGCTTCTGCTGCACTTCCTTGGACAGGCCCTTGACCAGGCCGTAGTCGATGTCGCCCGGCAGACGGATGTCTTCCAGATTGTCGCGGCGCGCCAGCTCTTCGTTCTGGCGATTGATGTACCCCTGGTATTTGACCTGAATTTCCACCTGCTCGGCAACCTCGTCGGCCAGTTCCGGCGCGCTTTCCGCGGCTTCCGGCACCGCCATCAGCTCGCGGTAGGCCACATTGGGGCGCTTGAGCAGGTCCTGCAGCGTGTATTCGCGCTCGATCGGCTTGCCCAGCACGCGCGCCAGCGCGTCCGGATCTTGCAACTTGGACGGATGCAGCCAGGTGGTCTGCAGGCGCGCCTTTTCCGCCTCGACGGCATCGCGCTTGCGGCAGAAGGCGTCCCATTGCTCGTCGCCCACCACGCCCAGCTTGCGGCCCATCTCGGTCAGACGCAGGTCGGCGTTGTCTTCTCTCAACTGGAGACGGAATTCGGCGCGGCTGGTGAACATCCGGTACGGCTCGGACACGCCCTTGGTGATCAGATCGTCGACCAGCACGCCGAGGTAGGCCTCGTCGCGGCGCGGGCACCAGGCGTCCTGCTCGCGGGCGAACAGACCGGCGTTCAGACCGGCCAGCAGGCCCTGGGCGGCGGCTTCTTCATAGCCGGTGGTGCCGTTGATCTGGCCGGCGAAGAACAGGCCTTGGATGGCCTTGGTTTCCAGCGAGGCCTTCAGGCCGCGCGGATCAAAGTAATCGTATTCGATCGCGTAGCCGGGGCGCAGGATGTGGGCGTTCTCCATGCCGCGGATCGAGCGCACGGCGGCCAGCTGGATGTCGAACGGCAGGCTGGTGGAAATGCCGTTCGGATAGAATTCGTGCGTCGTCAGGCCTTCCGGCTCCAGGAACACCTGGTGGCTGTCCTTGTCGGCGAAACGGTTGATCTTGTCTTCGATCGACGGGCAGTAGCGCGGGCCGACGCCTTCGATCACGCCGGTGAACATCGGGCTGCGGTCGAAGCCGCTGCGGATGATGTCGTGGGTGCGCTCGTTGGTATGGGTGATCCAGCACGGCAGCTGCTTCGGATGCATCTCGCGCTTGCCGCGGTAGGAGAACACCGGCTCCGGCGTGTCGCCCGGCTGCTCTTCCATCACCGAGAAGTCCACGCTGCGGCCGTCGATGCGCGGCGGCGTGCCGGTCTTCAAGCGGCCCACCGGCAGGCTCAGCTCGCGCAGGCGCTCGCCCAGCGTGCTCGCCGCCTGGTCGCCGGCGCGGCCGCCGGTGTAGTTCTCCATGCCGACATGGATCTTGCCGGACAGAAAGGTGCCGGCGGTCAGCACCACGGTCTTGGCGCGGAAGGTGATGCCGATGGCGGTGATCGCGCCGGCCACCCGGTCGCCCTCGATCAAGAGATCGTCCACCGGCTGCTGGAACAGCGTCAGGTTGGGCTGGTTCTCCAGCATCTCGCGGATGGCGGCCTTGTACAGGATCCGGTCGGCCTGGGCACGGGTGGCGCGCACCGCCGGCCCCTTGGACGCGTTCAGGGTGCGGAACTGGATGCCGCCGATGTCGGTGGCCAGCGCCATCGCGCCGCCCAGCGCGTCCACCTCTTTCACCAGATGGCCTTTGCCGATGCCGCCGATCGACGGATTGCACGACATCTGGCCCAGGGTCTCGATGTTGTGCGTAAGAAGGAGCGTGGCGCAGCCCATGCGCGCGGCCGCCAGCGCGGCTTCGGTGCCGGCATGACCGCCGCCCACCACTATCACGTCGAAGCTTGTCGGATAAATCATGGCTGAAAGAGCAAACCGAACGGAAAAACGGGTTATTTTACGCCAAAACAGTTTGGCTGATAAGTCTTTGATTTCAATAACCCCGCCGCCGTCACCGAAACGTCAAAGACCCTTCACCGCATAGTCATGATATGGACATCGCAACGTCAAACAGCCCCCCTAGCATGTGACGAACCACAACGAGGGGCAAAACATGCTGCTAAATGAACAGCTTGCAAGCAGAAGCAAACCGCGCCTGGCCGTGCGTCTGGCCCAGGGCGCCGAGGATATCCGCCGCGCGCAGAAGCTGCGATTCGAAGTGTTCGCCGGCGAAATGGGCGCAGAACTGACCTCCGCCGAACTGGGCATAGACCGCGATGAATACGACGAGTTGTGCGACCACCTGATCGTCGAGGACCACAACACCGGCATGGTGGTGGGCACTTACCGCATGCTGCCCCCGGCAGCCGCCCGCCGCGCGCCCAGCCTGTACTCCGAACACGAGTTCGATCTCTCCCGCCTCTCCAACCTGCGCGACAACCTGATCGAAGTGGGCCGCTCCTGCGTCCACCGCGACTTCCGCTCCGGCGCGGTGATCGCGCTGCTGTGGTCCGGCCTGGCCGATTACGTGCAGCAGCAAGGCGGCGCCTATCTCGCCGGTTGCGCCAGCGTGTCGCTGACCGACGGCGGCCATCAGGCGGTCAGCCTGTACCGCCAGCTGGAAGGCCAATATCTGTCGCCGGCCGAATGGCGGGTGTTTCCCCACCTGCCGCTGCCGCTGGACCGCGTGATAGACGACAGCGCGCCGGTGCCGCTGCCGCCGCTGATCAAGGGCTACCTGCGCGCCGGCGCCCATGTCTGCGGCGAGCCCGCCTGGGACCCGGACTTCAACTGCGCCGACTTTTTCATGCTGCTGCCGATGAGCCGGCTCAGCGCGCGCCACAACAAGCACTTCATCGGCGCGGCCGCAGCCTGACCTGCCGGATGCAAGCCGGGCCGCCGCCCTGCCCGGCTTGCATCCGCTTCCGCCGCGGCGCTCAGGGCCGCCAGCGCCCGCTGCCGGCATCGAAACGCCAGCCCCGGTCGAAACAGAACGCTTCGACCGCATCGGCGAACGCCACTCGCTCTTCCATTCCTGTCCAAGGCCCCAGGCACGCGCAATCGACTGCGCCGCCGCTACGCAGAGCCACCCTGACGCCGACAGGCTCATGGCCTCGGTAATAAAACCCGATGGCAGCCAGCTCCGCGCAGTCAATGATTCGGGTAAGCCAGAACCCTCGCAGATGCAGCCTGCCGGCCGCTTCCCAGACCACCAAGCGGTTTGCGGCGCGCCACCCGCGGAAAACCATCCATACAGCCAAGCCGATGCCTAGCACAGCGAGGCCGCCACCCATGGCCGGCCACGCCCTTCCCAGCCCGACCAGCCCCGCCGTCGCGATCAGCCAGACGCCCATCGCGCGCGCGCCATCCCGGACGACGACGCCCTGCGTTTCCATTTTCCCGCGTTCCACCCATCGCCCCGCCAATTTTCTTTAAAAAACCAAAGCAAAAATAAAAATTATTTCATGAAACAATAAAAAACAACGATAAAAACCCAAGTCATCGCAGATGCTACAATCCCGGCATGAACTACAGCTTTGAACCGATAGGCGTCATCCGCTCGCCATATCGCGAGAAATTCGGCATTCCGCGTCAGCCGTCGCTGGTCAGCGCCGCCCGCGTGCGGCTGGAACTGCTGCCGCCGTACGACCACCCGGACTGCGTGCGCGGCTTGGCTGAGTTTTCACATGTCTGGATCAGCTTCGTGTTCCACCAGACCATGGACCGGGGCTGGCAGCCGCTGGTGCGGCCGCCCAGGCTGGGCGGCAACGCCAAGGTGGGCGTGTTCGCCAGCCGCTCCACCCACCGCCCGAACCCGATGGGTCTGTCGCTGGTAGAGCTGGTTTCGGTGAGCGTCGACAACGGCGTGGCGCTGGAACTGGCCGGCGCCGACCTGCTGGACGGCACCCCGGTGCTGGACATCAAGCCCTACATTCCCTTCGTGGAATCGCGGCCGGACGCGGCCGGCGGCTTTGTCGACGGTCCTCCCCCGCTGCTGCGGGTGGAATGGAGCGAGGCCGCGCGGCGTCATCTGGCCGAGGCGGACGCGCCGGCCGGCTTCGCGCAACTGGTGGAGCAGGTGCTGGCGCAGGACCCGCGCCCGGCCTACCAGGACGATCCGGAACGGATCTACGGCGTGTCGCTATATTGCTACAATGTGCGCTTCGGCATCGCCGGCGGCGTCGCCCGCGTGCTTGAAATTCTGCCAGCGGCACAAAACTAATTCGCATCGGCCCGGTCATATCCGGGCAATTCAAACCTACCAGGAAAATAAAACATGACCACTCGCGCGAAGACGATCGTACTCGCCTTCACCATGGTTTCCGTGTTGGCCACCCCGTTTGCCGAGGCCGCGCGCCTGGGCAAGGGCAAGAGCGCAGGCATGCAGCGCTCCGCTCCCACCCGCAGCTACCAGCCGAGCACCCCGGCTCCGCAACCGATGGCCGCGCCTGCGCCCCGCGGCGCAGCCGTGCCTCCGGCTCAGGCTCCGGCCAAGAGCGGCGTGGGCACCGCGCTGGCG
>NZ_JAJOHV010000074.1 GCF_021129175.1 Chromobacterium piscinae | reverse complement strand
GCCGGCACTTCCATGGTGGCCTTGTCGGTTTCCAGGGTGATCAGGGAGTCGTCCACGGACACGGTCTGGCCCGGGGCGATGAATACTTCGATGATGTCTACGTTGCTGTGACCGCCGATGTCGGGCACTTTCAGTTCGATCAGATTGCTCATGAGCTTTCCATTCGTAGGGCGGAAGCCCCTGTCGGGGCATTCCGCCGGATATCCGCTACAGATTCGCTTGCCGTGCAAAGGCGGAAGGCCCCGGCCAAAGCCGGGGCTTCCGCCCTGCGATTACACCTTCCAGCTCGGCAGCTTGTCAGTCTTGATGCCGTACTTGGTAATGGCCTCGGCCACCTTGGCGCCGTCGATCTTGCCGTCGCGGGCCAGAGCGGACAGAGCCGCCAGCGCCACGTGGTAGCGATCCACCTCGAAGAAGGAGCGCAGGTTGGCGCGGCTGTCCGAGCGGCCGAAACCGTCGGTGCCCAGCACGACGTAGCGGCCCGGCACATAGGCGCGGATCTGGTCGGCGTAGTTGCGGATGTAGTCGGTCGCGGCGATCACCGGGCCGTTGCGGCCGGCCAGCTGCTGCTCGACGTAGGAGGAACGGGCCTCGGCGGTCGGGTTCAGCAAGTTGTGGCGCTCGGCTTCCATGCCGTCGCGGCGCAGCTGGTTGAAGGAGGTCACGCTCCAGATATCGGCGCCGATGCCGAAGTCAGCCTTCAGCAGGTCGGCCGCGGCCATCACTTCGCGCAGGATGGTGCCGGAGCCCATCAGTTGCACCTTGACCTTGGCGTCGCCGCCGTCCTGCAGCAGGTACATGCCCTTCAGGATGCCCTCTTCCGCGCCTGCCGGCATCGCCGGGTGAACGTAGTTTTCGTTCATCAGAGTCAGGTAGTAGAAGACGTCTTCCTGCTCGGCGTACATACGGCGCATGCCGTCTTGCACGATCACGGCCAGCTCGTAGGCGAAGGTCGGGTCGTAGCTGATGCAGTTCGGGATCAGGCCAGCCTGGATATGGCTGTGGCCGTCTTCGTGCTGCAGGCCTTCGCCGTTCAGCGTGGTGCGGCCGGCAGTGCCACCCAAGAGGAAGCCGCGGGCGCGCATGTCGCCGGCAGCCCAAGCCAGGTCGCCGATGCGCTGGAAGCCGAACATCGAGTAGTAGATGTAGAACGGAATCATCGGCTGGCTGCTGTTGGCGTAGCTGGTCGCCGCGGCGATCCAGTCGGCCATCGCGCCCGGCTCGTTGATGCCTTCCTGCAGGATCTGGCCGTCCTTGGATTCCTTGTAGAACATCAGCTGGTCATGGTCCTGCGGCACGTAGTTCTGACCCTGGGTGGACCAGATGCCGTATTGGCGGAACATGCCTTCCATGCCGAAAGTGCGGGACTCGTCCGGCACGATGGGTACCACGCGCTTGCCGACGTTCTTGTCCTTCATGATGGTGCCCAGCATGCGGACGAAGGCCATCGTGGTGGAGAACTCGCGGTCGCCCGACGCTTGCAGCTGCGCGTCGAAGGCGGACAGTTCCGGCACCGCCAGCGGGTGGTTGACCGGATTGCGGGCCGGCAGATAGCCGCCCAGCGCCGCGCGGCGTTCGCGCATGTACTTCATTTCCGGGCTGTCTTCGGCCGGCAGGTAGTACGGCACGTTCGGCAGGTCGGCGTCGGACACCGGGATGCCGAAGCGGTCGCGGAAGTTGCGCAGGCTGTCCAGGTCCATCTTCTTGGCCTGGTGCGCGATGTTCTTGGCTTCGCCGGACGCGCCCATGCCGTAACCCTTGATGGTCTTGGCCAGGATCACGGTCGGACGGCCGTTGGCGTTGTGGGTGGCCTCGTGGTAGGCCGCGTACACCTTGTGCGGGTCATGGCCGCCGCGGTTGAGATTCCAGATCTCCTCGTCGGACATGTTGGCCACCATTTCGCGCAGCTCCGGATACTTGCCGAAGAAGTGCTCGCGAACATAGCCGCCGTCCTTGGACTTGAAGGTCTGGTAGTCGCCGTCCACGCACTCGTCCATGCGCTTCTTCAGCAGGCCCTTGGTGTCCATGGCCAGCAGCGGATCCCAGCGGGAGCCCCAGATGACTTTCAGCACGTTCCAGCCGGAACCGCGGAAGTCGCCTTCCAGTTCCTGGATGATCTTGCCGTTGCCGCGCACCGGACCGTCCAGGCGCTGCAGGTTGCAGTTGATCACGAACACCAGGTTGTCCAGGCCTTCGCGGGCGGCCATGGCGATCGCGCCCAGCGATTCCGGCTCGTCCATCTCGCCGTCGCCGCAGAAGCACCACACCTTGCGGCCCATGGTCTTGGCCAGGCCGCGGCTTTCCAGGTACTTCAGGAAGCGGGCTTGGTAGATGGCCATCAGCGGGCCCAGGCCCATCGATACGGTCGGGAACTGCCAGAAGTCCTTCATCAGCCACGGGTGCGGATAGGAGGACAGGCCTTGGCCGTCCACTTCCTGGCGGAAGTTGTCCATCTGGTCGGCCGACAGGCGGCCTTCCATGAAGGCGCGGGAATACACGCCCGGGGCGATGTGGCCCTGGAAGTAGATCAGGTCGCCGTCCTGGTTTTCATTCTGGGCGCGCCAGAAATGGTTGAAACCGACGTCGTACAAGGTTGCGGAGGACTGGAAGGACGCGATGTGGCCGCCCAGCTCCAGATCCTTCTTGCCGGCGCGCAGCACCATGGCGGCGGCGTTCCAGCGGTTGATCGAGCGGATGCGGTGCTCCATCTCGTGATTGCCCGGCGACTTGGCTTCCTTGCCGACGGGGATGGTGTTCTGGTAAGCGGTAGTGGCGTCGAACGGCAGGTGGGCACCGCGGCGGCGCGTGCGCTCGACCATGGTCTCCAGCAGGAAGTGGGCGCGTTCCGCGCCTTCGTTGTCCAGCACCGATTCCAGCGCTTCAGTCCACTCCTGGGTTTCCAACGGATCGATATCGTCAGGGAAAGTTGCAGCCATCTCTGGTCCTCACAGCGGGTGACATCGGGGACCGAGTCTCGAAACCGGCCGGTCCCGCGTTTTATGCTATTGGCTCAGAAGCGAGCCAATTATTTGATTTGCGATTATAAACGAACAGATTCGCAAATAAAAATGTTCATTTGCGAATGGGTGTAAAGCAACCCCGCCAGTGTACGACTGGATGGATTCGTAAAGGAATAGCCGTCGACGGCTAAGACAGCTGGAAGTCGCGAAAAAAACAGATGCTGCGCCGCATCATGTTGTTTTTTTGCGATAAGCCGCGCGATCCTGAAACAATTGTTTCAATTCCGCGCAGCCTTGCGCTCCTCCTTGGCCAGCTTCTCCACCTCGCGCAGGCGGGCTTCCAGCATGGATCGCAGGTAGAAGTCGTCTCCCTTGGCCTTGCCGGCCAACTGGTACTGCTCCAGCGCCGCGCCGTAGCGTTGTTCGTAATAGAACGCATTGCCCAAGGCGGCGTGGTAGCGCAGCGGGTCTTTGTCGGCGTACAGCTTGGCCTCGCGCCGGTACAGCGCCGGATCGTCGCGCCGGTTGTCCAGCAACTGGCGCAGCTGCGCCTGGGCGGCCTTTCGGTCGCCGCCGTCCAGCGCGGCATCCAGCTGGGCCAGTTGCAGCGACTCGCTGCGCGGGAAGGCCGACAAGCCCTCCCTGGCCGCGCGGGCGGCGGCGGCCCAATCGCGGCCGTCGCGGGCGATCTCCACCTCCAGCCCGTACAGCATGGGGTTGTCCGGCAGCTTGGCGCGAGCCTTGGCCAAGGCCTCGCTGGCGCCCTTGCGGTCATGCTGCAGCAACTTGGCGCGCGCCAGGCCATACCAATTTGCGCCTTCGCTGAGGAACAAGCCGCGCTGCAGCGCGCTGTCGTAATGGGAAACCGCCTCTTCCGGCGACAGGGTGAGGACTCGCAGCTTCTCGCGCACCAGCAGGTAGTCGACGCTGTCGGCGCGCATCCGCACCGGGTAGTCCAACGCGCGGTTCTGCGCCTCGCTGATCCGCTCCAGCGTCACCGGGTGGGTGCGCAAAAAGGCGTAGGCGGTGTTGTCGCTGTAGCGGCTGGCCTGCTCCAGCCGCTGGAAGAAGGACGCCATGTAGCGCACGTCGAAGCCGGCGGCGCCCATATATTGCATGCCGACGCGGTCGGCCTCCCGCTCGAAATCGCGCGAGAACGCCAGCTGCCGGGAAATGGACAGGCCCATGCCGGCCGACACCGCGCCCATCGCGCCCTCGCCGCTGCCGGCCTTGGCCGCCAGCGCGGCGGCGACGATGGTGCCCAGCAGCAGCAAGGGGCTGGTGGCGCTATTGGCCGCCTGCATCCGCGCGATGTGGCGCTGGGCGACGTGGGCGGTTTCGTGGCCGAGCACGGCGGCCAGCTCGCCTTCGCTCTGGGAGGCCAGCATCAGGCCGATATTGATGCCGACATAGCCGCCGGGCATGGCGAAGGCGTTGATGCCGGGATCGGCGACGCAAAAATAGGTGAAGTGGACGCCCGGCACCGCGGCCGCCGCGGCCAGACGGCCGCCGATGCCGTTCAGGTAGACATTGACCTCGGGGTCGTCCACCACGTCGCCGGCTTCGCGCATCGCGCGCAGCGCGTCGCGGCCGATGCGCGCCTCGTCGGACAATGACAGCGAGGCGTCGGATATCTCGCCCAGATCGGGCAGATCGGCGCGGACGGTCAGCGGCTGGGCCAGCGTGGAGGCCAGCAGCGCGCACAGCAGACTCTTCTTCGCGAAGCTCATGGCAGCCGCGAACGGATCAAGCCGGCATCGGCGAAGCCGCGCGCGATGTTGAACAATTGCACCAATTCGCCATGACGAAAGGGTTCATCCAGGCTTGCCGCGCGGGGCGGCTTCTGCAACGCGAACAGCAGGCGGCTTTTCATCATAGGGCTTATGATAGCCGCGAACGATGCGAAATGGCATGCGCGCAATTGTGCGCAATGTTAAACAATTGTAGCGCGCTGCCATGATGAACGGATTCCGCTAGACTCGACCGCATTCCCCTACCGGTGCTCCGCCATGCCCACCCTGCCCTCCGCCCCGCTCCGCCTCACCGCTCCGGATGGCCGCGCCGCCTTCGGCGTTTACCAGGGCATCGTGCCCGAACTGAGCTGGCGGGCGCTGGCGCTGACGCCATTGCAGCGCCTGTCGCGCAAGCTGCACCACAAGCGCTGGCAATACGCGGCCCTCGCCCACGACGATTTCCTGGTCGCCGCCGCAGTGGTGGACGTGGGCTGGAACGGCACCGCCTTCGCCTATCTGTTCGATCGCAAGCAAGGAAAAGTAGTGGCCGCCGCCAGCGCCAACGGCCTGCCCGGCATCGGCGTGGGCCTGGCCGACCGCGCCTTCGGCGACGCCTGCTTCCGTCTCCCCGGCAAGCGCTTCGCCTTCGAGCGCACCGGCGACGTTCTGCGGCTGAGCGTGGCCAGCCGCGAACTGAGCTTGGACGCGGAGATCGATCTCTCCGCGATGCCGCCGGTGCTGGCTGTGGTGGCGCCGGCCAATTATCTGGCCCACAGCACCCACAAGAGCGGCGGCCTGCCCGCGCGCGGCGAGGCGCGCTGCGCGGCCGGACGCTACGATCTGTCCGCCGCCACCGCCTCGCTCGACTACTCCAATGGCCTGCTGGCCCGCGAAACGCGCTGGCGCTGGGCCAGCGCCCACGGCGCCGGCATCGGCTTCAATCTGCAGCAGGGCTATATGGGCCGCGAGGAGAACGCGGTGTGGCTGGACGGCCGGCTGTGGCGCGTCGGCGCGGCGACATTCGACTACCAGGCGGAAAACCCGCTGGCACCATGGCGCATCCGCAGCGACGACGGCATGGTGGATCTGACTTTCACGCCGGAAGGCGCGCGGCGGGAGGACAAGAACCTGATCGTCGCCGCCAGCCGCTACGTGCAGCCGGTGGGCCGCTTCGACGGCGAACTGATCGATCCCGACAGCGGAGCGCGCCACGCGGTGCGCGCGCTGGCCGGCGTCACCGAGGACCATGTCTCGCGCTGGTAAAGCCGCGCTGCTCACCAAAGACTTTGAACAGGCTATTAAGATGCTGCTGTTGAAATTGCTGCTGGTGCCGGCGCTGATCTGGCTGATCAGCGCCGCCGCCAGAAAATGGGGGCCGGGCGTGGCCGGCGCGCTGGCCGGTTTCCCGGTGATCACCGGATCGATCCTGCTGATCCTGACGCTGGAGCAAGGGCCGGACTTCGCCCGCCAGGCGGCGCTGGCTTCGGCGCTGGGGGCCGCCGCCAACGTGGTGTTCGGCATCGCCTACAGCTGGGCCGCCCTGCGCTGGCGCTGGCCGCTGTGCCTGCCGCTGGGCGTGGCCGGCTACGCGCTCGCCGTCGTCGCCAGCCAGTTGGCGGCGCTGCCGCCGTGGCATGCCGCGATGCTGGGCCTGGCCTTCCTGCCCTTGGCCGGCTTTTTGTTTCCCGCTCCGCCCGCCACGGCGAGCGCCCTTCCCCGCGAAGCTGGCATGGCGCCGCGGATGGCGGCCGGCGCGGTGCTGGTGCTGATCATCACCAGCCTGTCGCAAAAACTGGGGCCATCGCTCAGCGGCCTGCTGGCGGTGTTTCCGGTGCTGGCCAGCGTGCTGGGCGTCTTCACCCACGCCAGCGCCGGCCCCGCCGCCGCCATCCGCCTGCTGCGCGGCATGGTGCGCGGCTTCTACGCCTTCATCGCCTTCTGCCTGGCGCTGGCCGGCGCGCTGGACGCGCTGCGGCCGGCCTCCGCCTTCCTGCTGGCGCTGAGTCTGGCGGTGCTGGTGCAGCTGGCCGTGATGTGGCTGGGCCGGCATCGCCATTGAGCATCAAATGAAAAACGCCCCATGCGGGGCGTTGGAATACGGAAGCGGATCGCGTTCAGCGCGCGCCCACCGGCCACACGGT
Source organism: Chromobacterium piscinae (assembly GCF_021129175.1). Lineage (GTDB taxonomy): Bacteria > Pseudomonadota > Gammaproteobacteria > Burkholderiales > Chromobacteriaceae > Chromobacterium > Chromobacterium piscinae. The sequence goes on along the minus strand of NZ_JAJOHV010000074.1, from coordinate 3,771 downwards.
GCGGCCGTATTGCTCGTTCAGCACGGTGGCCATCGCCAGATAGATGGCGCTGGCGCCGCAGACGATGCCCTCGAAGCCGGCGATCATGCCGATCACCGCGTTGCCGGTGAAATCGCGCGCCGCCAGCAGGAAGAACAGCACGGTCAGCGAGGCGAACACGAACTGCTTGACCCGCGGGTAATTGACGGTGCCCACCAGCATGAACAGCGTGAACACGCCCCACATCAGCAGGTACCAGCCCATATAGCCTTCCGGCGTCGGGTCGGCCAGGCCGGTCTTGGGCAGCACGATCAGCAGCACCAGGCTCAGCCAGAACAAGCCGTAGGACAGGAAGGCGGTGACGCCGAAAGTGTTGCCGCGGCGGAACTCCATGATGCCGGCGATGATCTGCGCCAGGCCGCCGTAGCACAGGCCCATCGCCAGGATCATCGCGCTGATCGGATAAAAGCCGGCGTTGTGGATATTGAGAAGAATGGTGGTCATGCCGAAGCCCATCAGGCCCAGCGGGGCCGGGTTGGCCAGTTTTTCGTTCACGAAACGCTCCAGAATAAGCAAGCAGTAATTAAGAGCCTGTTCACGATCTTTTTTCGGCAGCGACTGTTTTCTGTCGGATGCAGGGCGCGAAAAACGGCCCGCCGCAGTGTCATTCACTGCCAGGGGCGTTTGACAAAGCCATGCGCCGGCAGAAAACAGTCCCGGAGGGCAGCCCAAGCAGAAGATCATCTGCCGCGTTGTCGGATTGAGCCTTGGAATGACCAAGGCTTGCACCCTCCGCCTTGCATCTGGTCTTCTGCTTGGGTTGCGCTGCTCGAAAAAAGATCGTGAACAGGCTCTAAAGGAGGCGCGATTCTAGGCAAGCCGGTCCACCACGGCAAGGAGATTCGTCAAACTCTGTATAATTAGCATAAGGACCGATTTCGCTTGCAATCCTGCTCCAGCGCCCCCATCTATACAGACCGATTCAGCCGCGAATTTCTGTCCTGATTCCGCCGACTGGTGGTAGCATGCCGCCCGGAATAGAGCAAAACCTCCAGAGCGCATTCACCTGTGCGCCCGCCGGACGCACAGGTGAATCCGTCCCGATATCCGCATAGGAAACCGCACCCATGGACCGACTGAATACCCTGCTCGAGCACAACCGCGCCTTCGTGGAAAACCGCGAATACGAGCAATACAAGACCGACAAGTTTCCCGGCAAGGGCCTGGCCATCCTCGCCTGCATGGATGCCCGCATGGTGGAGCTGCTGCCCAAGGCGATGGGCCTGAAGAACGGCGACGCCAAACTGATCAAAAACGCCGGCGCGCTGATCACCCACCCCTGGGGCTCGGTGATGCGCAGCCTGATCATGGCGGTGTACGAACTGCGCGCCGACGAGATCTGCGTGGTCGCCCACCGCGATTGCGGCATGCGCGCGGTCGATCCGCAGCGCGTGCTGAACCACGCGATGGAGCGCGGCGTATCAGAAGACACCATCGCCACCCTGCGCGCGGCCGGCATCGACCTGGACGGCTGGCTGAAGGGCTTCGACAACGTGTCCGACAGCGTGCGCCACACCGTGCAGACGATCCGCAACCATCCCTTGATGCCCAAGGACGTTCCAGTGCACGGCATGGTGATCCACCCGTCCACCGGCCGGCTGGAAATGGTGATCAACGGCTACGGCGACGAGGAAGCGCCGGCCGAATGAACGCCCGCGTCGGCGTGTTCGGCGGCACCTTCGATCCCGTCCACCACGCCCACCTGCGCATGGCGCGCGCCTTCGCCGACGAACTGGCGCTCGACGAAGTCAGGCTGATCCCCGCCGGCCAACCCTACCATAGGCAGGAAGGGCCGCGCGCCAGCGCGGCGCAACGCCTGGACATGGTGAAGCTGGCCATCGCCGCCGACGCCAGGTTGACGGTGGACGAGCGCGAGATCCGCCGCCATCGTCCCGCCTACACCGTGGACACGCTGCGCGAACTGCGCGCCGAGCTGGGCGCAGCCGCCGAACTATGGTTTCTGGTCGGCGGCGACTCGCTGGCGGCGCTGTCCTCCTGGAAAGATTGGCGCGAGCTGTTCCGCCTCGCCAACCTCGCCGTCGCGATGCGGCCCGGCTTCGATCCGGCCGCCCTCCCCCCCGAAGTCCGCCAAGAGTGGCAGGCCCGCCAAGTATCTGATTTTTCAAATCGAACGGCTTCCGGTACAATCCGCCCCCTGGCCCTCCCGCCGCTCGATCTGTCCGCCACCCGCCTGAGGGCCCAGCTGGCCGCCGACGAGCCGGTGGAAGGTCTGATCGATCCCGCCGTGCTGGCTTACATCCGCCAGCAGCGGCTATACCGGTAGGGCACCGCCCTACCCGCTCTTTTTGGTACCTCTTGCCGGCGCCTGTGCCTGCTATGTACCGGCACAGGAAAAGGAATCATGGAAATTCAAGAAATCAGCAAACTGGCCGTCGAGGCTCTGGAAGACGTCAAGGGCAAGGACATCATCGAACTGGATACCAGCGAACTCACCTCGCTGTTCCAACGCATGATCGTCGCCACCGGCGACTCCAATCGCCAGGTGAAGGCGCTGGCCAACAGCGTGCAGGTGAAACTGAAGGAAGCCGGCGTGGACATCGTCGGCAGCGAAGGCCACGAAAGCGGCGAATGGGTGCTGGTGGACGCCGGCGACGTGGTGGTGCACGTGATGCTGCCCGCCGTGCGCGACTACTACGACATCGAGGCGCTGTGGGGCGGCCAGAAGCCGAGCTTCGCGCTGGGCGCCGCCAAGCCGTGGTCGGCGGTATAAGCTGACCGAACAAGGGCGGGTTCTTCCCGCCCTTTCGTTTTTCTCCCTCCGCACAAGCCCTTCCCGATGAAAATCACCATACTCGCCGTCGGCACCAAGATGCCGCGCTGGGTCGACGAGGCCTATACCGATTACGCCAAGCGCTTCGGCCGCGACATCTCGCTGGAACTGAAAGAGATCAAGCCGGAGAAGCGCGGCGGCGGCGTCACCGCCGAAAAGGGCATAGCCGCCGAGCACGAGCGGCTGATCGCCGCCATCCCGCCGCGCGCGCGGCTGGTGGTGATGGACGAGCGCGGCAAGAACTGGACCTCGGTCAAGCTGGCCGAGGGCCTGAAGGAGTGGATGGCCGGCGGCGACGACGTGGTCTTCGTCATCGGCGGCGCCGACGGCCTGTCTCAAGAGCTGAAGCAGCGCGCCGACGTGCTGCTGCAGCTGTCGGCGATGACCTTGCCGCACGGCATGGTGCGGGTGATGCTGGCCGAGCAGATCTACCGCGCCTACTCCATCCTCAATAATCACCCCTACCACCGCGAATAAAACGGCCCGGCCGACATCAGTCGGCAGGACCGTCAAGCTAACGCTCCCGCTTAATGCCAGCTGGACGCGGCCAGCGCCGCCGGCGCGGACTGGCTATCCGGCTGCGCCGTCATCTGGCCGGCCGCAGGCGGATTGAACGCCGCCATCGCGTTGACTAGCGCTTGCGAAGCAGATGCGCCAGCGGATTGGCTGAGCCACTCCCGGCTCCAGCTGCCACCGTCGGCGAACACCACTTGGCTCAGCTTCATGTCGTCCATCTTCTGCGGGTCGAACCAGCCTTGTACCCGGATGCTGTCCTGGCCGTTCGCGTGCTGCAACAGCAAGTCGTTGCCGCTTTGCGACGCCGTCAAATCACTTTGCGCGATGCCCGCGCCGAAGCGCAGCGTGCTCTCATGCATGCTGCCGTACTGCGGGCTGTAGCTCTGGATCAGGTCCTTGCCGTCGCCCAGATTGAACACGAAGGT
>NZ_JAJOHV010000073.1 GCF_021129175.1 Chromobacterium piscinae | reverse complement strand
GGATTTTCAGCCGGCCTTCCGGCGCGGCGGCAAGCAGGGGGGCCGGCGTGGAGAACAGCTCGCCGAGGGCCGGCAGCGCCACGGCGGAGGCGGCGGGCGCGCCGTCCACCGCCAGCGCGACGTGAACCGCCCAGTCATCGCGGCCCGGCTCGCAATATTCGCGGGTGCCGTCCAGAGGGTCGACGATCCAGACCCTGCGCTCGCCCAGGCGGGCGGGCTCCGGCGCCGACTCTTCTGACAATATGCCGTCGTTCGGGCGCGCCGCGCGCAGCAGTTCAAGGATCAAGGCGTTGGATTCGGCGTCGCCGCGCGCGCCCAGGACTTTGCCGCCTTCAGGCGGGCAGCGGCGCAGGTCCAGCAGCAATCGGGCGGCTGCGGCGGCGGCGTGGGCGGCGAGTTGATGATCTTCCGGCATGGGTGGCTCCTGGCGTCGATGCGGGAGTGTTACACCGTATCGGCGGGCGCGGCAATGGCAGGGTTCAGAAGTACTCCACGCCGGGCAGGGGCTTGGTGTCGGCCTGGCGCAGGATGAAGTCCTCCACCTCGGCGGCCGGCAGCGGTTTGCACAGCAGGTAGCCCTGTACCACATCGACGTGGATGCTGGTGAGGAAGGTCAGTTGTTGCTGGGTTTCCACGCCTTCGGCCACCACCTGCAGGCCCATGCGGTGGGCGAGGTAGGCGATGGTGTCGCACAGCGCGCTCCCTTTTTCGTCATTGTTGATATTGCGGATGAAGGATTGGTCTATTTTCAGCGTATCCACCGGGAAACGGGTTAGGTAGGCCAGCGCGGAATGGCCGGTGCCGAAATCGTCTATCGAGCTGTGTATGCCCATCGCGCGGAATTGCTCCATCATGGTGATGGACTGCTGCGGCGACAGCATGGTGCAGGATTCGGTGATTTCCAGCTCCAGGTGGCGGGCCGCCACGCCGGTTTCCTTCAGCACGTCGGCGACGAAGTCAGGCAGCTCGTGGTCGGTGAATTGCGCGACGCTTAGGTTCACCGCCATCCGCAGCTCGGCGCCGCCCTTGTCCTGCCAGGCCCTTAGCTGGCGGCAGGCCTCGCGCAGCACCCAGCGCCCCAGCGGCAGGATCAGGCCCGATTGCTCGGCGATGGGGATGAACTGCATCGGCGGGATCATGCCCTTTTTCGGATGCTGCCAGCGCACCAGCGCCTCGACGCCCACCACGCGGCCGGTGGACAGCTCGACCTGCGGCTGGTAATGCAGCACCAGCTCGCCATGGTCTATCGCGTGGCGCAGCGATTTTTCCAGCTCGACGCGCTCCCGCATCTGTCGGCCCAGCTCTTCTTCGTAGACCTGGATCCTGCGGGTGCCGCGCTGCTTGGCCTGGTATAGCGCCATGTCGGCGCGGGTCAGCAGCTCCTGTCCGTCGGCGCCGTGCGCCGGACCCAGGCTGACGCCTACGCTGGCGGTCAGGCTGAGCATCATTTCGTCCACCGGGAACGGTTCGCTGATCGCATCCAGAACCTGTCCGGCGATGGTTTCCGCCTCGGCGGCGTCCGCCACGCTGGTGAGAATGGCCGCGAACTCCACGCCCCCCAGCCGGGCGGCGTGTCCCCGCGTCCCCAGCGTTTGCCGCAGCCGCTGCGCGACATGGCGCAGCAGCAGGTCGCCGATGCGGTTGCCGTACACGTCGTTGATGAACTTGAAGTCGCCCAGGTCCACCAGCAGCGCGGCGAAGGGGTGGCGGCCTCCGGCGATGGCGAACAAGGCGTTCAATTGCTCCAGCAGGCCGCTTTCATTGTGCAGGCCGGTCAGGGTGTCGAAATAGGCGAGGCGGTTGATTTTTTCCTGGGCGGCCACGCGCGAGGAAATGTCGATGTAGCTGACGCGGAGCAAGTGGTCGGTTTCGCTGGGCAGCTTGCTGAGCCGGACTTCGCAGGGAATGGTGCTGCCGTCGGGGCGCTGCAGGATGCGTTCGAACGGCGCGATCTCGCCTTTTTGCGCCCGCTCGGCGTGAAGGGTGACGCTTTCCGCGACGGGCAGTCCGTCGGGCTGTTCCGTCGCGTACAGTGAGGTCGGGCTGGTGCCGACCAGCGCCTGCAGCGTGCGTCCGGTCAGTTTCTCCGCTTGCTGGTTGGCGTCGACGAAGCGGCCGCTGTCCAGGTTGTACACCAGGATAGCTTCCGGCGCCTGTTCGATCAGCGCGCGGAAGCGCTGCTCGCTCAACCTCAGCGATTCGGTCTTTTCTTCCACCAGCTTGCTCAGCCGTTTCTTCAGCCGGGCCAGGTCGAGGTGGGTGTTGACGCGCGCCAACAGCTCGCTGCGCTCGAAGGGCTTGATGATGAAGTCGACCGCGCCGGCGTCGAAACCGTCGACCTTGGTCTGCGAGTCGCTGACCGAGCTGAGGAACAACACGGGAATGTCGCGGGTGCGCGGGCTCTGCTTGAGCTCGCGGCACACGGCCAGCCCATCCATGTCCGGCATGTTGAAATCCAGCAGGATCAGATCCGGCGGATGTTTTTGCACCAGGTCCAGCGCCTCGGCGCCGCTCTGGGCGGAGCTGACCTGGTAGCCCTGAGTGGACAGCAGGGCTACCAGCATCATCAGCGCGGTCATGGTGTCGTCGACAACCAGAATGTCACCGGGCACCGGCATTCGGCTTCTCCCGCAAATAATTCCACCACATCCAGTCTAGTCGTTTTCAAATCCATTAGTAGTATTGCTGATTGTCTACACTGCAACATCGGCATGGCGGCGAACGGGAGAGCGGAGTGAAGCTTACTGTCGGCAAGAACATGGCATTGCTGGTGTTGGCGGCGTTGTTGGGCCTGGCGCTGTTGACCGGGCTGGAGCAATACCTGATGGAGAGGGTTTACGACGGCGCCAATTTCGGCAACGTCAACGCGGTGCCCAGCCTCAAGGTGCTGGGCGAATTGCGCCGCGCTTTCCAGGAGAGCAGCACGCAGGCGGGTCGGCTGGACTACGACGCGGACAAGGGCGAGCGGCTCAAGATAGAAAAGAAGGTTCAGGAGGCGCGCGACGCGGTCAGCAATTCGATCCGGGCCTATGAGATCGATGGCTGCGCCGGAGGCAACTGCTTCGCCGACGAAGTCGACAAGTCGTGGCTGGAGAGGGAAAAACCGGTCTGGCAGCGTTATCAGGCCAGTCTGGAAAAAGTGCTGCAGGCCGGGGGCGGCGGCGAGCAGGGCGCGGCCAAGGCTCACCAGCTGCTGCTGGCGCTGGATCCGATCTCCGACCAGATGCTGGAATTGATCGACAAGCATATCGATTACAATATGCAGATCGCCAAGAAATTTTCCGACGAGGCGGTCGCCATCAAGCGCAACGCCATCGCGCTGACTCTGGTGATCTGCGCGGTGATGCTGGTGGCCATCGCGCTGATCGGTTACTGGACCAGCCGCTCCATCCTGGGACAGTTGGGCGGCGAGCCGTCCGAGGCGGCCGCCATCGCCGAGCGATTGGCGGAGGGCGATCTGGCGAGCGACATCCGCTTGCGGGACGGCGACGCCAGCAGCCTGATGGCGCGGCTTAAGAGCCTGATCGAGTCGCTGGAGGACCTGGCCAGCAGGGCTTACGCCATCGGCCAGGGCGATCTGAGCCAGGAAGTGAAGCTGGCGTCGGACAAGGACAGGCTGGGCATCGCCATCAACGAGATGATACGGATGCTGCGTGGCGCCCGCGCCGAGGACGAGCGGCGCAACTGGCTGAAGGATGGCTATAGCCAGATTTCCGCCGCGCTGACCGGGGATCTGTCCACCGAGCAGTTGGCTGATTCCGCCATCGGCCTGATCGGCCGCTATCTCGACGCCGGGCGCGGCGTGTTCTACCTGTATCGCGAGGATGAGCTGCGGCTCGATCTTGTCGGCAGCTATATGTACACCGAACGCAACAATCTGGGCGCCAGCTTCGCGCTGGGCGAGGGCGCGGTGGGGCAGGTGGCGCGCGAGCGCAAACCCATCATCCTGGAAGTCGGCGGCGATGACGCCGCCGCGCCCATCGTCACCGGCACCATGCTGGCCTTGCCGCGCTACACCTATACCTATCCCTTGCTGCACGAAAAAGAGCTGGTCGGGGTGGTCGAGCTATCCAGCTTCGAGCATTTCGACGAGCGCAAGCTGGAATTCCTGGCCAACGTCGGCGGCATGCTGGCGTCCTTCCTGTTCGTCGCCGAGCAGCGGGTCCACATCCGCAAGCTGCTGGCCGCCAGCGAGGCGGCGGAAAAGGAAATGCGGGAGCAGAGCGAGCAGCTGCGCGAAAGCAATGCGCGGATGGAAGAGCAGCAGCAGCAACTGCAGCAACAGTCGGAAGAGTTGCAGCAGAGCAACGCGCAGATGGAAGAGGCGCAGCAGCAATTGCGGCAGCAAACCGAAGAGCTGCAGCAGACCAATGCGCAGATGGAGGAGTCGCAGCAGCAGTTGGAACAGCAGAACCGCGAGCTGGAGGAGTCGAGGCTGTTGCAGGAGGCCAGGGCGAAGCAGCTGGACCAGGCCAGCAAGTACAAGTCGGAGTTCCTCGCCAATATGTCGCACGAGCTGCGCACGCCGCTGAACTCCATCATCCTGTTGTCCAAGATGATGGTGAACAACGAGGACGGCACGGTGAAGGATCAGGCGCTGAAGTGGGCGCAGGTGATCCACCGCTCCGGCGAGGATTTGCTGCGGCTGATCAACGACGTGCTGGACCTGTCCAAAGTGGAGGCCGGCCGGATGGACGTGCATCTGGCCACGCTGAGCAGCCGGGATGTATGCGGCGAGCTGCAAGGCATGTTCGAGCATCTGGCGCGCGACAAGGGGCTGGACTTCGTCGTCGACGACAGCCTGAGCAGCGATTTCGTATCCGATCCGGACAAGCTGTCGCAAATCCTGCGCAATCTGCTGACCAACGCCATCAAATTCACCCGCAGCGGCGGCGTCACGCTCTCCATGAGCCGCCATCCGGACGCGGCGCTGCCGATACGCATCAGCGTGCGCGACAGCGGCATCGGCATTCCGGCGGAAAAGCGAAGCGTGATCTTTGAGGCCTTCCAGCAGGCGGACGGCTCTACCTCGCGCGAATTCGGCGGCACCGGCCTGGGCCTCACCATCAGCCTGCGCTTCGCCCAGATGCTGGGCGGCACCATCGAGCTGCAGAGCGAGCCGGGCGAGGGCAGCGAGTTCATCGTCTGGTTGCCTGAGAGCGGCAGGCCGGAAGCGGCGTCGGCCGGACCGGTTTCATTGGAAGTGGAGGACGACAGGGCGGCGCTGCGGCGCGGCGACAAGGCGATTCTGCTGATAGACGACGATCCGGTGTTCGGTCAGATGCTGGTGGCGATGAACCGGCGGCTGGGCTACAAGACGCTGCTGGCGCCGACTGGCGCGGAAGGCCTGGAGTTGGCCGCCGAGCATGGGCCGGCCGGGATCCTGCTGGACCTGGGCCTGCCTGACATGGATGGCACCCAGGTGCTGCACGAGATCAAGACTCGGCCGGCGCTGGCGGACATCCCGGTCTACATCGTGTCGGCGCGCGACCGCGACGAGGCGCTGCTGCAGCAGGGCGCCATCGGCTTCCTGCGCAAGCCTGCCAGCGACAAGCTGCTGGCCGCGGCCGAGGCAGAGCTGGTCAAGGCGGTGGGCGGCAAGGGCGGGGGCATCCTGGTGGTGGAGCGCGGCGGCATCAGCCGCGACGAGGTGTCCAAGCTGGTCGGCGACATCGGCGGCGACATCGTGGCGGCGGCGCCGGACGCCGACTGGAAGACGCTGCTGGAACGGCATCGCAGCCAACTGGCGGTGCTGGACCTGGGCAAGGCGGAGATCGCGGACAGCGTGGCCGTCGCCGAGGCGCTGCGCGGCCTGGATCCCGACATCTCGCTGGTGTTCTACGTCAGCGGCAAGCCCAGCGAGGAGGACGAGGCGGCGTTGCGGGCCTATTCCGACTGCGTGATCGTCAAGACGCCGCAGGCCGGCCAGCGGCTGCTGGAAAACGTGGAGCGCTTCCTGAAGGATGTACCCAGGCAGCGGGCCGAGCTCAAGGCCCCGATCGCGCCCCCTGGCAGCAAGCTGCTGGCCGACCGGCACGTGCTGGTGGTGGATGACGATCCGCGCAATCTGTTCGTGATCACCGCGGCGCTGGAGCGGCACGGCGCCAAGCTCAACAGCGCGGTCAACGGCCGGCGGGCGCTGGAATTCCTGCAGCACCAGTCTGTGGATCTGGTGCTGATGGACATCATGATGCCGGAAATGGACGGTTACCAGGCCATCGCCGCCATCCGCGCCAATCCGGCCTGGAAGGACATTCCGGTGGTGGCGATCACGGCGAAGGCGTTGCCGGCCGAGCGCGAGAAGATCCTGGCTACCGGCGCCGACGACTATCTGTCCAAGCCGGTGGATTACGACGTGCTGGTGGCCAAGGTGGCGCAATGGTGCGAGGGACGAGCTAAGTGAGCGTGACGGTGCAGCATCGCTCCGGCCAGTGCAAGGTCGCCATTCTGGGGCGGCTGGACCGGCAGGAGGACCGCAATGTGGTGTTGGACCTGCTGCGCGCCAATCCGGAGCAGGCGCTGGAACTGAGCTTTTACGATGCTGATTTATTGTGCGTGGAGCTGTTGTGCGCGATGGCTGACCGGCTGAACGGCGGCGGCAAGCTGAAGATCGTCGCCTATCATGCCTTGCTGGCGCATGGCCTGACGCGGCTGAATCTGCCCGTGCGGCTGGTGTCCGGCCGGACCGCGCCGGCCGACGCGCGGCCGAATCCGCGGGCGCTGGCGTTGGCCGGGTCCGCGCAAAGCCTGGAGTGCATCCTGTACATCGTCGAGCGGCTGCCGTTGTCTGAGATGACGGTCTTCGTCGCCCAGCATGTGCAGGAAAACCAAGTGAACCTGCTCGATCAGCTGCTGAAATCGCGCACCGGCTACAGCGTGGAAATGCCGCAGCACATGGCGCCGGTGAAGCCGGGAACGATCTATGTGGCCCCGCCTGGCCACCACATGCGGGTGGGGCATGGCTATGTTTATCTGACCCGCGACCGCCAGATCCAGTTCGCGCGGCCGTCGATAGACGTGCTGTTCGAGTCGCTTGCCGGCGAGTACGGCGCGGAGGCGATGGCGGTGCTGCTGTGCGGTTTCGGCCAGGACGGCACCGACGGCTGCGCCGCGCTGCGCGCCGCCGGCGCCTGCGTGATCATCCAGGACGGCGGCGAGTGCGCGCCGGCGCGCGTGATGCCGGACGCGGCGAGCAATGCCGGGAATTACGATTACCTGATGAAGCTGCCGGCGATCGCCAGCGTGGCC
>NZ_JAJOHV010000072.1 GCF_021129175.1 Chromobacterium piscinae | reverse complement strand
GCCCGCGCGCGGCCGTCGCCGCGCCGCGCCGCTGGGCGGACGCCTCTCCGTACAGCAGCCAGGCGTCGTCGGGCGTGTACTGGGCGAAAGCGCCGAGAAAAGGCCCCTGGCGCTGGCTGCGGGCCTGGCTGAACACCAGGCTGGCCAGCGCATCGTCGCCCTGCCGGTCCAGCTTGAGCAGTACTGTGTCGCGCTGCCTGGGCTGGGCCAGGGTCCGGGTGTCGGACACGTAGGCGGAAGTCAGCCGCCAGGCTCCGGTGCTGTGGGTCCAGCGCGCCAGATCGACGCCCGGCGTGTCGGCCAACGGATTGGTCCGTCCGCTGTCGAAATAGAAGGGATTGCTGGGAGAGCGGAAATTGGCCGGCCCCCAGCTGAATTTCTCTCGGCCGGCCGCCAGCTGCTCGCCGCCGCTGGCCAGGCTGAAGTAGCCCTGGTTGAGGCTGGCCTGCCCGTCGCTGCGGCAATCCGCGCCGCCGGGCGGGCAGGCGCGCAGCCAATTCAGCCTGGGCGCCAGCTCCACGCGCAGCGCGTCGCGCCTGAGCGTCAGATCCAGCCGGCCTTCCGCATGGTATTGCTTCTGCGGCAGCGGCGCCGGGGACGTCAGCCGGTAGGCGTCGCCGTACAGCCAGGCCTCCAGGCTGGCGTCAGTCCGCCACGCCTCGCCGCCGTCGGCGGCCTGCGCACCGGCGCACAGCAGCAGCGCGGCCAGGCCGGCCGCGCCATGCTTAGAGATTGTCCACCTGGAATTCGGCATCGGCGAAGGTCTTCACCCGCAGCTCGCCGTACTTCAGCGTGGTGCGGGCATCGGTCAGCGCGTCGTTGATCTGCATGGCGCTGACGAAGGGAATGCTCTTGCCGCCGACCTTGACCGTGTTGTCGTACTGGAAGCTGGCCTGCTTGAGCAGCTTGCCGGACAGGCTGTAGAACTGCGCCTGCACGCCGACCATCCGCTTTTCCGACACCCAGTAGACGATGCGGTCGTAGGTGCTCTGCTTGTTGGCTGACTTCAGGTCCAGCACGTAGCAGGGCTCGCCGTTCAGCGTCTCCTCCCGCAGCAGCTTGGCCGCATAGTCCTTGGCGTAATTGGTGGCGGCGATGTCGCCTATCGCCGCCTGGCCGGACAGCCGCAGCCGCGGCGAAATCGCCACCGGCTTCTTCAGCCCGGGTTTGCTCAGCCACATATTGCGGTCCACCTGCAGCATCTTGGAGCCCTTGTTGCTCAAGGGCTCCCTGACCTCGGCCAGGCTGGCGGTCTTGTTGGCCCGCACGTCCAGCCGCATCGGCTGCAAGTCTTCGCTGGCGCTGCCGCTGTTGGCCAGCCTCACCTCCCAGGCGAGTCCCGGCAGATCGCCGCCGCGCGCCTGGTCGGACTGGCGCAGCAGTTCCTGCGCGTCCGGCGCCGCGATAACGGTCGGCGCGGCGATCAGACCGGCCAGCAGCAGGCCGGCCGACATCGTCATCTTTTTCATGCGTATCCCTTTCTCAGCTGTGCGCCAGCGACAGCGTGATCTGCTGGCTCGACGCCTTGCGCGCCGGCATCCAGGCGGCGACGATGCTCAGCGTGCCCAGCAACAGCATCGCGAACACGGTGCGCGCCGGATCGAAGTCGATGTACAGCGGCACGCTGACGCTGTTGCCCGGCGGCACGTACTGGATATTGGCGCCGTTGACCGCGTGGCTGGTCAGCCAGAACAGCAGCAGGCCCAGCAGGCAGCCCAACCCCACCTGCAGGCAGGCTTCGGCGATGAACAGGCCCACCACGCGGACGCGGCGGTAGCCCATCGCCCTCAAGGTGCCGATCTCGCGCGTGCGTTCCAGCACGCTCATGCTCATCGCGTTGGCGATGCTCAGCACCACGATGGCCAGCACGATGCCCAACAACAGCGTGAAGATCAGGTCGTACATATTCTTCACCTGCTTGTAGTACAGCGACATGTCTTGCCAGGTGCGCACTTCCAGATCCAGCCCGGCCGCCTGGAAATCGGCCAGCAGCCGGTCGCGCAGCGCGATGGTGGTGGCCTCGTCCGGCGCCGGCGTGGTCAGCATCGCCAGCATGCCCTTGTCCAGTTGGCCGCCGGCCTTGGCCGGCGTGTTGATCAGCACCGTCAGCCACTCGGCCTGCTCGCCGACGTCTTTCAACGAGCGGGTCAGCTGCAGCGGCACCAGCAGGAATTTGTCGTTGGTGGCGGTATTGCCGGTATTGATCACATCGTTGACTTCGACGTCAGCGGCGTTGGCCTGGCCATGGATGGTGCCGACCAGCAGCGAAGCCTCGCCGCCGCGCTTCAGCCCCAGCACCGAGGCCAGCGCCTCGCCGACCGACACGCCGTTGGGCTTGTCGGCGACGATGTTGCGGTGCACGCCGCTGAGCGGGCCCAATATCAGCTGCAGCGCGGCCGGGTCTATGCCTTCGGCGATGAAGATGGTGCTGTTGCGGCCGTTGGAGATCATGCCGTCCAGCCCCATCCGCGGCAGCACGTGGCCCTGAGGCAGGCGCTTGCGGACGATGGCATCCACCTTGGCGATCTCGGCCGGCGTCAGCAGAAAGCGCGCCGGGTGCAGCTTGCCCTCGGTGCGCCAGCCGCGCTTGTTGACCGTCAGGTGGCCGATCATCTCGCCGTGGATGGAAAGGTTGGCCAAGCCGGTGTAGATGGTCTGGGTATAGCCGGCGAACAGCGCCAGCGCGGCGATGCCGAAGGCGATGGACAACAGGGTGACCAGGCTGCGGCGGCGGTTGCGCAGCAGATTGCGCCACGCCATCACGATGGGGTTCATGTCAGGCTCTCCGCGTTGAGTTTCAGCATGCTCTCCTCGTACGACGCTTCGGCGATCTCGCCGTCGCGCAGCGCCAGATGGCGCGACACCCGCGCCAGCAGCCTGGGATCGTGGGTGGACAGCACGAAGGTGACGCCGGTCCGGTGGTTCAGCGCCTGCATCAGGTCTATCACCTCGCGGCTGGTGCGCGAGTCCAGGTTGGCGGTCGGCTCGTCGGCGATCACCAGCGAGGGCTCGGTCACCATCGCCCGCGCGATCGCCACCCGCTGCCGCTGGCCGCCGCTGAGCTTCTCCGGCGGATGATCGGCGAAAGCCTCCAATCCCACCTTCTGCAGCCACGCCCGGGCGCGCTCCCTGGCCTGGACCTTGGCAATGCGCTGGCAGTAAAGCGGCAGCATCACGTTCTCCAGCGCCGACAGCACCGGGATCAGGTTGAAGTTCTGGAACACGAAGCCGATCTCGCGGCTGCGGTAGTCGGACAAGGCATTGTCGTCCAGGCCGGCGACATCCTGGCCGCAGAACAACATCCGGCCGTAACTGGGGCTGTCGATCAGGCCCAGCAGGTTGAGCAGGGTGGACTTGCCGGAGCCAGACGGCCCCCAGATCGCCAGGAAGTCGCCGGGCTGGACCGCCAGCGACGCGTGGCGCAAGGCCTCGATCCGGGTTTCGCCCAGCAGGAAGGTGCGGCCCGCATCCTGCAGCTCGACGATGGGTCCGCTTATCGATGGTTTGACTGCTGTGCTCATGAAGCGCTCGCTCGTTTTTCGTAAAGAGAAAGGCGGCCTAGCTGTTAATGAATGCATCATTTAACAAATTCAACAACCATGGCATAAGGTTCAACAGGCAGGCGCGCCAGCCAGGTGGGCGATCAAGGCCGAGTAATCGCGGCGCTTAGCCTCCTCGTCCAGCGGCCCCAGCAGCCGGCACAACGCCGGCGCCAGCCTGGGCTGCAGGCCGCTGGCCAGCGCGTGCTCGCACTCCCAACGCAGGTCCTTCTCCAGATTGGCCAGCGAGAAGCGCGGCGCGTGATCGCCGTCCAGGTAGCGCTGCCCCAGCCTCCGATACAGGGGCGAAGCCAGGCCGCTGCCGTCCAGCGCGTCGAGGAAGCTGTCCACCGCCAGGCCATGCGCCCTGAGCAAGGCGATCGCCTCGCCCAGCCCGCCCGCCATCACCCCCACCAGCAGATTCAAGGCCAACTTGGCGGTATTGCCCGCGCCCAGCCCGCCCAAATGGTGGACGCCGCGCCCCAGCGCCCACAACAGCGGGCTCGCCCACTCTACGTCCGCCTCCGCGCCGCCCACCAGAAAATGCAGCGTGCCGTGGCTGGCGTCGTGCACGCTACCGGTCATCGGCGCCTCCACCAGCGGCCAGCCGGCGGCTGCTGATTCCGCCCCCAACGCCGCCAGCTGGACAGGCTGATGGGTGCCCAAATCCACCAGCCGGCGGCCGGCGGCCGATACGCTGGCAATGCCCTGATCGTAGAACAGCAGCGCGCGCAGCGCGGCGCTGTCGGTCAACACCGTCGCCACCCAATCGGCCCCGGCCACCGCGCCGGCCGGCGTCGCGTGCGCGC